>JADFZV010000063.1 GCA_015232335.1 Alphaproteobacteria bacterium | reverse complement strand
CTGTGACGGAAAATCGCTCCGGCGAAATGCGTCAGATTTATCGCAGGATGCGCTAGATGCGTGCCGAGACGTAGCTGATCAGCGGCAGCTTCCAGGCCCTTCCGAAAACTACGGACAGCAGGCCCAGCGCCGAAAAGGCCACGACGGCCATGGTGGAAAGCCCGAAGACCCACTTGCCCAGAAGCGGAACGTGAAGGGCGAAAATCGCCAAAGCGCCCCACATCCAGATGACCAATCCCTGCTTGGCATGGAAAGAGACGAACTCGTCGTCGCGCGAAACCAGAAGCGGAACGAAGCACAAGATTCCCAAATAGCTGAGAGCTGCAAGAAGCTTGCTCTTCACTTCCCTTGGCGCCAGTACGAATGCTTCCGTCATGATCCTCTATCCCCTGCTGTTAGGCGTCTCTGCAACTCAAGCCATGGCTTGGCGCAGCTCGATTTCCTCGTCGGACTGTTCCTGTTCGGCCTTGCGGCTGCGCAGATAGGCATAAGCGGCGGCGGCAGCGGCAAGACCCAGGAAAATGGGGCCCCAAGCGCCCAGACCCAAACCGAGGCCCAGACCCAGCCCCTTTCCGGCAACGACGGTTCCGCCCGCCGCGCCAACGGCCGATTTGGCGGCAAGACCAGCGGTACCTTTCGCCGCCGCAGTTTGCCCGGCTCCCGTCTTCAAGGCAACGCCCAATCCCTTGGCCTGTCCGGCTCCGGCAGCCGCCTTTGCCGCCCCGCCCTTTGCGACGGCACCCTTGGCCCCGGTCGCCTTGGCGGCCACGGCTTCATTCTCGATCTCTCCGGCCATGGTGGCGGGAGCTACGGGCGCTACGCCCTGTGCTACGGGTGGGCACATCACTGCGGCTGCGGCCATCTGTTTTCTCCCCTAAGGACAATACCATCAAGATTATCATACCAGCTACGCACTGATAACATGGCCTTGCCGGTCGGGCAACCCCAGACGCAGCGAAAAGCCACGCCTTAACTACTTAACAGCAATGGTTTTTTGTCCCGAAGCAGGACAAGTCGCGGCAATCTCAATGATTTTATGCCCTGAAAGAGAGCCCCCCGCAAAGTCGGCAGGGGTACCAGCCCGGCAATGATCGAAATTAAATGAAGAAAACTGTCTGATTCTAGCCTATTTTCAAGTAGTGCCCCGCCGGGTCGTAGGGACCATCCTCGCCTGGGCCTGGGAGGCAGCAGCGTTGTGGTCCAGCAGCGAGCAAACGATCTCGGAGTTAGAGACATCATGCAATGGGATGACACGCTTGAGGTCGGGGTGCCTTCGATCGACGAGGATCACCGGAACATCGTGACCTGGGTGTCGGACTTGCAGGAAATGGGCGCCTATTCATTCCCGCACAAAACCCTGGTGTATGTTTTTGATTCCCTGGTCGACTACGTCTCTATTCACTTCAGGCGCGAGGAAAGTGCCATGGCGGCCTGTTCCTTTGGCGGACTCAAATCGCATCAAAAAGCGCATGAGGAGTTTGAGCAGATAATACAAAAAGTGCATAATCAGTTACTGGAAAATGCCGATTTCATTTTTCAGAACGAGACGTTCGACTTCATCTTCGACTGGTTGCACACGCATATCTCGCAGGTCGATACCCAGATGGCTTCCTCTGTTCGAGGCAGCAAGGCGGCAATCGAAGCCGCAGACAAATTTCCTCGAGTGGCCATAAAGGCCCCCTCTCGAAATTAGCGAATTCCTGAAAATCCAAGCCGCTTGAGGAAAACGCACGGGTAGCAGAGAAGGCGATTGATCAAATCGAAGCCTCTTTCCCCTTGTGAATCCCTGCTCGGATTTTGCACGCTTTGCGCTGCCGGATATGGCAAAAGCTGGCCCTTCGTGACCATTCCGGCCCTTTCGGACAGAGGCGGAAGCCTTGCTTTAATCGTCTGATTTTGTTTGATAAAAAATGGTGCTGCTGGTCAGGATTGAACTGACGACCTCTCCCTTACCAAGGGAGTGCTCTACCACTGAGCTACAGCAGCGCGCCCGTTTTCAGGGTGCGGACCTTGCCATAGCAAGGCCCGGGACGCAAGCGGCAATCCCCGGCTTTTTTGACGGTTTGTAAAAGCCTCGCCCGAGGCAAAAAGGCCGGATAGACTGCGTTTATGAACGAGAACAGCAAGCGCCCCAGCGATCCTCTGGCCGCCATCGCACCGGGCCTGTTCGTTCTTCTATGGAGCACGGGGTTCATCGGATCGAAGATGGGGGCACCCTATGCCGAACCCTTTACCTTCCTGCTCATCCGCTTTGTCATTGTGACGGCCCTTCTGGCCCTGACCGCCTTCCTCATGCGAGCCCCCTGGCCGACATCACCCGCCTTCGTGGGCCGCATCGCCCTGGCCGGGCTTTTGGTTCACGGCGTCTATCTGGGCGGCGTTTTTGCCGCCATTTCCGCAGGCCTGGGGGCCGGTATCGCCGCCCTTGTCACCGGGCTTCAGCCTCTGCTGACCGCCGTTCTGGCGGGTCCCATCCTGGGCGAGCGCGTCCGACCCAAGCAATGGGCCGGGCTGTTGCTGGGGCTTTTGGGTGTCATTCTGGTGGTGGCCGACAAGGTTCATCCAGGCTCGGTCGGATTTGAAGGCCTGCCCTGGGCCTTTGGTGCTGTGATCGGCATCTCGCTGGGAACGCTTTACCAGAAGCGCCACTGTTCGGGGATGGATCTGCGCACGGGCGCCGTCGTCCAATATGCCAGCGCAGGCCTGGCCATGCTGGCGATGTCGATGGCCCTGGAAACCCGCGAAGTCGTATGGAGCGGCGAATTCATCTTCGCCCTGGCCTGGCTGTGCCTGGTCCTCTCGGTAGGCGCCATCACCCTGCTCTACCGCATGATCCGCGCGGGTGCCGCGGCCAAAGTCGCCAGCTTCTTTTATCTGGTTCCCCCCGCCACCGCGCTGATCGCCTATTTCCTGTTCGGAGAAACCTTGTCCGCCCTGGCCTTGATCGGCATGGGTGTGGTGGCGGCGGGCGTCGCCCTGGCCAACCGGGCCTGACCATGGACCAGCGGCTTTGGGTCTTTGCCTATGCCTCGCTTATGTGGGAGATCGGTTTCGATCCCGAAGAGACGCAAAGCGCCTGGATTTCAGGCTATCACCGCGCCTTGTGCATCCTGTCCATCCGCTATCGCGGCACACCGGAAAAGCCGGGATTGGTGATGGGGCTTGATCGAGGCGGCTCTTGCCGGGGATTGGCGCATCTCGTCAGAAAGGGCGAAGAGAAGCGTGTCAGGGCGCTGCTCGACGGACGCGAACTGCCCACCGGAGTCTATCACCCCCTGAAACTTAAAACCCGGCTTCGAGATGGGCGGATCGTCCCCGCCCTGGCCTATGTCGCCAGACGCGATCATGAGCAATATTGCCGACTGTCCGAAGCCGAGGCCGCCCGTCTGATCGCAGAAGGTCTTGGAGGCAAGGGACGGTCCTACGATTATCTGGAATGCACGCTAAAGCGCATGGACGAACTGGGCATTCACGACGCCCGGCTTAAGCGGATTCTGGTTTTAGCGGGCTGAGCTGGCGGTCGAGCGGCTGTCGAGTGCTGCATAAGCCGGCCACTCGCCTGCGGCCAGAAGATCGAGTTCCGGATTGGGCTGCTTCAAGCGCGCCCGATACATCCACAGATTCGACGACACGCGCTTGATGAAGGCGCGGGTCTCGCGGGAAGGAATGCTTTCCAGCAGCAGCAAAGGATCGTCGCGGTGATCGGCCTGGCGCTCCCAGCGCATGGCTTTGCCCGGCCCCCCATTATAGGCGGCGGCCAGCAGGAACAGATTGCCGTCAATGGCGGGATCGCGCAGCAAGGATTCGATGTAGCGCTGCGCCAATTCGATATTCATTTCCGGATTCATCACCAGCTTGGCATCCTGACGCCCGCCGACCAGCTTGGCCGTTCCAGGCATCAGTTGCATCAGCCCCTTGGCTCCCGCCCGGCTTTTCGCTGACGGGTTGAAGGCTGATTCCTGACGCATCAGGGCATAGACCAAAGCCCGGTCGATGCGCCATCCGCCATCGGGTTTCCAGGGTGGCAGGGGATAAAGGGCGGCATCATGCATGCGCCCGTCGCGCTCGCTCATCACGCCGCCCAGACGAATGGCAAGGCCCGGCATGCCCGACAATTTCGAAGCGCCCAGCAGCGCCTTGGCCAATCCCGGCGAAGCCCCGGTATACAGCTTTCTGAATTCGCGCTCGGCCTCTTCTTGCTGATCCAACTGAATCAGGGCCAAGGCGCGGCGCGAACCTTCATGGTTCAGCAGCACCTCGGCATCGTCCTCGGTGAAGAGAACGCTGGAATCTTCAAAGCGAATGGGCAGGCCGCGCATGCGGTGCGACAGCAGACCGTAGAAGCTGCGCGGCTGGCTGGCCGCGATGGTGAACCAGTAATCGACCATCTCGGGACGCTTCAGGGCCAGATTGGCCCGGCCAGCCCAGAAGGCGGCGGCGGCCATCAGACCCGGCTGCGCATTCTCGCGATTGGCCAGAACCTCGAAATGAATGCGGGCATTCTCGATATTGCCCAGGCGCCAGGCGGACAAACCAGCGATCCAGTGCGCCCCAGGCACGTCATCGCCCGAGCGTTGCGCCGCCTTGACCGCCTGATCCAGGGCCTCTTCGTCGCGGGCTCTTAGAAAGAAGCCCGTGGCAAGGGCCAGGCGGGCTTCGTCATAGGTTGTCTCGTCAAGATAGTGGCGAGCGTTCTGGCTTTCCAGAAGGCTTCGCGCCTCATCGACATTGCCCGCCTTCAACTGCTTGCGAAAGGACTTGCTCCAGGCCTTTTCCGAAGCGCGTTCCTTGGCGTTCAGAGGCTTGCTCGACGCCTTCTCGGACACCCGCCACGAACCCACTTCCTCATCGATGCCCGAGCCTTCCGAGAATCCATGCAGATAGCCCGTCTCGGCGGGGCGGCGCACACCCTTGGCCGCCTGCCCTTTGCCCGCCATTTTGAAAATGCGAGAGGCATCGGGATGATCGGCGTATTTCGCCATCCACTCCTTGATCTCAGCGGGTTTCGGCTGGTATTTGCGGGAAAGAAAGCGGTCGGCCAGCAGGCTGCCCTTGAGAACCGGATCGGAAACCCTGCCCAGTTCTTTATCGGCGGCGGCCCAATTGCCTTTTTCCTGGAACAGAATGGCGGCTCTATAACGCGCCAAATCTTCCGCCGAAAGCACGTCCGGCAGGCTGGTTACTCGGCCTAAACGTTCAAGCTCGCCCGTAACGGAGGCCGTTCTCACTGGCTTACCGTTACCGGCGACCGGCGCCGCATCCAAAAGCGTCTCTGCCGCCCCCGTCCCTGACGCCCCCAAAAACGCCGCCAGGGTCATGATGCGGATCGTTGCCGGAACTGCTTTTACTTTCCGGTCGGTCCAGGTCATGGCCGGGACTCGTAACCGATCCCCCCCCTGCGGGCAAGGAAAAGAGGGCCAACGCCCGCCCTTTCCTGTGGACAACTATGATTCGTCTTTGCGAATCAACTGCCAATCTCGTCGAGCTTACGGCGCAACATCAACAGATCGCGCCAAGCCTCACGTTTCTGAGCGGGTTGACGCAGTAAGTAGGCAGGATGAAAGGTCGCCAGGGCCGAAACGGGCCGCACCAGACCCGGTGTCGCATAATCGAACCACTTGCCCCGCAGCTTGGTGATTCCCTCGGAATGGGCCAACACGGCCTGGGCCGCTGTGCCTCCTAACAAGACCAGCAACTGAGGATCGGCCAACTCGATATGGCGCTCCAGGAAGGGCAGAAGCTGGGCGACTTCCTGGGGGGTGGGGGTCCGATTGCCCGGCGGGCGCCAAGGCAGCAGATTAGTAATATAGGCATTCGAGCGGTCCAGCCCGATCGAGGCCAGCATCTTGTCGAGCAGCCTGCCCGCCTGGCCGACGAAGGGGCGCCCGATACGGTCTTCGTCGGCCCCGGGGGCCTCGCCCACGAACATCACCTTGGCGTCAGGATTGCCGTCGGCGAAGACAAGCTGGGTGGCCGTTGTTTTCAAGGCACAACCCTCAAGGGCCTCAAGGGCCTCCCTCAGCGCATCAAGGGTCTTGACCCCCGCCGCGATGCTGGGACCTGAGGCATGGGGCCGGGGAGCGGGCGGCGAAACCGGCGGCTTATCGGCAGCCACATTCGGCTTGGGCGGCGGGGGCGGAGAGATGGGAGCGGCTTCGGGTTGGGGGGCAAAACGATTGACCGGCGTCTCGCCCACGGCCTCGTCCACGCCGGCCTCAAGATACCAGCAAAGCGCCTCGTAGGGGGGCAGGGGGGACTGGATCGCGTTCATGAAGTCAGCTTAGCAGGTTGCGGCAAGATGAAACAGGGCTTGACCCGGACGTAAAATGCCCTCCAATACCCTGTTTGGAAGTTGCACGTGACCCTAAGTTGGCCGATGCTCCCTTGCGGGACCCTTTAGCCGGATAAATCGGTCGCCAATCAATAAGTTAAGGACGCGCCATGGACCGCGAAGTGATGGAATTCGATGTGCTGATCGTGGGCGCTGGCCCCTCGGGTCTGGCCACCGCCATCCGCATAAAGCAGCTTTCTTCGGCCAAGGGCTGCGAACTTTCGGTCTGCGTCATCGAAAAAGGCAGCGAAGTCGGTGCTCACATCCTGTCTGGCGCCGTCATGGAGCCCCGCGCCCTGAACGAGCTGTTCCCCGACTGGAAGGAAAAGGGCGCGCCCCTGAACACGCCCGCCGGGGAAGACCGCTTCTTGTTCCTGACGGAGCAGAAGGCCTATCAGCTTCCAACGCCTCCCTCGATGCACAACCGGGGCAATTTCGTGGTCAGCCTGGGCAATGTCACGCGCTGGCTGGCCAATCAGGCCGAGGCCCTGGGCGTTGAGATTTTTGCCGGTTTTGCCGGTGCTGAACTTCTGTACATGGATGACGGGTCGGTGGCCGGTGTCGCCACCGGCGACATGGGCATCGGCAAGGACGGACAACCCAGCGCCACCTTCACACGAGGGGTTGAGCTTCGCGCCAAGCAGACCGTTTTTGCCGAAGGGTGCCGTGGCTCGCTGACCCGCGAATTGTGCGAGCATTACGGCCTGCGCAAAGACGCCGATCCACCAACCTACGGCATCGGCCTCAAGGAATTGTGGGAAGTCGATCCCGCCAAACATCGCCCCGGCCACATCATGCACAGCATCGGCTGGCCTCTGGACAGCAAGACCTATGGCGGATCGTTCCTCTACCATCTCGAAAACAATCAGGTGGCCGTGGGTTTCGTGGTGGGGCTTGATTATCCCAACCCATATCTGTCGCCCTTCGAGGAGTTCCAGCGCTTCAAGCTGCATCCCGCCATCCGGGATGTCTTCGAGAATGGTCGTCGCATCGCCTATGGCGCCCGAGCCCTTTCGGAAGGCGGCCTGCAATCCATTCCGCGCCTGACCATTCCCGGCGCCCTGCTGGTGGGCGACGCCGCGGGTTTCCTGAACGTCGCCAAAATCAAGGGATCACACACGGCGATGAAGTCGGGCATGGTGGCCGCCGAAGCCATCTTCGACGCCCTGACCCATCCCTATGATGAAACACACGGCCTGGAAGTCGTGGCCTATCCCGAGCGTCTGCGCCAAAGCTGGCTGTGGTCGGAATTGAAGCAGGTGCGCAACATCCGCCCCTCCTTCCATCATGGTCTGTGGGCCGGGCTGGTCTATTCTGCCATCGACACCTATCTGTTGGCTGGCAAGGCGCCCTGGACACTGCATCACAAGCCGGATCACACCCAGTTGGGCAAGGCCAAGGACTGGCCGAAAATCGACTATCCCAAACCCGATGGCAAAGTCAGTTTCGATCGTCTGTCCAGCGTCTTCATCTCGAATACCAATCACGAAGAAAATCAGCCCGCCCATTTGACGCTGCTCAATCCCGAGATCGCCATTTCGGTCAATCTGGCCCTGTATGATTCGCCCGAGACGCGCTATTGTCCGGCAGGCGTTTACGAAATCCTGCGCGACGGCGAATCGGGAAGACCGCGCCTTGTCATCAATGCCCAGAACTGCCTGCACTGCAAAAGCTGCGACATCAAGGACCCCACCCAGAACATCGTCTGGAAAGTGCCCGAGGGTGGCGGCGGACCCAACTATCCCAATATGTAAGCAGATGACCTTCTGTACCGGAGTTTCGATGCCCCTCGCCCATATTCGTTTCAAGCACCCGTCGCTGGCGGCCCTGTCTCTTGCCCTGGGGCTCTCTGCCTGCGCGGCCCCGCCTCCAGCTTCTGTTTCCGAGGAAGGATCGGCGCTGATCGCCGGCTCGGGATCGGGCCAGTATCTGGCGGCCCGCCACGCCACCTATCTGCACGACACCAAAACCGCCGCCGACGCTTATGACCAAGCCTTGGCCAAGGACCCCAATAATGTCGAGCTTCTAACCCGGGCCAGTGTGCTGAAAACAGCCGAAGAGCAACCTCTGCGCGCCCAGGTGCTGGCCGAGCGGCTTTTGTCTCTCGACCCCGAGGCCGCACCCGCCGTTTATATCCTGACCGTGCGTGACACCAAGAACGGCGATTTTTCAAAGGCTGCCCGGCGCCTGTCGACGCAGCCCAGGCGCGGGCTGAACAGCTTTGTCGTGCCGCTTCTGGAGGCCTGGGCCAACTTCGGCGACAAAAATATTGAAAAGGCCTTGGAGGTGCTGACCCCCTTGAAGGAGTCGAGCGCCCTGATGCCGCTTTACGGCTTTCATGCAGGGCTCATCAACGAGCTGGCGGGCCGTCCCGAAGCCGCCGCCCGTTTGTATGAAAGCACGCTGGCCAGCCCGGCGGGGCTGACGCTTCGCGCCGTGCGCGTGGTCGGCGCCTTCCATTTGGCGCGCGGCGAGAAGGACAAGGCCCAGGCCCTGTTCGAACGCTACCGCACCGACAACCCCGATTCCTCGATGCTGGACCCCGAAGCCGAAGCCGAGGCCATCACCAAGGGGATCAAGCCCATTTCGACAGCCGCCGAAGGCATGGCGGAAGCTTTGTTCGGCGCCGCCGCCTCGCTCAAGCAAGCCGGAGCCGCCGACACCGCCCTGATGTTGTGCCGCCTGGCTCAGGAGCTGCAACCCGATTTTCCCCTGCTGAAAGTGCTGATCGGCGGCATTCTCGAGGACATGAACCGCCTTGAGGAGGCGGATGCCGTCTATGCCTCCATCCCCGCCAGCGAACCTGCCGCTTGGCCCGTTCGCATTCGCTTGGCGGAAAATCTCAACCGCCTGAAGAAGGTGGACGAGGCTGAGACGCTGCTCGAGCAATTGGCCACGGAGCGCCCGCAGCGCTTCGACCCCCTGATCAGCCTGGGCGATATCCGCCGTCAGGCCAAACGCTTCGATCAAGCTGCCGATGCCTATAGCAGGGCACTTTCCCGCATGGGCAAACTTGAGAAGCGCCACTGGCCCATTCTGTATGCTCGCGGCATCGCCTTCGAGCGCTCCAAGCAATGGCCGAAGGCCGAGGCCGATTTCAAGCAGGCTCTGGCCCTCGAACCCGACCAGCCCTACGTGCTGAACTATCTCGGCTATTCCTGGGTCGAGCAGGGAGTCAACCTTGTCGCCGCCCGCAAGATGATTGAAAAGGCGGTCGATCTCAGACCCACTGACGGCTACATCGCCGACAGCCTGGGTTGGGTGCTATATCGTCTGAATGATCTAAAGGGCGCCGTGCGCTTCATGGAACGTGCCGCCGAATTGCAACCCGAAGACCCCGTGATCAATGACCATCTGGGCGATGTCTACTGGACGGTGGGCCGCAAGAACGAGGCCCGCTTCCAGTGGAAGAAATCCCTGGTCTTCGATCCCGAGCCGGAACTTGCCCAGGCGATCAAGATCAAACTGGAACGCGGCCTTACCAATCACAAGAAATAGACCGTTTTCGTGATCACTGAATTCGCGCCCGCCAAACTTAATCTCTATCTGCATGTCGTGGGACGGCGAGATGACGGCTATCACGAGTTGGACAGTCTTGTCGCCTTTGCAGGCGTTGGCGACCGCGTTTCAGCCAAGGACTGCGACGATCTGTCGCTCGCCCTTTCGGGTCCGATGGCGGAAAAGCTGGAGAACGAGCCGGACAATCTGGTCCTGAAGGCCGCTCGCAAGCTGGCAGACGCATGTTCACTGCCCGCAAAGGCCCACCTCACCTTGGAAAAGAATCTGCCTGTGGCATCGGGCATCGGCGGCGGCTCGGCCGATGCGGCGGCGGCCCTGAAGGCGCTGATCCGGCTTTGGCATGTGAAGCCCCTGGAACACCATTTGTCCGAATTGGCCCTGTCCCTGGGGGCGGATGTTCCGGTCTGCCTGAAGAGCAAGGCCGTCTTCATGAGCGGCATCGGCGAGCGCCTGAGCTCGGCACCGGCCTTGCCCGAAGCCTGGCTGGTTCTGGCCAATCCCCGCATTCCCCTGGCAACACCGCCCGTTTTCAAGGCCCGCTCGGGTCCCTTTTCGACGCCCTCTCCCTTCGAGGCCACCCCCGCCAGCATTCAAGATCTGGCCCGCCTGCTGCGCGACCGCAGAAACGATCTGGCGTTGCCCGCAATCTCCCTTGTCCCCGCCATCGCTCTGGTCCAAAAGTCGCTGGAAGCCCAGCCCGGCTGTCTGCTGGCCCGCATGTCGGGCAGCGGGGCGACTTGCTTCGGTCTGTTCGCCAAGGAGGACGAGGCGCGTCTGGCGGCCCGGGAGATATTGATCAACGAGCCCGGCTGGTGGGTGGCACCGGCGCCGCTTATCGGCTAATTTCATCCCATGAGCCTGGGCACCGAAACCGCAGAAGCGCATTTCAAAGCCGGGCGGCTGATGGAAGCCCAAGCCGCCTTTTGGGCGCTTGTGAAAACCAATCCCCGTCAACCGGGGGTCTGGACCCGCCTTGGCGAGATTGCGCTGAAACTCGGCCACGCCAATCAGGCCTTCGATTTCTTCGGCAATGCCTATGACATGACGCCCAATGAAGCGAAGGTGCGCCTGGGACTGGGCCAAGCCCTTCGCCTCATGGGTCGCCTTGAAGAAGCCATCCCCCAACTGAAGAAAGCGGCACTGCTTGATTCCGGAGAAGGCGCTCCTTACCGCGAGTTGGCGCAAATTCTGGACATGCTGGGCAGGCTTGAAGAAGCCGCCGATGCCTGGAACTGCTATCTTTTCAGGCATGAGCATGATGCAAAGGCCATGATGCAATCGGCCGACGTGCTGATGCGCCTGAAACGCTACGACGAAGCCGACGAGCTGCTTCATATGGCCAGCCTTCTGGACATCGAAAACCCGGCTCCCTTGGTCATGCAGGGCACGATCCGACTTTGGAGCAACGAGACCGATGCCGCCGAGCGACTGTTCCGCCAAGCACTTGAGGTTGCCCCCGATTTCACGCCAGCCCTTTTTAGTCTGGGCAATCTGGCGATGAGCCGGGATGATTTTTCGAAGGCCTCCGACCTGTTCGAAAAAGCCCATGACGCAGCCCCTCAAGATCCGCGCATCACCAATAATCTGGGCGTTTCCTTGAAGGAACAAGGCCAGTTTGACAAGGCGGAGACCATACTGCGCAAAGCCGTTGAAACCGACCCCAGCTTTGCCGATGCGCACTGGAATTTGTCCACGGTTTTGTTTTTGAAAGGTGCTTGGAAAGAGGGTTTTGACGAGGCGGAATGGCGATGGAAGATGGCAAGCTTCTCCACCCCCAAACGCGATTTCGGATGCGCCCCCTGGGACGGCAGGCCTCTGCCCCAGGGCACCTTGCTGGTCCATGCGGAACAGGGGCTGGGCGATGCCTTTCAGTTCGTCCGCTATCTGCCGATGCTTGCCAAGCGCGCCCGCCATGTCGTGCTGGAAGCCGATCCCAAGCAGGCATCCCTATTCGCCCGTTCACTGCCGATGATTGCCGTCGTCGAGCGGGGCAAAGACTTGCCCAAGGCCGATGCGCATCTTGCCCTGCTGTCGGCTCCTCGCTTCCTTGAGGCCCCCTACAGCCAGAAATCCTATCTGCTGGCCGATCCAGAACGTCTGGCCTATTGGAAAAATCGTCTGGCCGCCAACAAACAGCGCCCCGGACCCTGGGTCGGCTTGGCCTGGCAGGGCAATCCGGGCTATCACGCCGACCGGCGCCGCTCGCCGGGACTGGCCCCCCTGCTGGAACTGCTCGATCTTCCCGGTATCAACCTTGCCTCGTTGCAGACCGGAATCGGACGCGAGCAGCTTTTGAAATTGTCCGAAGGCCCGCTTGATCTCGGCAACGAGGAAGACCCGGCCATCGGCAACGGTTTCGAAGGGACTGCCGCCATTGTGGCCGCCCTCGACCTAGTCATAACCTCGGACAGCGCCATTGCCCATCTGGCCGGAGCGCTGGGCAAACCTTTGTGGATTCTGCTGCCCCATATCCCCGACTGGCGTTGGCAGATGGAGGGGGAAACCTCGCCATGGTATCCTGGCGCCAGATTATTCCGCCAGCCCACCCCAGGCGACTGGGCAACCCCCGTCAATGCCGTGATCGAACGTCTCAGGGGCCTTTATGTCTGAACTTCAAGAATGGGTCGAGCGCGCAACAGTCGCCAGGGCCAGGAACGACAACAAGCGGGCCGCTCTGGCCTGGGCGATGGTGACAGCACTTGACGGCGCTTCCGCCGATGCCCGGCACAATCTGGGCAACGCCCTGGCCGCACTGGGGCGGCGGGTCGAAGCGGCCCAGAATTATCTCGACGCCCTGGAGCTTGATCCCGGACGCGCCGATACGCGGATCAGCCTGGGCTCGGTGCTGCTCGATCTCGGCCAGACCGCCGATGCAACAACCCTTTTGAAAGAGGCGCTGGAGATTGAACCCTCGTCGGTTCTGGCCGCTTGGAATCTTTCGCTGGCTTTGCTGCGACAAGGCCGGTGGCAAGAAGGCTTCCGGCTGTTCGAAAACCGTCTCTTATGTCCGGGCGCCATGGCGCCCCCCGTCGATGCGCCCTTATGGGACGGCAGAAATTTCGAGGGGACTCTGGCGGTCTGGGCCGAACAGGGCATGGGCGACGTGCTTCACTTCGCACGCTATCTGAAACCCGCCCTGGAGCGGGTGAAGAGGCTGATATTGCTGGTTCATCCTGGGCTTGTTTCTCTCTTCGCCTTCAATTTCCCCAAGGCAGAGATCCATGCCATCGGAACAGAAATCCGAGCCGACCGGCAGATAGCGCTTCTCTCCCTGGCAAATCTGTTCGGTGTTTTCGGTGACCTGCCTCCCTATCTTGCGGCCAATCCTGAAACTATCGAAAAATGGCAACCACGCCTGAATGGTCCGGAATTCAAGGTGGGAATCGCCTGGCGCGGCAACCCCGAACATCCTGCCGACGAGCGGCGCTCCTTCGAGGTTGGCGCCCTGGATCCGGTGCTGGCCGTCCAGGGAATCCGCTTTCTTTCGCTTCAAGTCGGACAGGCCGAGGAGCCACCGCCCCAAGTCGAGAACTTCACCCACCGGCTGACCGATTTTTCAGAAACGGCGGCGGTTGTTTCCTATCTCGATCTGGTGATCACCGCCGATACGGCACTGGCGCATCTGGCAGGAGCCATGAACAAACCCTGCTGGACGGTCCTTCGCTTCGGCGGCGACTGGCGCTGGCAGGATGCGGGGGAATCCTCGCCCTGGCACCCCTCGATGCGGCTTTTCCGCCAGGAACGGCCCTATGACTGGGCCCCCCCGATGAACGAACTGGCACAGGCTCTTGAGGTGGCCCTATCCTCTTCCCCTAATTTTTGAGAAGGAAGTCCCCCAATCATCGTGTATACAAGACCGTCGATTTCAGGGAGTAGGCATGCCGGAACGTGCATTTTCACGGCTGGACGAAGACAACCTGCTTGAATTGCAGGTCATGCCCTTTTTCTCGCGCTTTGCCCCGAATGACCTGCAAACCCTGCTGGCACACTCCCAAACAGACGCCTACCCTGCGGACCATCTTTTGTTCGAAAGAGGCAATCCAGTTACCAATCTGTACGTCCTTCTGGACGGACAGGTGGAATTGTCCACCGAGGCCGACGGCCATCCCTGCGTCGTCGACATCTGCCGCCAGAACACCATTCTGGGCGATGTCTCCGTTTTTTCGCATGATCCCTCGGACCTGACGGCGCGCACGCTTTTGCCATCGAGGATCATCGCCATTCCGGCCTCTTACCTGCTTCATCTGCTCGAATCTCGCTTCGACATGCAACTGCAGGTCCTATCCGTCCTGTCCCTGCGCCTGCGCAATCAGGTCAAGCAGATCGCCGAGTTGAAGCTGAAGACGACGGCGCAGCGTTTGGGCATTTATCTTTTGTCGCTGACAGATCAGACGTCTGGGAAAGTCAGGATCGACTTTCCCCATGACAAGAAGCGTATCGCCGACGAGTTGGGCATGCAGCCGGAAAGCCTCTCCCGCTCTCTGGGCAAGCTGGCCCGCATCGGCGTCGACTCGCTGCCCGGCAACAGCGTCGCCATTGCCGACATTGGGCATCTGCGCCAATTCTGCATTGCCGACGATTAGGAAAACCGGATGAGCGGGCTGTCACCTTCCGATCTTGACCTGGCTTCAAAAGCGCCTCTGTTCTCGGGTGTCGAGCGGGCCGACCTTGCGGCTCTTCTGTCCGGGTCCAATACGGTTTCCTATGCAAGGCAGACCCTGATCTTCAGCCAGGGCGACAAGGCGGATCGCTTTTTCATCATCCTTGACGGCCAGGTCAATCTCTACGCCATGACCAAGACCGGCCAGCAATCGATCATCGAAGTCTTTTCCGCCGTCACGACCTTCGCCGAGGCGGCCATCTTCTCGCCAGGCGAGTTCCCGCTGAATTGCGAGGTCCTGGGCGGCACGCGGCTGATCCATGTGCCCGCCCCTTCTTTTTTGAAGCACCTGTCACAGAATCCCCATCTGGCCATGATCTTGCTGAAAGGACTGGCGCGCTGGCAGGCCCGCATGACCGAGGAAATCGCCCAGATCAAAAGCCGTTCTCCGGCGCAGCGGCTGGCCTCGTTTCTTCTGACCTTTGCGCCTGAGAATACCAAGCAAGCAAGGCTGCGCCTGCCCCTGACCAAGGTGACGCTGGCCAGCCGTATCGGCATTGCGCCCGAATCGCTGTCGCGCGCCTTGGCCCGCATGAAGTCAGTCGGCGTCGAAAGCCGGGGACGCGATATCATCATCACCGACAGAGAGGCACTACGTCGCTTCTTGCATGAGGGTGGGAATTAACCCAACTCCCAAGAGAATCAAAAGCAGCCCCGCCAGAAGAAGCGTGAAGAAGGCGCGCCAGCCAGCCCTGGCCTCTCTCAAATCCAGGAAATGATCGAGAACCTGGCGGGTCTTGATAAAGGCCGTTCCCATCAATACGGCCAGTGACAGGGCACTCCCTCCTTCGATTCCCTCTCCACCAAAGGCGGCCAGGAGGGAAACCAGGGTCAGCGACATCAAGATGAGCCAAGCCCGAAACAGTCTTCGTTCTTCAGTCATTACAGCCCGCGCGCCAGATATATGACGGGAAAAATGATCAGCCAGATCAGATCGACCATGTGCCAGAAGGCCGTGCCGGTTTCCATATTCTCAAGACTGTTGTGCACGCCGACAATGGCCAGGATGATCAGCCCCAGCACCACATGCAGCATGTGAAAGCCAGTCATTAAAAAAAACAAGGTGAAGAACGTGTTCGTTTCAAGGCCGATTCCCTGTTCGATCTTGTCGCCATATTCGATGGCCTTGATGATCAGGAAAACGCTGCCTATGCCCATGGCGCCAGCCAGCCAGCGGCGCGACGCGCCGATCTTGTCTTCCGCCCGCAATCTGACGGCCTGCGCGGCCAGATAGCCCGACGTGACCAAAACCATCGTATTCAGCCCGCCCAACAACCGGTCGAGTTGCAGTTGCGAGTCATTGAACATTTGCGGGTCAAGCGCTCGGGCCACGATGTAACCCAGAAAGAAAGCGCCGAAGACCAGCAGTTCGGAAATGATCAGCACCCAAATCAGCGGATTGCCTGGCAGTGCATCCAAAGCACCCCAGCCTTTCTCCTCGTGCGGAGTTACGTCGAGTTGCGACATGGCGCGCCATCACCCCACAAGCTGACGGTAGATTTTTGGCAAGGCGGCAGGCAGGCGGCCGATATGTCCCACGATGTGGTAGGAACCGCGCCCAAAGATATGCGGGAAATAGTCCTGCG
>JADFZV010000062.1:13747-16408 GCA_015232335.1 Alphaproteobacteria bacterium | reverse complement strand
CTTGGTCGAGACCGTGGTGCCCTCGATCAGGGGCAGCAGGTCGCGCTGCACACCTTCACGCGACACATCACCGCCGATGCGGTGTTCGTCTGAGCGCGCACAAATCTTATCGATCTCATCCAGAAAAACGATGCCGTTGTTCTCCACGGCCTCGATGGCCTCGCGCACCACCTTGTCCTGGTCCAAAAGCTTGTCGGCCTCTTCGGCCATCAGCACCTTATAAGCCTCGCCAACCGTCATCTTGCGGGGCTTGGTGCGCCCGCCCATCATCTTGCCCAGCATGTCGTTGATATTGAGCATGCCGACACTGGTGCCGGGTTGCCCCGGCATGTCGAACATGGGGAATGAGGCACCCGAATTGTCGGCCAGATGAATCTCGATCTCGCGGTCGTTCAATTGATTCTCGCGCAGCATCTTTCTGAATTTCTGGCGCGTCTCATTGCCTGCCGTATCGCCCACCAGCGCATCCAACACGCGTTCTTCGGCCGCCATTTCGGCCTTGCCCTCATGACCGCGCCGCAGCTTTTCGCGGGTCATGACGATGGCGCTGTCCAAGAGGTCGCGCACGATCTGCTCGACATCCCGTCCCACATAGCCCACCTCGGTAAAGCGAGTCGCCTCGACCTTGATGAAGGGGGCCTGGGCCAGCCTGGCCAACCGCCTGGCGATTTCGGTTTTGCCAACGCCGGTGGGGCCGATCATCAGGATATTCTTGGGCAGCACTTCCTCTTTCAATTCCGGCGGCAATTGCTGGCGGCGCCAGCGATTGCGCAGGGCTATGGCGACTGCGCGCTTGGCCTCGTGCTGGCCGACGATGAAGCGATCGAGTTCGGAAACGATCTCGCGCGGACTGAAAGAGCTCATAGGCATTCGACGATGACCCGTTCGTTGGTGTAAACGCAAATGCCCGCTGCCACGGCCATCGATTTTCTGGCGATGGCTTCGGCATCAAGGCTTTCGATATCCATCAGGGCGCGGGCCGCCGACAAAGCATACATGCCGCCCGATCCGATGCCGATCAGCCCGTCCTCGGGCTCCAGCACGTCGCCGGTGCCGGTAAGAACCAGCGAGACATCCTTGTCGGCCACCGCCATCATGGCCTCCAGGCGGCGCAGATAACGATCCGTGCGCCAGTCCTTGGCCAATTCCACGCAGGCCCGCATCAACTGGCCGGGATGTTTTTCCAGCTTGGCTTCCAAACGCTCGAACAGGGTGAAGGCGTCGGCTGTGGCGCCTGCGAATCCGGCGATCACCTTGCCGTCGTCACCCAGGCGGCGCACCTTCTTGGCGTTCGACTTGATGACGGTGGCCCCCAGCGTCACCTGCCCGTCGCCTGCGATCACCACCTTGCCCGCCTTGCGGATGGATAGAATCGTCGTGCCGTGCCAGTTGGTGGGATCAAACGCCTCGCTCATGGGTGCCTCTCGAAATAAGCCTTGATGCGCGCCTGAACATCCAGGGCGGCCTGTTTGGGATCGGGGGCCGAACGGATGGGGCGACCCACCACGATGTAATCGGCCCCCAGCGCGAAGGCCTCTTCCACATCCACCGTGCGCTTCTGATCGTCGGCGGGTTTGTTCAGCACCGGGCGGATGCCGGGCACCACCACCACCAGGCGGTGATCCAGTTGGTCGCGCAGATGCTTGGCTTCCAGCCCCGACGAGACCACGCCGTCGCAGCCGATCTCAAGCGCCCGCTTGGCCCTGGACAGCACCAGGGCGGCAACATCGGTCTTGAAACCCAGGTCGTCGATATCGCCCTGATCCAGGCTGGTCAACACGGTCACGGCCAACAGCTTGAGATCGCCCTTTTCCCGGCAGGCCGCCCGCATGATGGAATCATTGCCGTGAATGGTGGCGAAATCGGCCCCGCGGGTGCGAAGCTGGCGCACCGCCGAGGCCACGGTTTCCGGTACGTCAAAGAATTTCAGGTCCACGAAGACCTTCTTGCCCCGGGCCTTCAGCCAGTCCAGAAGCTCGAAATAGCCCCCGGCCATGAAAAGCTCCAGCCCGATCTTATAGAATTGAACGCTGTCGCCCAGCAGCTCGACCAGTTTCCTGGCTTCTTCGGGGCTGGGGACGTCGAGGGCTAGAATCAGGCGCTCGGCGGAGGGGATGGCTTTGGGTGCGGACATGCGGCCTCTTATTATAGGTGGGCCTTAGATATACGACGACCCAGCCATGCGCTCAACCTCTCTGGCGAAATCGCTCGGCACCTGCTAAAAAAACCGTTCAAATTCGGAGATTGTCCCCCATGCGTACCGCCAGCCAAGAGCGCGCCACCAAGGAAACCCGCATTTCCGTTTCGGTCAACCTGGACGGAACCGGCCAATATCAGGTGTCGACCGGCATCGGCTTTCTCGACCATATGCTGGAGCAACTGGCCCGTCACGGCCTGTTCGACCTTGAGATCCGGGCCGAGGGCGACCTGCATATCGATTTTCACCACACCACCGAGGATGTGGGGATCACGCTGGGCCAGGCCTTTGCCAAGGCGCTGGGCGACAAGCGCGGCATCCGCCGTTACGGCGATTCCACCTGTCCCATGGATGAAACCCTGTCTCGGGTGGCGCTCGACATTTCCAACCGGCCCTATCTGGTCTGGCGGGTCCAGTTCGTCCAGCCCAAGGTGGGCGAGATGGATACCGAACTGTTCAAGGAA
>JADFZV010000062.1:0-13624 GCA_015232335.1 Alphaproteobacteria bacterium | reverse complement strand
GCTCGGACGCCGTTCCCTCGACCAAAGGGGTTCTTTAGTCCGTGTCGATCGTCGCCATCATCGACTATGGCTCGGGCAATCTGCGCTCGGCCGCCAAGGCCTTCGAGCGGGCGGTGGCCGAGCAAGCCACCGGGCAAACCGTGCTGGTGACCAGTAATCCCGATCAGGTGCTTAAGGCGGGGCGCATCGTGCTGCCCGGTGTGGGCGCCTTTGCCGATTGCATGCAGGGTTTGGAAGCACTGCCCGGCATGGTCGAGGTGCTGGGGGACAGGGTGCTGAGGGCCAAGGTTCCCTTTCTGGGCATTTGTGTCGGCATGCAGCTTCTGGCCAGCCTGGGCCACGAGCATGGCCAGCATGCCGGTCTGGGCTGGATCGAGGGCGAGGTCGAGCGCCTGACCCCCTCAGATCCCGGCCTTAAAATCCCCCATATGGGCTGGAACGAGCTGGAATTCGAGCCCGGAGCGCATCCTTTGCTGGAGGGGCTGGCCCCTGGCGCGCATGCTTATTTCGTTCACAGCTACGCTTTCAGGCCCAGCCATCCGTCCCATCTGCTGGCCAGCGTGGGTTATGGCGGGGCGGTTAGCGCTTTGATCGGGCGCGACAATATCGCTGGAACCCAGTTCCATCCCGAAAAAAGCCAGTCCTCGGGCCTTCGTTTGATCGCCAATTTTCTGAAGTGGACGCCATGATCCTCTTTCCCGCCATCGATTTGAAAGACGGTCGCTGCGTGCGCCTAAGGCTGGGCGACATGGATCAGGCCACCGTTTTTAACGACGATCCGGCCGATCAGGCCGCCCAGTTCCAGGCTGCGGGCTGCCAGTGGATTCATGTGGTCGATCTGAACGGCGCCTTTGCCGGCAAGCCGGTGAACGGCGGCGCTGTCGACGCCATTCTAAAGGCGGTGACGGTGCCCATTCAGTTGGGCGGCGGCATTCGCGATCTGGCCACCATCGAAATGTGGCTGGACAAGGGGGTGGCCCGGGTCATCCTGGGCACGGTGGCCCTGAAGAATCCCGAGCTGGTGCGCGACGCCTGCCAGCTTTTCCCGGGAAGGATCGCGGTGGGCATTGACGCCAAGGGGGGCAAGGTGGCGGTCGAGGGCTGGGCCGAGACCAGCGAACTCTCAGCACCCGAGCTGGCCCTGAAATTCGAGGGCGCAGGTGTTTCGGCCATCATCTATACCGACATCGACCGCGACGGCGTCTTGAGCGGCCCCAATGTCGAGGCCACCGCCGCCTTGGCGCGGGCCATCTCGACCCCGGTCATCGCCTCGGGCGGAGTGTCCTCGCTTGAAGACCTGAAGGCCCTGATCGCGGTGGGTGAGCCCGGTATCCTGGGTGTCATCTCGGGCCGTGCCATCTATGACGGGCGCCTCGATTTGACGGAGGCTTTGAAGGTGTTGGAGGAAAAATGATGAATTGGAGCTTGCAGGGCGACTGGGCCGTTGAGGCCCCGCGCGAGTGTTCGCGCGTGAGCCAAGGGCGCGGACGCGCCCGCCCGGCGCCTGAGGGACAAGATAAATGTTGAAGATGCGGGTCATCCCCTGCCTCGACGTGAAAGACGGTCGGGTGGTCAAGGGGGTCAATTTCGTCAATCTGACCGATGCAGGCGATCCGGTCGAGCAGGCCAAGCTGTATGACCGCGAGGGGGCCGACGAGCTGACCTTCCTCGATATCACGGCCAGCCATGAGAACCGCGACACCATTTATGACGTGGTCAGCCGCACGGCGGAACAGTGCTTCATGCCCCTGACCGTGGGGGGCGGCGTGCGCGTGGTCGAGGATATCCGCAAGCTTCTGCTGGCCGGGGCCGACAAGGTCTCGATCAATACCGCTGCGGTGAAGCGGCCCGACTTCGTGGCCGAGGCCGCCCAGAAGTTCGGCAGCCAATGTATCGTGGTGGCCATCGACGCCAAGTCGGTAGGGCCGGGGCGCTTCGAAATCTTCACCCATGGCGGGCGCGAAGCCACGGGACTTGATGCCGTTGACTGGGCCCGGCGCATGGAAGCCTCGGGTGCGGGCGAGATTTTATTAACCTCGATGGACCGCGACGGCACCAAGCAGGGCTTCAATCTGCCGCTGACCAGGGCTGTAGCCGATGCCGTAACGATTCCGGTGATCGCCTCAGGCGGCGTGGGAACACTCGATCATAGGGTCGAAGGTATCCGCGAGGGCCATGCCACGGCGGTGCTGGCCGCCAGCATTTTTCATTTCGGCAGTTTTCGCATTCGCGAGGTCAAGGAATATATGGCCAAGGCGGGTATTCCGGTGCGGCTGAACTAAGGGGGGCAAAATGGGGCCGGAAGTCTTGGACGATCTGTTCGCCGTCATCAAAATCCGCAAGGGATCCGATCCCGAAACGTCTTACACCGCCAGGCTTTTCGCCAAGGGGCGCTTGAAGATCGCCCAGAAGCTGGGCGAGGAGGCGGTGGAAACGGCGCTGGCCGGGGTGGCTCAGGGACCCGATCAGTTGGCTTCGGAAAGCGCCGACCTGCTCTATCACCTTTTGGTGCTTTGGGCCGATGCCGGGGTGCGGCCTGCCGATGTCTGGAAAAAATTGGCGGAACGCCGCGATCGTTCCGGTATCGAAGAGAAGTCCTCGCGGGGGAAATCATGAGCTACGACCCCCAGAACGTCTTTGCCAAAATCCTTCGAAGCGAGATACCGGCAGGGCGGATTCTGGAAGATGAGCACAGCCTGGCCATCGAGGATATACACCCCCAGGCCCCGGTCCATAGCCTGGTCATCCCCAAGAGCCCCTATGAGTCACTGCTCGATTTCGCAGATGAGGCGAGTGATGCCGAGCTGGCCTCGTTGGTCCGCATGCTGGCAAAGCTGGCCCGTGCGAAGGGTGTCGATAGGACAGGATTCCGGGTGCTGGCCAATGTCGGCGCCGACGGGCATCAAGAGGTACAACACCTGCATTTCCATCTTTTCGGCGGTCGCCGTCTGGGGCCGATGATCAAGCGGCCCGCCGCCGATCAATCTTAATTTCCCCTTAATTTTCAAAGAGGGTTAAGGCATTCTTAAAGTAAGGTCGTTTTGACGGTTGACGGGCGGTTTGTTGCGCAGCGAGAAGGGTTGGTTAAAGGTTAACAGAATATTATCCTGGCGCTAACTGTAAACGTAGTTAAAAAATGCCGCTTTCCCGCGCCCAGGCAACCACAAAAGTCGTTAATCCTTGAAAGCGCGAAAAAGCCGCCTGCATGCGCAGGCCTGTGGATGAAGTCGAAAGTCGCTTTATATATATAGTGTTGGAAAGCGAAGTTGACACACCACCCGTTGGGACTGGAGTCAGGTCGGCATCAGAGGGTTGCGCCCCGGCACGACGCGGCGGTACGAAAGCGCCTCGGCGATATGCAGGCGCGCCACATGTTCCGCCCCTTCCAGATCGGCCAATGTGCGGGCCACGCGCAGAACCCGGTGATAGCCCCGGGCCGAAAGTTTCATGCGTTCGGCCGCCTCGGTCAACAGCTTGCGGCCCTGGCTGTCGGGTGCCGCCACCTCTTCCAGCAATTGCCCGTCGGCCTCGGCATTGGTGCGGATCTTGGCACCCGCATAGCGCTCGGTCTGAATCAAACGTGCCGCCGCTACCCGGGCCGCCACCTCAGCCGAGCCCTCGGCAGGCGGGGGCAGCGAGAGGTCCGAGGGATTTACTGCTGGCACGTCCATATGCAGATCGATGCGGTCGAACAAGGGGCCCGAGATGCGCGACTGATATTCCTGGGCGCATTTGGGGGCCTTCGAGCAGGCCAGGGCCGGATCATCCAGATGGCCGCAGCGGCAGGGATTCATGGCGGCGATCAACTGAAAGCGCGCCGGATAGCGCACATGGGCCTGGGCGCGGGCCACCACAGCAGCGCCGGTTTCCACCGGCTGGCGCAGGGCCTCAAGCGCCTGGCGCTGAAATTCCGGCAATTCATCCAGGAACAGAACTCCCAGATGGGCCAGCGAAATCTCGCCGGGCCGGGCCTTGGCGCCACCCCCCACCAGAGCGGGGGTGCTGGCCGAATGATGCGGATCGCGAAAGGGGCGGCTGCGCTTCAGCCGACCATTGTTCAACGATCCGGCCAGGCTGTGGATCATGCTGACTTCCAGCGCCTCAGCGGGCGACAGGGGCGGCAGGATGCCGGGCAGTCGTTGCGCAAGCATGGATTTGCCAGCCCCCGGCGGGCCGATCATCAGAAGATTATGGCCGCCTGCCGCTGCTACCTCCAGGGCGCGCTTTGCCGTCTCCTGTCCCTTGATGTCCTTGAGATCAAGATGCCCCACCGCCTCCTGGTCGATCTCGCCCCGCGGCGGGCTCAGCACCTGTGTTCCCTTGAAATGATTGACCAGCGCCAGCAGCGAAGCCGGGGCCAGAACGCGCATCTCGCCAGCCCAGGCCGCCTCGCCACCTTGCGCCTGCGGACAGATCAGGCCCTTATCAAGGGCGTTGGCGGCAATGGCAGCGGGCAGAACGCCCGTAACCGGTGCGATCGAGCCATCAAGGCCCAACTCGCCCAATGCAACGAACTCTGCCAGCTCGACTTCAGGCAACACACCCATGGCGGCCAGCAGGCCAAGGGCGATGGGCAGATCGAAATGGCTGCCTTCCTTGGCCAAATCGGCCGGAGCCAGATTGACCGTGATGCGCTTGGGGGGCAGGGCCAGGCCGATGGCGTTCAGCGCCGCTCGCACCCTTTCTCGCGATTCACCCACCGCCTTGTCGCCCAGCCCCACCAGGGTAAAGGCGGGCAGGCCGTTGGCAAGCTGCACCTGCACATCGACGGGGCGGCAGTCGATTCCCAAAAAAGCGACGGTGGCGATATGGGCGGTCATCTAAAGTTTGTCACCCGGCATCGGAGGATTGCCCTTGCCAGACCGTTTCAGAATTTTCAACGCTGCGGGAACATTGCCGCGCTTTGCTCGTTCGCGAAAGTAATCCTCGGTGCGCAGGGCGGATAATTTCTCGGCCACCGCTACATTAATGAATTGATTCAGCGCAACCCCTTCGTCCGCCGCCACCTTGCGAACCTCATCGAGCAGCGAGGGCTGAAGCCTGAGCGCAAAATTGCTTTTTCTCATTGCCGTTTCTCCAACTGCCGGACTGCATCGCCCGGTGAAAGAAGGGTAAGCTTAAAACGCTTGGTGGCAGAACAAAAGTCCTGCTGGTTGAAGGTGACGATGGCGTCAGCCTGCCCGTTCATTGCCGTTTCAAGGACCATGTCGTCATTGGCGTCCTTCAGCGCTGGGCGCCACAGAAAAGCCAGCCTGACCTGAACGGCCACCTGGGCGAGCGTGTCCAGCAGCAGGCCCATGTCCCCAGCAGACAATCCAGAAGAGAACAAATGCTGGGGCCTTGTCATGACCGCCTCGTACTCGATCAACAGCGGAACAGAAAGCAGCAACGAAAAGCGTTTTTCAAGCGCCGCCTTCAACAGCATTCGCGATGCCCCAGCACCGCTACGGATGGCCGCCACCAGCACATCTGTATCCAGAACCCATCGCATCAGCAATAATATGCTATTGCATGCAATATTGCAAGTTGCGGCAGTCGATTCCCAAAAAAGCGACGGTGGCGATATGAGCGGTCATCTATGTCCTTTCTCAACAGACAAGAGAGCCACCACAGAAAGCATCGATGGCCAGAAGAATAAAAAGCGCCAGAACTGCATCGACAATCGGCAGCCCCAAAAAAGCCTTCCTGAAGGGCAGGTCCTTCAGGTTGATGGCGATGGCCGAGACGGAACACAAAATAGGAAAAAGGGCGACAAAAATAAAAAGAAGGATCGTCAGAATGCTTGTGGTTGAGCCTGGGGCATCGAACAGCATGAAGGATAAAAAAGGCACGGGCAGCGTTAACAGGCCGATCACGCCATAAATCGCTGTCAGGGTGATTCTGAGATAGCGAGACATCAGCCAAGACCCCCGACATCCGGCAGATTCTCCTGAAGCGCCTTCCAAGATTTGTAAGAAGACAAAGCCGCCAGCACCTCGGGCAAGGGCTCGGCATGAAGGTCCGGCAAATCGCGCTCGCCCTCAAGTTTGGGCGTGAAGGCCAGAACTTCCTGCGGCGGATCGAACCCGGCCTCGATGCCCGGCTTGTTGCCCCTGGCATCGAGGCGATACCAGCCGAACGCCTTCAGGAAAACGGCGTTCAAGCCATGCAGGCAGAAGGGCGGACCCTTGTCGTCGATGGACAGGCGCTGATAGCAAAGGGCTGCGGGCAGTTGGTTGGCGCGTAAAAGGGCAGCCAGCAGGTGGCTTTTGGCATAGCAATAGCCGTGGCCCTCGTGCAGCACATCCGAGGCCCGACAGGTGACGGGATTCATCTTGGCATCCACGCTGTGCGCAATGCGGTCGCGCACGAATTCAAAGCAGGCCTTGGTGATGTCGTTGTCGGAAGTTTTCCCCGCCGCCAGTTTGCGCGCCAGTGTCGCCACATCAGGATGATCGAAATCGATGATGGGCGAGGGCTGAAGATAGGGGGAAAGATCGGAACTCACTTAGCCCTGCTCCCGTCCTTTCTGGTGAAGAATCCATCGCTGCGTTTGAAATGCAGATCGTCGTCGGGATAGAAGGCTTCCTCATCCGGATGATTGCAGCCGATTTCCAGATAGCAAGCGACGGCATTCGAGCGGTTCACCAGATGATGGCCGTCTGGCACGTTCTTGGGAAATCCCGCGCACTGGCCGGGGCGCAGAAGCTGCTCGCCCGCATCGGTGATCAGCGAAAGCTCGCCCGAGACGATGAAGATAAACTCGTCCTCGTGCCGGTGCCAATGGCGCAAAGCAGATTGGGCCCCCGGCTGAAGTTCGGTCAGATTGATCCCGAAATCAGAAAGGCCCAGCGTTCTTCCCAAGCTCTTCCTAGTGCGGCCCGCCACGCGGGCAAGAAACTCGGCGGGATAACCGGTTTTCGATTCCGAAGGAATCCCAGCGAGATCAAGGGCAGGCCTGTGCAGCGAATCCGTCATGGCGAACATCTCCCCCGCCACAACTTTAGTGCGATTTGCTGTCCTGATCAACGCGCAACGAAACGGGCCAGACGGTTCTGCTCCTCCAGCGCCCCTTGCAGCATCAGGGGATTAAGCACAAGGCAGTCGCCGCCCTTCTCTCTGAAATCGAGGCAGGTTTTGATCGCCAACTCCTCGGCTAGACCGGTCACCAGCCCGCGATAGCGCACATCGCCGCCCAAGGGAACGCGCAGCACATAGGTTCGCCCAACGAGGCCCAGTCGGCTCATGACGGTCAGAAGATCTTGGCGCACTTTGGCAAGATGGCTGCCGAAGGCCAGCTCGACGGCATAGCCGGTGGGCAAGGGCACGACAAGGGACGCCGAATCGCCCGGCACCACGCCGCCCGCACAGACCGAGCCCGACAGATCGGGAATGGAATTGGCCGAAAAAATTTCGGTTTTGGCCGCAGTGTTTTGCGCCTGGCCCCTCAGCGCGCGATTGAGATTGCGCACCATCAGGGCTTCGCGCTCGTCCTTGGAATGTGCCCCCAGTACCACGCCGATCAGGCTTTTGCCGTTGCGGGTGGCGCTGGCCACCAGATTATATCCGGCGGGGCAGGTGAAGCCCGTCTTCAATCCCTCGGCTCCGGTAAAAGCCCCCAGGAATCCGTTCAGATTGGGAAGCTCTCGCTTCTTCCAGATCATGGATTTGCGGGCGAAACGCGCATATTCCTCAGGAAATTGGTGGCGAAGGGCAAGAGCCAGACGCGCCATATCGGCTGCCGTGGTCACCTGGCCCGGAGCGCTTAATCCCGTGGCGTTTTCTAAATGGGTGGCAGTCAGGCCGATGCGCCTGGCCGTTTCGTTCATGCGGGTGGCAAAACCGGCCTCCGATCCTCCCAGATATTCGGCCAGCACCACGGCGGCATCATTGGCCGAGCGGGTGATGATCGCCATCACCGCCTCTTCCAGAGTCAGGGTTTCGCCAGCCTTCAGCTCGAGGACCGATCCCCCCTGGCTGGCGGCCCGCGCCGAGGTTTTCAAAACCGTCTCCCAGCGGGCCCGGCTTTCCGCCACTGACTGGAAAGCCAGATACAAGGTCATCAGCTTGGTCAGCGAGGCGGGATGACGCGGCTCTCCGGCGCGATGCGAGTCCAAAATCGCGCCGCTGAAGCCATCGGTCACGATATAAGCGGGTGTCACCGGGTCCTTGGCGCTGGCAGGCAGGACAAGGCAGCACGAAACCACGGAAACCATCACAAGCAGACGAAAGCGCATGGCATGGACATGGGACGAAAAGCCATCAGGCACAAGCGTCACGATGAAAGCCTTGCCTCGATGGCGTTCCAGACATCGGCTTCGATTCGGGTTCCCGACAGGCGGTTGATTTCCTGAATGCCGGTGGGCGAGGTGACATTGATCTCGGTCAGACAATCGCCGATAACATCGATGCCCACGAAGATCAGGCCGCGGGCCTTCAGTTCCGGGCCGATGCGCTCACAGATATGGTTTTCACGCGCCGTCAGCAGGGCTGCCACCGCCTTGCCCCCCACATGCAGATTGGCCCTGGCCTCGCCTTCGGGCGGAACGCGGGTAACCGCCCCCATGGGCTTGCCATCGACCAGAATAATGCGCTTGTCGCCCTGACGCACCTCGGGCAGATATTTCTGCACCACGATAGGCTCGCGGTAAAGCTGGGTGAACATCTCCAGAAGCGCATTGATATTTTCGTCCTGGGGGGTTACGTGAAAAACGCCCGCCCCGCCATTGCCGTAAAGCGGCTTCATCACGATGTCGCCCTGGCGCGCCCTGAAATCCAGAATGGCTTCGCGGTCCGAGGTAATCAGCGTCGGCGCCATCAGATCGGGCCAAAGCGTCACGAACAATTTTTCCGGGGCATTGCGCACCTGGGCAGGGTCGTTCACCACCAGTGTCTGGGGATGAATGCGCTCGAGCAAATGGGTGGCGGTGATATAGGCCATGTCGAAGGGTGGGTCCTGGCGCATCAAAACCACATCGACGCTGGCCAGATCAAGCCGCGTGGGATCGCCCAGCGTGAAATGATTTCCCTTCTCGGGGCGCACGCTTAAGGGATGGGCCAGGGCGGTCAGGCGACCATTCTCAAGGGCCAGACGGTTGGGCGCATAATGATAGAGAACATAGCCGCGCGCCTGGGCCTCGAGGGCCAGCATGAAGGTGGAATCGGCATCGATTTGGATCGATTCGATGGGGTCCATCTGGATGGCGACGCGCCGTTTCATGTCGCAAAGCCGTAAAGAAAGATCAAAAGCCCGCCGCCGAACATCAGCCTGTACAGTACGAAGGGCAGAAAAGTGGCGCGCTTCAGCCAATACATCAGAAAGGAAATGGCCATCAGCCCGAAGCAGGATGCCAGACCGGCTGCCAGCAGCGCGTCTTGAAATCGTCCCGCCGCTTCGGGCGATTGGTAAAGCTCGTAGCCCTCGAGGACACCGGCGGCCAGAATGGCGGGAATGGACAGCAGCATGGAAAAGCGCGCCGCCTCGGATCGCTCGAAGCCCAGAAAGCGCGCCGCCACCATGGTAGCACCTGTCCGGCTGGTGCCGGGAATGAAGGCCAGGCACTGGGCGAGGCCGATGAAAAGCGACTGGCCCAGCGTCAGATGCTGCATGCGCCAGATGGTCAGGCCGAAGCGATCCACCAGATAAAGGACAAGGGCAAAACCCGCCATGGCCCAGCCGACAACGAAGGGATTGCGGATGGAATCACCCAGGAAGTGGCGCACGGCCAGACCCGGGATGACGGCGGGCAGGGTGGCGGCCAAGATGTAAAGCGCCAGGCGAGCCCCCGGTTTCAGGCGGCCCTTGAACAGGCTGGGCAGGTCGCGAAAGATCTCGAACAGGTCGCGCCAGAAATAAACCAGCACGGCAATCAGCGTGCCCAGATGCACCGCTACATCGACGATCAGCCCCTGATCCGGCCAGCCGGCCAAATAGGGCACCAGAATCAGATGGCCCGAGGAGGAGATGGGCAGAAACTCGGCCAGCCCCTGGACCAGCGCCAGAATCACGATCTGTTCAAGCGGCACGAAAAACAATTCCTCAAGAGTTTGTTAGGAGAAACAGTATAGCATCGGCAGATGTTGCACCGCCAGGGGGGGCGGGGCAGGGGAGTCGAAACGAAAGCATGCGGACATTACATCATCTCTGGCTGTCGGCGGCCTCGCGCAAGGTGCGCGTCGTTCTGGGCGAAAAGAAGGTCGCCTTTCGTCTTGAGGCGGAAAAGACCTGGGAGCGCCGACCCGAATTCCTAGCCCTCAATCCGGCGGGCGACGTGCCGGTTCTGATCGAGCCCGAGGGCCAGGTCCTGGCCGATCAAGGCGCCATCTGCGAATATCTCGAAGAGGTTTTTCCCGAGCCCGGCCTGATCGGCGCCCTGCCCAGGGAACGGGCCGAAGTGCGCCGTCTGTGCGCCTGGTTTGACCAGAAGTTCGAAGCCGAGGTCACGCGCTTTCTGGTCACGGAAAAGCTGATGAAACGCTTTCTGGGCCTGGGTGAGCCCGATTCACGGGCCATTCGGGTGGGCTTACAGAATCTGACCAGCCACATGGCTTATCTCTCCTGGCTGACCGAGCGCCATCACTGGCTGGCGGGAGGAGTCTTCTCGCTGGCCGACATCGCTGCCGCCGCCCAGATCTCTTGCATCGATTATGTCGGCGATATCGACTGGGAGCAGTATCCCCAAGTCAAGGATTGGTACGCCAAGATGAAGTCGCGCCCTTCCTTCCGCCCGCTGCTGGGCGATCACATTCCCGGCGCGCCGCCGCCCAAACATTACGCCGATCTAGATTTCTAACTTCCACTGCCCATAGGCAGCCAAAAGCTGGCGCTCCTGGCGGGGACGGACCTCGCCGGTTCGGATATCGACATAGGCGGCATGGCGCTGGCCGTCCTTTTTGATGTCCTGCGCCTTGATGAAAGGACCGCCGGGGGTTTCGATCAGATCGCCATAGGGAATGTCGCCCCCCTCGGCCCTGGCTGTCCCAAGGTTCGGGCGGGCTTTCACAGCCACCAACTCCAGCTCTGTTTCAGGATCGATATAAAGCAGGGACAGCCCGGGCTCGGGCTGTGCTGGCACAAGATAATGATTGATGTAATCCTTGGCCGGGCGTTCGGCCTTCAGCCACAGCCTGCCCTGGTAGCGCACCAGACTGCCGCCTGGAAGCTGGTGCGCCGGGCTCACTTGTCGGCCCCCTTGACATCCATCAGTTCCAGATTGCGCCTTGCCGCATCGGCCGTGTCGCCATCGGGATTTTCGTTAAGTAGGGCCACCCAATCGCTGCGAGCCCCCTGCTTGTCGCCCTTTAAGCGGCGCAGAATGCCGCGCTCAAGCAGGGCTTCGGGATAATGTCCCTGAGAAAGCTTAACGGCCTCCTCGGCATCTTTAAGGGCGGCATCAATCTGATCTTGAAAGCGCTTGGTGGCGGCTCTCAAGGCAAAGGACTCGGCTCGCTTGGGGGCCAGCAGGATTGCCTGATCCAGATCCTTGACCGCACCCGCGAAATCGCCAGCCGCGAACAAGGTGACCGAGCGGTCGATGTAAAGATCGGGGTTTCGGGGGTCCAGGCCGATGGCAACGGTCTGGTTGGCATTGGCCCTTTCCAGATTGTTCAGCATCAACTGCGCCTGGGCGGCCTGGGCCAACATCTCAGCCCTACGATGCGGGGGCAGCTTGGTGGTCTCGGCCAGTCGCTCCAGCCGGTAGGCCGCCTCGTCATTCTTGCCCAGATACATCAGCGCCACGGCCTGACAATGCAAGGCGGCCTCGCCACCGCCCAGACCCTGCCAGCCCACCGCATGCTCATAGGCGGTCGAAGGGTCCTGGCGGGCCAGATCGAGACAGGCATTATATTCGCGCCGGTTGTCGATCAGCTCGGCAGCCTGCCCCGGAAGGGACAGAGCCAGCAGGAACGTCAGGAGGCAAAAAGAGCGCATGGACAGCCTTGTCGGTAAGGGCGCATGATCCATAGTCGAATCCGCCCCCTTTTGCAAAGTCCGTCAAGAGCGCCCCATGAAAGTTTTCGTCTTCGGCCTTGGATTTTCGGGCCTGGCCTTTGCCCGGGCGGCGCTGGCGGCGGGCTGGGAGGTGGCGGGAACACATCGCGATCCAGCGCCTCATCCGGACGACAAGATAAGGTATATAACCTTCGGGCCGGACCATCCTCTGCCCAAGGATGCCTTGACCGGAGTTATAGGTCTTCTTTCTACGGTTCCGCCCACAGAAAAGGGCGATCCAGTGCTTGACGCGCTCAAAAATGATATTAACATAATGGAACGATTCGCCTGGATAGGTTATCTCTCCACAACCGGTGTTTATGGCGATCGCCAGGGCGGGTTGGTCGATGAGACCAGCCCGCTCTTGCCGTCTCAGGCCCGCTCATTGCTTCGCGTCAGGGCCGAGGAAGATTGGCTAAGCCTTTGGCATAACTACAAACTCCCTGTTCATATCTTTCGCCTGGCGGGAATCTACGGACCCGGTCGTTCGGCTATCGAGCAGATTAGAACAGGCAAAGCCCGGCGCATCATAAAGCCCGGTCAGCTCTTCTCGCGCATCCATGTCGAAGACATTTCGGGGGCTCTGCTGGCCTCTCTGGCCAAGCCAACCCCCGGCGAGGTCTATAACTTGTGCGATGACGATCCCGCGACCCCAGATGAGGTGATTTCCTACGCCGCCGATCTTCTGGGCGTGCCCCCTCCGCCTGCCATTCCCTTCGATCAGGCCGAGTTGTCGGAGATGGCGCGCAGCTTTTATGCCGACAATAAGCGGGTCTCCAACCAGAAGATCAAGACCGTGCTGGGTTACAGGATGCGTTATCCAAGCTACAGAGAGGGGCTTAGGGCGATCCTGTCAGCAGAATCCGGGTCAGCGAGTCCAGGAGCAGGCGCCCCTTCGGCGTGACGCTGAGTTTCCTGGGGCTTTGGCGCAGAAAACCATCGCCGACCAAACGCGCAGAGGCTTGCCGGTCGATAACCTCCAGAAGATCGAAGCTGGTGAGGTTATAAAAGCGCTTGGCTCCAATCCCCTCGGTCAGGCGTAGCCCCAGCATGACCAACTCCTCGGCCCGCTCACCGGGCAAAAGGGGCTGAGCGGTCTTATAACCATGCCCTGTCAGCCTAACCTGCTCTAGCCAGCGAGCCGGGTTTGAGATGCGCTCGGTGGCATAGATCTCGCCCCGCCTGGCCTCTCTGCCATGGGCTCCGGGGCCTATACCCAGATAGGCCCCCCCTCGCCAGATGTCGCGGTTATGGCGGCATTCCTGCCCCTTGGCAGCAAAGTTTGATATTTCGTAGATGGAACGACCGCCATCGGCCATCAGCCCGACAGTTTGGTGGTAAAAATCCGCTTCTTCGTCCGAGCTAAGGGCTATAACTTCTCCCGCCTCGGCCGCCCGGCCCAGCGGAGTGTCATGGTTATAGGTCAGTTGATAGAGCGAATAATGACCCAATCCCAATTTCAGGGCCTGCTCAAGCTCGGCTTGCCAGTCATTAAGGGACTGACCCGGGCGTCCATAAATCAAATCGATTGCGACGTCATTCAGGCCGATGGCGGCACACGCACCGCTTCCATCACCGGGGCCTGTGTCGCACTTTGGATCGCCTGCGAAAAAATGCGCGTCCTGGGTCTGGTCAAGGCCCATCCCATGACCG
>JADFZV010000061.1 GCA_015232335.1 Alphaproteobacteria bacterium | reverse complement strand
CCTGCGCCTATTGACCGAGCCCGCTTAGAAAAGCCTGGGCCGAGGGGAAATGGTGCCGATAGGAAAAGCAGGAAAACTCGTCCTTTCTGGGGGGCTGTGCCCGCAAAAGAACGGGCACACAGCCCGCCGCCTGGGCGCATTCCATATCGACCACGGCGTCGCCTACGAACCAGACGCCAGGGCCGGGCTCGATCCCCGTCCCCTCCAGGGCCATGTGAACCGGCTCGATGGCGGGCTTGTCTTTGGGCGCATCGGTCGCTCCCACCAGTCGGTGGAAATAGCCATCCCAGCCCAGATGCCTGGCCTCGGCCCTTAAATAATCGCCATTCTTGTTGCTGACCACGCTCATTCGAAGGCCCCTGCCTTGCAGGCGGGCCAGCATCTCCGCCATGCCTTCAAGCGGCTTCAAGCGGGTCAGGTGAATGGCCTTGAAGGCCTCATAATAGACGTCGCGGGCTTCTTCCCAGCGATTGCCGAACAAAATGGGGAAGTTATCGCGCAGGGACAGGGAAACCTTGCTGTGCATGTCCTCTTGCGTCCAGGGATCGTGCCCCATATGGCAAAGGGCGATATTGAGCGCTTCCAGAATGCAGCCCCAGCTATCGACCAGCGTATTGTCCCAATCGAAGATCAGGGCCTTGGGCGGAACGTCGTTCATGGCGGCAGGATTTGGGACAGATATTGTCGGCCCTCGGGCCAGTTTCCCAGTTTCGAATCAGCGTTGATATGACCAAGTGGGCCGACATCAAGAAAGCCGCCATACCAGCAGGCGGCAAAGAACTGGGCGCGGTCGGGATCGACATAGGGATCGTCGAGACTGGCGATAACCAAGCTTTTGAAAGGCAGGATATCAAGCGGCATGGGGGCAAAGCCCAGAACCTCGGGGGGGATTTGCGCCGCTTCCTCGACATCGGCCGGAGCGACCAGAAGCGCGCTGTACACCTTGCCCGTGGCTCCCCCCGAGGCTGCCCAATGGGCGACCAGGGCGCAGGCAAGGCTGTGGGCAACCAGAACGACAGGGGCCTGGGCCTCCTGTACGCTGGTTTCCAGGGCATGAATCCAGTCTTCCAGAACCGGATTGTCCCAATCGGCCTGATCAACCCTGCGGCAATTGGCAAGTTCGGCCTCCCAGGCGGTCTGCCAATGGTCGGGGCCGGAATTGCCCAGGCCCGGAAGAAGGAGAATGGTGGGCGCTTCCATGCCGGTCAAAGCCCCTTGTCCAGCGCTTCGGCATAGAGTTGTCGCAGACGCAGCGTTATCGGCCCCGGCTTGCCCGAGCCCACAGGCTTTCCGTCGATGCGGGTGATGGGCAAAGCCCAGGAGGTGGTGCTGGTCAGGAATGCCTCTCGGGCCTTCAGGGCCTCGGCGGGCTTGAAGGGCCGTTCGACCAGCTTCAGCCCAGCCTCTTTCGCCAAGGTCAGAATGGCCAGGCGGGTTACACCGGCCAGAATGGGCGTACCCAGGGGGCGGGTCACGATCTCGCCCTTGCCGGTCACGATCCAGGCATTGGTCGACGAGCCTTCGGTAACGAAGCCCTTCTCGTCGATCAACCAAGCCTCATAGGCGCCCTTCAGCTTGGCGGCCTGCTTGGAGAGGATATTGGGCAACAAGGCCACCGACTTGATGTCGCAACGCTTCCATCGCTGATCCGGCATGGTGACGACGGCCACACCCCGTTCGATCATCTCAGGCGGCGTGGGCTTCATGGTTTTGGCGGTCACCACCAGCGACGGCGTAACACCTGGTTTCGGAAAAGCATGATCGCGGCGCGTCACACCTCTGGTGATTTGCAGATAGAGAATGCCGTTTTTTAGCAGATTGATCGCGATCATGCGGCGCAGGATGTGCTTGAGAACGGCCTTTGATACCGGCCATGCCAACTCGATTTCATGAAGCGAGCGGGAAAGACGGACCAAATGCGCCTCTTCATCGACCAGACAGCCCTGATGGACCGCGATCACCTCGTAAATGCCGTCGGCGAATTGGTAGCCCCGATCCTCGATATGCACGCCCGCGACGCTAAGCGGCAGATATTGGCCGTTCACATAGGCATAGCGCGACATGCTAAAAATACTCCAGGCGCACCGAGAACATCTTTTCCACCTTCTTCACGGCGCTGGCGGCGGCAAACAGAATAATGCGGTCCTTGGCCTGCATGACGGTTGATCCCCGAGGGCTGATGACGCTGCCGCCCCTAACCACGGCGCCGATCAGCACCCCATGCGGAAGTTTTATGTCTTTCAATGGCTTGCCGACAAGGGGCGAAGTTTCAAGGGCATCCGCCTCGATCAATTCGCCAAAGCCCTCATGCAGGGAATGCACGGCATGAATGCGCCCCTTGCGGACATGCTGAAGGATGTTGGAAACCGTGATGGCCCGGGGACTGACCACGACATCGATACCCAGTGGCCCCACCAGAGGATGGTAAGACGTCTTGTTGATGAGCGCCATGGTGCGTTTGGCGCCATAGCGCTTAGCCAAGAGGGCGGCCAGAATATTGGTTTCATCGTCATTGGTGACGGCAACCACCGTCTCGGCCATTTCGACGGCGGCCTCCTTCAGCATGTCGGGGTCCAGCGCATCGCCATGCAAGACTACGGCGTGATCCAAGGATTTGGAGACGAATTCGGCGCGTTCGCGGTCGTTCTCGATCACTCGGACCTTCATGCCCAAATGTTTGTCTTCAATCTGCTGGGCCAGGAACAGGCCGATATTGCCGCCACCCAGAATGCAGATGCGCCGGGCCTCTTGTTCCTCGTGACCGAAGGCGACCATGCCGCGCTCGGTATGCTCCTTGTCGATGACGAAATAGACTTCGTCTCCGGGCAGCATCTGATCCTCAGGTGTCGGCACCATGGCCTTGTCCTGGCGCACAATGCCCACGATGACCAGATTGAGTTCAGGAAACAGCTTGGTCAGTTGGCGGATGGGGGTGTGCACCAGAGGCGTGTTCTCTGTGCAGCGCACGCCGATCAGGCGCACCTTGTCGTTGGCCAGGGGAATCACATCCATGGCGCCCGGCACCTGAAGGCGGCGGATAACGGCCCTTGCCACCTCGATTTCCGGCGAGATGATGACATCGATGGGCAGATGTTCGCGCGAGAACAGGTTGGCCCACATCGGATGCAGATAGCCCTGATGACGCACACGGGCGATCTTGGTGGGCACGTTGAACAGGGAATGCGCCACCTGACATGCGATCATGTTGACTTCGTCGGCGGCGGTGACGGCGATGATCATCTCGGCATCGCCCGCCCCTGCCTGGTCCAGCACATCGGGATGCGAGGCATGGCCCAGAATGGCCTGAACATCGAGAGAATCGGAGATTTTGCGCACCAGATCGGGACGCTGATCGATCACCGTGACCTCGTTGCCCTCGGTGGCGAGATAGCGGGCGATGTTCGATCCAACCTGGCCTGCGCCGCAGATGATGACTTTCATGCTTCTTTCTTATCCTTCAGTCGTCACTGGAGCCGATGCCCAGGGATTTCAGCTTGCGGTGCAAGGCCGAACGTTCCATGCCGACAAAGGCCGAGGTGCGTGAAATATTGCCCCCGAAGCGCGATACCTGGGTCAAAAGATATTCACGCTCGAACAATTCGCGGGCCTCGCGCAAAGCCAGGCTCATCAGCTCGCTCGATTTTTCCCAGCGCAAAACGGCGGGTGTGACGGCGGAAAGCTCGGGCGGCAACATCGAAGCCGAGATGGGATCGCGCGCATCCGAAGGCGCCATGATCAGCAGCCATTCCATGATGTTGCGCAACTGGCGCACATTGCCCGGCCAGTCGTAATTTTTAAGAACAACTTGGGCATCTTCGCCCAGGGGGCGCGAAACGACACCGGCGGAACGGGCCGCCCGGTCCATGAAATGCTGGGCGATCAAAGGAATATCCTCGCGGCATTCCTTAAGGCTTGGCACCTTCACGGGCACCACATTCAAGCGATAGAACAGGTCTTCGCGAAAGCGTCCCGCCGTGATGGCTTCCTGCAAATCGCGGTTCGATGAAGCGATCACGCGCACATCGACCTCGACCCTTGTGCCGCCCCCCACCCGCTCGAAGGTCTGGTCTTGCAGAACGCGCACGATCTTGCCCTGGGTCTCAAGCGGCATGTCGGCCACTTCGTCCAGCATCAAGGTGCCGCCATGCGCCTGTTCAAGCAGGCCGGTCTTGCGGGACCCGGCTCCTTCCGATCCTTCGGGCTCGTTGCCGAACAGTTCGATTTCCATGCGGTCGGGATTGAGGGCCGCGCAATTCAAGACGACGAAAGGCCCGTCGCTGCGCTTGGAGCGCGCATGAAGCAGCCGGGCGACGACTTCCTTGCCCGATCCGGGGGGGCCGGAAATCAGCACGCGCGATCCGGTGGGCGCCACCTTGTCCAGGGACTGGCGCAGCAAATTCATGGGAGGCGTGACGCCCACCAGTTCCTCGATCCCTCCGGTGCGGGACTTTAGTTCGAAAAGCTCGCGCCGAAGCTTCGCCGCCTCGATGGCGCGCTCCACCACCAGCAGCATGCGGTCTGTCTGAAAGGGCTTTTCAATAAAATCGTAGGCCCCTTCCTTGATGGCGGAAACGGCAGTTTCGATGGTGCCGTGCCCGCTCATCATGACGACAGGCACCTCGGGGTGATCGCGCTTGATGGCGGCAAGAATGCCAATTCCGTCAAGCTTGCTGCCCTGAAGCCAGATATCTTGCAGGACCAAACTGGGGCGGCGCGCCGCAATTGCTGCCAGGGCCTGGGTGTCCGTTCCCGCCTCGCGGCAGGAATAGCCCTCGTCTTCGAGGATTCCCACGACCAAGGACCGGATATCGGCCTCGTCGTCGACGATTAGAATGTCATGCGCCATGGCGTTCGTTCATGCCTGTCTCAGCCGGTTCGCGGTGGGGGAAATGCAAAACAGCACGTGCCCCCTGCCCCTTTCCATCCTCAAGCCTCAATTCGCCCCCGTGGTCTTCCATGATTTTCTTCACGATGGCAAGCCCCAACCCCGTCCCCTTGACCCGCGTTGTGACATAAGGCTCGGTCAGGCGGTGACGTTCCTCCTTGGGAAGCCCCTTGCCATTATCCTCGATCTCGATGAAAAGATCGCCTTTTTCCGCATCGCGCCTCACTTCGATATGGACAGCGCCAGGAGGCAAGCCCTCTCCCTCGCGCCCCTCGATCGATTCGGCGGCGTTCTTCAACAGATTGATCAGTGCCCGGTTGATCTGGCGACCGTCGCAGGGGAACAGGCAGCGATTCCCCTGGCCCTCGGGCAAGATGATACTGAAGGTGATGGCGGGATGGGCTTGGCGCTCCAAAAACACCGCCTGCCCCACCACCTCGGCCAGATTCTCGTTCTTGACCACGGGGGCCGGCATGCGGGCGAAATCCGAGAATTCGTCGACCATGCGCCCGATATCGCCGACCTGACGCACGATGGTTTCGACGCAGGTGGTGAAGATTTCGGGATCGGTCTGTACTTCCTTTAGGTACTTGCGTTTCAGCCGCTCGGCCGAAAGCTGGATGGGGGTCAGCGGATTCTTGATTTCATGGGCGATGCGCCTTGCCACATCGGCCCAGGCGGCCTTGCGCTGCGCCGAAAGAAGCTCGGTCACATCGTCGAAGGTCACCACATAGCCCTCGATGCGATCTTCCACCCGCTCGACGGCAACGCGGACCAGCAAGGTTCGAAGACTTCCCTTGCATTCCAGGCTGATCTCGGCCTGGGAAATCCGCTCGGGCCTGCGCTGGCTTTGCGTCAAGAGATCGGTCAATTCGGGAATTGTCTCGACCAGGAGATTTCCAACGGAATTTTCAAGATCGATTCCCAGCAACTCAACGGCCGAGCGGTTGAAAAGATGAATGCCCGCGCTGGAATCGAGCCCGACAACGCCCGCCGAAACGCCGGAAAGAACGGCTTCGGTGAAGCGGCGCCGCTCGTCGAGGGCCTGATTGGTGTCGATCAACTCGCGCCGCTGGCTGTCCAACTGGCTGGTCATGCGGTTGAAGGCGCGGGCCAGCGTACCCAATTCCCGCCCGGCCAGGGTTTCATCCACCTTGGCCTCCAGATTGCCTTCGCGGACACTGTCGGCCGCTTCGATCAAGTCGGCAATCGGGCGCACAAGCTGGTTGGCCAGGGCCAAAGCCACCCAAGTGGCGGCCAGGAACAGCAACAAGGTGACAACGGCAAAAACGGCCGAGAAGGTGACTTCGATGCCGGTGCGTCGGCCCTCGGCCTTCTCGTATTCGTCGGCGGCCTGACGCGTGCGTTCCATATGGCCGATCACTTTGGGATCGACGAAGCGTCCGATGAACAAGAATCCGTCAGGAACGCCGGTGATCGCCACCAGGGCGCGTACCCGGTCTTCGGTTTCGCCAGGAACCATCACCACTTCGCCGCGCCTGGCGCGCTCGATCATGGACAGGGGAATCTGGCCGAACTGCAGCGAATAGGAATAGCCGGTCTTGGCGATCAAACGTCCGTTTCCTTGAAAGATCACCAATTCGGAAAAGGCCTTCTGCGAAGTCTGAGTCTGCAAGATCTCACCCAAACGGGCGGGATTGAGGCCCAGCGCACCCCCTTCGTTATTGATCTGCTCGGCCAGAGAGACGACATCGCTGGACAACAGGGCCTGATGTTCCTTGAGGTAAGCCGTGGCAACCGCGCGCGATTCAAGAATGGCCGTCTGAACCCTGGGATTGAACCAGCTTTCAAGGGCGATATTGAAATAGAGAATGGAAAAGGCCGCGACCAGCGCCGCCGGAACCAGGGCAACCAGCCCGAACAGGCCAACCAGACGGATATGCAGACGGGACCCCGCCCCGCCCCTGCGTCCCTCTCCCCAAACCAGAATCAGGCGGCGCACCACCACCACGGCCAAGGCCAGGACCAAGACAAGGTCGAGCCCCAAAAAGCCGATGATGGTCATCGGATCGGGTGAGAGCGAGGCGGCCCCGTTCAGCACGGCAATGGTCGCCATGCTGGAAGCCAGGGCGGCCACGGTCAGCGCAATGGCCATCTTGCGGCCAAGATCAACCTTTCTGGCCCACAGGCGCAGCGCGATCCAGGTCGAATGATTGAAGAATGCGGTCATCAACTCTTCCGGAAGAACGGGGCGCCTATTTTAGTCCCCTGACCACCTGGATGTCCAACTCGCGGATTTTCTTGCGCAATGTATTGCGGTTAAGCCCCAGAAGAAGGGCCGCCTTGATCTGGTTGCCCCTGGTCGCTTCCAGGGTCATACCGATCAAGGGGCGCTCGATTTCCTGTAAGATTCGGTCATAAATGCCGGGCGGCGGCAGGCTTTCGCCATGCGCCTTGAAATAATCCCTGAGATGGCGGTCAACCGCCTCGGACAGGCTTTCACGCCCCTCGGGATAGGATTGGGATTTGGCCGATTGCGAGGTTTCCGCCAATTCGGCCTCGATGACCTCGATTCCGATCACTTCTTGAGAATAAAGAGCAGCCAGACGGCGCATCAGGTTTTCAAGCTCGCGCACATTCCCCGCCCAGCGGTGGCGCTTCAAGCGGTCAAGCGCGTCAGGGGCAATCGTTTTGACCGGCAGCCCTTCTGCGGCGGCCTGAGCCACGAAATGGCGCGCCAGTTCGGGAATATCCTCGGAACGCTCGCGCAGAGGCGGTAGGCGGATGGGCACGACATTCAGGCGGTAGAACAGGTCTTCGCGGAACTGGCCCTGGCGGATCAGTTGCGTCAGATCGCGGTGTGTGGCGGCGATGATGCGCACATTGGCCCGAATGGGTACCCTTCCGCCCACTGACGTATATTCGCCCTCTTGCAGAACGCGCAAAAGACGGGTCTGCGCCTCGGGCGGCATGTCGCCGATCTCATCGAGAAACAAGGTGCCGCCCTCGGCCTGCTCGAAGCGGCCCACCATGCGGCTGGTGGCGCCGGTGAAGGACCCCTTTTCATGGCCGAACAATTCGCTTTCGATCAGTTCGCGGGGTATGGCCGCCATGTTGATGGCGACGAAGGGGCCGTTGCGGCGCTTGCCGTAATCATGCAGCGCCCGGGCTACCAACTCCTTGCCGGTGCCCGATTCCCCGGTGATCATGACGGTAAGGTCGGTCGTCATCAAACGGGCCAGAATGCGATAGATTTCCTGCATGGCCGAGGAACGGCCGATCAGGGGCAGCGCCTCTTCGCCGTCTTGCTTGGCGGCAAAGGAAGGATCGGCCTTGGGGGCGGCCAAAGCCCGGCCCACCACATTCACCACATCCTTCAAATCGAAGGGCTTGGGCAGATATTCAAAGGCGCCGCGCTGGGCGGCCTTGACGGCGGTCAGCAGCGTGCTTTGAGCGCTCATGGCGACGATGCGCAGATCGGGCCTGATTTTCTTGATGCGAGGAATGAGATCAAGCCCGTTCTCGTCTGGCATCACCACATCGGTGATCACCAAATCGCCCTCGCCGTCGGCCACCCAGCGCCAGAGCGTCGCGGCATTGCCGGTGGTGCGCACCTCGTAGCCGGCGCGGTTCAGGGCCTGAGTCAGAACGGTGCGGATGCCCCGGTCGTCATCGGCGATCAGAATGGTGGCGGGATGGGTCATTGAGCATCAACTCCGGGATCGCTTTGGACCATGGGCAGGTAGACGCGAAACACGGTTCGCCTGGGCTGGCTGTCGAATTCGACGATGCCGCCGTGATCGCCCACGATCTTGGCGACCAGAGCCAGTCCCAATCCGCTGCCCTTGGGTTTGGTGGTGACAAATGGATCAAACAGATGGGGGCCCAGATCGCTGGGAATCCCCTCGCCGTTATCTTGCACGGTGACCAGGAGCGGCAGATGCACCCGACTGTCGCTGCCGGGCACGGCTAGGCGAATGCCATGCTGATAGGCGGTGGACAGCACCACTTCGCCCCCATCGGAAGGGCAAGCTTCTGCGGCGTTCTTAACCAGATTCAAGAAAACCTGAATCAACTGGTCGCGATTGCCCAGCACCAGGGGCAGAGAGGGGTCATAGGCCTCGACGAAACGCACTCGGCTGCCGAAACCGTTTTCGGCCAATCTGCGCACATGTTCCAAGACACGGTGAATATTGACCGGCTCGCGTTCAAGCGGGTGCTTGTCCGAGAAAATATCCATGCGATCGACCAGGGCGCAGATGCGATCAGTTTCATCGCAGATCAGACGCGTCAGCACGCGATCATCCTCGCTGGCATTCTGTTCCAGAAGCTGGGCGGCGCCGCGGATACCCGAAAGCGGGTTCTTGACCTCATGGGCCAGAATGCCCGCCATGGCGGTCACGGAACGCGCCGCGTTCCTGTGGGTCATCTGCCGTCCGATCTTCATGGCAATGGAATGTTCGTGCAGGCTGATCGCAATGGCGCCCGGCTCTTCTGAAACCGGCGAGACCTGAATGGTTACGGTGCGCTGGCCGGTGCGCAACGAATCCAGCGTGACGCCATATTCCGAAACCGGACAGTCATGGGCCCGGGCCTGGGCCACCAGCGAGAACAGGGTGCTGTCTTCGGGAATAAGATCGACAAGCGGCTTGCCCTCGAGATGCCCCTGAGAGGATTCGAACAACTGTTCCGCCGCAGCATTCATGTGACGGATCGCATCCTTGGCGTCGATAACAATGATGGCCGCCGACAAGGCATTCAGAACCGCCGTGGCATCAAGGGGGCCCGGCGCAACTTCCTGTGGCTTTTTCATGCAGCCATCCGATCCTGGGCGGCTTTCCAGAAATCCAAAAGCCGGGTCCGCACCTCGTTCGGATCGCTTAAACGCATGAGATGGCTTCTGAATTCCGCTGAACCGGGAAGCCCCCTGGAATACCAGGCAATGTGCTTTCTGGCGATGGGAACGCCTGCCTTTTCGCCGTAATGGTCCAGCATGTCCTCGACATGTTCTTGCAGAATCGCCAGTCGCTCCAAGGGGGATGGTTCTGGCAAGCGTTCGCCTGTCTTTAAGAAATGCGCAACCAGCCCCAGAAACCAGGGACGGCCATAAGACGCGCGGCCGATCATGACGCCGTCGGCGCCCGATTGATCCAGAATCGCGCGCGCCCGGTCCAGCGTGGTGACGTCGCCATTGGCCACGACGGGGATCGAAACCGACCGTTTTACCTCGCCGATACGATCCCAGTCGGCCTGGCCGCCATAGAATTGCGAACGCGTGCGGCCATGCACGGTAACCAGGGCAACGCCACTTTCCTCGGCAATCTTGGCCAGTCTAGGCGCGTTGATCGAGCCTTCGTCCCAGCCCAGGCGCATTTTGACGGTGACGGGAATGGCCACAGAGCGCACCACGCTTTCCATGATCCGCCCGGCCAGAACCTCGTCCTTCATCAACGCCGCCCCCGCCTCGCCTCTGATGATCTTCTTGGCTGGGCAGCCCATATTGATATCGATGATTCCGGCACCGCGGTCGGCATTCATGCGAGCCGCGTCAGCCATGACATCCGGCTCGCAGCCCACGATCTGCACGGCCTGGGGATGCGCCGTTTCCAAGGAACTAGACATGCGCAGCGTCTTGGTATGGGCGCGCACCATCGCCTTGCTGGCAATCATTTCGGACACGGTAAGGCCTGCACCGAAGCGGTGCGCCAAACGGCGAAACGGCGCATCCGTGACACCGGCCATGGGGGCCAGAATCACCGGATCGTCCAAGTGAATGGGACCAATTTTCAAGGACATGATGGGGTTCACGATGCTTTCTGTGATGTGCATCAATATTATGCAAATGCACAGTCCGCAAGCGATTAGTGGGGAATAAGAATTAGGCAGCCTTGGAAATCAGCACGTCGGTCACGAATTTGACGCCGGGATAGGCGAGCGTGAGCAAAAGATATGCAAGCAGAACCAGACGTGCCGCCAGCCTGCCGCGCATGCCGATGCTGTGATGGGCGATCAGCAGGGCGCCGATCACGGCAAAGGCCAGCAGGGACAAAAGGCTTTTATGGTCGATCGACAGCCAAAGTCCCTTCTCCAGCACATTGAGTGCGATACCCGACAGCACCCCTATCCCCAGCACCATCTCGGCCCCCATCAGAAGTTGGAAGATCAAGGCCTCGCTTTCCGACATCGCGGGCAGGGACCGGGTGAGACGGGTCGGACGTTTGGTCTTCAGCGAGCGTTCCTGAAGAAAGGCGGCCAGGGCCGCCACCGAGGCCAGAGTGGCCAGAGCATAGGTCGCCACAGAGACCAGAATGTGAAGAATGATCCAGCCCGAGGGGGCGGTGCCAACCATGGGACGCTCGGGGGCCTGACTCCAGAAGGTGGCAAACAGGGCCATGAGGAGCAGATAGGGCATCAGAAGTGGCATCAGGCGCCAAGCTTGACGCGAAACCAGATTGAGACCCAGAAAGAGAATCAGGGTTGCCGACAGGCTGGCCCATAGGGCCGCCGCCAGGCCGGTATGCCAGACCGTGGCGACATGAAAGCCGCTGAGCAGCGTGGGGCCGCAGACAGCCAAGGCCAGCGACGCCCAGAAGGCGCCATCGCACTTGGGGGTGCGGACCCAGCCCAGCAGCAGGGCGGGCAGCAGGCTGGCCAGGGCGGCCAGAGAGTCGATCATCGTAACCATCGGCATGGGCGCACTATAGCCGCGCCGCTTCGGCTGGTCTATGGTGGGTGGTACGAAAACACAGAGGAATTTCGTTCATGGCCAAGTGCGTGGCTTTGGTGGTGGCGGCGGGTCGCGGGCGACGCTTCGGCTCGGAACTTCCCAAGCAATATCAGATGCTGGCGGGCAAGCTGGTTCTAAGCCATTCCCTGGCCGCCTTTGCGTCCCATCCCGAGGTAACGGATGTGCGGGCCGTCATCCATCCGGACGACCGCGCTCTTTACGATCAGGCGGCAGAGGGACTATCCCTTCTGGACCCCGTTCCCGGAGGGGCAGCCCGCCAGGACTCCGTGCGCCTGGGGTTGGAGAGCCTTAAATCCGATCCCCCCGATTTCGTTCTGATCCATGACGGCGCCAGGCCCTTCATCGATGCAACGACCATTTCCAACGTCATCGACGCCCTGTCTGTTCATCCCGGGGCCATTCCGGCCATTCCGGTGGCCGATACGCTGAAGCGGGGCGACAAAGGGCTGATCGTGGGTACCCAGGACCGGGCCAATCTGTGGCGGGCCCAGACCCCTCAGGGCTTTCGCTACCAGGATATTCTGGCCGCCCATCAGGCCCTGGCCGGACAGGACTTGACCGATGACGCGGCGGTGCTGGAAACTTACGGCCTGTCCGTAGCCCTTGTTCAAGGCTCTGAAAGCAATGTCAAAATCACGACGAAGCAGGATTTGGAGCTGGGCGAACTGCGCCTGGGGCGGAGCATGATCCCCCGTTCAGGCAGCGGTTTCGATGTCCACCGCTTCAAGGAAGGCGGCGATCATGTCTGGCTCTGCGGGGTAAAAGTGCCACATAGTCATGGGCTTGAGGGACATTCCGACGCCGATGTCGCCCTGCATGCCCTGACCGATGCCCTTCTGGGCGCCATCGCGGCGGGCGATATCGGCTATCACTTTCCGCCTTCGGACCCGCAATGGAAGGGTGCCTCGTCCGACCGCTTCCTGGCCCATGCGGCCTCTCTGGTGGCGGACCGGGGGGGGGAGGATCGTGAATTTGGATGTGACCATCATCTGCGAGCGCCCCAAGGTAGGACCGCACCGGCCCGCCATGATCAAGCGTCTGGCCGAAATTTTGGACATCGAAGAGGATCGGATCAGCGTCAAGGCCACCACCACCGAGGGGCTGGGCTTTACCGGCCGCCAAGAGGGCATCGCCGCCCAAGCCCTGGCAACGGTGGCAATGGGGGATTAGAGACTGGCTTTCGTCTCGTCCCTGATCCAGGAAAGAAAGTCGTGATTGCCGCCATCAATCGGCAGGCTCACCACACAAGGCACGGTATAGGAATGGTTTTCCTTCACCCAGTCGGTGGCGGCGGGCACCAGATCGGCCCTGGTCTTGGCGATCAGCCCGATCTCGTCCCCCTGCTCCAGCTTGCCTTGCCACCAATAGAAGGATTTGATCGGCCCCAGGATATTGGCGCAGGCGCACAGTCTGGCCTCAACCAGCCCCCTGCCCAGCGCCTCGGCCTCCTGGGCATTGGCCGCCGTGATATAGAGAAGGCGATAGGACATCTTTTTTCTTGCCTCCCGAGTCGCTGGCATTATTCTAGAGGGCAGATAGGGGTAAATCCATGGCCGAATCCAAAGAACGCAACAAGGCCGAGCGGCCAACCGATTTCCAGGTGAAATGGCTGAAGCGTGGCCTGGAGCAGCCCGGCGGCAAACTGCCTTTGTTCGACGAGGAAGGTCAGCGCTACAATGATCGCACGATCAGGTCCTGCCTGGAGCGCGGCTGGGCGCAGCCCTGGTTCTCGAACCCCTTAAAGCCCGACTGGCTGGTCTGCAAGCTGACCGACGAGGGGCGGCGTCTGGCCGAGCATCATTAGGGAATTAACGCATTCTTAACTCCAATCGCAGATTTGTCATTCCGGCCTGTTAACTGTGGATATTCCGGTTGGCAAACGTGCGATGGGTCTATAACCCCCCTTGCAGTTTTTCCATTTCCTTCAAGATGATACTGGATGCCTCGGCGATTCCCGTCGGTTGAGGACAGGCAGGCGGCTCCAGGCTCATCAATTCAGAGATTTTTCCTTGAATTCGCCCGCCTAGAATCTCGCCTTCGGGCAAGGTGGCATAGCGTGCATGCTGGCCCATCCAGGTATCGAAGGGCGGGGTTTCCGGCCAATCCGGCCTTTCCTGAGCCAGAACGGCAACACCGTTGCAAGCGGCTTCGGTATAGGTGCCATAGCCTGGCTTGGTCAGCACCATATCCGAGGAAGCCAGAACATCGGGAAACCCCATGCCAGCTCCTTCGAAGGGCCTGAAATCCGCCCTATCCACTCCCCAATCCTTTGGAATCAACCATGTCCAATCCTTGATGGCGGGCCAATTCTCGACCGGCAGGCGATTGGCGACACCGCCATAGGCGATCAGCCCCAGCTTGCCGCCGTCAGCAATGCCCAGGCGGGAACGCAGACCTGACGGGTCTTTCCTGCCGATACGGGCCGAGGGCCCCAGGCATTTCAACTCGGTCACCTCGGCCAAACGCTCCATGGTCAGACAAGGGGCCAGCTTCAAGAACATCTTGGCCCCGGAATGGGCCTCAAGGATCGTCTTTAAAATGCCGGGTGCCTCGGGCCGATGACCCAGATAGGACTGGTAAAGATCGAACCAGTTAAGACTGGAAAGGCCTATAACCGGCACCCCCAGGCGCTTGGCGACCGCGATGGTCAGGTAGGGAATATTCGCCAGGATCAGGTCTGGCCTGGCCTGGGACAAGCGCTCGGCCTCGGCCGCAAGGCGAACTTCCCAATCCAGATGTCGTAGGTTATAAGCCTCTGCCGTTGCCTCCAGGTCAATCGAGGTGGCAGAATTCATAATCAATCCAAAATCATCAATCCCATCAACTAGATCGAAATCATAATTCATACGCGAAGAAAGAAGCTGCTTTGGCAGGTTCGTGTAAAATGTCAGGTGAATATCGCCTGACGACTCTTTGATTTTGTTTATGATTGGAAGAGTCATGGCGGCATGGCCGAAACCATGCGGCGAGAGGGCGACCAGTAAACGAAAAGTCAAGCTATAACCCCAACCCCTTGAGTTTCTGAATAAATCGACGATGCGGCGCGATAGGCTTTTGTCGCCTGGTTATAAGACTCGCTGAGAGGAAATCCAGCCCCCCCACTCGCTTCCAACTGCGCCTGACGTTGATCGTTCTCTTCCGTCTCTGCCTGAGCCTTGATGGCCTCGGCCTGCATGGCGACGGCGCGGTCCTGGCTGGAGGGATCGGAAGGCGCTAAGGCCGCCCGCTTGATCTGCTCCATCTTGCGTTGGGTGGCCTCGGGATCGCCATCGACCGGGCCGATATCGATACTGACCTCACCCCCGGTGATATAGCGCCGCCCGTCGGGACCTTGGGTGGTGGTGTAGCTGGGTGACCCGGCATAAGGTCCGCCCGCTGCCTTGTGGGCTTGTTCATGAGCCCTGACCTCGGCCTCGCGCAGCTTCAGCTTATCGACGATTCGTTGCTGTTCGTCGGACAATTGCGAGGGAGAAGAGGCGGCGGTACCGGCCTGGCTTGGGGATTTTGCGGGGGGCACAGCCCCCTCCCCCTGTCCCTGATCCGGGCGGAGCCGGGGCATCGCAGTTACATAGGCAGACGAGCCGCCAAATCCTGTCAGCGCGCCGATCATGCTGTCATTCTAATCCGAAAGGGTTAAAATTAATACCCCGCCTGCCGTCATAGGAGACTTGCCGTGCTGAATGGTTTCACCCCTCCCTTCACGCCTTCCGGTCGCTCGGCACTGCTCCCCGCCCCTCCCTGGCACTATGCGGGCAGCGTTCTGTCCTTAAGCTTTCCCACCGACAGGAACGCCGCGCAAAGCCTGCTGCCCGAAGACTTCGGCCAGGCGACCGGGCGGGCCTATGGCCATTTCTGCGACTGGCAGGCGACGACCGATGGCTCGGAATTGCTCGACCCCGCCTATGCCCAATACAAGGAATTCTTCGTCCTGATCGAGGCCGAGCGGGCCAATGGCCCCGGCCTTTACTGCCCTTTCATCTATGTAGATCAGGATATTTCACTTGTCCGGGGTCTGTTACAGGGCTGGCCCAAGAAGCTGGGCAGCATCTGGATGACCCGATCCTATGGTCTTGATCACCCGGCAGCAGCCCCTCTGCAAAAGGGCAGCCGCTTTGGGGGAACCTTGGCCGTCAAGGACCGCCGCCTAGCCGAGGCCGCCATAACACTTTCCGGCCAACCCGGCGAGAAACTGGGGTTCCTGGCAATCCCCACCTTCGCCCTGATCGCCCAGCCCAGCTTGCTGGATTCGCCTGATTCCGGACCCAAGACCCTGGCTAGGGCCAAAATCGAGGGCGTGACGGCAGGCTCCTTCCATGCGGGCAAGGGGACCTTGCGTTTCTTTGAAAGCCCGCGCGACGAACTGGCCCTGCTAGCACCTTTGGGGGAAGCCGAAGCCAGCCTGGGTACCTTCGCCATGACCATCACGGGAGCCATCAAAGCTTGAGACTCTGACTTGATTTTGTTGTAGTCTGAGGACGAATCCAGAAAAATTGGGGATTAGAACGATCCTGCTTTGAACATCTCGGGATGACAGAGATGGTTAGCGAGATCGGTGCAAGCAATTTTGGCCTCCAAAGCGCCTATTACCAGGCGAAGAAGGCTGATTCTTTCACCCGCAAGAGCGAGCCGGACAATCAGCCCCAGCGTTTGGCTGCCAAATTTCCGGCGGAAGACAAGGCCAGCTTCCAGGTGGCGGAACGTGGCAGCGGCAAGTCGACGTCGCAACAAGGCCTTCAGCCGGAAAGCCATGCCTATCTGAGCAAGGCCCTGTCCACGCCCTATAGCAAGGGGGCGGACCTCTATGGTTCCTCTTTCGATGGCCGCAATCTGCAAGGCGGCAGTTACGGTAAGGCCGATCTGAGGGCGAGCAGCCTAAGCGGGGCCAATCTCTCGGGTGCTGACTTGAGAGGGGCCGATCTGACCGGGGCCGATCTGTCGGGGGCTGACCTGACCGGGGCCAATCTCACGGGCGCTAATTTCACCGGGGCCAATATCGCGGGCGCCAAACTTTCTGGTGCTGCCGGAACGAAGTACGATGCTTCCGGAAAACTGACTATCGACAAAGCCATCACCCTGCCCAGGCTCGATATTTCGGCCTAGCAGGCTGCTGAAAAACCCCGCCTCATCCTTCGAGACAGCCGCTGCGCGGCTTCCTCAGGATGAGGTAAGTCATTGTATTTGCATAATTCTAACCCTGAGGAGCGAAGCGTCTCGAAGGGTGAGGACCCGTCTCAAAAGGGTTTTTCAGCAGCCTGCTAGCGCAGGATCGTTTAACTCCGAGTCACCCCGGTGACACGGAGTTAAACGTGAATCGGCA
>JADFZV010000060.1 GCA_015232335.1 Alphaproteobacteria bacterium | reverse complement strand
CCAGGGCAGAGATGGTGCCGGTGAACAAGGCGCCGGAAAGCAGGCCGAAAACGATAAACTTACCGCGCATGGCGGGGGCAAGGCGGTTGATCACCACATCCACGCCGACATGGATGCCGGTGCGCACTTTTGGCCCCGTTGGCCATGCCATCCAGCATCAATTTCAAGGTGGCGCGCCCGCCTTGATGCAGAGCCGAGGCCAGCGTCAGAACCGCAACGACGCCCGCCGCCGCCAGCTCGGTCCGAATGCCCGACTTCAGCAAGAAGGCAGCCACCAGCCCAAGGACAATCCAGAAGACGAGGCGCTTGGCGATGCTTTTCAAAGGAGCGCTTAAGCTGTTGCCGAGAATCAGCACGATGGTACACATCAAGCCCACCACACCGGCAAAGGCAGGGGTGAAGCCATCGAAGAGAAGAAAGATCAGCACCGAAAGCGGCAGCACCAGATACCAGCCCTGGCGCAAAGCCTTAAGCGCGCTCGGGCACTCTTCCTTTTTCATGCCGGTCAGATTGTGCCGCCCGGCTTCCAGATGCACCATCCAAAAGGCGCTGCCGTAATAGAGCAGGGCCGGAATGACAGCGGCGATGGCGATCTCGCTATAGGGCACGCCGATGGTCTCGGCCATGATGAAGGCCACCGCTCCCATGACGGGCGGCATGATCTGGCCGCCCATGCTGGCCGTGGCCTCGACGGCGCCAGCAAAGGCCGGGCGATAGCCGAAGCGCATCATCAGGGGAATGGTGAACTGTCCCACCGTCAGCACATTGGCCACACCCGAGCCGTTGATGGTTCCCATGAAGCCCGACGAGATCACCGCCACCTTGGCCGGTCCACCCTTCATATGGCCGACCAGGCCCAGCGAAACATCGTTGAACAGGCGGATCATGCCCGCCTGCTCCAGGAAACTTCCGAACAGAATGAACAGGAAGATGTAGGTGGCCGAGACATAGGTGGGCGTTCCATAGATGCCCTCGGTGCCCAGCACCAACTGGTCGATCACCTGATCGAAGCCGAAGCCGCGATGCGCCAATGGCCCCGGCAACCACGGCCCCAGCAAGGCGTAGGGAATGAAAACGCCGCACATGATGGGCAGAGGCCAGCCCATGATGCGCCGCGAGGCCTCGAACACCAGCGCCAGAACAAGGCACCCCACCGCCAGATCGACCGTGCTGGGGTCACCCGCCCTCAAGATCAGGTCGCCCTCAAAGACAAAGTGATAAAGGCCCAGCAGGAATCCGCCCGCCGCCAAGACCCAATCCCACCAGGGAATGCGCGCGCGCTTGCCGGTTTCCTTCCAGCCAAACAGCGCAAAGGCGATCAGCAGAAGAAAACCGACATGGACCGAGCGCACCACCTGACTGGATAGGGGGTTGTAGATGGAAATCAGAATCTGAAAGGCCGAAAAGGCAACGCCGATGGCATAAACCCATGCCCCGGCGCTGCCCTTCAGATAGCCGACGGACGCCGCCGGATTTTCGCGATCAAGAATTCGCTGTTCTGGCGTGTCCAACGCCTCATCGGCGCTCATGTCCTGGCCTTTACTTGATCAATCCCTTCTCGCGGTAATATTTCTCAGCACCCGGATGCAAGGGCAGCGGCATGGCCTTGGCCGCATTCTCGAGCCGGATGTCCTTGCCCGCCGAATGCGCCGCCTTAAGGTCGGGCAGATTTTCAAAGATCGCCTTGGTCATGCTGTAAACCACCGCGTCGGAAACGCCCTGATGCGTCACCAGGAAGTTGTTGATCGACACCGTGGGGATGTCCTTGTCCTGGCCCAGATAGGTCTTGGCCGGAATGACCGTGGAGATGAAGGCCGGATCGCCCGTCTTGGCCACCACGGCGGGCGGAATTTCCACGATGTGAATGGCGATCGAGCTGGCCAGATCGCGGATCGAGGCAACGCCCAACCCCGCCGACTGCAAGGTGGCGTCAAGCTGGCGGTTCTTCATCAGTTCGACCGATTCGCCGAAGGCCAGATACTGCACCTTCATGTCGTCATAGGAAAGACCGGCTGCCTTGAACACCGCTCGGGCATTGAGTTCGGTGCCCGACTTGGGTGCGCCTACCGACACCCGTTTCCCCTTGAGATCGGCCAGGGTCTTGATGCCCGATTCCTGCGACGAGACGATCTGGATGAAGTTGGGATAGATGCCAGCCACGCCGCGCAGCTTCTTGAGTGGCGCCTTGTAGCCCGCCTCCTCGACGCCGCTCCAGGCCTGCGAGAGCGAATCGCCCAACGTGAAGGCCAGTTCGCCGCGTCCAGCTTCCAGCAAATTCAGATTCTCGACCGAAGCCTTGGTAGCCTGCACGCTGACCTTGGCCTCGGGAATCGCCTTGGCAAAGAGGTTCGACATGGCATTGCCCATCGGGTAATAGACGCCGCTGGTGCCGCCGGTCAGAATATTGATGTATTGCTGAGCATTGGCGGGCATGCTCACAGCCACCATGGCGGCGGCAACGAGATAAGCGATCTTGCGCATGGCTTCCTCCTGGTTTGGATTATTCTTGAAAGTGCTTGTTGTAAAGTTTGGATCAATTTTAGAGCAAAGCAAGGGCTAAGCGATGAAGCGGCACACTATTTTCGTTTTGGCCCTGGCGGGTTTTCTTGGCGCCTGCGCCCCTTTGGTGCGCGAAACCGGTCCCGTCTGGGTGCCCTCGGAAAACCGTTACATTTCAGAAGCGCAAGCGCTGGAGCGCATGGCGGCAGCCCCCGTCCTCCTCCTGGGCGAAAGCCATGACAATCAGGAGCATCACCGGCTTCAGGCCCGGGTGGTGGCGCATCTGTCCGGCCTGGGACAAAGGCGCGCACTGGCCTTTGAAATGATTGATCGCGACCGTCAGGCCAGCCTGGCCGGTTTCGGAACCGGCGAAGGGAAAGAGGCGCAAGCCTTGCGGCTTCTTCTTGATTGGGACAAAAGCGGCTGGCCTGATTTCGCCCTCTACGCCCCCATTTTCCAGGAAGGAATGAAGGCTGGCTGGCCCATCATTGCCGCCAACCTGCCCAAATCATCGATGAAGGGAGCGGGAAAACCAGGCGGGCTTTCGCAAGCGCAGGAAGATCAACTGGGTCTCAACGCGCCTTTGGCGCAATCAGCCAGCGATGATCTTAAACAGGACCTGATCGACAGCCATTGCGGCTTGCTGCCGGAATCCTCACTACCTGCCATGATGCGCATTCAGATCGCGCGCGACGGCGCCATGGCGCTCAGCCTGATTGAAAATATGGGCGAGTCGGGAGCCGTGCTGATCGCCGGGGCCGGTCATGTGCGGACAGACCGCGCCGTCCCTCTGCACATCGCCCGCTTGAAACCGGGACTTGGCGTCCTTTCCCTGGCCTTTCGGGAGCGAGCCGAGCCCCCCTCGCCGCCTGAAAACGGAAATTGGCCCTATGACCTGGTCTGGTTCACGCCGCCAGCACCCGAGGTCGACCACTGCGCAGGACTGAAAAAGAGGTTGGAGAAGAAGAAGGACAGCCCCTAATTGCAGCGCGACGGAACGGCTGTGTGGCCGTTGATGGTGGTGGCTGCAAAGCTTGCCAGTTCCGGTCCGCGCAACCCCATCACTGAATTAAAGGTCTGGCCGATATTTTCGCAAAAATCGGTAGCATTGATGCTGTGGGTCGAGGCGTCGTTGGCCAACTGAGTGATGAAACGGTCGAAACTGCGCTGTGAATCCTTAGGGTTCGCCTGTTTGAAATGCCCCATGATGACCCGAGCGCTATCGGCGATTTGCGAACCGAAGGTGCGCACGAAGCTGTTGTAGCTGGCGGCATGCTCGGGCATGTGGGAACATTTGAGAGCGGCCACCATCAACTGGGTCTGAAGCTGGCGCACCTGGGTAGCCTTGACCACTTCCGGCCCAACGCATTCGGCCGCCATCGCAGGCGTTAACCCCATGGCACCCACCAGAATCAGAGCCGCAAGTCTCAGCTTCATCAGAAAAACCCTCGATCATGGTGAATAGCAGGCCCGCCCATTCTACCCTTGGGGCCGGACAAAGACAATGACCGGGATATGCCTATTTTTTCGCAGGGTTCGCCGGACGCGAGGGCGGCATCCATTTATGCACGCTGACCGGGCGTCCGGTATGCGAGCGCAGCACCTTGGGCCTTAACACCTGCCCGATGGGCGGGGCGCCGCCCGGCGCCGACTGTTCATGCTCCTTGGCACCGTAGAATTTCTGCATGTCGTCCAGAAGGATCGGCGTTCCGATTCCATTGGCCAGAGCATCGGTAAAGGGCTTGTGGCCCTTGATCTGGCGCGACAGATAATCCGAGGAATGCTGGCCGAAACGACGCCAGATGCTGTCTAAGAAATCAGCAGCCGCCCCGCTCATCGGCTTGGTTTCGAAATAGGGCCTGCCCGGCTCGAAGGCGCGGAAGACATCGGGCGCCATCGGCCCCGCCTCGTAGGCCACGAACAAGGTCGGCATGAAGTAACGGCCATGATTGGCCACGGCAAAATAAGCCTGGGACAGATAAAGCAGCCGGTGCATCTTCTGGGGTTGCAGATACTCGCCATCATTAAGCGCCCGGTCAATGAACCAGGCGGCGACATCCAGCGATGAGTCCACGGCGCAACTTTGCATGCCTCAATCTTACCTTAACTTTGCCTCAATCGACGGGCATCATGGCGCTTCTCGGGTAAAGGTTTGGTGAATCCCCCCCCATGTTGGCGCAACGCCGCAGTTTTTTGATCCTATCCCTGGCCCTTTTCTTGGGGCTGGGAGCGGCTTTGCCCTGGCTTTTGGCCCCTTGGCTGCCGGAAATCCTTAAAGCCGCAGGCTTCAAGCGGGTTGAATTGGTCGTCGAGGAAACCGGCTGGACGCAGCTATCGCTCAAGGATGTCCGGCTGGACGACACCATTTCCGCCAAGCGCCTGAGCATCGGCTTTTCGCTCTTCGGCCTGTCTAGCATCGATGCGGTCAATCTGACCCTCAAGGCCGGCACCGACGGGCAGAGCCTTACCCTGGGACATATGACGATCCCCTTCTCCTCAAAAGGCTCCGGGCCGGTTCTGGGGTTGCCCCGGATCAGGCTCGACCGCGCCAAGCTTGATCTGGCGACGGATATGGGCGCCGTCCAGGCCCTGGTCAGCGCCGAGCCGGGAGATGGTTCGACCAAGATTCGCATCGATCTTGCCTCAATCGACAAGGTGGAGCGATTTTCGTCCCTGGTGCTTACCGGCATCGTCACCGAGGACGGCCCTTTACTCCGCTTTGCCGGACGCTTGAATGATTCGGCCCATCGCCTGACCTTGAATCTGCAAGGCCGCCATGACCAGCTTGACAATTCCGGCGAGGCCAACCTGATCCTGGAGCGCATCGACTTCACTCCTTCCGGACTGCAACCCGAGAGCCTGCTTCCCCAGGCCGTCGCCTATATTCAAAATGTTTCCGGCCCTCTGGAAGGCGACATGCGCTTTGTCTGGCAAAAGGGCAAACTGGAGAGCAGCGCCACCATCGGTTTGCACGGCCTGTCCTTTGAAGCCAAAGGCGCCAAGGTGCGCAACCTGATGGGAACGCTCTCGCTGGATCGCGTCTGGCCGCTCAGAACGCCTGCACATCAAAACTTCAGCGTCGGCATGCTGACGGCGGGCGTCCCCTTGGGCTCGGGCTCGTTTTCCTTCTCCATCGAAGAGGATGGCGCCATCTCCATCAAGCGGGCTTCGCTCAATCTGGCGGAAGGCAAGCTTAGGCTCGACCCCACGCGCATCGCCCCCGACATGACGGGCAGGCTCGATTTTCAAGCCAAAGGGATCAACCTTGAACATCTGGCGCCCCTGATGGGAATCGAAGGCATCGCGCTTGACGGCATCGTCGATGGCACCATTCCCGTCATTCTGGATAAAACCGGCGTCAAAGTCGCAAAAGCCAACTTGGTGACCAGCAAGCCCGGTTATGTGCGCTACCGCCCGAAGGCGGTTCCCGATGCGTTGCAAGCGGGCGGAGAAGGGGTTAGCCTGATGCTGGCAGCCTTAAAGGATTTCCGCTTTGATGACCTCACCCTGGAACTCGACGGCCAAGCCGGTGGCGAAACGACGGTTTTTTTCCATGTCAAAGGCCGCAACCCAGGTCTGCACAATGGCGTTCCCTTCGAACTTAACTTCCGCCTTACCGGCCCCCTGGACCGACTGGCCCAGCAGGCTTGGGGTATCGTTTCCCTGCCCGAAACCTTTGAGGCCATTCCCCATGATCAAATCAAACCTTAGATTCCCCGTCGTCTTGCTGGGGCTTGCCTGTCTTGCGGCCTGTACGCCGACAGTCAAGATCGAAGCGCCCGACAAGCCCATCGTGATCAATCTCAACGTCAAGATCGAGCAGGAAGTCCGCGTACGCGTCGAACGCGACGTCGATACCTTGATCAAAGACAAGAAGGAAATCTTCGAATGAAACGTCTCCTCCTCGTGCTGCCCCTGTTATTGATTTCCCTGCCCGCTGAAAGCGGGCCGCTGGAAGATGCCAAGCGCCAGGGACTGGTCGGAGAGCGGGCGGACGGCTATATCGGCGCCCCTCCCGGTGCCACCTCCTCGGGATCGCTGATCGAGACGATCAACGCCAAGCGGCGTCAGGCTTACGGCGAAATCGCGGCGCGCAACGGAACAAGCATTCATGACGTGGGCATACTCACCGCCCAGAAACTGATCGATCAGTCCCCCTCCGGCAGTTGGGTCATGGATGCGCATGGCGTCTGGCACAGAAAATAAACTGGATAGCGATGCCCTTTCTGCCGCCATCCGCTGGCAAGAAGAAGGACACAGCGTCGCCCTGGCGATTGTCATGGCCACCTGGGGCTCGTCACCGCGTCCCGTGGGAAGCCTTCTGGCGGCCCGCGATGATGGATTGTTCACCGGATCGGTGTCCGGCGGCTGCGTCGAAGGCGCCGTTCTTTTAAGTGCCAGGCAAGTCATCGCCGATGGCAAGCCACGGCGCCAGTCCTTCGGCATCAGCGACGAAGACGCCTGGGCGGCCAGCCTGGCCTGCGGCGGATCGATGGAAGTTCTGATCCTGCGCCCACCCGCCCTTTCCCCCTTGCAAGAAGCCCTTCACGAACGCCGTGCTTCTGCTCTTGCTCTGCGTCTTGATGGAAGTGCATGGGGAATCGTGGCGGCGGATCGCAAGCTGGGATCGCTGTTGCCCAGCGACCTGGCACTGGCGCGAACCTATCTTATCGATGACAGGACGGCACTGGATGAAACGGGGCAGTTTTTCGTCTGCTGTTTTGCCCCCAGGCCCCGTCTGCTGATCGTGGGGGCTACCCATATCGCCCAGGTTCTGGCCGAGATGGCACCGATGGCCGGGTTCGACGTGGCGGTGATCGATCCCCGCCCCGCTTTCGGCGATCCCGCCCGTTTCCAAGGCACGGCGCATCACCAAGACGACCCCGCCAGAATTCTGCCCATGCTGGGGCTGGATGAGAGGACGGGTGTGGTGACCCTGACCCATCAGCCCAGGATCGACGAGGAGGCCTTGGCGCTTGCCCTCGACAGCCCCTGTTTTTATATCGGCGCCTTAGGCAGCAAGAAAACCCATGCCGCCAGACTTGCAAAACTGGGGCGCGGCCAGGATCGCATCCATGGCCCGATCGGCCTTGATATCGGCGCACGCACGGCCAGCGAAATCGCCGTGGCGATTTTGGCCGAAGCCATTCAGGCCTGGCGCAAGGGGCGGCACACCTCATGATCTTCGATGAATTCGATCTGGACGCAGCCCTGGGCGTGCTGCTGGCGCATTCCATGAGAATCGAAGGGCGAAAACTGGGCAAAGGAAAGCCTCTGGGCAAAGACGACATCGCCCTTCTGGCAAGTGCTGGATTACGCAAGGTGATGGGCATTCGGCTTGAAGCGAATGATGTCGGCGAGGATCGTGCCGCACTTCAACTGGCCGAGCGCTTGAAGGGCGACAATCTGGAATGCGGCCCGGCCCTGACCGGGCGCTGCAATCTGATTGCCGTCAAGGCGGGATTGGCGGTGATCGATGCCCAGGCACTTTCTCGCGTGAATCATGTCGATGAATCCGTAACCATCGCCAGCATTCCTCCTTATGAGGTGATCGAGCCAGGACAGATCGTCGCCACCATCAAGATCATTCCTTTTGCCGTTCCAGAGCCCGTGCTTGAAACCTGTCTGGCCGTCGCCTCTTCCTCGATCATTCGCGTCCTGCCCTTTCTTCCCATGCGCATCGGCCTCATTCTCAGCCGCCTGCCGGGTCTTCCCGAAAGCGTCATTCGCCAAACGCGCGAGATAACGCAGATGCGCATCAAAGCTCTGGGAAGTCAGGTGACGGAGATCTCGGAATCGTCTCACGACACCGGCGCTCTCTCACGGGCACTGCGGAAAATGTCGGCTTCGAATGTCGATCTGATTCTGGTCTCGGGTGCTTCGGCGACACAAGACAGGCGCGACGTAGTGCCCTCGGCCCTGGTGCATGCGGGCGGCGTCATCGATCATTTCGGCATGCCGGTCGATCCTGGCAATCTTCTGCTGCTGGGCCGGATTGGAAAACAAACCGTCATCGACATGCCGGGCTGCGGACGCTCGGCCCGCCTCAATGGCCTCGATCTGCTGCTAAGACGCCTGCTTGCAGGATTGCCCGTCTCCGGCGTCGATTTGATGTCCATGGGCAGCGGCGGTCTTTTGAAGGATATCGGCTACCGCCCCATGCCGCGCAGGCCCGAAAAGGCCTTCGCCTCTTCGCCAAGAACGCCCAAGGTGGGGGCGGTGATTCTGGCCGCCGGGAAATCCGTGCGCATGAAGGGGGCCAACAAATTGCTGGCGATGATCGGGGATCAGCCGATGGCCCGCCACGTCGCCAAGACCGCCCTTGCCGCCAAACTTGCCTCGGTGGTGATGGTCACCGGATATCAGGAAGAGCAGGTAAGGGAATGCCTGTCCGGATTAAAACTTGTTCTGATCAGCAATCCCAACTTTGCCGAGGGGCTCGCCAGTTCGCTTCGGGCAGGCTTGCAGGCCTTGCCTTCAGACATTGATGCGGCCCTCATCTTGCTGGCCGACATGCCCATGGTCACGCCAGATCAGATCAATCGCCTGATCGCGGCCTTCGACCCGGACGAGGGCCGGGCCATCATCGTTCCCACCATCAGGGGCAAACGCGGCAATCCCGTACTTTGGGCGAAAAGCTTTTTCGGCCCCATCCAGGCGATTGAGGGAGATGTGGGAGCCCGCCATCTGATCGGCGAGAATCTCAACTCCGTTTTTGAAGTCGAGATGGAGGACGATTCCGTGCTGACCGATATCGACAAGCCAGAAGATTTGGAAGGAGTGGCAGCTTACGAAAAGCGGTAGCTGGCCTGGGGAGCGCCATCAATGGAGCGTTTGGCGGATTCATAGACCGCCGCCCCCTTGCCCGCCGCATGCGGCCCCAATCCGCGCGAAGCCGCATTTGCCGACGACGAGGATGCGCTATCCGTCCGCTCCTGCGCGAAATAGGCCATCGGCGCCAGGCCGACGATGCTGAAGCGGGGAATCTGAAGGGGAGGAGTCGACACCACAGGGCGCCGCGCCAACGGGCCGAAGCCCTCGAAATTATCCGGGGTCGACGCCTCGGCCCGGGTTCCGGCCAGATGCGCACCTTGCAACTCGGCAATCTGTGACGCCCGCGAGGCAACGGCATCGCGCACCGAAGACGGCGCTCGGGCCACGCCTAACGATGGTCCGTAGGAAGAAGAAGCCGATGCCTTGAGTGGGGCAACCGCCATGGGTTCGCTCCCGGGTTAATTTCCTTGGATTCTAATATAGCAAGTATGAAGAAAATATTCAAGGATATTTAGAGTTTGATCACTTTTCCGCCTCAAATATTCGCCGAATGAAGTCCTGCACTTCCTTTTGTGCCCCAAAATCGAACAGATTGGCATGTCCAGCCTGAGGGAAGAAGCGGCCTCTGGCCTCTGGACCAGCCGCCGCCAGAAGAGCCCGGCCATGCGACACCGGTACCGTCTGGTCCAAATCTCCGTGCAAAATCAAGATGGGGGAACGTATGGCGCCAATGCGGACCAGATTGTCGAAACGGTCTTTGACCAGCCAGCGGGCGGGCAGATAAGGGTAATGAAATTGCGCTGCTTCCGCCACCGACAGGTAAGGCGCTTCCAAAATCACCCCGGCCGGTCCGGTTTCCACCGCCAGTTGGGTTGCCACGCCAGAACCAAGGGATTCGCCATGCAGCACCACCTGAGAGACTGGCACACCCAGACCGGCAAGAAAGGCCAAAGCAGCCCGCCCATCGGCATAAAGCCCCTCTTCCGTCGGAGATCCTTCGCTTTTGCCGTAGCCCCGCCAGTCGAGCGCCAACACCCCCAACCCGATGCCAAGATAGGGCGATAGTTTGGCGGGCAGACTGGCCAGATTTCCGGCATTGCCGTGAAGATAAAGAAGGACACCCCTCTTGCCCGGAGCGGGCGGGGCATACCAAGCATTGAGCCTGAGACCATCCTCGGTCTTTAGCCAGACTTCCTCCATCCCAACCAAGCCCAGGGTAATGGGTGCTACTGGGGCCGAGCGGTCGGGATGGTAAAGCAGTCCGCGCTGATAGGCATACATGCCCCCCAGCAAAACGAGATAGCCCAGTGCCAGCCCGCCGACCAGCGTTAGAAGCGACGAGGCAGGCGTCACGCCACTTGTGGCAAACAGTCAAGCGCTTGCTTCAACGCCGCCTCGTCATAGGGGTGATCGACCAGCTTGCCCGCGAAATAATCCGTATAGGCCTGCATGTCGAAATGCCCGTGGCCGGAAAGGCTGAACAAGATGACCGGCGAGGTTCCCGCTTCCTTGGCGCGCAACGCGTGGTGAATAGCACTTTTCACAGCGTGGTTGCTTTCGGGAGCGGGCACGATGCCCTCGGCCCGAGCGAAAGCAACGCCTGCCGCAAAACACTCGCTTTGATGCCAGGCCTCGGCCTCGATCAGCCCCAGTTGCTTCAAATGGCTGACCATGGGCGCCATGCCATGATAGCGCAGACCGCCCGCATGGAAGCCGGGGGGAATGAAGGTCGAGCCCAGCGTGTGCATCTTGACCAAGGGTGTCAGATGCGCCGTGTCACCGAAATCATAGGCATACTGCCCGCGCGTCAATGTCGGGCAGGCCGCCGGTTCGACGGCAATCACGCGGGGCTTTTTTCCGCCGCGCAGGCTGTTTCCGATGAACGGAAAAGCCAATCCAGCGAAGTTCGATCCACCGCCAGCGCAACCGATAACGAAATCCGGATAGTCGTCGGCCATTTCCATCTGAGCCAGGGACTCAAGCCCGATCACCGTCTGATGGGTCAGAACGTGATTGAGCACACTGCCCAGCGCATATTTGGTGTCGTCGCGCTTGGCCGCCACCTCGACCGCCTCGGAAATGGCGATGCCCAGGCTGCCCGTGCTGTCGGGATGTTCCTTCAGAATGGCCCGGCCGGATTCGGTTTCATCGCTGGGGCTGGCAACGCAGCGCGCCCCATAGGTTTCCATCAGGGCGCGGCGATAGGGCTTTTGCTGATAGCTGATCTTGACCATGAAAACCTCGACGGTCAGACCAAACAACGACCCCGCGAAAGCCAACGAACTGCCCCATTGTCCGGCCCCGGTCTCGGTGGAGAGACGCTTGATTCCGGCCTCTTTGTTATAGAAGGCCTGCGGCACGGCGGTATTGGGCTTGTGGCTGCCCGATGGGCTGACGCCTTCGTATTTGTAATAGAGGCGCGCCGTGGTGCCCAAAGCCTGCTCAAGCCTGCGCGCCCGGTACAAAGGAGCCGGACGCCACTGACGGTAAACCTCGCGCACCGGCTCGGGAATCTCGATCTCGCGTTCCTGACTTACTTCTTGAAGAATGATCTCCATCGGAAACAAAGGTTCCAGATCAGAAGGCCCGATCGGCTCTTTGGTTCCGGGATGCAGCACCGGAGCCAGAGGGACTGGCAAATCGGCGGCGATATTGTACCAATGGGTGGGAATATGGCTCTCGTCGAGCTGGTATTTGACGGTTCCTGACATGGCACTCCCCAGGCGAATAGGATGATTGGATCAAGCCTAGCAGAGCTTGACGTGCCCGGAAAGCTGCCACATTCGAGCCGTTATCAATCCTTTGGCCTTGAAAGGTCACGCTTCCTAAGCACCAAACACGCCCAACCATCGATCAGGATGCGCCGCTCGAGGCTTAGGCCCTGCATCCGGTGGGCCGACAGCACCATGCGCTCCTGACGCTCCAGCAAACCCGCCAGCACGGCGACACCGCCCGGTTTCAGATGCAAGCTTAAATCCTTGGCCAAACGCATCAGGGGACGCGCCAGGATATTGGCGAAGATCAGATCGTAAGGCGCACTTCGCTTAATGAGCCTGTGCCGATAGCCGGGCGCAGTAACCGCTGTCAGGAATTGGGCGGCACGGTTGTCCCTAGCGTTCGATTTCGAAACTCTCATGCTTTCCGGATCGATATCAGAAGCCAGAACGCCCGAGCGCCAAAGACGCGCCGCCGCCAAACCCAGAATGCCCGAGCCACATCCGACATCGAGAATATTGAGAAGGCGCCCGCGCTTGGCCATCCCGTCCAGAGCCATCAGGCAGCCCTTGGTGCTGGCATGTTCGCCGGAGCCGAAGGCGGTGCCCGCATCCACCTTAAGGGCAATGGTGGCGGGCGGTGGTGCCTCGGTGATGTGCGAGCCGTGAATAAAGAATCGCCCGGCACGAATGGGCGGGAAGGAAGCGAAGTTCAGGGAAAGCCAGTCTTGCTGCTCGAGACGGCCGAAATCCATCTCAGGCATCTCCATGCCGAGTGCTACAGCAATCGCCGCCACCGCCGATGTCACCAGGGGCCGATCAATGGGATGGCGGGACAAGCCTTCAACCACCCACAGCCCTCCGTCGCCCTCGTCCTGCCCTTCGGCAGCAAAGCGCGACACCGTGTCGGCATGCCCCTCCAAAGCCTCCTCGAAGGCAGCCGCCTTCAGCTCATCGACCGCCAGCGCAACCCGCCACAAATCCGCAACCGCCGTCATGCTTTCCTCACGAAGCTGTCCACCACTTTCTTGGCTCCCGCCTTGTCGAACAGAATATCCAGCCTGGTGCCATCGACATCCAGCACACGGCCATAGCCGAACTTTTCGTGAAATACCCGGTCGCCCTCGGCAAATCCTGCATCCGAGCGCACAACGAAACCTTGCGGGGCCGTTTGCCGGGAGGCGAAGCGCTGCCCCCATCCGGCCCCGGTTTCGGTAAAGCGCTGCCCGACATCAAGCCCCTTCATGCCCCGGTTCTCGATATGCGCTTCGGGCAATTCGTCGATGAAGCGCGACGGCGACGGATGGGCCCATTGATTGAAGATGCGCCGCTCGCCCGCATAGGAAATCACCGCCAGCTTCCTGGCCCGCGTGATGCCCACATAGGCCAGACGGCGTTCCTCCTCGAGGCCCCGATCACCCCGATCATCCATGGCCCTGGGATGGGGAAACAGCCCCTCCTCCCAGCCCGGCAGGAAGACGGCATCGAATTCAAGACCCTTGGCGCCGTGCAGCGTCATCAAGGTCACCTTGTCGGTATCAGCACCCGCGTTGTTGTCCATGACCAGGCTGACATGTTCAAGAAACGTCGTCAGATTCTCGAAAGGCTCAATGGCCGAATAGAGTTCCTTCAGGTTTTCCACCCGGCCCGGCGCATCGGGTGCGGTATCTGCCTTCCAATGCGCGATATAGCCCGATTCCTCCAATATCTGCTGGGCCAGGTCGGCGGGGGCTATGCCGCCGATCAGGCTGCTCCAACGCTGGAAATTGTCCAAGAGCGCCTTCAGGCTGGCCCGGGCTCGGGGCTTGATCTCGTCGGTTTCGACCAGAACGACCGAAGCCGCCAGCAACGACTTGCCCAAGGAGCGAGCCAACTTGTGAATGGTTTGCAGCGTGCTGTCGCCCAACCCGCGTCTTGGGGTGTTGACGATACGCTCGAAGGCCAGGGAATCGTCGGGCTGTGCTACTACGCGCAGATAGGCCAGGGCGTCTCGGATTTCCTGGCGCTCGTAAAAGCGCGGTCCCCCCACCACGCGATAAGGCAGACCGATGGTGATGAAGCGTTCCTCGAATTCGCGGGTCTGGAAACCGGCGCGCACCAGAACGGCCATTTCGGAACAAGACGTGCCTTCCTTTTTCAGAACCACCATGCGGTCGGCGATCTGGCGCGCTTCCTCCTCGCCGTTCCAAAGCCCCATGATCTCGACCTTGGCCGCCTGATGCTTTCCCCCCTCGCGGCCCACGCGCAGGGTCTTGCCCAATCGACCGGCATTGCGGGCGATCAGTCCGCTGGCGGCCCCCAGAATATGCTCGCCGGAACGGTAATTGCGCTCAAGGCGGATCACTTTGGCGCCAGGAAAATCATGTTCGAAACGCAAGATGTTGTCGATCTCTGCGCCGCGCCAGGAATAGATCGACTGGTCGTCGTCGCCGACACAGCACAAATTAGCACTTTTCTGGGCCAAGAGGCGCAGCCACAGATATTGCGCCACGTTGGTGTCTTGATACTCATCAACCAGCAGATAGCGAAAGCGCTCCTGATACTGGGCCAGCACATCTGGATTAGCCGTGAAAAGCTGAAGGCACAGCAGCAAAAGATCGCCGAAATCGGCGGCATTCAGAATTTGCAGGCGTTCCTGATATTGGCGGTAAAGGGGGATCAGGCGCTTGTCGGGATCGTCCGCCTCGGGCACCTGGGCAGGCGTCAGCCCCTTGTCTTTCCAGGACTGGATTTCGCGCAGAACGCCAGCGGGCGGCCAGCGCTTGGGATCGACATTGCCCTCGCTCATGATCTGCTTGATCAGGCGAATCTGGTCGTCCTCATCCAACACCGTGAAGTTGGATTTGAGGCCCACCGCCTCGCCATGCGCCCTTAGAATGCGCACGCCAATGGAATGGAAGGTGCCCAGCCAGGCCGAGCGGGCCGCCGGCCCCACAAGGCTGGCCACGCGCTCCTGCATCTCTTGCGCCGCCTTGTTGGTAAAGGTGACGGCCAGCACCTGCCAGGGCTGGGCGCGCCCACTTTCCAGAATATAGGCCAGACGGGCGGTCAGAACGCGGGTCTTGCCGGTTCCGGCCCCGGCCAGCACCAGCACCGGCCCCTCGGTCGCCAAGACGGCTTCCTGCTGCTCGGGATTAAGCCCGTCGAGATAGGGATAGCTGGGCGGGGCGGCCGTCGTGGGGCGTGGCTGCGGCTCGTCGTCTAGGGCGAAGGGGTCTGACATGGGCGGCAGTATATCTTGAGTGAAGTTTGTCCTTCTATGCTAGATTTTGCCCATGGAAAGTTTGATCCTCGCCGTCTTTCTGGCAACCTATCTGGGCATGGCGTTGGGCCGCGCTCCGGGCTTGAAGCTCGACCGCGCCGGAATCGCCTTGTTCGCCGCAGTCGTTCTGCTTGCCACGAATGCCGTTCCGGTTGAAAAGCTGGGCCAACGGATCGATCTGCCCACCCTGCTTTTGCTGTTCGGCCTGATGATCATCTCGGCCCAGCTTCAAGGGGCAGGGTTCTATCGCTATGCGGCGGGACGAATCGCCACGGCCCAGGGCAGCCCCCTGCTTCTGCTGGGCCTGACGGTCGGGGTGGCGGGCGGATTGTCCGCCCTGCTGGCCAACGACATCGTGGTCTTCGCCATGGCGCCCATTCTGGCCCTGGGTACGCGCCAGAGAGGACTTGACCCGCGGCCCTTTCTGATAGCGCTTGCCGGAGCATCCAATGCGGGATCGGCCATCACTGTCATCGGCAATCCCCAGAATATTTTGATCGGACAAGTGGGCGGGCTTGATTTCTGGCGCTTCGCGGCCGTTTGCGCCGTGCCGGGGCTCTTGGCCCTGCTGGCGGTTTTTCTTGTCGTCTGGGCGGGCTGGCGGGAAAGCCTGCGCAACCCACCAGCAGCCTCGATCAAAAGCATCGAACCAGTACAGGCATGGCCGACGATCAAGGGCATGCTGGCCGTTCTGCTTTTGATTCTGGCCTTCGCCACCCCCTTCCCGCGCGAGCTGTCGGCCTTGGCCATTGCCGCCCTGCTGCTGGCCAGCCGCAAGATGGCCAGCCGCGACATGATCGGCGCGGTGGATTGGCATCTCTTGCTGCTTATCGCCTGCCTCTTCATCGTCACCGGCGCTTTTGCCGAATTAGATATGGCGGCACAGGGCGTCGCTTTGCTGAAAGCCGAAGGCTGGTTTCTGGAAAGCCTAAGCGTGATGACACCCCTGCTGCTTGTTCTATCGAACAGCATCGGCAATGTGCCTGCGGTGATTCTGCTGCTCTCGCTTTTCGGCACACCCGATGCGGGCACGCTTCACGGCATGGCGCTGATTTCCACCCTCTCTGGCAATCTGCTGCTGACCGGGTCACTCGCCAACATCATCGTGGCCGAGCGGGCGGCCAGTGTGGGGGTGCGCCTAAGCTTTATCGATCACGCCAAAAGCGGCATCCCGATGACGCTGATCAGCCTGACCCTAGCCGTGGCCTGGCTGTGGGCGATGGGGGAGATGGGGGGGTAACAAGCTGCGCTTACGGCAGCCAGTAATCGCGGCTGCCATGGCGGACATGAAGCACCTGCACGCTTGCTCCGTTGATGGTAAAAAAGATGCGCCATGGTGTTTTGCGTCTGAACAGGGCTTGGCGGATATCGCAGTCGAATGCCTCGCTTTCAGGGGCAAGCGCATGAGATTCAGGCAGGCTCTCCAGGCCGAGGATTTTCTCGCGAATGTCAGCCAGCCATTTTTCCGCGTATGGAGGATTCTCGGTTACAAGCCAGTCGTGGGCTTGGCGGATATTGTCGGCGGCAAAGGGCGTGATGATGACCCTGTAGCGCCTCACGTGATGTCCGCGTCAAATTGTTTGAAGAAATTTCCCGCATCCGTTCCCTGCCCTTCGCGGGCCTGAGCCAAACCTCGGCGAATGGCGGTAACCGTATTGGCGTAGTCGATCTGGTCTTGGATATCCTGCCAAGCCCCAGCATCCATGACGACCAGCGACGGTTTGCCGTTGACGGT
>JADFZV010000005.1 GCA_015232335.1 Alphaproteobacteria bacterium | reverse complement strand
GTAAAATTCATGTCGCCCATCTGGCTCGATTCCACATCAAACGTCGAAGAGCCAAAAACTAAAACTCCTTACCGCTCTTTTTTGCAGCGTTGTTGGCGACTTTCAGCATTTGTTCGACTTTTTGGCGGGCGGCGGCGTCGCAGGTGCTTTTATTGGCGTGATTGGCGAATTCCTCTTCGACGATGGTGATGGTGGCGGAGAGGGCGGGATCTCCTTTCGCCCGCTCCTGAATTCGTTCATCCAAGGCGTTGGCGAAGCGATCAAGGGCGCCAGCGCTTTCCGCGCCGAAAAAGCCGCAGCGTCGATTGACCAGTCTGGCCGGCAGCAGGGCCGCCCATAATTTTCCCTCGGCGTCCTTATCGACGAATTCCTGGTAGCGCGGTCGTATGGCCAGGGCCAGACCATTGCGCATGGCCTTGGCCGTGGTGGCATCGCAGGGCTTTTGGGCAGCGGCTGCACTTGCCTCGGCCAGCATCGGCTCGAAGGGCAGATTCTGCTTGAGGGCCTCTGCCTTCAACGATGTTTCGATCAATCCGCGCTCGTCCTCGCTTAATCCGTGGCAGGTCGAATCGACCGCCAGGGCCAGGGCCTTGATTTTGAGAGTCGTGGGCACGGACGGTGCCGCCGGTGCTGTTGCAGCCGGTGCGGAAACGGCTTCCGGCTTACCCAGCCGAGTCAGGGCCTCCCTGGCCTTGGCGTCGCCGCCCTGGGCAGCCCTTTTGTACCACTGAAGGGCGATGTCGGAATTCTTTTGCATGCCAAAGCCAGCCTCTGCCAATTCGCCCAGGCGGCGCTGCGCCACCCTTTCCCCCTGCTCGGCCGCCATGCGATAAAGCAGGATGGCTTCGTCAAGGTCCTGGGGCACGCCCTCGCCGGTTTCGGTCATCGCGGCCAGACGGGTGAAGGCGGGAACGAAATTGCCGAGAAGGGATTTGCGAAAGAAGGCGATGGCCTGGGCATGGTCGCGCTCGACGCCCCGGCCCTGCGCATGGATCATGCCCAGGGCGAACATGGCGCCGTGGACGCCCTTGCCTTCGGCCTCTCTCAACAGTTTGATTCCCTGGGCGGTGTCGCGTTCGACGCCGCGCCCATCGACCAATCTTCCGCCCTGATCCGCCAGGGCCTTGGCGAATCCTTCCTGGGCAAGTGCGGTCAGGGCCTCGTAGGCGGCTTCCTGGGACATCTTGTTGGCCTGGACGTCGCGCAGCAGGGCCTGATAACGCCGCTCCTGCTCCTCGGTCCTGGTCAGTTTCGCCCGCCAGCCTTCGCCGGCATCGGCACCGTCCTTGAGATCGGCCAGCCTGCGCAGGGCGGGAATATGCTCTTGCTCTCCTGCCTTGCGGTACCAGACGATTGCCTCTTCCAGATTGGCGGCTGTGCCTTCTCCGCTTTCGTGGATACGTCCCATTTCATATTGGGCCCAGACGAAATCCTGCGAAGCCGCCTTTTGCGTCCAGTGGATCTGCCGGGCGGGGTCGCGCTCGATCCCCTTACCCAGGCGGTAGGCGCGCGCCAGCGACAGTTCGGCAATGGGATAGCCCTTGTCCGCCATCTGCTTCAGCCAGTCCAGATCGCCGGTTTCGATCAGCTTCAAAAGCATCAGGACGGGGGCCGGGCCGGGCTCGACCGCCTTGGGCGCCGTGGACAGTAGAAGGAGGGGTAGCAGCAGGAAGATGGGGGCAAGCCGCATCAGGCCGTTCTTGAAGGAGGGTAGGGGCATGAACCGTCTGCTTTCCAAAGCGAGGCGAGGGGAGAGGTTTCTAGCACAATTCAGGCATTAATAAGCATTCACATTGATTTGCAATATCCACATATCGCATTCAAGGCTGGGCAATATGCGGTGGTTAACCTTTGGCTGTTAGGCATATTGATCCCGCACCTTATCGCGACGGCACTTCATTGTTCCGTCGCGTTTTTTTGTCGCAGCACCTGTATGCAGGCATTGAATTGCTGCAATGCAAAATTAGCATCATCAAATCTGCAATGATTTACTGTATGTTGTGGGCAATCGCGCATTTCAGCGATAGGAATGGAGTTACAGGCCCATGTACAAGCAAAATGTCTACTCGACCGGCTGGATGGCCAGCTATACGCCCGCTGACCAGGATCTGTCTTTGGGGCAGCCGGGCGTTGGCGCATTTCTGGCCCAAGCGGCGGTGCGCTTGGCCCTGGGAGTCGCAGGCTGGATGGAAAAGCGCCGGATTCAGGGCGAATTGATGGCCATGGATGACCGCGAACTGGCCGATATCGGCCTTGTGCGCACAGATATCGAGCGTGTGGCCGATGGCCGGTTCGTGGCCGAACGCTCGCATCCGAAGGTGGGTTCCCTGCCTCGGGAAAAGGCGCCATCCCTCCCCCGTCTGGCTGCCTGAGACCGTTTTTCTTCTCTCCTTGCGAACCGTCCGGTTGCCGTGGCCCTTCGGCTGTGGCAAAAACACGCAGCGCTCCGATTCCGGGGTGGCCACGAGTTAACGACGGATTTCTGCGAGGGCTTCAACATGACAAGACGCGTCCGCAAGGCGGTGTTTCCCGTTGGCGGCATGGGCACCCGGTTTCTTCCCGCCACCAAGGCCATGCCCAAGGAGATGCTGCCCGTCGTCGACAAGCCCCTGATTCAATATGCTGTCGAAGAGGCGCAGGCCGCCGGGATCGAACATTTTATCTTCGTCACCGGACGCGGCAAGGTCGCCCTTGAAGACCATTTCGATCATTCCCCCCAGCTTGAGCGCCTGCTGCTTGAGCGGCGCAAGACCAAGGAGATCGAGGCCGTCACCTCCTGGATGCCGAAGTCTGGCCAGGTTTCCTATACCCGCCAGCAAGAGCCGTTGGGCCTTGGTCATGCCGTTTGGTGCGCCCGCGATCTGGTGGGCGAAGAACCGTTTGCCGTGCTTCTGCCCGACGATCTGGTGCGCGCCCGTGTGCCCTGCCTGCGTCAGATGGTCGATGCCTGGGTGGAAACCGGCGGCAGCATGGTGGCCGTCATGGATGTGCCGCGCGAACATACCAAACGCTACGGCATTCTGGACGTCGAAAAGGACGACGGGCGTTTGGCCCGCGCCAAGGGGCTGGTCGAAAAGCCCGACCCCGATGCCGCTCCTTCCACTTTGTCCATCATTGGGCGCTATATCCTGCATCCCAAGGTGTTCGACTATCTCGAATTGCAACAGCGCGGCGCTGGCGGCGAGGTTCAGTTGACCGACGCCATGGCCAAGACCATCGGCCAGATACCCTTTCACGGTCTTCGCTTCGAGGGTCAGCGCTTCGATTGCGGCGACAAGGTGGGCTTCTTGCACGCCAACGTCGTCTTCGGACTCGACCGGCCCGATCTGGCCGACGATTTCCGCGCCGCCCTCAAGTCCATCGATATCTGATTTTGTCTCGTTAAGCGAAGGAACATCGCATGCGCGTAACCATGATCGGCACCGGCTATGTAGGCTTGGTCTCGGGGGCTTGTTTTTCCGAATTCGGCGTCAGCGTCACTTGCGTCGACAAGGATGTCACCAAGATCGAGAAGCTGAAGCAGGGTATCATGCCCATCTATGAGCCCGGCCTCGACAAGCTGGTCGAGGACAATGTGAAGGACGGGCGCCTCACCTTCACCACCGAGCTGGGACCGGCGGTCAAGGGGGCCGATGCCGTTTTCATCGCCGTGGGCACGCCGTCTCGGCGCGGCGACGGCCATGCCGATCTGTCCTATGTCTATGCCGCCGCCGAAGAGATCGCCCAGGCGCTGGACGGTTATACGGTGATCGTCGATAAAAGCACGGTGCCGGTGGGCACGGGCCGCGAAGTCGAAACCATCATTCGCAAGACCAATCCCAAGGCCGATTTCGATGTCGTCTCGAACCCGGAATTCCTGCGCGAGGGTTCCGCCATCAACGACTTCATGCGGCCCGACCGCGTGGTGATCGGAACCGAGGCCGAGCGTGCCCGGGAAGTGATGAAAAGGCTGTACCGCCCACTGCATCTGATCGAGACGCCCATCCTGTTTACGGGCCGCGAGACGGCGGAGCTGACCAAATACGCCGCCAACGCCTTCCTGGCCGTTAAGATCACCTTCATCAACGAAATCGCCGATCTGTGCGAGAAGGTGGGAGCCGACGTTCACGAAGTGTCGAAAGGCATCGGGCTTGATGGCCGCATCGGCAAGAAGTTCCTGCATCCCGGCCCCGGCTATGGCGGATCGTGCTTTCCCAAGGACACGCTGGCCTTGGTGCGTACCGCCAAGGATGCCGGAGCGCCCGCCCGCATCGTGGAAACCGTGGTCGACATCAACGACAAGCGCAAGAAGCGCATGGCCGACAAGGTGCTGGAAATCTGCGGCGGTTCGGTTAAGGACAAGAAGATCGCCATCCTGGGTCTGACCTTCAAACCCAACACCGACGACATGCGCGACGCGCCGTCGCTGGAAATCGTTCCCGCCCTTCAGAAGGCGGGTGCCTCTTTAAGCGTCTTCGATCCCGAAGGCATGGAGGAGGCCAAGAAGCTGCTTTCCGGCGTGGAATGGTGCGAGAACGTCTATGACACGCTGAAGGGGGCCGATGCGCTGGTGCTGGTGACCGAGTGGAACGAATTCCGCTCGCTTGATCTGCCGCGCGTGAAGTCGCTGATGAAGGCACCGGTGATGGTGGACCTGCGCAACGTCTACTCGCCTGCCGACATGGTGGCTGCCGGTTTCAGCTATATCGGCGTCGGGCGCCCGGTTCCGAAGAAAGCCTAAGGGGCATGATCAACACCGTCGCCACCAAAGCTTTCGAGGGCCAAAAGCCCGGCACGTCGGGCTTAAGAAAGAAAGTCAGGGTCTTCGAACAGGCGCATTACCTGGAGAATTTCGTAGGCTCGGTGTTCGATGTGCTTTTGGAGGAAACGCCCAAGGGCTTTGGCGATCAGACGCTGGTGGTGGGCGGCGACGGGCGCTATCACAACAAGACGGCCATCGCCACGATTCTGAAAATGGCCGCCGCCGCCGGTTTTGGTCGTGTGCTGGTGGGAGCGGGGGGGATTCTGTCCACGCCCGCCGTCTCTTGCGTGATCAGAAAGCATGGGGCTTTCGGCGGCTTCGTTCTCTCGGCCAGTCATAATCCCGGCGGGCCTTCGGAAGACTTCGGCATCAAATACAACAACGGTTCGGGCGCACCGGCGCCCGAAAAGCTGACCGAGGCCATTTACGCCCGCACCAAATCGATTTCGCAGTATCGCATTCTGGACGCCGGTGTGCCGTCCATCGATGCGCCTTGCGTTTTTGATCTGGGGACGACCCGGATCGAGGTCATCGATCCGGTGGCCGACTATGCCGAGTTGATGGAACAGTTGTTCGATTTCGAGCGCATCCGTGTCTGGATCAGGCAGGGCAATCGCGTCGCCTTTGACGCCATGAGCGCCGTGACCGGCCCCTATGCCGTGGAGATTCTGGAGCACCGCTTGGGTGCTGCACCCGGAAGCGTGATGAACGCAACACCGCTCGAGGATTTCGGCGGCCACCATCCCGATCCCAATCTGGTGCATGCCCATGATCTGGTGGTGCGGATGAATGCCGCCGATGCGCCCGATCTGGGGGCGGCTTCCGATGGCGATGGCGATCGCAACATGATTTTGGGGCGTGGCTTCTTCGTCACCCCTTCCGACAGTCTGGCCGTGATCGCCGAGCATGCCACCATGGCGCCGGGCTACGCTGCGGGCTTAAAGGGGGTGGCCCGCTCGATGCCAACCAGTGGGGCGGTCGATCTGGTGGCCAAGGCCTTGGGCATTCCCTGCTATGAAACGCCGACCGGCTGGAAATTCTTTGGCAATCTTCTGGATGCGGGCAAGGCAAGCTTGTGCGGCGAGGAAAGCTTCGGTACCGGTTCGGATCATGTGCGGGAAAAGGACGGCTTGTGGGCCGTTCTGATGTGGCTGAACATTTTAGCCGTCTCCAATCAGTCGGTGGCTGATCTGGTGCGGGCGCATTGGAAGCGTTTCGGTCGCACTTTCTATACGCGCCACGACTGGGAAGCCATCCCGACCGAGATTGCAGATTCGCTGATGGCCGATCTGCGCCACTCCCTTTCCGCTCTGCCGGGCAGGCGGCTGGGGAATCTGGACATCGTTCAAGCCGACGATTTTTCCTATACCGACCCGGTGGATGGCAGCGTCAGCGCCAGGCAGGGCGTTCGCCTGTTCTTCAAAGATGGCGGGCGGGTCGTGTTCCGGCTTTCCGGCACCGGCACCGAGGGGGCTACCTTGCGCGTCTATTTCGAGCGGGCGGTGTCCGACCTTGGCAAGCATGGCACTGATACCCAGGAAACCCTGGCTGATCTGATTGGGGCCGCCGACGAACTGGCGGGTATTCGCAGTCGCATCGGGCGCGAGACGCCGACGGTGATTACATGACCCTGGCCCATGTCTTTCATCCCACGATCCTGCGCGAATACGACATCCGCGGCATCGTGGGTGAGACCCTGTTCGAGCAGGATGCCTACGCCATCGGCCGGGCCTTTGGAACCATGTGCGCGAAAGCGGGCGGGCGTCATGTTGCTGTGGGCCGCGATGGTCGCTTAAGCTCTCCCGAGATGGCGGATGCGGTGATTCTGGGCTTAAGGGCGGCAAGCATCGATGTCATCGATATCGGCCTGGGGCCGACGCCCATGCTGTATTTTGCCGCCAAGACGCTGAATGCCGATGGCGGAATCATGATTACGGGGTCGCATAATCCGCCCAATCACAACGGCTTTAAGATGGTGATGAAGGGCAAGCCCTTCTTCGGCGCCGACATTCAGGAATTGGGACGAATTGCCAGAAGCGGCACCTCTGCCAATGGATCGGGCGGGCTTTCCAAGCGTGACGTGGGCAAGGCCTATGCCGATCGATTGCTGCAAGATTACAACGGACAGCGCCCCTTGCGCGTCGTCTGGGATTGCGGCAACGGCGCATCCGGCGAAATCGTCAGACAATTGGTGGCCAGGCTTCCCGGCCATCACAAGGTGTTGTTCGCCGAAATCGACGGCACCTTTCCCAATCATCATCCCGATCCCACCGATCCGCACACGCTTGTCGCCCTCAAGGTCGAGGTGGCGGATGAACGGGCCGACCTGGGCATCGCCTTCGACGGTGACGGTGATCGCATCGGTGTGGTCGATGGTCAGGGCCGCATTCTCTGGGGCGATCAGATTCTGGTTCTGTTGGCCGAGGATGTGCTGAAGATGCGCCCAGGGGCCACCATCATGGCCGACGTCAAGGCCAGCCAGTCGCTCTTCGACGCCATTTCGGCCATGGGCGGCGAGCCCTTGATGTGGAAGACCGGGCATTCGCTGATCAAGACCAAGATGGCCGAAATCGGCTGCCCGCTGGCGGGCGAGATGAGCGGACACATCTTCTTCGCCGATAGCTATTATGGCTATGACGACGCGCTTTATGCTGCCGTGCGCTTTCTTTCCAAGGTGTCGCGCATGGCGGAAAGTCTGGCCGCCTGGCACGACCGCCTGCCCAAGCTGGTCAATACCCCGGAAATCCGCATCGATTGCCCCGACGAGCGCAAATTCGCCGTGATCGAGGAAGTGCGGTCCCGTCTGGCCGATGCCGGGGCTGAGGTGAACGCCACCGACGGTGTGCGGGTGAAGGAAGGCAGCGGCTGGTGGCTGCTTCGGGCCTCCAACACCCAGGCCGTTCTGGTGGCCAGGGCCGAGGCGGCTGACGAGGCCGGTCTTGCAGCCCTGAAGACCCTTCTGACGGAGCAATTGGCCGCCTCGGGCCTGTCGTTTCCTGCCTGATCCAAGCGACTGAATTCAAACGATCCTGCCGTCCTTGGAGTCTCTGCTGCCTGGCAAAACTACTTATACATCTTGTACACATCATATTATGTAATTGTGATTTTTGTGGACTTCAAAATTTTCGTTGAATAAGCTTTTTTACAGCACGGAGAAAACGATGTGCTCCGGTAGAATTACAATATAATACACGATAATCTTCGTGAAACAGGGGAGACCAAGATGAATCGCCCATTCACTGCAGATGTTTGCTTGTCACGCCGCTCTGTCCTTGAGGGGGGAGCGCGAATCGCTGGCGCCGGTGCTGCCGTCATGGCGCTGGGGTCAATGGTTCTGACGCCAAGCCAAGCCCTGGCCCAGGCCAGCGGCGTTCAGCCCGAGGAAGAATTGTCCCAGACCATGGAGCGTCTGTTCGCCAAGCGTCCGATTAAGGATGCGGGCGACATGATGGACTTCAAGATTCCCGTGATTGCCGAGAACGGCTCGGTCGTCCCCGCCCGGGTCGAGGTTAAAAGTGCGGCGGTGGCCAAGGGGAAATTCGTCAAGGCCATCTATCTGATCGTGGACAAGAACCGCAGGCCGATGACGGCGAAATACACCTTCTCGGCCGATGCCGGAGGGGCCTTGGTCGGAACCAATCTGCGCCTGGGCGCAACCAGCAATGTGCGCGCCGTGGCCGAGATGAGCGACGGCAGCCTGTTTCAGGCAACCCAGGAAGTGCGCGTCACGGTGGGCGGCTGCGGCGGCTGAGTTTAAGCCTCGCCCCGCTCCCTCGCCTCAACTCGTCCGCAAGGAGATTTCATCATGGCCGAAGTCAAGATTCGCCTTCCCAAAACCATCGCCAAGGGCGAACTGGTTTCCGTGCGCGCCCTCGTCACCCATCCCATGGAAGTGGTCGAGCGCGGCAAGGACGGTAAGATCGTCGAGAAAGTCTATAATTTCATCCATACCGTCACCGTCACCTATAACGGCAAGACCATCATGACGGGCGAGATGACGCAGTCCTTAAGCGCCAATCCCTTCATCGAATTTCCGTTGAAGGTCAATGAGCCGGGCAAGCTCACCATCACCTTCGAGGATACCACGGGCGAGAAGCACACCGGCTCGGTCGATGTTGCTTTCTAACTAAGAACAGCCGATCAGGGGAGGTACCTATGCCAATCATGAAATCCTGGCAGACCAAGCTTCTGGCTGCGGGCGCGGTGCTGTTTGTCGCCGCTTGCGCCGCCTATGCGCCCATCGAATGGACGTCGCAGGCCATCAAGGAATCCGCCGCTCCCATCGAGGAGAAAGAGGGCAAGAAGCTTCAGGTGCGCTATAACGAAGATCCTTACAAGCCCTTTGCCAATACGAATTGGTCGAAATACCGCACCTACGCCTATAACGAGTCCATCGCCTCGCCGCCGGTGGTCAAAGCCGAGATGCCCAAGGACGTCAAGGGCGATCCCGAGAAGGGCAAAAAATTGTTCCAGGATCGCAGCAAGGCGCCCTGCACGGGCTGCCATGTGGTGCGCGACGATATCTGGCCGATGGGCGATGTCGGACCCTCGCTCGTCAAGTTCGGCGAGAAGAAGTTCCCCGACGAACTGGTCTATTCGATGGTCTATGACATGCGCTCGTTCAACAAGGACAGCTATATGCCGCCTTGGGGCACTTCGGGTGCCTTCACGCCCGAAGAGATCGTGCATCTGGTGGCCTATCTGCAAAGCCAGAAGGGTCCGGCGGTCAAGCGCAAGGATCCCAACATCGATCCCGCAACGCGCTATGTCTCCGAAGGCTTCGGCGACAATCTAGATCCCACCAACAACCCAGCCATCGCCATGGCCGAGGCGGCTTCGGCCAAAGTCTGGAAGAAGGCGGGACCCAACGGCAAGACGTGCGAGTCCTGCCATGCCGGCGGTCCCGCCAAGATGGTGGGGGTTGCCACAAAATGGCCCCAGTTCTCGAAAATCTATGGCCGCACCATGTCGATCGAGGATTTCCTGGCGCCGCACAGCAAGGACACCATGGGGGCCAATCTCCTGCCCACCCAGGGCAACGATAACATCCTGACCACGGTGGCCATCAAGATGGCGTCGAACGGCATGAAGCAGAATATCGACCTGTCCACGCCCGAGATGCAGGCGGCCCTCGAACGTGGAAAGGCCACTTTCTACAATCGCGTCGGTCAGCGAAATCATGCCTGCGCCGATTGCCATCTGGAAGACAGGGGCGGCAACAAGTTCCTGGGCGGGCGCAAGCTGCCCAAGGTGGACATGCCGATGAATCTGCATTTCCCCACCTTCCGCACCAACTTCTCGAAGGTGTGGGATATCCGCAAGCGCTTCCAGTGGTGCACGCTTCCCCTGGGGATGAACTTCATCCCGGGCGATTCGATCGAGTATGCGGAGTTGGAGCTGTATCTGGCCTTCTTCGGCCAGGGCAAGGTTCTGCGCGTACCCGGTCTGGGTCACTAACTGGCCGATCAATCTCCCCGGCACCTTGTGTGCTGGGGAGATTTTCTTACATTGCGGAGGCAGTCATGGATGACGTGACACGGCGCGATTTTCTTGCCTTGGCCGCCGTGGCGGCGGGGGCATCCCTGATCTCTGGGCGCAGCATCGCAGCCGAGATGACGCCTGAGAATCTGACCGATTTCGAGGCAACGGGCAATGTGACGCTGCTGCACATGACGGACAGCCACGCTACCCTACTGCCCGTGCATTACCGCGAACCCGACAAGCTGTATGGCGTGGGACCCGAGGCCGGAAAGCCGCCCTATCTTACCGGCGAAGCGCTTTTGAAGCATTACGGCTTCAAGCCGGGATCGCTGGAGGCGCATGCCTATACCCACCTCAGTTTTTCCGAACTGGCGGCGAAATTGGGTCCCATGGGCGGCTATGCCCATGTCGCCTCGCTGGTCAAGCGCGTCAAAGCCGAGCGCCCGGGAAAGGTGCTGCTGATGGATGGCGGCGACACCCTTCAGGGCTCGGCCACATCGCTGTGGACGCAAGGGCGCGACATGATCGACGTCATCAACCAGTTGGGCATCGATGTTTTCGCGCCGCACTGGGAATTCACCTACGGAATCGGAAAGGTGAAAGAGTATTTTGGAGACGCCGAAAAGCAGGGCGTCTTCAAGGGCGATTTCGTGGCCCATAATGTGCGCGACACCCAATGGTTTGAGCCGGTTTTCAAACCCTATACGGTGCGCGAGGCGGGCGGAGTCAGGATCGGCGTCATCGGACAGGCCTTTCCCTATACGCCGATCTCGCACCCCCTGCGCTTCGTGCCCGATCTGACCTTCGGCATCGAGGACGGCAGAGTGCAAGAGCATGTCGATACGCTTCGCACCAAGGAAAAGGTGGATGTGGTTGTTGTCTTGAGCCACAACGGCTTCTCGGTCGATATGAAGATGGCCAGCCGGGTCAAGGGCATCGACGTCATCCTGGGCGGCCATACGCACGATGCCCTGGCCCAACCCCTGAAGGTGGGCGAAACTCTGGTCATCCAGTCGGGCGCCCATGGCAAATGGCTGTCGCGTCTTGATCTTGATGTCAAGGACAAGCGGGTGCGCGGCTTCAGATACAAGCTGATCCCCGTGCTTTCGAATGCGATTGCGCCTGATCCCGCCATGGCCAAGCTGATTGCGGACATCCGCGCTCCCTTCAAGGACAAATTGGCCGAGAAGCTGGCGGTTTCGGAATCGCTTCTCTGGCGGCGTGGCAATTTCAACGGCCCCTTCGACGAGATCATTCTGGACGCCCTGATGAAGCATTACGATGCCGAGGTTGCCTTCTCGCCGGGCTTCCGCTGGGGCATCAGCATCCTGCCCGGTCAGGCAATCACCCTGGAAGACGTGTTCACCCATACTGGCCTGACCTATCCCAACACCTGGTCGCGCCCGCTTCCGGGAACCGAGGTCAAGTCGATCATGGAGGATGTGGCTAATAACCTGTTTCATGCCGATCCCTATGCCCGCCAGGGCGGCGACATGGTGCGCGTGGGCGGCGTTTCCTACGCCATCGATCCCAGAAAGCCCTTCGGCGAGCGCATTTCCGATCTCATGATCGGCGGCAAGCCGATGGACCTCAACCGGCGCTATAAGGCGGCGGGCTGGGCCTCGATGCAGGAGGTCGACGGCCCTCCTTGCCATGATGTCGTGACCTCCTATCTGAGAGGGGCGGGCAAGGTGAAAATCGAAGACCAGAAGCGCGTCCGCCTGATCGGATAGAAAGGCATTCCATGAAACGCCGCACCCTGCTTTCCGGCATGTCCGGCATTCTGGCGACCGGCTTGGCGCCGGGGCTCTGGCAGCGCTCGTTTGCCGCCGATCCAGAGAAGAAACGCCGTGTCGTGATCGCAGGCGGCGGCTTTGCCGGAGCTAAAACGGCGGTGGATCTGAAACGCCTGGTCCCGGATGCCGAAATTCTTCTGATCGAGCCCGAGGAGCGTTTCTTCTCGTCTCCTTCATCTCTGGATGTCGCCTTCGGTCGCATCCCCATGGCGTCGGCTTTGCGCAGCTACGACCTTCTGGCAAGGAAAGGCATCCGCCTGATCAAGGGGCGCGTGTTGGGGGCCGATCCCCTGAAGCGCAGCGTCGAGACCAGCCAGGGATCCTTCGCCTATTCGGCGCTGGTGGCGGCCAGCGGCATCGATCTGGTGCCCGAGGCCATCGAGGGGTTGAAGGGCGAGAACGCCCTGTCCAATCTGTCGCTCTATGACCGCAAGCGCTTGCCCGATCTGGCCAAGGCGATTGCTGACTTTAAGGGCGGCACCATCGTGGTTTCGGCGCCTGCGGGGGCGATCAAATGTGCGCCTGCTCCTTACGAATACACGCTGCTGCTGGCCCATCATCTGAAATCGCGCGGGCTTAAGGGCAAGGTGGTGCTGATCGATGACCGGCCCAATCCGCAGCCGCAGTCGGTGGCGTCGGGGTTCAGTGCCGCCATGGAAGCCATGGGTCCCTATATCGATTACCTGTTCCAGGAAACGGTGGCCAGGGTCGATGTGAAGAAGCGCGAGGTCGAAACCGGCATGGGCGACAAGATCGCCTATGATCTTTTGACGCTGATTCCTCCCAACCGAGGCAGCGCCCTGGTCAAGACTCTGGGGATTGCAGGGCAGGGCGACAGCTTTGCCGAGGTCGATCCCACCACCATGAAATGTGCCGCGCATGAAGCGGTTTATGCCGTCGGTGATGCCGCCAGAACGCCCTATGGCATCAGCGCCAGTTCTTCAACACAAGGGGCCTTGCTGTGCGCGGCGGCGGTGGCAGACAGTTTTGGTGTACGCCAGCAGAGCATCACGGCAGCGGCGCCTGCAAGGATTCAAACCGCCTGCTATCCCTTTACCGGCCCCGAACAATCCATGCGCACGGTTTCGCGCTTTCTGGTTCATATGGACAAGGGCGAGATGAAGCTGCACTCTGATCCCGATATCGAGGCCAAGGGGACACCGGCAAATCTGGCGGCCCGGCGCAAGTGGGAAGACGATCTTCTGGCATCCATTTTCGGCTGAACGAGGCATAGATGAAGACAGCGATCCTGATTCTGTCCCTGTTGCTGGCGACATCCTCGGCCCGGGCGGGCGAGTTGGTGATGTTCGAGACCGAGGGCTGCCCCTATTGCGCCGCCTGGAAACGCGACATCGGCCAGCATTACGGCAATTCCGATCTGGCGGCCCTGCTTCCCTTGAAGCGCATCGACAGCAAGGCCGAACGCCCCAAGGGCTACGAGCAGATTCTGGATGTGAAGGTGTCGCCCACCTTCGTAGCCATGGCCTGCGGGGCCGAGGCCGTGCGTTTCGAAGGCTATAGCGATTCTGGCATCTTCTGGGACCTGATGGACATGGCAGCCGCCAAGGTGCGCCGCATCGAGAAAGAGAAAAAGTGCTGAAGCTGATTTGCTTTCAGACTCTGACACAAAACTGTCACCCCACTTGCATCCTTCCTTAACCTAGTCTGCAGCCCGGTAACTTCGGGCAGGTCGTCGTGCATAAGGGTAAAAAGGTCAAGAAGGGGAAAAAGGCGGCCCATGCTGTGCTGGCCCCCAGGGCGCAATCCGCCTCGCAGATTCTTGCCCCATCATCGGAAGTTCACAAGAAGAAGCGGCGCAAGCGGACCCACAAGCTGGTCCTGCGCCATCTTGCGCTTGACGATTACGACGATGTGCAGTCGATCATGGACCGGGTCTATGCCAACATGGGAGGTGCCTGGACGCGTGAGCAAATCGCTTCCCAGCTCGAACGCTTTCCCGAAGGCCAGATCTGCATCGAGAACAAGGGGCGGGTGGTGGCGGTGGCGCTTAGCCTGATCGTCCAGTATGCCGACTGGGGTGACAAGCATACCTATGCCGACATCACGGCCAACGGCTATATCACCACGCATAATCCCGATGGCGACACGCTGTACGGCATCGATCTGTTCGTCGATCCAGATTTTCGCGATCTGCGCTTAGGAAGGCGCCTTTACGATGCCCGCAAGGAAATGTGCGAGAATATGAATCTGCGCGCCATCGTGGCCGGTGGGCGCATTCCCGGCTACAAGGCCTATTGCGGCAAGATGACGCCGCGCCAGTATATCGAACTGGTCAAGAACAAGGAGCTGCACGATCCGGTCTTAAGCTTTCAACTGGCCAATGATTTTCATGTCAGGCGCGTCATCACCGACTATGAGCCCCTGGACCGCGAGACCAGGGGCTATGCCACGCTTCTGGAATGGATCAACATCAATTACGACGACAAGCCAGGCTTGGTGCGGGTGGGCCAGCCCAAGGAAGTGGTGCGGGTGGGCGCCGTTCAATGGCAGATGCGCCCCGTCGCCTCGTTCGCCGAACTGATGCGCCAGATCGAGTTCTTCGTCGATGCCGTGGCGGGCTACAAGGCCGATTTCATGCTGCTGCCGGAATTCTTCGGAGCGCCTCTGATGGCGCTGGCCAACGATCCAGATCCCGCCCTGGCGGTGCGCCATCTGGCCGAATATGGCGCCAGCATGCGCGAAGAATTGCAACGCCTTGCCGTCTCCTACAATGTCAACATCATCGCGGGCAGCATGCCCGAATACGAAGACATGGAATTGCGCAACGTGGCCTATCTGATGCGCCGCGATGGCACGTCGGATGCCCAGTACAAGCTGCATATCACGCCCGACGAGAAATCCTATTGGGGTGTCAAGGGCGGCGATTTCTTAAAAGTCTTCAACACCGATATCGGGCGCATCGGCATTCTGATCTGTTATGACGTCGAGTTTCCGGAACTTCCCCGCCTGCTGGCCGACCAGGGCATGCAGGTCTTGTTTGTGCCCTACTGGACAGACACCAAGAACGCCTATCTGCGCCTGCGCCACTGCGCCCAGGCTCGGGCCATCGAGAATGAATGCTATGTGGTGATTACCGGCAGTGTGGGCAATCTGCCCAATGTCGAGAATATGGATATCCAATATTCCCAGGCGGCGATTCTGACTCCCTCGGACTTCTCGTTCCCGCATGACGGTGTGGCGGCCGAGGCGACACCCAACACCGAAACGGTGCTGATCGCCGATCTCGATCTCAGCCTGCTTCGCGACTTGCATGTGCGGGGCAGTGTTCGCAATCTGAAGGACCGCCGCCTCGATCTCTACGATCTGTCGCTTCAGAAAAGATAGCAGCCGCTTTCCTAGAGCATCCTGCGATATATCTGACGCAGTTTCGTTGCGCATGGGCGAGCGCGCCTGGCAGGAAAGATGCGAAAAGCGATGTGGTGCATCGGTTGAGCAGCTTGACGCCCCAGGCGCCCGCCCCAGCGCAACCCGTAAGGGCCTGGCGCTTTTCCGCCGCAGGTTCGTCGAAGGGCTTGACCGTATTCCCGATACGCTCGGCGCCCTTCTCCTGCCTGCGACGGAAAATCGCTCCGGCGAAATGCGTCAGATATATCGCAGGTTGCTCTAAACCTGCGTTCCGCCCACGGTCATGGGCTGAAAGAATTAGTGTGAGGAGGGGATATCGACCGTATTTCCCTCTCCGACGCCGAACGTCAGGCCGCAGCTTTTATCGGATAGGATTGGACCAGGATCTCGGCAGGCAGATCAAGCAGCTTCGCCAAGCCCCGAATCATGGGAAGGGTCAGACTGCGCTTGCGGTTCAGAATCTCCGCGACACGGCCCCTGCTTCCGATGATCGGCTCGAGATCGCGCCGCGACATCCCTTTTTGCGCCATCATGAAATTGATGGCTATGATGGGGTCGGGGTTCTCAATGGGCCAACGACTAGCCTCATAGACTTCCACCAGGGTAGCAAGAAGGTCGAGACGATCTCCGCGAGGTGTGCCCGGCTTGGCGTCCATCAGCCCCTCGATCTCGCCCAGGGCCGCTTTATGCTCTCTGTCGTTCCTGATCGGCCGATTGATCCGCATGATTGTCCTCATACCTTGTCTGCGTCGATTTCATCATACTGCCTATGCGTTCCAATGAACCGGACATACAGCACTTGATAGGCATAATTGACCCAGGTGACGAGACGGTACTTGTTGCCGCCAATATCGAAAACCACCCGCCCGTCCTTGAGGATGTCAGCGGAATTGTAGGTCTTCTTCACGTCGGGCGGGGCCTTCCATTGTGCCTGCTTCGTCACCTTGATCCAAGTTCGCAGCGACTGTTCCGCATCGCGGTGCTTTTCCCAGAACGCCTTGAGCGTGTTGACAGATATGATCCGCATCCCGCGATGCTAGCACGCTCCCACCATGGGAGCAAGAAAAACGCTCCCGCCATGGGAGCTTTCAGGGCTTTTCCTAAACCTGCGTTCCGCCCACGGTCATGGCCGAGAGTTTGAGGCTGGGCTGGCCCACGCCCACGGCGACTCCCTGGCCATCCTTGCCGCAGGTGCCGATGCCGGGATCGAGCTTCAGATCGTTGCCGATCATGGTGATGCGGGTCAGCGCATCGGGGCCGTTGCCGGTCAGCGTGGCCCCCTTGACCGGAGCCCCCACCTTTCCGTTCTCGACCAGATAGGCTTCCGAGGCCGAGAAGACGAACTTGCCCGAGGTAATATCCACCTGGCCGCCGCCGAAATTGACGGCATAGATGCCGTGCTTGATCGAGGCCAGCATTTCTTCAGGATCGCTGGCACCGGCCAGCATGAAGGTATTGGTCATGCGGGGCAGGGGCGGGTGGGCATAGCTTTGGCGCCGCCCGTTGCCCGTGGGTTTCTGGCCCATCAGGCGCGCATTCAGCCGGTCGAACAGATAGCCGGTCAGGATGCCGTCCTCGATCAGCACGGTGCGCCCCGAGGGCGTTCCTTCGTCGTCGATGGTGATCGAGCCGCGCAGGTCGGGCAGGGTGCCGTCATCGACCACCGTGACTCCCTTGGCCGCCACCTGTTTGCCCATCAGGCCCGAGAAGGCCGAGGTTTTCTTGCGGTTGAAGTCGCCCTCGAGGCCATGGCCGATGGCTTCGTGCAGCAACACGCCCGGCCAGCCGGGGCCGAGGATCACTTCCATCTCGCCCGCCGGTGCCGGAATGGATTCGAGATTGACCTTGGCCTGGCGGATGGCTTCCTCTACCGCATCCTTCCAGGCAGTGGGGTCGAGCAGGCCATCGAAGCCCACGCGGCCGCCAAAGCCGTGACTGCCGGTTTCCATGCGCCCGTTCTGATTCAGCACCACCGAGACATTGAGACGGACCAGGGGTCGGATATCGGCCGATTCCGATCCGTCGGCCCTCAAGATTCGCACGGCCTGCCACGAGCCCAGAATCGAGGCCATGACCTGCATGACGCGCGAATCAGCCGATCGGGCAAAGGCGTCGATCTCGCCCAGCAGGGTTACCTTGGCATCAAACGGTGCGCTGGCCAGGGGATTGGCCTCGGTATAAAGCTGACGGTTGGTGCCTTGGGGGGGAGCGGCCAGGGTTCCCGAATGGCCGTGACGCACGGCCCGCACGGCCTCGGCGGCGCGGGCAAGGGCCGCCTCGCTGACCTCGCTGGCATGGGCGAAGCCCACGGCTTCATCGGCCACGGCGCGCAATCCGAATCCGATGCCGGAATCGAAGCTGGCACTTTTGATGCGCCCGTCATCAAGGGCTATGCTTTCGCTCTGGCGCGATTCCAAGAAGAGTTCGCCGTCGTCGCAACCCTCCAGGGCTCCGGCCACAAGGCGTTGGGCGGCATGGAGATCAAGCCCCGTGGGGCCGAAGAAAAGTTCGTTGGTGGCGGCCAGATGCGGCATAATACTCTTCTCAAACTAGAGGGCACGTAAGGTAATATAAGCGATGAAGCCAGGAATTGAAGCAGGCGAAATCGGAAGTAAGGGCGATTATCAGCATCGCCTTGTTTTGCATGGCGAGGTGCATGCCCGCCCGCACGAACTGCTGGAAACCCCCTTCGAGGCGCTGCACCTAGCCCTTCTTACCGGCGAATCGGGGTCGGGCGAGGATCAGGCCCATCTGGCCGAGCTTTGTCGGCTTTTGGGCGTAGCCGTGCCAGAGATCGAAGGGAATTTCCAGGTTCTCGACCTTCCCGGTTTTCGGCTGCGCTGGGAGCGCCACACCGAATTTTCGACCTGGACCCTGTTTCGCTCAGGGGGCTTCGACCAGCCCTTTACCAGTGATCTGATGGGCTTGCTGCCCGCCGATTGGCGCCAGGCTCTGCCCGGGCAATTGCTGCTGGCGGTGCGTCTGGCCCTGGAAAGTGCTGACCGCGAGCCCGAGGAGTTGGATGCCTATTTCAAGCCCTCGCCCCGGGTGGGCAGCCGGGTCATGGGCGGGGCCGCGACCTTGTGGACGGATTTTCGCCTGCATGACGACGGCATGGGGCGTTTTCTGGTTCATGACTGGGGCTTGTCGAAGGGGCAGGCCGGGCGGCTGGTCCAGCGCCTGTTCGAGATCGAAACCTATCGCATGATGGCGCTTCTGGCCCTTCCCAAGGCCCGCGACACGGCACCCGAGGCGACAAAGCTGGATCGCGATCTGAAGGCCATCGTGGCCGAACTGGCCTCGCCCCGGGAAAGCGACGACCGCCAGCTTCTGGAAAGGCTGACCGCTCTAGCCGCCGAGAACGAGCGCCTGGGCAGTGCGACGGCCTACCGCTTCTCGGCTGCTTCCGCTTATTACGCCCTGGTGCGCAGGCGAATCGAAGAATTGATGGAAGAGCGCATCTCGGGCGTTCAGACCCTGGGCGAATTCATGGAACGCCGATTGGCCCCGGCCATGGCCACCTGCACCTCGACCTCCGAGCGTTTGGCTGACCTGTCTGCCCGCGTGGCCCGTTCCGGCGATCTTTTGCGCACCCGGGTCGATATCGCGTTGGAGGAAAAGAATCGCGATCTTCTGCATTCCATGAATCGCCGCGCCAAGCTGCAATTGCGCCTTCAAGAAACCGTCGAAGGCCTGTCGATTGCCGCCATCAGCTATTATCTGGTGGGGCTGGTGGGTTATGGCGCCAAGGGGATCAAGGCGGCGGGTATCCCCATTGATCCCGATATGGTGCAGGGCCTCTCGGTGCCGGTGGCCCTGGCCTTGGTGGCGCTCGGCCTGTGGCGCCTCAAGAAACATCTGCATCAAGATTAACACAGACGTCATTTTATTCTCTTTGCGAAGTGAGTCACAGTTCCCCTACGAAAATCTGATTTGGGGGGGGAACGTGGACGATCTTGACCGGGCGGCCGAGCGCATTGAGGCCTTTAACCAAGTAGCCCTGCATCTTGTTTTGAGCCGGATGTCCGGCCCCCAATCCTCGGGGGTCTGCCGTTCCTGCAGTGATCTGATCGAGACCGAGCGCCTGAAAATCACCCCGAATACCCGCTTTTGCAGCGATTGCGCGAACGAGGAGGAGGCGCGTCTGCGCAGATTCCGGCGCAACGGGCGGCAATAGCAATTCACAGGCGGGTAGCTTGACCGAAGGCCTGCGTTTTGAAAAAGTGGCCGGTGAAAGAAAAGGTGATCCCCCGTGGCAACCCCCTGGCCTGGCCTTGAGATCGAGCGGAAGTTTCTTGTCGCCACCGACAGTTGGCGGGAATGCTGCCAGGGCAAACGTCTTATCCGTCAAAGTTATCTGCCCTATGCTCCCGGCGTTTCCATGCGGGTGCGCCGCATGGATGACGAGGCCATTCTGTCTTTCAAGTCCGATCTGGCAGAAGGGGTGCGCAGCGAGTGGGAAGTACCCATTCCCAAGGAGATGGCCGACTGGCTGTTTTCATTTTGCCCGTACCCGCCGATCGAGAAAATCCGCCACCTCGTTTCCGTCGAAAGCCATGTCTGGGAGGTCGATCAGTTCCTGGGCCGCCACGAAGGTCTGATGTTGGCCGAGATCGAGCTTTCGCATCCCAAGGAAAGCTTCCCGATGCCCAAATGGGTGGGCGAGGAAGTAACCAGCGACCGGCGCTATCGCAACAGCCAGCTTTATCGCCTGGATAAGGCGAAACTGGCGGTCCATCCTCCTCATCCCCAGCCTCAGCCGACCCGCAAAAACAAGCCTTCTCGGAAGAAAAGTTAGGCTCCTCGACGTTTCCTGAGGAATTGACAGCTTCTCAACAAACAGTCATGCCCGGCCTTGTGCCGGGCATCCACGCCTTGCCGCCAGATATCTTTGCAGGAAAATCGTGGATGGCCGGGTCAAGCCCGGCCATGACAGGGGTGATCCTGCTGGGCTCCACTTGCGACGTCGAAGAACAAAAACTTAGCGCAGCGCACTCCAGGCGCTGGCCTCTTCAGCGTCCAGACGCCCGTCATAAACCGCCTGCTGGGGTGTTCTGAACACGCTTTCCACCGACGATTTCCGGAAGGCCGCGAACAGGTTGGCATTGTCCGGCACCTGGTTGTCTCTGGCCATGCGGTGCGCCACCTTGCGGTCGGCCAAGTGTGCGATGCCGACATTCTTCAGGTCGCAGACGAAGATGCCGATGATCTGATAGGCGTTCGCCGCCGCCAGATCGAAGAAGAAAGTGGGTTGGAAATTATAGAATCCGTGGTCCAACCATCCGGTCATGGGCGCTTCGTGGAACATCAGACCGCCCGGTCTGGTCGCCTTGTGCATGGTGCGAAAGAAATTGGCGATGTCGAAGACATGTTCGGCGGTGCCGTTGTTGATGCAGATATCGAAGGTTTCGCCAAGTTCCAGCGGATCGGTGAGGTCGAGTTGCAAGGCTTCTGGCGTGCCGTTGAGGTCGATGGCCTTGCGCTGGCTGGGTTCGAAAATGATGTCGTAGAACAGGTGGGCGATGTCGAAGAGCCAGCTTGCAGAGGCAGGGTCGATGGCATGAAAGCGGTCTTGAAGCTGTGCCTTCTTTTCAGGCGAGGTGATGAACTGATCGATGTCCTGCAGCAGGACGGCGGCATCGACATCGTTGTACCAGTTCGCCTCGCCGAATTCGAGAATGCTGCCGCCCGTGGGCAGCCAGCCGTCACGTCTGGCATCGCGGTAAAGCCTGTAAGACAGATGCGAAATCGCCATCGTATTCCTCTCATTTAACTCGGCTGATTCTCTTCAAGACGGCCACATCCTCGATGATGATGCAATTTCCCTCGTTATGAACGCCTGAATCTGCCAGGCGGGCGAAGGCGCGGGACAGATTCTCAGGAGCGATGCCGATTGCGGCGGCCAGCACGGTGCGCGGATAGGAAAGGGTGATGCGGGCAGGCCCCCTGTCCGTGCCCGCCAGAGCCAAAAGATGGCGGACCAAGCGTTCAAAGGGTGTCAGGGTTTTCAGTTCCAGATAGCTCTCCAGCAACATCTCAAGACGCTTTCCAGCGCTTTTTAACATGGCCATGGCGGTGGCGGGATCGTCCGACAGATGCTTGGCCAGCAGACTTGCGGGCAGGACCAGGAGACGCGACTCCTCCAGGGCTTCGCATCCGGCCGGATAACTTTCAAAGCCGAACAGTGCGACGATGGCGACATGGGTACCGGGGCCAAAAAGGCCCAACACATTCTGTGCGCCGTTGGTCTGGGTCGTGAAGATTTTCAGAAGACCGGTTTCGACCACGAACAGAAAACGCGCCTCGTCTCCCTGATCGAAAACGGTCTGACCCTTGGCATAGGTTCTTGTCTCGCTCTGTTCGGCCAGCCAGTCGAGATCCTTTGGCGACAGACCCTCGAACAGGGACTCGGCGAGAAGGGCGGCCTTGGGGGCTAAACGATTCTGGCGGGATGCCGGTGCCGCCGTGGGGCAGAGAGCGGAGGAGGTCACAGGCCATCCCCTTCCTTGCTGCAAAAATCACCGAGACGTTTGCAATCCTGAAGGCGTATCGCGCTGCCCTTGACGGTGACACCCAACTCGCGCAAGGCCTTCAGCGAGCGCGACAGGCTTTGATTGGTCATACCCAGGTGCCGGGCCAAGGCCTTCTTCTCGAAAGGAAGTGTCAGGCTGACCGCTCCTACGTCCTTTCCGCCCAGTTCCAGAAGGAATCCGGCCAGACGCCTGGTTCCCGAGCGCAGCTTCATGGCGTCGATCTGCTGAACAAGGCGGCGCAATCTCAGGCACAGGCCTGCCAGAGTTCCCAGCACCATCCGTCCGTCGCAAGTCAGGCGTTCCTGGAATTGCGCGGCATCGATCCAGCAAAGACGGGAGGGTGTGAGTGTGCGGGCCGAGGTCAGGTGGCGTGTTCCGTTGGCGGCAGCAATGTCGCCCAGCATGGCGCCTCTGGCTGCCATGTCCAATTGCAGTTCCTCGCCCGCGTCGTTGGTGACGAACAGTTCGACCAACCCCTCTTCGATCCAGGCGAATCGGTTCGCCGCCTCTCCTTGGCGGTAAAGGATGGTCCCGGCCTTGATCGCCTCACTTGTGTTTCCTTTCAGAAAGGGGGCCAGCAGAGTCTGATCCAGGTCGTGCGGCAGCCTGCCTGCCAGCCCGGTAAGCGGCGGCGGGGAGCGGTGAGCGGGCGGGGCGGACTTATCCATAAGGCTACCGGAAAAAGGGCGGCGGAAAAGTCCGCCGCCCGCAACATGTAATGGAAACGGCCCGTTGATTAAAGGGTTACAACACCCCCAACATCGAGGCCACCAGGGGATGGCGCACGATATCGCGGTCGGAGAGCCGGACAACGGCGATATCTCCAACCGATTCTAAGCGGTTGGCGATATCGGCAAGGCCCGACATGCCGGGAAGAAGGTCGCTTTGATCGGGATCGCCGGTCACGATCATGGTGGAATGCCAGCCCAGCCGGGTCAGCAGCATCTTGATCTGGCCGTAGGTGCAGTTCTGCGCCTCGTCGATGACGATGAAGGCGTTGTTCAGCGTGCGTCCGCGCATATAAGCCACCGGGGCGATTTCAATCGATCCCTCGGCGATCAGGGATTTCATGCGTTTGGCCCCCAGCCGGTCGTTCAGCGCATCGTAGAGCGGGCGCAGATAGGGGGCCAGCTTGTCTTGAAGGTCTCCTGGCAAAAAGCCCAGGCTTTCCCCTGCTTCCACGGCCGGGCGAGACAAGAGGATTCGTCCGACGCTGCCCGCTTCCAGGGCCTCCACCGCCTTGGTGATGGCCAAATAGGTCTTGCCGGTTCCGGCCGGCCCCAGCGCCATGGTCAGATGGCAAGAATCGATGGCCTCCATCAGTAGGCGCTGCCCGTCGCTTTTGGGCTTTACCTTGCGCAGATAGCTTTGGTCGCGATAGCCATCGACGGGCGACCAGTTTTCCGAGTCTTTGCCATAGAGGGGGTGAATTTTGGTCTGGGCAGCCGTAGCTGCCCGGGCATTACGCTTGGCCATACCGGGAACCTCGCAAAGAAGAGAGGAAGGAAAGCGTTAAGAAGCGGTAAATAAAAACGCCCCCGGGTAAGCGGGGGCGTGGGGCCTTGAGACTGCCGGAGGCGCCGGATGCTCGCTCCAAAGGGCAGGAACGCTGGCGTTCTGTGAAAAGTGCGGCCAAACCGAAATTCATCGTGGCGGTACACCTCAGTCATACAAGGGCCATGTCATCGACATGCAGGTGGACAATACATGGTTTTTCTGTTTTCGTCACTCGATTTCGTAGGATACATAGAAAGTTCATACGATATGTTGTTGCCGCGCAACATCCACAGGGGGGCTTGCGGACGGCGTCGGCACGAGTAAAGTAGGAGCAGAGGGAAGGGGACTTACGTTGCCAACGATCAAACTGCCCTGGCAGGAATTGGCGGAAGATACCTATCGTTCAGTCTTCAGCCAGTCCAAGACGGCTTTCGATATTTCCGGCGTATGGCTGCTAGTGGCGATGCTGCTGGTTTTCATGGGCTTTGGCATCTATCCCCAGTTGACGGCGGATGATCTGGGTGGGATCGAGGCCTATTTCGCCCTGCCTGTTTTGCTGGGCCTGTTCGGGCTGATCGGGCTTTCCATTTTCGCCACCCGCTGGACGCGCTGGGTTACGCTTGAGCATCTGCCGCAGCCGGGGCAGGGCATGAAGCTTGGCAAGGCGGAGATAAAGGTCGGCTGGGCGTTGGTGGAATGTCTGGTCCTGGGGCTGATCCCTATTCTGGGCGGCCTGTTGGCCGCTCCCACCCTTAACGAGATGGAACAGCTAGAGGCGGCTCTGGCCGTCCAGGCTGTCGGGTTCATTCTGGGGGGATTTCTTCTGGCCCGCCTGGGCATGGCGGTCAATCTGGCGGCTCTTCAGGTGCCGGGCGACGCCCTTCTGTACGCCTTGCGCCTGACCCGGGGCCAAAGCCTGCGTCTGTTCCTGCTACTCGTGATCACGGCGGGGCCGGCAATTCTGGCCGCCTGGGGCATGGGCTGGCTGCTGGAATGGGCGCTTGAACCCATGCCCGATCTGCTGGCTCCGGAAGCGCAGCAATCCTTGCTGCTGATCATGACGGCGGCGCTGGGCTTTTTGGGGGCCATGCTGTTTTTTGGCGCCATGGGGCTGGCGGCCCGCAGCCTGATTTTGGCGGGCGATGATCCCTGGGGCATGTCCAATGAGGAATCCTACCAGGAAGCGGACGAAGTCTATGCCCCTCTGTATGAGGAACCCGTTTCCTATGAGGAAACGGCACCCTATGTGGCAGCCCCGTACGTGGAAGAGGTGCTGGACACCCAACTCGTCGATTTGGTCGAGGAGCCTTTGCCACAGCCGGAATATGGCGGCTTTATCCCCAGTGAGGAAGACGTCCTGCTGTTGAGGGGGGAGCATCTTGTCGATGCTGTGCCGCCCAATCAGGCCGATCAGGTGGTTCCGGTCGACAGCAATAGCTGGCTGGCGGGCCGCGCAGGTGCGCAGGCCCAACCGAATTTTGAGACCGACGCGCATGTGCTGGGCCGCAAAATCATGGCGTCCAAGAAAAAGAAGCCGCTCACCGACTTCCTTCCGAAAATCCGCATCGATGTCGGCAACATTGCCTCCGAAGGCTGGAAGCTGGGCGTGTTGCTGGTGCTGATGGTCTTGGGCTATCTGTTCCTGTTCACCGATATCCTGACCGATTTCTTACTATGAAAACCGCTCAGATTGATGTCGTCGCCCTGGCTCAGGGCAGTTACCGCGCGGTCTTTTCCGACTTCAAGCGCTATCTCGATATTGCCTGGCCCTGGCTGGGGCTTTCCGTGCTGGCCGTCTATGGGGTCGAGCGGTTGGTTCCCGCTCCTGCGGAGTTGGAGGGCGATCAGATCGAAGGCGGGTTGTCCCTTGTTCAGTTCATCCTGTCCCTGATCAATCTGGTCGCCATGTGCTGCTTTCTTGCCAAATGGACGCGCTGGCTGATTCACGGCGAAGTACCCGAGGGCGTTGCCGTTCTTCGTTTCGGGCGGCGCGAGTCCCGCGTGGTGCTGGTGACCTTTGGGGCAGGTCTCCTGGTGGGCATTCCGATGGGGATTGCGCTGCTTTTTCCCACGATGCTGGCCCTTTCGGGAAGTCAAGTCCCGGCCGTGCCTTTGCTGATCGTGGCGGGCACTGTTCCGCTGGGCGTTTTTTTCTGGTTGAAACTGTCGCTGTCGCCGGTGCTGGCGGCCTTGGATCTGCCGGGAAATGCCGTCAAGGCTTCCTGGTACTTGACGAAAAATGCTGTCTTCCGCTTGTTTTCTCTGGTCATCACCGTCGTTCTTCCGGCCTTCTTCGTTCAATTGCTGTTGACGCAGGGATTGGCCTTGATTCTGGGGGCCGAGGAAAGCGCCGTGGCGGGAAGCGCTCAGCAGGGCGTTCTTATCTTTATCGCCGTTCTCTTCGGCTTTCTGATGATGTCTCTGGTGATTTCCGCCCAGATTCTGGCGGTGCGGGAGCTTAGCGCACGATCGATTAACTCCGAGTCACTCGGGTGACACGGAGTTAAACGTGAATCGTTCGCTAAAACAAATTCGTAGAGCAGATTCACGCTTGAAAACGGAACCGCCAAACGGTTCGCGATTTCAAGCGACCTGCTCTATGTCAGAAGAGCCTGCAAATCCGAAAGCGTCAGCCCCTGAAGATCGGGCCTGACCAGGGCGGCTTGGGAGAAATTGTCCCCTTCGGTCCAGGGGCAGGGCGTGATCAGGCAGCGGATTCCCGCCGCCGTGGCGGCCTTCAAGCCGGGCACCGAGTCCTCAATCGCCAGAGCCGCCTGAGGGGCTACGCCCAGTTTGGCCAATGTCTTCAGGTAAACCTCGGGATCGGGTTTTTTGGCCTTGACGTCTTCGCCCGCCACGATGGCCTGAAACGGGTTGCCCTTGCGAAAGAAGACGTTCAGCAACTCCTTCACATTGGCGCGGCTGGTGGTTGAAGCCAGCCCAAGCTTCAGGCCCGAGGCCTTGGCCTCGTTGATGAGGTGGGCCACGCCGGGGCGAAGCCCCACCTCTCCGTCAACGACCTTGGCCCGGTAGCGCTTGGTCTTCTCGGCATGCAGTTTGGCCAGGGTTTCGGCATGCAGGCCGGCCAGGATTTCCTGTTGCGGGGCCGGGGCATAGGCGAAAAGGCGTTCCTTGCCGCCCGCTATGGTCAAAAGATGCTTATACAGCTTCGGATCCCAGTCCCAGCCCAGGTTGAAGGCCAGGAAGGCCTCGTTGAAGGCTTGGCGGTGGGCTTCTTCCGTATCGGCCAGTGTGCCGTCGAGATCGAAGATGAGGGCTTGCAAAGCTTGAGTCATGGGCGAAATCATGCCACGAATTCTCGGGCTCCGCGCCTTCTTTTACAAGGCATGGCATAACCACCCCAATCTATGGTATGAAGTTCCGTTTCAGCCCCCACCGCTAGGGTTTTCGAGTCATGGCCGGTCATTCCCAATTCAAGAACATCATGCACCGCAAGGGTGCTCAGGACGCCAAACGCGCCAAGGTCTTCACCAAGATCATCCGCGAGTTGACGGTTTCGGCCAAAACCGGCCTGCCCGATCCGGCGGCTAATCCGCGTCTTCGTGCCGCCATTCAGGAGGCCAGGGGCAACAACATGCCGAGAGACACCATCGAGCGCGCCATCAAGCGCGGCCAGGGTGGGGGCGACGACAGCAACTACGAGGAAGTGCGCTATGAGGGCTATGGCCCTGGCGGTGTCGCCATCATCGTGGAAGCGTTGACCGACAATCGCAATCGCACGGCGTCCGACATCCGCTCGGCCTTTTCAAAGAATGGCGGCAGCTTGGGCGAGACCAATTCGGTCAGCTTCCAGTTCGACCGCGTGGGCGCCATTCACTATCCAGTCAAGGCCGCCTCGGCGGATGCCATGTTCGAGGCAGCACTTGAAGCCGGTGCGGACAATGTGGAAAGCAGCGAGGATGGCCACGACGTCACCTGTTCCATGGACGATCTGGGAGCGGTGCGCGACGCCCTTGAGGCAAAATTCAACACGCCGGAAAGTGCGCGTCTGGAATGGCGGCCTAAACTCACCACGCCGATCGAGGGTGAGGCCGCCGAGACGTTGCTGAAGCTTCTGGAGATTCTGGACGATCACGACGACGTGCAGCGCGTGGCCTCCAATTTCGACATGTCCGAAGAAACCCTGGCGAGGTTGAATGGATAACGCAGCGAAGCGACTAGGCCCAAGGGGCCGCGCGCCCAATGGCGCGGGAGCCAAGCATTCCGGAGGAATGCGCCCGGCGTCTGAGGGCATGCGTAAATGAGATTACTCGGCATCGATCCAGGATTGCGCCACACCGGCTGGGGACTCGTCGAAGCCCAGGGGAACCGGCTGTCCTACATCGCCGATGGTGTGATCGATTCAGATGCCAAGGCGCCACTGGCCGAACGGCTGGTCACATTGTTCGAGGGCGTCAATGCCGTGATTGCGGCCTATGCCCCCGAGGAAGCCGCGGTCGAGGAAACCTTTTCCAACGTCAATCCGGCCAGCACCTTGAAGTTGGGCCAGGCCCGAGGCGTGGTGATGCTGGCCCCGGCCCTGGCCCGCTTGCCGGTGGCGGAATATGCGGCGACGTTGGTCAAAAAATCCATCGTTGGCACCGGGCACGCCGACAAGGCGCAGATCGCTCATATGGTGCGGGTCTTGCTGCCGGGGTGCCTGGCCCAAAGTCCCGACGCCGCCGATGCTCTGGCGGTGGCGATCTGTCATGCCCATCATCGCCAGACGCGGGTCTATGTCGCCAAGGCGGCAGGGGGCTTGCGATGATCGCCAAGCTGAAGGGCCTTCTCGACAGCACCGGCGAGGGCTGGGCCGTGATCGATGTGAACGGGGTGGGGTATCTGGTCGCCTGTTCCAATCGCACGCTTTCGCGCCTGGGCGGAACCGGGCTGGCGGTGACGCTGGAGGTTGAGACCCAGTGGCGCGAAGACGGGCCACATCTGTATGGCTTTGCCGAACAGGCCGAGCGCGATTGGTTTCGCATTCTGATCAATGTGCAAGGGGTTGGCGGCAAGGTGGCGCTGGCCATTCTGGGCACCCTGACGCCTGATCAATTGTCCCAGGCCATCGCCGCCCAGGACAAGGCGGCTTTAAGCCGGGCGCCCGGCGTGGGTCCCAAGCTGGCTGCCAGGATCGTGGCCGAACTCAAGGACAAGGTGGGCGGCATCGCTTTTGGCGCTTCGAAGTCGGGCGAAGCCATGGGGGCGCCGGTGGTTTTGCCGGGTGAGGGTGGGGCGCTGGCGGATGCCGTCTCGGCCCTGGCCAATCTGGGCTATGGGCGCTCGGAGGCCTTTGCCGCCGTGGCCCGCGCTCAAGGAAAGCTGGGCGAGGGGGCCGAGATCGGTGCCCTGATCAAGGCGGGTCTTAAGGAATTATCGACATGAGCGGCGAGCGTCTGGTGTCGCCGGGTCAGAGCGAGGCCGATGCCGCAGAGGGCAAATTGCGTCCGCAGCATCTGGGTGAATTCATCGGCCAGGCTCAGGCCTGCGCCAATCTGAAGGTGTTCATCGAAGCGGCGCGCGGGCGCGCAGAGGCGCTCGATCATGTGTTGCTGTTCGGTCCCCCCGGCCTGGGCAAGACCACGCTGGCCCAGATCGTCTCTCGGGAATTGGGGGTGGGTTTTCGCGCCACGTCGGGCCCCGTCATCGCCAAGGCGGGCGATCTGGCCGCCCTGCTGACCAATCTCGAACCCCGGGATGTTCTGTTCATCGACGAAATCCATCGCCTTAATCCTGCCATAGAGGAAGTGCTCTATCCGGCCATGGAGGATTTCCAGCTCGATCTCATCATCGGCGAGGGACCGGCTGCGCGTTCGGTGCGCATCGATCTGCCGCCCTTCACTCTGGTGGGCGCCACAACGCGCTCTGGCCTTTTGACCACGCCCCTGCGTGAGCGCTTCGGCATTCCGTTGCGGCTGATGTTCTATACGCCCGAGGAATTGGAGGGCATCGTGCGCCGGGGCGCTGGGGTGCTGGGCTTTGCCCTGTCGGGCGACGGTGCCGCCGAGATCGCCCGGCGTGCCCGGGGCACGCCGCGCGTCGCCGGTCGCCTGCTGCGCCGGGTGCGCGATTTCGCTCATGTGGCCGGGCTGGCCGTGGTGGACGCCAAGGCGGCCGATGCCGCACTCAATCGCTTGGAAGTCGACACCCAGGGCCTTGACGCCATGGACCGGCGCTATATGCGCCTGATCGCCGAAAGTTACGGCGGCGGGCCGGTGGGGGTGGAAACCCTGTCGGCGGCGCTGTCCGAGCAACGCGATACTTTGGAAGAAGTGATCGAGCCCTTCTTGTTGCAGCAGGGCCTGATCGCCCGCACACCTCGGGGGCGCATGCTGACTGGCCCCGGCTTTAAGCATCTGGGGCTGGCGGCTCCCAAGGCGGCTCTGGCCCAGCTTGACCTGCTTTTGGACGAGGAGGGCGATGCGGATGGCTGACCTGCATCATTTCCCGGTTCGCGTCTATTACGAGGATACCGACGCGGCGGGCATCGTCTATTACGCCAATTACCTGCGCTTTGCCGAGCGCGCGCGCACGGAATGGCTGCGCGAGCTGGGACATCCGCATCAGGCCATGATCGACGGCCCCGGGCTGGCTTTCGCCGTGCGCCGTTGTGTGGTCGATTATCTGCGCCCGGCCAAGCTGGACGATCTTTTAAGTGTCGTCAGCCTCGTTACCGATGTAAAAGCGGCCAGCCTGGAACTGGTTCAGGACGTCAGGCGCGATGCCGATATCCTGGCCCGGCTCGAAATCAAGCTGGCCTGCCTCGATAATAGTTTGAGACCGGCCCGAATACCCGAAGCGTTACGCAACCGTTTGACCGAAGCCATGCGAGGAAACTGATGGAACCCACCGTAGTGCAAGCCGTAACCCTGGGCGGCGATGTGGTCAGCCATGATCTGTCGATGCTGGCCCTTTTCCTGCGCGCCGACATCATCGTGAAAATCGTGATGGGCATGCTGGCAATGGCCTCGTTCTGGAGCTGGGCCATCATCTTCGACAAGTTGCTGAGATTGCGCAAACTCTACTCGCAGGCCGAGCATTTCGAGGAAACCTTCTGGTCGGGCGGTTCGCTGGAAGAGCTTTACGACCGCATCGGCTCGCGCCCGCTTGAGCCCATGTCGGCCCTGTTCGTGGCCGCCATGCGCGAATGGCGCCGTTCGGCCGCCAAGGGGCTGGCGGAAAGCGATTCTGCCAAGATCAGCCTGCCCCAGCGCATCGACCGCGTGATGCAGGTAACCCTGGGCCGCGAGATGGACCGCATCGAGCGCCATATGAGCTTCCTGGCCTCGGTGGGATCGCCCGCCCCCTTCATCGGCCTCTTCGGCACGGTCTGGGGCATCATGAACAGCTTCCAGTCGATCGCCATGACCAAGAACACTTCGCTGGCCGTGGTGGCGCCTGGCATCGCCGAGGCCCTGTTCGCCACCGCGCTCGGTCTGGTGGCGGCCATTCCCGCCGTGATCGCCTACAACAAGATTTCCAGCGATCTGGATCGCTACGCCAAGCGGCTGGAGGCTTTCGCGGGCGAGTTCGGCGCCATTCTGTCGCGTCAGATCGAGGAGAGGATGTAATGGGCGCTTCGATTCAGGGCGGGGGCGGCGGCAGGCGTTTCGGCCGTCAGCGCCATCGGGCGATGAGCGACATCAACGTCACCCCCATGGTCGATGTCATGCTGGTGCTGCTGGTCATTTTCATGGTGACAGCCCCCCTGCTGACCGTTGGTGTGCAGGTCGATCTGCCCAAGACCAGCGCCGGGCCTTTGACCGGCGACGATGAGCCCCTGACCGTCTCCATCCGCGCCGACAACGATGTTTATCTGCAAGAGACGAAGATCGACCAGGATGCGCTGGTGCCCCGTCTGGAAGCCGTCTCCAAAGCCAAGAAGGAGCAGCGCATTTTCGTTCGCGCCGACAAGGCAATTCCCTATGGCCGGGTCATGGAAGTGATGGGTCTTATCAACGCCGCCGGTTTCAACAAGGTGGCTCTGGTGGCCGAGGAAGCCAAGGGCAAGGCCAAGGGCAAGAAGTAGACGGAAATGCGGCTGGGCGTAATTTCTTCGGCAATCTTCCATGTGGCGGTCATTCTGCTCGCCTGGTTCGGCTTGCCCAATTTGCGCGTAACGCCGCCCGAGCCAGAACGTCCGATCATCGTGGAACTGGCCACCATCGGCGACATCACCAATCCGCCGCCTGCCCCCGAGCCCAAGCAGGGCGAGCCCGAACCGACGCCGGAACCGGCCAAGCCCGAGCCCCCCAAGCCGGAACCGGCCAAGCCCGAGCCGCCCAAGCCGCAACCGCCGCCGCCCCCTCCGCCACCGCCGCCGCCCAAGCCGGAGCCCAAGCCCGAACCAGCGCCTGTGCCTGTGCCCAAGCCCAAGGAAGTCGAGAAGCCCAAGCCCAAGGCCGAGCCGCCGCCGGACGATTTTGCCAATGTGCTGAAGTCGGTGGACAAGCTGAAGAAGCAGCCGCCGAAGACGGACGATTTCGACAAGATGCTGAAAAAGGTGACGGACAGCGCGCCCAAAAAGGATGACAAGCCGCAGCCGCCCAGCCCGGCCCCCGTGCGCACAGCCGCCGGGTCGCCTGCCAGCAATCTGAACGAGAAGTTCACCCTGACCGAAACCGATTTCATCCGGGCCTATATCCAGAAGAACTGGAACCCGCCGGTGGGGGCACGTGAGGCGGTGATTGTGACCTTGAGTTTCACCCTGCGCCCCAACGGAACCTTCTACGACCTGCGCTATGAGGACGAAAAGCCTTCGGATGCCTTGTGGCGCAGCTTTGCCGATAGTGCGAGGCGCGCTTTGCTGCTCTCCTCGCCCATTCCTTTGCCGCCCGGCAAGATAAGGGCCGACGAGCGCTTCGTCTTCAATTTCGACCCCAGGGAAATGATGGGCCTCGCCAAGGGAAGATAGCCGTCATGGCAATGGCTTCCCTCGTCCTGAGGAGCCAGCGCAAGCTGGCGTCTCGAAGGGCGAGGCCGCAAGAGTCCTCATCCTTCGTGACGCTTCGCTTTTCTGGACGAGGACTCTCTTGTGCATTCTCTCAATCCCAACCATGCGCATCTGAGCGCTACATCCACCCCAGCCAGTTGCCGAAATCCCTGGCCAGCGACATCGGCCCGGCGGTCTCGGCAACTTGATTGAAGGCGCCAGTCGTTTTGGGGCCGATATCGCCGTCGAGCTTCAAGGGCTGCCAGTCCGCCACATGCTTGGGGCCGATCTCGTTCAGCCCCATCTGCAGGGCATAGGCATGCAGAGGTTCAGGCTCGCGCCCGCCCGGCAGGCTGCCATAAAGCGGGCCCAAAATGTCTTGCGTCTTCTTCGCCAGGTCTTCTGGCTGCTGGGGCTTTTCGGCAATACCCTGCAGGCGACCGAGTGCAAAGCCCTCGTCGATGCGGGCCGGGCCGTGGGCGGCCACACTTTTCTTGAACCCGAAATCGGTGATCGGTCCCCAGCAGCCGTCTTCCTTCAATTTCGGCATGCGGTCGCCATTGACGAGATTGAGGCCGCGCTGCATCGAGCGGGTGGCGTTGCTCATGCCGTCGGCGTCGAAGGCGGGGGCCAGCTTGCCGCCCAACTGCTCCAGCATCTTCAACAGGGGCCGCCCGTCGGGAAGTTTCGCGGGCTGCGGTTCGACGATGGGCGTGATTCCCGGCTTGGCTTCCACCATCCGTCCGTCGAGCCCGCGCTGCCAGGTGCTCTTGCCATAGCGGTGCTGGTAAAAATCCATGGTGCGCTCGCGCAGCCAGTTGTTCATCGCCTCGGGCTGACCAACCGCGCTTGGTCGCCTCTGCGCGCAGGGTGTTCAGTGCTGCTTCGCGGTAGCTGGGAAGCTTGTCGAAAGCCTGGCCTTTGATCCGCTCTTCCGGCAAGGTGAATCCGAACTTGTTCTTGTCGGCGGTTTCATTCTTCGGCCCCGTATAGGGCGGAATGAGCTTCTGGGCTTCGGCTTTACTTTGCTTGTCATTAAGCTTGGGATCATTCAACTTCCCGACCGTATTCTGCAGCAGTTGGACTTCTTCGGGCTTGAAGCGGTGGGGATTGTTTGCATTTCCGCTGATCTCTGTGCCGATCTTGCTCAGATCGCGCAGCACATAGGGGCCGTTCTTCTTCTCCTGCACGGCCAGGGCGACGCCTGCCCCCATGGTGGGGATGCCCTTGCCGTCGGTATAGATGCGATTCACCAGGCCTTCGTGGCGTTTCAGATGATTCCACATCAGCGAGTCATAGTCCTGAGCCGACAGCTTGCCGGGCTCGATAGGATTGCGATTAGTCATGTTACGTCTCCTTCGTTGGGTCAAAGAAAAGGCCCGCCTCTTGCGAAGCGGGCCTGGTGGCAAAGTGCCTAATGCCGAATGAACGGCTATTCGAGTTTTTCCATGAGAATGTTATGTCTATGATCTCTTGTGGAGTTGTGTCCTTTTTCAATTATCTCAAGGTAACATTTATCTTTGGGATAGCTTTCTCCGTAGTCCGAATCGTTAAGCAAAACCACTGCGTTTAACGATTCCCCTTTTTTCGATATGCCATCGTACTCGTACTCCGTCTGCTTGAACTTGTAACTCCGCGCATAAGAGACCTTCTTCTCGCCGCCATGCCAGATCAGCACGGCTTTTTCCTTGCCGATCTGTGCTTCGGCCAGCATGCCGACCCAGCGCATCTCTGGCGCCACCGGCTGGGGATTGCCGTATTTGTCCATGACATGGGTAACACCCCATCTTCCATAGATATTCGGACAGTCGGTGCGCGGTGGTTTTTGCTCCTCGGCCCAGGCCATCCCCGCGAGCCTTACCAGGAGCAGGCAAAGCAGGCCTGTCCGCAGGAGCAAGGGGCTGCTGCGGCTTCGCGTCATGGCGAGGATCCTCTTCGGGCGCAATAAGGGTGGTAATGACTTGCACCTATCATGAAGAGCGATTCCCGTCAAGGACGCAATGCCGAAATAAGCGAAATTAAGCCATTAAAGGAAATAATGCCAGGAAGCGTCTTGCCCGCCCCCCTCATCCTTTTACCATCGACGACATCAACGGCGATCTACGAGACTGCCCTAATCTTGCCTGATTCGCTGTATAAAGACCGGGCGGGACTTGACAGGAAGCCCTCCCGGGACCACAAACAACCCCTATATCTGGGAAGGAAGGCACGATGCTCCGCTATTTGTTGCTTGTTGGATTGATGTTTCTGAACGCTCCGGCATGGGCCGAGGTGCGAATCGACATCACGCGCGGCAATGTGCAGCCCCTGCCGGTGGCGGTCACCGATTTCCAGGGCGTCAAGGGCAATGAAGGCCAGGTCGGGGCGGATATCAGCCGGGTGATCGCGGCCGATCTTGAGCGCTCGGGTCTGTTCAAGCCCATCGACAAGCGCGCCTTCATTCAGTCGGCCGAGTCACTGGCCGTGCAGCCCCGCTTCGGCGACTGGCGCCAGATCAACACCCAGGCCCTGGTGCAGGGTCGGGTCGAGTTGCAGCCCGACGGGCGGCTGCGCACGGAATTTCGTCTGTGGGACGTCTATGCCGAGCAGCAGATGGTGGGCCAGGCCTATTTCACGTCGCCCGCCAACTGGCGCCGGGTGGCCCATATCGTGGCCGACGCCATCTACAAGCGTCTGACCGGCGAGGACGGCTATTTCGACACCCAGATCGTCTATGTCGCTGAATCGGGCCCCATGACAAGGCGCGTCAAGCGCCTCGCTATCATGGATCAGGACGGCGAGAATCATAAGTTCCTGACCGACGGGTCCGATCTGGTGGTGACGCCGCGTTTCGCGCCCAACTTGCGCGAAATCACCTATCTGTCTTTTTACCGCAATACGCCGCGCGTCTATATCCTCAACATCGACACTGGTCGGCGCGAGGTGGTGGGCGATTTTCCGGGCATGACCTATGCGCCCCGATTCTCGCCGGATGGCAACAAGGTGGCCATGTCGGTCTCGATCGACGGCAATTCCGAGGTTTTCGAGATGGATTTGCGCACGCGCCGTTCCAAGCGCCTGACCGATCATCCCTCGATCGACACCTCGCCCAGCTTCTCGCCTGATGGCTCACAGATCACCTTCAATTCGGATCGCGGCGGCACACAGCAGCTTTATGTCATGAATGCCGACGGATCGAATCCGCATCGCATTTCCTTTGGCGATGGGCGTTACGGCACACCTGTCTGGTCGCCCAGAGGCGACCTGATTGCCTTCACAAAAATGAAAAGCGGAACTTTCTACATCGGCGTCATGCGTCCCGATGGATCGGGTGAGCGCCTGCTGACCGAAGGCTATTTGGTCGAAGCGCCTACCTGGGCCCCCAACGGGCGCGTTCTCATGTTCTTCCGCCAGTCGCAGAGCAAGGGCGGCAAGGGCGGAGGAGACAGTTTCAAGCTCTATTCAGTCGATCTGACCGGCTATAACGAGCGCCAGGTGGTCACCCCCATGGATGCTTCGGACCCAGCTTGGTCCCCGCTCATCCCCTGATAATGCGCCATATTTTTTTCTTGCAGTGCAAAAATTCGGTTGACAATCGGCGGGTAATATCGTTTTTTGTGGCATACGGGTTGCGGCCAGTTGGGGCGGAGCCCTTTTAAAGCTGTTGATCCATATCAATCCATCCCGTTTCCGCTGAGGGGTAAAACCAATGAAGATGCGTGTTCTGAGCCTGTTTGCGGCTCTTGCTTTCCTGACTGCTTGCGAGTCTGCCCCCACCACGGGCGGTGCGGATGCCGGCGCCGGTCAGAAGGTTACGACGGCTAAGCCGGCGACCCCGGGCTCGAAGGAAGACTTCATCGCCAATGTCGGCGATCGCGTGTTCTTCGACTACGACAAGTCGGATCTGCGCGCTGACGCCAAGGCCCAGCTCGACAAGCAGGCCGAGTGGCTGAAGAAGTATCCCAACACCAAGGCCCTGGTCGAAGGTCACTGCGACGAGCGCGGTACCCGCGAATACAACTTCGGCCTCGGCGAGCGCCGCGCCAAGTCGGTGTCCGACTATCTGAAGGCCAAGGGCATCGCCGCCGCGCGCGTGCGTCTGGTTTCCTATGGCAAGGAGCGTCCGGCCGTTCTCGGTTCGAACGACGCCTCCTGGGCTCAGAATCGTCGTAGCGTGACGGTGGTCGAGTAAGTTCGACCATCTACCACCTACGCAGGTTCTGCCGAATGATGCCTGGTTTGCCTCCGGATTTCCGGAGGCAGACTGGGCATTTGGCGTTTTTGCCGTAAAGTGGCCCTAATTGGGTCGTTCTTATGACATGTTGCCCGGCCAGGATCGCGGCCGAATGAGTTTGAATTTCAACCGGCGCAAGCCTTCGAGACAGGGCCAGGGCGCCAACCTTGTGGAAAAGGGGTCTATGACATGAAGCGCTTATCGAGTTTCGTCCTTCTTCTTGGAGCCGGGCTGGCCCTGGCCGCCTGTTCGTCAACCCCTGAATCGGACGGCACTGGCGCCGGTACGGGCACAGGCACGGGTGGCGGAAGCAGCGCCATTACGTCGGGCGGCGCTGGCCGCGCGGTCGCTCCGGGCGAGAATCCCTTTGCCCAGGAAGGCGTGGCCGACCGAGTGCTGTTTGAAACCGACCGCTCCGATCTGACCCCGGATGCGCAGGCCACATTATCGCGCCAAGCCGCTTGGTTCGGTCGCAATCCCAGCGTTCGCGCCGTGATCGAAGGTCACTGTGACGAGCGCGGCACCCGTGAATACAACTTTGCGCTGGGCGAGCGTCGCGCCAAGTCGGTCATTGAATTCCTGAAGGCGCGCGGCGTGGCTGCGGCCCGTCTGCGCATGGTGTCTTTCGGCAAGGAGCGTCCGGCCGCGCTGGGCGCTTCCGAAGACGCCTGGTCGCAGAATCGCCGCGCCCAGACGGTGGTGGAGTAATCGGGAAGGGGACCTTCTTTCCGGTCCCTAGGTTTTGATCATGGGGGGGCTGCATATCTATAATGCGGCCCCCGCCTTTCTAAGTCGGATTCGTTGCAGGGAATTGATCGCATGCGCCTTGGAGCTTTGTCCGCCGCTGTTCTCGCCGCCCCCTTGATGGCCCTGGCCCTGGCTGCATCACCTGCCAGCGCTCAATCGGACGTGCGCCCGCTTCTGGACCGTCTGGACCGTGTCGAGCGCGAGATGATGACGCTGCAGCGTCAGGTTTATCGCGGGCCGTCGGGCGCAACTTCCACCTCTTCAGGGGCGGCGCAATCTGCGGCGCCTGTCGTGGGCGATTCCAGCGATGCCGTCATCGCCTTGCAAGAACGTCTTGACCGCATGGAAGCCGAGATGCGCCGCATGACCGGGCGCATGGAGGAATTGGGGCATGCGCAATCGCAGAACAGCCAGCGCCTGGAACGCATGGCCAAGGACTATGACCTGCGCTTTAGCGAGATCGAACGCAAGCAAAGCCAGGAACCGGCGCAGGCAGGCGCTGGACCCGTGCCGCAGCATAATCCCCCTCCGGAACTGATGGCCCAGCCCCAGGCAAAGCCGGGCGAAGAGACCATCGTTTTGAAGCCACCGGCGGGGGCAACGACTTCAGCCTCTCCGGCGGGCGAGACCGGCAAAAGCGGAACCTTGCAGCCCCCCTCGGCGGCCAAGCCGCCGCCGCCCGCAGGAACGGCGGTGCCGCCCGCTCAGACGGCAGCCCCATCTGCGCCTGCGACCCCCGCAAAGCCCCAGGATGCCTATGACAAGGCGTTGGGTCTTTTGCGCGGTGGCGATTACGATGGCGCCGAGAAGGCCTTCAGCGGCTTCATTCAAGCCAATCCCAAGGATGCGTTGGCGGGCAATGCCCAATACTGGCTGGGCGAGACCTATTATGTCCGGGGCGACCACCAGAAGGCGGCGGTTGCTTTCGCCGAGGGCTATCAGAAATATCCCAACAGCTCGAAGGCTGCCGACAATCTCTTGAAGCTGGGGCTTTCGCTCGATGCTCTGGGCCAGAAGAAGGAAGCCTGCACCAGCTATGCCCGTCTTTTGAAGGAATACAAGACGGTTGCCACAGCCGATGCCGCCAAGCGCAAGGCGACCAGCGAAACCCAGCGTTTGGGATGCAAGTAGGCTTTCGGCTATCAACCCTTGGCTTTCAGCTTTAAGCTGATGGCCGATGATTGATGACGCGAAATTTGCGGCCTTTATGTCCAAACTGGGTCCTTTCGAGCCCCGGCCAGAGATCGCTGTGGCGGTTTCCGGCGGTTCCGACAGTTTGGCCCTGGCTCTTTTGGCGCATCAATGGGCCAAGGTGAGAAACGGAAGCATTCTGGCGCTTTCAGTTGATCATGGGCTGCGCACAGGCTCGACATCAGAATTGGCAGAGGTGAAGCGCTGGATGAAGTGCCATGGCATCGCCCATCGCATTCTCACCTGGAAGGGCGAAAAGCCTAAAACCGGGCAGATGGCGGCGGCGCGTCTGGCCCGCTATGCCTTGCTGGAAAATGCCTGCAAGAAAGCAGGCATTCTGCATCTGATGACCGCCCACCAACGGGAAGATCAGGCGGAAACGCTTTTGTTGCGTCTGGCGCGGGGCAGCGGGGCGGAAGGGTTGGCTGCAATGTCGCCTGTTCTGCCGATGCGCCATGTCCGCCTGCTGCGCCCCCTGCTTGGCGTCGATCGCGCCAGTTTGCGCAATTACCTGAAAGCCAGGGGCCAGGACTGGATCGAAGATCCCAGCAACGACAATCTTGCCTTCGAACGCGTTCGCTTGCGCCAACTGGCGCCGCTTCTGGCCGAATTGGGGCTGAGTGCGGCCTCGCTTGCGGCCAGCGCTGGAAAGCTGCATCGCTTGCGGCGCCATCTTGAGGGCGAGGCGGCCCTTCTTCTGGCTCGTCATGCCCGTCTTGATGCCCTCGGATTCGCCTGGCTGGCGCGCCAAAGCCTGACCGAGCCCGACGAAATTCTGCGACGTGCCCTGGCCTGCATGCTGGCCAGCCTAAGCGGGGCGGCCTTTCTTCCCGGCGAGGACCAGATGGATGCGTTGCTGGAGAGGTTGCGGGGGGAAAGTTGGAAGGGATGCACCCTGGCCGGGTGCCGACTGGCCCCTCGCCAAGGGCAAATTCTGATCGTGCGCGAGGCGGCAGCCTGTCAGGAGCAGGTGAAGCTGGTTCCAGGCCAGGAGGGGGTTTGGGACGGGCGCTATCGGTTCTTAGGCCCAAGAAAGCGGGGGCTCCGCCTGGGGGCGCTAGGGGCCAGGGAAGCGGAAAAACTGGCTCAAGACCATCCGACCCTCAAATCCAAGGGCGTTCCGGCTCTGGCCTGGGCGAGCCTGCCCGCCCTTAGCGATGCAAGAGGTGTTTTCGCCGTGCCCGCTCTGGGGTATAAACGCCTGAGCCGGTGTCCCGACTCTTTGACAGAGTTGATTTTTCTGCCCAGGCGTGCCGTTCTGGGGTCTGCGTTGCTCTTGTCTTAGAAGATGGCGTACCTATCTTCTGTTAACCGGCGTTTCTGTTGGTGTCCCGTATGTCCTTATAGCAAAGGATTCCGTCCTTGAACTTCAGTAAAAACATGGCCGTGTGGTTGATCATCGCCCTTCTTCTGGTCGCGTTGTTCAACATGTTCCAAGCCCCCACGCACCGAGCGGCGGGCAATGCGCTCGCCTTTTCGGAATTCATGACCGAGGTCGAGGGCAATCAGGTCAAGGAAGTGCTGATTCAGGGGCGCACGATTTCCGGCCGTCTGGCCGATGGAAAAACTTTCAACACCTACGCGCCCGACGATCCCGGTCTGGTGCCCAAGTTGCGCGAAAGCGGCGTACGCATCACGGCGGCTCCTTCTGAAGAGAACGCGCCCACTTTCTGGGGGGTGCTGATCTCGTGGTTCCCCATGCTGCTGCTGATCGGCTTTTGGGTCTTTTTCATGCGCCAGATGCAGTCGGGCAGCGGCAAGGCGATGGGCTTTGGCAAGTCCAGGGCCAAGCTGCTGACCGAGAAGACTGGGCGCGTCACCTTCGAGGATGTGGCGGGCATCGAGGAAGCCAAGCAGGAATTGCATGAAATCGTCGAATTCCTGAAGGACCCGCAGAAATTCACGCGGCTTGGCGGCAAGATCCCTAAGGGCGTTCTGCTGGTGGGCCCCCCCGGTACGGGTAAGACCCTGCTGGCCAGAGCCATTGCGGGCGAGGCCAATGTGCCCTTTTTCACCATCTCGGGCTCCGACTTCGTCGAGATGTTCGTGGGCGTCGGTGCTTCGCGTGTGCGCGACATGTTCGAGCAGGGCAAGAAGAACGCGCCTTGCATCATCTTCATCGACGAAATTGACGCCGTGGGGCGTCATCGTGGCGCAGGATTGGGCGGCGGCAATGACGAGCGCGAGCAGACGCTTAACCAGTTGCTGGTCGAAATGGATGGCTTTGACGCCAACGAGGGCGTCATTCTGATCGCGGCCACCAATCGCCCCGATGTGTTGGACCCAGCACTTTTGCGCCCGGGCCGCTTCGACCGTCAGGTCGTGGTGCCCAATCCTGATATTCTGGGGCGCGAGCAGATTCTGAAGGTCCATATGAAGAAGGTGCCGCTGGCACCCGATGTCGAGGCCAAGACCATTGCCAGGGGTACGCCCGGATTCTCGGGCGCCGATCTGGCCAATCTGGTCAACGAAGCCGCCCTGCTGGCAGCCCGGCGCGGCAAGCGCGTTGTTACCATGAGCGAGATGGAAGACGCCAAGGACAAGGTGATGATGGGGGCCGAGCGCCGCTCGATGGTGATGACCGACAAGGAGAAGGAACTGACGGCCTATCACGAAGCCGGTCACGCCCTGGTCAACATCTTCCTTCCCGAATGCGACCCCTTGCACAAGGTCACCATCATTCCGCGTGGCCGTGCGCTGGGCGTTACCATGAGCCTGCCCGAGCGCGACCGGCTGGGCTTTGCCAGAAGCGAGTTCAAGGCCAGAATCGCCATGACCTTTGGCGGGCGCGTGGCCGAGGAATTGATCTTCGGCAGAGACAAGATCACCACGGGTGCCGGAAACGATATTCAGCAGGCCACCCGCATGGCCAGAGCCATGGTGACTGAATACGGCATGAGCGACAGGTTGGGGCCGATCCGCTACAACGCCAATGAACAGGAAATCTTCCTGGGCCATTCGGTGACGCAGACGCAGAATGTTTCCGAAGCCACGGCGCGGATCATCGATGAGGAAGTGCGCCTTTTGATCGACGAGGGCGAGGCCACAGCCAAGCGCATTCTGACCGAGCATCTGGACGACATGCACAAGCTGGCCAAGGCCCTTTTGGAATATGAATCCCTTTCGGGAGATGACGTGAAGGGCTTGATGGCGGGCGAGGATATTCATCGCCCCGATCCCAACGATATCAAGCCCAGCGAGGGTGGACGGCGTTCCAGCGTCCCCACCACGGCGCGGCCCAAACCGCCGGGACTTGAGGCGGGACCGGAACCGCTGCCCGGCGCCTGATGGGGCCGGACAGGGAGCCGACGACGCATTTCGCGGGCGTTCCTCTGGCGCACGATCGTCTAATTCCGAGTCACTCTGGTGACTCGGAATTAGACGTGAATCGTTCGCCCGAACAAATTTGCAGAGCAGATCGTCTTAAATCCAAGCCGGATGTCGGCATCGATTTAAGACGATCTGCTCTGGAGCGACCGCTTCTCATGGGCATCATCAACGTAACACCCGACAGTTTTCACGACGGGGGGCTTTACGCCCTGCCTGAAATGGCGGTGACGCAGGGGCGTCGCCTGTTGGAGGAAGGTGCTGACATTCTGGATGTCGGTGGCGAATCAACCCGCCCCGGCGCTGCGCCTGTTCTGGAAAGTGTCGAGTCAGAGCGCGTGATTCCCGTCGTCCGGGCGCTGGCCGGACGCGGCGCCGTGGTTTCCATCGATAGCCGTCATCCTTCTGTCATTGTGGCCGCTCTCAAGGCGGGGGCGCGCATCGTCAATGACATCACTGGCCTTAATGATCGGGAAATGCGGCGCATCGTGCGCGAGTCGGGGGCTTATGCCGTGATCATGCATATGCAAGGCGAGCCCGGTGACATGCAGGACGCCCCCCATTATGACGATTGTCTTGGCGAGGTTCATGACTGGCTGGCCGCCCGCGTCGCCCTGTGCGAGGCCGAAGGCATCGCGCGCGAGCGAATCGCCATCGATCCCGGCATCGGCTTTGGCAAGTCGCTCGACCATAATCTGGCGCTCTTGAAGGGCTTGCGCAAATTTTGCGAGATCGGCTGTCCGCTATTGCTTGGCGTGTCACGCAAAAGCTTCATCGCCCATCTGTGCGGCGGCATTCCCAGCCAGGAACGATTGCCGGGATCTCTGGCTGCCGCCCTGTGGGGGGCAACCCAAGGAGCGCAGATTCTGCGTGTTCACGATGTTGCCGAGACGGCCCAGGCCTTGCGCGTCTGGCAGGCGGCTTCGGGGATGGCGCCATGATGTCTCCCTTTCTTTCCGTCGTCATTCCGCTGGCCGATGCGAGCGATCTGGCGCCTATCAGGTCCATCCTGACTTCGTGGCAGGATGGATTTTCGCGCCATGGCATCGATGCCGAACTGATCCTAGTCGAATGGAAGGCTCGACCTGGGGAGGGGGGACTGGATGATTTGGTGGCGTCCCTCAATCAGGGCAATTCGCGATGCAGGTTGCGCCTGCTGAAGATTCCCGCAGAGGTTCATGACGGTTTGCCGCATGCTGACAAGGTTTCTGCGTTCTTGCATCTGGCCCAGAATATCGGCCTGCGTCGCAGCCGGGGCCAATGGGTGCTGTTAAGCCGCGCTGACATTTTCCTTTCAGACGAGATGTTTCGTTTCCTGGGCTCAGGCCAGCTTGAAAAGGGCCGTCTTTATCTGGGCGACCGCTATGATTTCGAGGGTTCGGGGGAAGAGGCGCGACTGGCGGCGATTCAGACAAGACGCGAGACTATCGACCTCAAGGCGGACGGAATCGATGTGGCAACGCTTCGAGTGCCTTCGGACAAATATATCGACAGCTGGGGGCAGTTCGGTCTTCTGGCCCTCACCTTTCTTGCCGAAAGCCGTTTCGTTCTGCGCTCGGCCTGGGCGTTTCTGAAGGCTCCTTCCAGCCTTGCCTTTTCGGCCCGCCTGGGGCTGGCCTGGAAAATCCTGTCGGCCGAGTGGCGCAATATCGGACTGATGTTCCAAGAAAGCCTGGGGGTGCAGCGCGAGCGCAAAAGAGCCCGCCTGTTCTTTGCCGATTATCCGACAGGGCAAGCCGGGGATTTTCTGCTGCTCGACCGCGAAAGCTGGTTTTCCTTGCGCGGCCTGCCGGAATGGGCGGGAGCGCCCGATCATGTGGCGGCTTTGTTCCTGTTGGTCGCTCTGGGCTCGGGCCGGGTTCGAGAATCCTATCTGCGCATGCCCTTCGGAATTTGCAAGCGGCTGGCAAATCTGGCTACGCCGTCGCAAGAGGATGGTTCTTGGCGCCTTTCCTTTCTGAGGGCCGCAGGCATGGCCCAGGCCTATATCGAGGCGGGACCCGGCCAGCCCTATAACGGCGATGCCTGGGGGATGGCGGGGCTGACGGGATTGGAACTGCCCCAAGACGGATAAAGAGGATTTTCTTAACCTTCATAAAGGAATATGCGGAGCAGGCTGACGGAGTGGGTTTGGAAATGGAAATGGAAATGGAAAAGAAGTTGTGCGTCGTTACCGGAGGGGCGGGCTTCATCGGAAGCCATGTCGTCGATCGGCTGCTGGCGGACGGACATCATGTCCATGTCGTCGATAATTTCTCGACCGGACATGCGGGAAATCTGGCCCATCTGGCGGGCAACCCGGCGCTCAAGATTTTCGAAGCGGATATCGCCGAGCTTGACGGATTGGGCGAGGCCTTCCGGGGTGCCCAATGGGTTTTCCATCTGGCCGCTCTGGCTGATATCGTCCCTTCGATTCAGCATCCGCTCGATTATCACCGGGCCAATGTTGATGGCACGATTTCGGTTCTGGAAGCTTCGCGCGCCGCCGGGGTCAAGCGCTTCGTCTATGCCGCCTCGTCTTCCTGCTACGGCATTCCGGATATCTATCCCACCCCGGAAAGCGCCGAGATTCGTCCGATGTATCCCTATGCGCTGACCAAATGGATCGGCGAAAGCCAGGTCATGCATTGGCACAAGGTCTATGGCCTGCCTGCTGTGGCGCTGCGCTTGTTCAATGTCTATGGCACGCGCTCGCGCACGGCGGGCACCTATGGCGCCGTCTTCGGGGTGTTCTTGCGCCAAAAACTAGGCAACCAGCCCTTCACCGTGGTCGGCGATGGCACACAGACCCGCGATTTCACCTATGTCACCGATGTGGCCAATGCTTTCGTGATGGCGGCAGGGTCTGATCTGGCGGGCGAGATTCTGAATGTCGGATCGGGGGCGCATCAAAGCGTCAATCGGCTGGTTGAGTTGCTGGGAGGACCTGTGACCTATATTCCCAAACGCCCGGGCGAGCCGGATTGCACATATGCCGATACCAAGTGGATCGGCGAAAAACTGGGCTGGCGGCCCGAGATCAGTTTCGAGGCGGGTGTGGCCATGGTTCTGGGTAAGATCGATTACTGGCGCGAAGCCCCCTTGTGGACGCCCGCCGCCATCAGCGAAGCGACCGTGGATTGGTTCAAATATCTGGGAAAGAATTAGGAAAGGAGTTCCGTCATGTCTGCTAAGAAAATCTGGTCGGTTCTGGTGACGGGTGGGGCGGGCTATGTCGGCAGCCGCCTGGTTCCCAAGCTTATCGAAGCCGGTCATAAGGTGACGGTGCTTGATCTTTACATGTATGGCGACGACATCTTCGCCCAACTCAAGGGCAATCCGGCCCTTCGCGAGGTCAAGGGCGATCTGCGCGATCCCAAGCTGGTGGCCGATGCTTTGACAGGCTGCGACGCCGTCATTCATCTGGCCTGCATTTCCAACGACCCCAGCTACGATCTCGACCCGCATCTGGGAAAATCGATTAATTACGAAGCCTTTCGCCCCCTGGTGCAGGCTTCCAAAAAGGCAGGCGTCAAGCGCTTCGTCTATGCCTCGTCGTCTTCGGTCTACGGCATCAAGGACGATCCCGAGGTGACCGAGGATCTGCCGCTTGAGCCTTTGACCGATTATTCGAAATTCAAGGCCCTGTGCGAGCATGAACTGATGGAAGAGCGCGCTCCTGGTTTCGTCGCCTGCGTCGTGCGCCCGGCCACCGTCTGCGGCTATGCGCCCAGGCAGCGCCTGGACGTGGTGGTCAATATCCTGACCAATCTGGCCTATCATACCGGGCGCATCAAGGTGTTCGGCGGCGCTCAGAAGCGGCCCAACATCCATATCGAGGATATGTGCGATCTGTATCTGTTCATCCTGGATCAGGTTGACGAGAAGATCGACGGCAAGATATGGAACGCGGGCTTTGAGAATCACACCCTGTTCGATCTGGCCGATATCGTGAAGAAGGTGGTGGGGGGCGATCTGGCGGTCGATGTTCTGCCGACCAACGATCCGCGCTCGTATCATGTCTCCAGCGAAAAGATGCGCAAGGAACTGGGCTTCGTGCCCAGCCACACCATCGAGGATGCTGTGCGCGATCTGGTGGTGGCCTTCAAGGCGGGAAAGCTGCCGGATTCGCTGGAGGACCCGCGCTATTTCAACATCAAGATGATGCAGAAGATCAAGCTGAGTTAGCGTGACGGATCAGGAATCGTAAAGCGCGTTGCGCGTTTGCTGGCGCATGAGGTTTACCTCGTCGATGGTCATGCCCCAGATGCGGGCACTGTCTTCGATGCGCTCGGGGCTGAAATTGATGCGGTCCCACTCGTAGACCCTTAGTGCGCTGACATCGCGCTCGGACCATTCGTCGGACTTAAGCTGGGCATGGCGCCAATCGACCTTGAGGTCCTGCGAGGGAAAAGCCAGGGCATCCATCTCGACCGCCATGTCGTACATCACGGTGCCCTTCAGGGGCACGGCCACGAAGAACTTGACGTAATGGGCGCCGCAACTTTCGGCATAGCGGATGGTGTCCATGATCTCGTCCCAGCGTTCGCCGGGATAGCCGATGATGAAATTGGCGATGACGTCGATGCCCTTTTGCCTGATCTTGGCGATGACATCGGGCAACGTCTTCAGGTCTTTGATCGGCTTCTTGATCAGGTCGCGCAGCACGCGCTCGTTGCCCGATTCGATGGCGATGTTGAGCGAGGTGCAGCCGCTATCCGCGATTAGCTCCAAATATTCGTCATCAAGCGCAAAAACGGCAAATCCGGCGGCCGACCATTTCAGGCCGACCTTGCGCTGGCTCATCAGGGCCAGGGTTTCCTTGGCGATCTTCTTGGACAGGAAGAAATTGTCGTCATAGAAGGCGATCGAGCGCACACCGTAGGTGTCTCGCAGATATTCAATCTCCTCGACGATCTGCTGGGCTGAGCGCGAGCGGATTTTCTTTCCCGAAATGCTGGCCACTTGGCAGAAGGTGCAAGGGCAAGGGCAGCCGCGCGCGATGTTCAGGGTGGTTCCCGGAAGTTCCGGCACCCGGTTTGATCCCTGGCGCTGCTGGCTGATCACATAGTCGCTGTAGTCGACCAGGGAATAATCGGGGAAGGGCAGGGCGGTCAGGTCCTCGACGATGCTGTGGGGACCTGTGAAGACCAAGCCCTTTTTGCGATAGACCCAGCCGGTCACCGGCTCCGGCCCCTTTCCCAGCAGATACAGCAGAAGATCACGCAGCACCAGATCGCCCTCGCCCCGGCAGGCATAGTCGATATCAAGATTGGCGATGACGCGCTCATACTCCATGGTCACGTGAACCCCGCCCGCGATCACAGGGACGTCCGGCAATTCCCGCTTGGAAATGCGCGCCGCCTCGTCCAGCACCTCCTGATATTCCGAGGTCAGGATGGAAATGCCCACAAAGTCCGGGCGGCGCTTGTGCAGTTCCTGGGCAAAGTTTTCGACGGTCAAGGCATAGCGCTGGCAATCGAGAATCTCGACATCAACCAGATCTTTTACCACGGCACCCATGACGCACAAAAAGCGCGGATTGATGTTCCAGGTGGTGACGATATCGTCCTTCAGCCAGCGCTGATTTGGAATGACCAGCAGAAGCTTGCGCCTTGAACTCATGATGTCTGCTCCCGCTGATTCAATAACGCCGCCATGCGCTGGAACTCGCCTGAAATCGTTTCAACAGCATCGCGCTCCCAGACCAGACGCTGGAACGGGCCGCAAAAGGCGGGTTGCTGGCCCATCTGGTAGCCCACCGTCTCAAGCTGGCGGCGGCTGCCGAAATCGGACTGCGCATTGTGAATGCCGTAGATGATCGCCGGATTGCTGCCCAGCATCAACAGCATCATCGGCCCGCCATTGGTCGCCAGATTAAGCCAGGCCGAGGCGTAAAGCCCCATGCGCAGCCCCAGATTGAAAGCGGCTTCGGGCATGACGGCGCAATTTTCGAAGCCTGGCGGCGGGGCGGAGAGGGCGACATCGGTATCGGGAATCATGATGGGGAAATAAGTGGTCAGGTCCAGACTTTCAAGAAACCGGCGCCAGGCGTCCAGATCACTGTTGCGCCCCTTGTCGAAGCCGTATTGGCGCAGCGTGATGGTGACGGGCTTGCGGCCCTTGGCGCGCCCTTCCAGCCATTGCTGCGCATAACGTAGGCCCTGCGCCGTGGCCTGGGGGCGCCTATGGGCCGATCCGGGGGTAAAGGCATCGCAGCTCAAAACCCGCTGGTAATCGAGATGAATGGGAATCTCGTCGCTGGTGGCAGGAGGAGGGTAGGCGTGGAGGGCGCCGGCATTTAGGGCATATCCTTGCCGCCTGTCGGTCAGAAGTGCGTGGCCCTGCACATTTGGATATAAAGACAGCATGGCGATCAGAATATTTTCCATGCGCCAGAGCCTGGAACCCGCATCGATCACGGCATCGTATCCGCCGGGCAGGTAGTAGCGGGCATTATGGTCGGGGGGCAGGAAAACGACGAAGATATCCTCAAGCATTCTGTCATGCCGCTCGATCTCGGCGGCCATCAGGAACATGGAGAAATCGAAGCTGGCTGGATTGCGTCTCAGATCATAGAAGGCGGTTAGGGTTCTTTCCATGCTGGGAAGAATGGCTGGCGCCAAGGGATTTGTCGTGACGGAAAAGACCTGCACTGCCAAAGGCTGATCAGTCATGCTGCGCAGAACCAGGGCATCGATTTTTGAGAGATCCCGGGCAAACAAGGTGGCGGTTACGCGCCCTTCGCTTGGGGTCAGCAACCAGCCATCGGCGATTTTGTCGTCAGGTCTGGCCAATCCCACCTCGACGCTGCCTTCCAGAACGGCAAGGTCGATCTGAACAAGGTAAGGGCCTTGGGCTGGCGATTCATCGGCTTTGAAAATGGCGGCAAAGCTTGTCCAGGCTGGGAACCGTCCTTTCAGGATTGACGGCTCATTTGCAGTGCGCGTTGCACCGGTCAGGAGGGTTAGTCGATCAAGATAAAAGGGGGGCTGGCTGATCATGGCTTTATGGGCGCTTGGTCAAGGGGGCGTAGCGTGGCTTCGGGAAAATCGATTCCAGCAAGGCCCCAGTCGTCGGCGTTGAACCGGCCCTGATCCTGGGAAAAGGCGATCATGCGCACGCTGCGCTCGACATCCTCCCAGCTTAGGTAGGGCAGGCCGCGCCGCCTTAGATTGTCGTAAAGCTGCTGTTCGCCTTCGGGCGTGTAACCCGAGCCGATGGAATGGTCGATATGGAAATGGCGCATGGGGTGGGGCAACACCTCTTCGGCAACGCGCCCCGAGGCCACGGCGCCCAGCAACAGAACGGAATCGAGATGCATGGAATAGCCGTCGAATTCCGGGTGGCCGCATAAGGACAACCAGTTCTGGCGCGACATCAAGGTAAAATCGCCGCAGGCATTGACATGAGCCCGCACCTTGCGGGCCAGCAAAGCACTTTTATAGGGCGTGGCGTGGCGGGCCAGACTGCCCAGAACCCTTTGCGCCGAATCCCGATGCCCGGACCGTCTCAAATCCAGTATCAGGCCAGCCAGACGGGGCAGGCGCTGAGCGACAGACAGCAGATGGCGCAGACGGGCATAGCGTTCGCCCAACTTTAGGGAAAAGGACGAGGTGAAGATGTTGTAAACCCGCCCGCTGCGCAGATCGATGGTCCAACTGGGGCCATTGAGACGAATCACGCGCCTGTTGCAGGCCTCCAAAATCGCTACTGGCCCCTTCAGGGTGGCGACATCGGCCTCCACATCCACTCGGTCATTGCGATAGACCTTGGCGGGATCAAGTTTGCCCTCGGCCAGAAAGGCCATCAACTCGTCGGAAAACAGGATATCGATATTGGTGGCCAGCACAAACGCGCCCCTGGCATGGCGCAGGCCGACATTCTTGGCGGTGAACTGGTAGAGCGGCAAACGGTCGGCGTGCTGGTAGCGGGCATGAATTTCAGGAGGCACGGTGATCATGCGCAAGGTACAGGTGCTGCGCTCCTTGGGCCAGCTTAGGGCCTGGAACAGCGAGGGTCTGTCGGCTGGCGGATTCCACTCGACGATGATCAGCTCGCAGGAAAGATTGAAGCGTGCCGCCTGATGGAACCAGCAATCGACGAAGGCCTGCATGCGCCCCATCAGATTATGCCCGTGATCGTCGTTACGGCTGGTAACGATGACGGAGAGATAGGGCGGCTTGCTTTCGGTCTTTGGCTTGGGCATGGCTTTCACTCTGCCTGTATAAGGCACACTGTAACTGGTTACGTGATTGTAAAGAAAGCTGATTCTTTAAGGGGTGGGAACCGGTACGGGCAGGAGAAGGAAGATGCGCCTTTGATTTTACCCCAGGCTGAACTATGATTAACCGTCTGCCCAAAAAGGGATGTTTTTTTCCATGGAACTGCGATTTTGGCGTGGCTTGGTTGAATGGATCGATTTGCAGCGCTTTCGCTGGCGCCGCTATCTGCAGACAAGAAACAATCTGAAGAATGATCGCGATATTTACCCCCATTTCTGATGGGCCGCCGGACATTCGGGCTTTTGGCTCTTTGCAGACGGGATAGGGCAGGGTGCTTAGAGACTATCTGAAATCGGCCGATTTCGACGAGCTTCTGGCGCTTGCCGCCAAGTTCGATCCCGACCAGCTTGCCGATGCCTTCCAAGATGATCCCCTGATGGCCAATTGCCTGGGGTTGCTGGCGGAGTTCGCAGCAAGTCCGGAACGCGACGATCCCGTTCTGATCAATTTTCAACGCAACAACTGGGAATTCGCCACGCGCCAGACCGTTCTGAAAAGCTATCCCTGGGATGTCGCCCTGCCCATCGCCCACAGTTGCAACGCCAAATGCCTGTTCTGCGATTCTTGGATGCATAGCAAGGGGTTGTTGGAACCGGCGCATTTGGAACGCCTGGCACCGGTTATACGTTATGCCCGCTATCTGGGCCTGCAAGGCCATGGCGAGCCTTTGATCAATCCCCATCTTGAAGAACTTCTGGCCATGATTGGCCGGATGCGCCACCCCAAATGCATCGTCTATATCATCACCAATGGTCGCTTGCTGCCGCGCTATCGCCAGATATTGCTGGATGCGGGGGTTGTTGGTTTCCATGTCAGCCTGAATGCGGCCACGCCAGAGGTGCATGACCGCATGATGAGCATGGGGAGCGGCGCGTTCGATATCATCGTCTCGGAAATCAAAAAACTGGTGGCCTGGCGCGACGCGCATGACAGAAGGGTTGCGATCAACTTGTCTATGGTGGTGACTGCCGAGAATATCGAGGATGCACCGGCCTTCGTTCGCCTGGGCAGCGAATTGCGGGCAAATCGCCTGTATTTCAAGACCTTGAACCCAACCCGGGCAACGGCGGGAGAGGGGCCGCTGGCCTATGCCAAGCTGCCGCCTTATCTGCATCCGTCCTTCCAGCGGCTGGTCGAGGAAACCAGACTGGCCGTTGCATCCAGCAAGGTGCAGGTCGAGGTGTCTTTCGATGATTGGAATCATCCGGTCTTTCTGCCTGAATTTGAGGAGCGCTTGCGCAAGGGCGAGCGTTTTAACGCACTTAGCCGGGCTGAAGCCATGGCGCGCTATGGCACGGACAAGGAACCCGTTCCCCATCTCAGTTTTGGGCTGAGAACCGGCTCCGCGCTGACCGATGGTCCCAATCCCGAAAATCGTCAGCCTCCCTTTCCCTGCTACTTTCCCTACCAAACGCTCAACATCTTTGGGTGCGATTTCACCATGTCGCCCTGCTGCTTCATGGGTTCTTCCGTCCCTGGGCACGAGGAAGTCGCCTGGGACGGATCTCAGGATTTCTTTACCTTTTGGAACGCCCCGGCTTTTGTCGAGTTGCGCCGTTCCCTGGCCCTGGGGCCGCTCTTCGATCCCTGCAAGGTATGCCCGACGCTGGGCAGCCGTTAGTGCTTGCCAAGCCTTGCATCCGGCGCTTCCGGCAGATAGTCTCTTGAGGGCATATATCTGATCTTGTGGAGACATGGCAGCTTTAGACCCTCATCTCGATTCCAAGCAGGAGCGGCTTGATCAGCGGTCGCTCAAGCTGCGCCATGCCATCGTCGATGGGCTGGAGGGCGGGGGGCGCGGCCATCTGGGTTCCTCGCTGTCGCTGGTCGAGATTCTGCGCACCCTTTACGACCATGTTCTGCGTTTCAAGCCGGACCAGCCGCGCTGGGAGGAACGTGACCGCCTGATCCTCAGCAAGGGTCATGGCTGCCTTGCCCTCTATGCCTTGCTGGCGGATAAGGGCTTCTTTTCCGCCAGAGAGCTTCGCAATTTCTGCAAGTTTGATTCCTTCCTGGGCGGCCATCCCGAGGCCGGAAAGATACCCGGAGTCGAAGCTTCGACCGGCGCCTTGGGGCATGGCCTGCCCATCGGGGTTGGCATGGCGCTGGGTTTGCGCCTGAAGAAGAGCGCTGCCCGCGTTTTTGTCGTCATGGGCGACGGCGAGTTGAACGAAGGATCGATCTGGGAAGCAGCGATGGCTGCCGACAAGCACCGGCTGGGGAATTTGTGTTGCATCGTCGATTACAACCATCTTCAGGCCTATGGCCCGCCTGAACAGGTGCAGCCGCTTGAGCCACTGTCTGACAAATGGAGAAGCTTCGGCTTCGATGTGCTTGAATTGAACGGCCACAATGTTCCTGCGCTGTTTGAGGCGCTGTCGGCTCCCCGAGCAGAGACAGGCAGGCCTTTGATCGTCATCGCCCATACGGTGAAGGGAAAGGGCGTTCCCTTCGCCGAGGGGGATCCTGCCTGGCATCACAAATCGAATCTGCCTTTGGAAACCATGGCGCGCATTCGAAGCGCGCTAGGGGAGGGATGAATGCGCCAGGCCAGCTTGACCATGGTGCATGAACTGGCCCGGCAAGATAAACGGGTGCTGTTCATCGGCTCCGATCTGGGAAGCGGCACCTTGGAGCCCCTGCGTCAGGAATTTCCCGAGCGTTTCTTCATGGAAGGAATTGCCGAGGCCAATCTGATCGGCATGGCGGCGGGATTGGCCATGGAGGGCTTTATTCCCTACGTCAACACCATCGCCACCTTCCTGACGCGCCGCGCCTTCGAGCAGATAGCGCTTGATGTCTGCCTGCATCATCTGCCCGTGCGCCTGATCGGCAGCGGCGGCGGGTTGGTCTATGCGCCCCTGGGGCCAACTCACCAGGCCATCGACGAACTGGCACTCATGCGCTCGCTTCCCGGCATGACGGTGGTAGCGCCCAGCGATGCCAGCGAGATGCGGGCCATGATGAAGGCGAGCCTTGATCTTCCTGGCCCCCTTTATATCCGTCTGGGCAAGGGCGGCGATCCCGTTCTGATGCCTGAGGGTGCGCCGGATTTCGTCTTTGGCCGCGCTGTCGTGGTGCGTGATTTAGGGCCGGTGCTGCTGATCTCGACCGGCGTTATGAGTGATCGGGCGCTTAAGGCCGCCGACCTGCTTGCCCAAAAGGGCATCGATTGCGCCTTGCTGCATCTGCCCACGGTCAAGCCCCTGGACGAGGAGACGATCATCCAGTTTGCCGCCAAAGCCCGGCTTGTCGTCAGCATTGAAGAACACAGTAAAATCGGTGGATTGGGATCAGCCCTGGCCGAGCTGTTTATCGATCGCGACCTACGCCTTTGTCCCTTGCTGCGACTGGCTCTTCCCGATGCCTTTGTCGAAAATTACGGATCGCAGGATTCCTTGTTGAAGCGTTTTGGACTGCAGCCCGAGGGGATTGCCGATCAGGTGCGCAAGGCGCTGGAATCGGCGCCGTCTTGACGATCTTGCGCTTGTTGCACGGGGAGTAGTGTGAGCGACGCTTCCTATAAATGTCTGTACTGCGCGGCCACTGATCTTGCCGAGATCGAGGGTTTTTCCCGTCTGGTTCGCGTCACTTCGGACTGTCAGCCCTTTCGGGCAGGCGGACGCCTGTTCGTCTGCAAGGCTTGTGGGGGCGTGCAGAAAAGGTGCGATGCCTCCCAACAGGCTGAGACTCAGGAAATCTATCGCAATTACAAAATCTACCACCAATCCGGGGGAGTCGAGCAGGCGGTCATGGATAGCGCCTCGGGGGCTCCGCTTAGGCGAAGCCAGGTGCTGGCCGAGCATTTGGTTCGTCAAGCCGACCTGCCCGCCCAGGGACATTTGATCGATATCGGCTGTGGGAACGGGGCCATGCTGGATGCCTTCGGGCGCATCCGTGCCGACTGGCGGCTATGGGGTTTCGAGATCGATCAGACGCATAAAGACAGGCTGGCAGGGCTGCCTAGATTTCAAAAGCTGTTCACGGGGAATCTGGATGCTATCGACATTGACGTCGATCTCTTGACCCTGATCCATTCGCTTGAACATTTTCCCGATCCCGTTTCCATGCTGATTGGATTGCGCAGACGGCTTCGCCAGGGCGGGAGGTTGTTTGCTGAAGTGCCGGATGCCAGCCTGAATATCTTTGATCTGTGCGTTGCCGATCATGTTGCTCACTTTTCCCAGGCATCGGTCACGCGGGTTCTGCGCCGTGCAGGCTATGTGATTGATGACATCTCAACCCAATGGGTCAGCAAGGAGCTGTCGGTTGTGGCATCCTTGGCACCGGCGGATCATGCCTTGCCCGAGCCCTCCCCCGATCCTGAGCGCGTGTCCATCGTTCAGCGGCAAGTCGATTGGCTGGGCGGTGTTGTTGAACTGGCAAGAAACGTCGCAAAATCACAGAAGCCCTTTGGCATTTTCGGCACATCGATTGCAGCCACCTGGCTGTTTTCCCAAATCAGGGAAAGCGTTTCCTTTTTTGTGGATGAAGATCCCAGCCGGTCGGGCGGAACCTATCATGGACTTGCGGTCCTTCGTCCCTTTGAGGTGCCTTCGGGATCGGATGTCTTCATGGCCTTCGTTCCCGCCATCGCTCGCCCCATCGTTTCGCGCTTGGGTCTGGCTTCGGTTTCTTGGCACGTCCCGGCGAAGATCGAGAAAGCGTCATGACGTCGCACTTGCCCGAAGCGGCTCGTCAATTTCTGACCTGCAATCTGGGGGGGGGCTGGCATTGCGAGACCCTTACCGGCGGGGGGAATAACCGGCTTTTTGTCGTTACCTCGGCCCAGGGGCAGCGGGCAGTCTTGAAGACCTATCCGCAAACCGATGGCTCTGAGAGCGAGCGCTTCAGGCGCGAGACCTCAACGCTTTCCTTTCTTGCCAAGCAGGGCGAGGCCTCGGTTCCCAGGCTGCTGGCAAGCGATGCCGAAAACGGGTTCTTGTTGCTAGAGCATGTTTCCGGCGTTCGGCCCTTGCGGGTGGGCATGACGGATATCAAAGCTGCTGCGGCCTTTCTTAAACGCCTGCATAAGCTGAGCCGCCTTGTTGAGGCCCATGAATTGGGGCCAGCCGCCGAGAATTGTCTTCAGGAAAGTGCCTTGATCGATCAACTTCAAGCCCGGCTTTCCAAGCTTCGGGAGGAGGGGCTGCCTTCCCTTCAGCCCTACTTGGAAAAATCCATCGCTCCCCTGCTGGAAGGCCTGTTAAAGCGCCATGCTAGGCTGGTAAAACGCGATGGCTTGCAGGGAAATCAGGCCAGGAAGGGATTGGCGACCCTCAGCCCTTCGGATTTCAGCCTGCATAATGCGCTTCGTTGCCCCGATGGCCGCGTGGTTTTTCTCGATTTCGAATATTTTGGCTGGGATGACCCGGTCAAGCTGGTGGCCGAGACGGTCTGGCATCCGGGAATGAATCTGACCTGCCGTCAGCGCAAGGCCTTGGAAGATATTTTGCTGCCCATTTATTCCGAGGATTCGGATTTTGCCTTTCGTCTGGCGCGTTGCCGCCCGCTCTATCTTCTGCGCTGGGCCTTCATCGTCTTGAACGAATTTCTGCCCAAGCGTTGGGAGGCGCGTCTTAGGGCGGGCTGGACAGGAAATCAGGCGGAGATTCTGGATGGCCAGTTGCGCAAGGCACGATGCCTGATCAACGCCGCCCGGAAGATGGCTCTTTAATCCATTTTCAGAAACGAGCAGAGGACGCTGTCGACAACATCCAACGCTGACGGCGCCTTCATGTCCAGAACACGTTCGGTGCCCCCTGTTTCCAAGGTCGCAAAGGGAGCGGGCGGTGGAGAATCCTTCATTTTCTCCCGCTGCAAGACGGGTTTGACAAGACTGGGGTCTTTGCCAAGAAGCCGGGTCAGGCGCATGGCTATGTCGGCATAGCTGATCTGATCATGGGCGCAGAACTGAAAAATGCCAGTTTTCTTGCACATTCCGAGACGGAAAAGAGCTTCGACGGCACTTGCTTGATCAAGTGGGGCGATGAACAGGTCGGCGAAGGGTTCGATGGGCTGATCGGCCAGAAGAGCTGCTTTCCAGCTATCAAGCAAGGGAAGATCGGGCGTCAGCACCTTGCCCAGGCGCAAAATGGCGCAGGATTGGCCTGGCAATTCAAGCAGGGCGCGCTCGACCTCTGTTTTCTGGCTCGCATAAGCACCTTGCGGCGATGTCGGTGTATCGGGGCCGGGGGCAGGGCTTTGACCGTCGAAAACAAGGCTGGTCGAGGGAAAGATGAGGCGCGCCCCGCTCTGGGCAAGAATTCTGGCCAGTTGCAGCAGTCGTTCGACATTGACCAGGTGTGCGCCAGAGGGGTCGGCTTTGCAGTCGGCCTGCAAGGTCCACCCGGCCATCAGCCAAGCCGTTTCAATCTGGGGAAAGCTGGGCCAGTTCTCGGGAGGTAAAGAGAGGTCGAGGAAAAAGCTGTTTTGCGAACGGGGGCCGGTTCGCCGAGTCGTGCCAAAAACTGGATGGCCCTCGCCCTCAATTCGGCGAAAAAGTGGGGCGCCCAGGGCGGAATCAACACCTATCACCAGGCAGCGGGCCAAGTCGCTTCTCCATCATCATCGGGGCAAATATAACCCAGGATGCGGCGAAAAGCCATTCGCGACCACGTCTTCGCCAGCTCACCGGTTGAGAGAGGGGAAAAAATCGACTAACATTCCCGTATGACCAAGCTGTTGCACGCCTTCTACGACCTTGAAGTCAATCCGAACTGTTTTGACATCACCAAATTCGTCTGTATGGCAGAGCTGGCCAGGCGCGAGGAAGGATGTGACGCCATCGCGGCCTATATCGTGTTGGCCGAAGGACACGGATTTCGTAAAGACGATCCGTTCGAGGAGTCCAAGAGAAACTGGCGCCTTCGCAATATCATGATGCCGCTTCTTGCCCTGATGCCCAGCGTTACCACAATAGCCAGCGGCATAACCCGAGACGTGGCTGCACGGATCATGTCGGGCGCCGATGCTGTTTTCCCCCGCGGCCACACGATGGAAGAACCGGTATCCTGCTTTGAATGGTCGGATGTCATTTTGGAAAGTCTTCGCGGCAAAGAAATTCCTGGACTTGTGCCGCATCAGACGGCTTTGGCCTGGATGCGCCGCTGGGTCGAGCCCAGGGCCAAGGGGAGGCGCACGGTTTCCATCACGCTGCGCGAGACGGATTTCGAGGCAGAACGAAACAGTAGCTTGGAAAACTGGTTGAGCTTTGCCAGAGCGCTTGACCCTGTAAAATATTGCCCGATTATCCTTCGCGATACCGACAAGATATTCGCCGCTCCTGATTCCGCCTTCGACGGCCTGCTGCAATGTTCGGAAGTGACGGTCAACATCGAACTGCGAGCCGCCCTCTACGAAGTTTGCGATCTCAACCTGTTCGTCGCCAACGGCCCGGCCGAGCTGTGCGTGTTGAATCCTAGAACGGCCTATGTCAGCTTTTTCAAGCTGCGTCCCGACAAGCGGACGGGAAAGCGCCCGGAAATGCACGCCGATCTGGCGCTTGGCAGGAAGAAGGATTTTTGCTTTGCAGGCCCGCATCAGCAATTGGCCTGGGGCGATGATACACTGCCTGCGATAGAGTCTGCATTTCAGCGTCTAGAGACGTCGATGGCCGAGCAGGCCGAGGAGGTTTCAAGATACAAACAGCTAGATGCGTTTCCGCCCGCCAAGATCGACCCGGGAGAAGCAATCGAATTATTCACCTTGTCCGGTCGCACAACGCTGGTCGATAAGCTTCTCGACCATTTCGAGGATGTTTCGAAGAGCGACGTTCAAAGGTGGCGCGTACAAACAGCCTTTTCCCGCTGCAACTATCCCGCCGTCGTCGAGATGTCTGAGGGCTTTTCGCTTGACAATGAACGAGCTCCCCACGTTTACATGATGCGGGCCGATGCGCTCTTTCGTTCGGATCGCCAGTTGGAGGCGCTTGAAATCTACAAGCAGCTTTCCCAATCTTCTTTTCTGTGGCAGCAGGCTCGCCTGCGCCTTGGCATGGTTCAGGTCTCGCTGGAGCAGTACGAAGAGGCGGCGGCCAATCTTGAAGAGTTGAAAGCAAAGGGGTTTAATCATCGCCTGCTAAGCGAATATCTGGCCAGGGCTTATCGGGCCATGGGGCGCAATCGCGAAGCGCTGGATTTGATGATCGAGGATTTCAAGTCGGACACCGCGCAGGCGGAATAGGGAGTTGCTGCATATGAAGACTGAGGCCGCCCTTCTTGTCGAATTGAACGCGCCCTTGCAGTTGGTGGAGATCGGCATTCCTGCCTTGAAATCAGGGCAGGTTCTGGTCGAGATATCGCACAGCGGTGTGTGCCATACGCAGATTTTGGAGGCGCGCGGGCGCCGTGGCCCGGACCCTTTTGTTCCCCATTGTTTGGGGCATGAAGGTGTTGGTCGTGTGCTTGAGACAGGCGAGGGCGTTTCCAAGGTCAGGGTCGGCGATCAGGTAATTCTGGGCTGGATCAAAGGTGTGGGAGCCGATGTGCCGGGGACCGTCTATGACTGGCAAGGCCGTAAGGTAAATGCGGGGGGGGTCACCACCTTTCAACGCCATGCCGTAGTCAGCGAGAACCGCCTGGTTTCCTTGCCAGACGGGGTTGACCCCCATGCGGCGGTTCTTTTGGGCTGTGCGGCACCCACTGGGTTTGGCGCCGTTCTCAATACAGCCGAAGCCCGGACCGGGCAAAGCTTCGCCGTGGTGGGCATCGGCGGCGTCGGCTTGTGCGCCATTGTTGCGGCTGTGGCCGAGGGCTGTGCCCCGGTCATTGCCATCGACCGCAATCCCGAGCGCTTGAAATTTGCAGCCGCGGCCGGGGCCAGCCATATGTTGAACCCGGCGGATGGTGACCTTGCAAAATTAATCAAGGCACTGGTTCCTGGCGGGCTTGATGCCGTTATCGAGGCTACGGGATCCGTAGCCGTGATGGAATCCGCTTTGGAATGGGTGCGCCCGCGAGGGGGGCGCGTCGTCGTCGTTGGCAACGCTCCGGCGGATGCCACCTTCAGGGTCGATCCACGCCAGCTTAATCAGGGAAAACGGCTTCTCGGCTGCTGGGGGGGCGACAGCCTGCCCGACCGCGATATGGCCCGCTATGCCGAATTGCTGAAGGCTGGCGTCATCCAATCGGGGCTGCTGAAGGCCAAGGCCTATCCGCTTCATGAGATCAATCAAGCCTTGGACGATCTTGAACAGGGAAAGGTGGGCAGGCCTATCATCGATATGGGACTTCGTCTGACAAAAGCCTGACCTTCTCAAAACTTGGAAGTGCTTCGCTTTACGTTCTGCTGATCAAGATGTAGGATTAACCGGGTGGTTTGGCAGATTTACCACCATTTCCGAGGTAATCAGCGCGCTCATGCCGGAAGCAAAGACCGTTTCGCAGCAAGAGGAACCCGCCAACCGGTTCATTGAATTGGGAGGGGCGGCGAGTCGCAAGCCGCCGGTGGCGTTCTTTCCGACGGCGCGTTGGTTAAAGCATCCAGACATTACGCCTGAGAAGCAGCCGCTGCTTTCCGATTTCAGCGGGCGCTTCGCTAGTTTCGGCTCGTGCTTTGCCCTCAATCTGAAGCGGGCAATCGAGCCCTATGGCTTTCGCTTTTGGTTCAATGGCGATATCTGTGCGCATTACAGTACGGAATCGATTGCCGACGCTCTCGAACGGGTTTCAGGGCGTTTGCCGGAGCGGAATGTTGGCGATGGGCTATATTATTTTTCCGAGCAAGAGATTTACGCCTATCGCTATTTTTTCAAAAGACGTTTCTTTGGAGCGGATGCTGTTGACCAGGTTAGGAATAAAATAGCCGAGGTTGAGGCAGAGTGTCATGCCCAAGTGCGGCGGGCAAAATTTATCGTAATTACTCTGGGAACGTCGCGCGTTGTTAGAATGCGCTCAAACAGCGATCTTATTCATACGGTTTTGGGACTCCCTGTTGACCAGTGGTATTCCGATCTGCTGTCGATGGATGACAACGTCCGCAACTTGAAGCGCATTGTTGATGCGATTGGCGTCATAAGAAACGGGGAACCAGTAAAGATTATTCTGACGATTTCGCCCCAGCGCTACGTCTTCGGTCTGCGCACACCGGGTGTTGATGGCAATCCATTCGTCGACAATGTGCTAAGTAAATCAATCCTGCGCGTCGCCATCCATCAGTTTCAAAGCCAGTTTCCTGATTGCGATTCCCTTTATTTTCCCTCGTTCGAGATGGTCATGGAGGGGCTGAGGTCTTTCGAGCCGATGTCGCATTATGATTTCACGCATATCGAGCAGACGCACACACCTCAGTATGTCGTGAAGCGCTTTCTCAAGGCCTATTGTTCGGAAAATCTGCTAGCGCAATTTCCCCTGGTGGAACTGGTCAATGCGACAAACGGCACGATCGGCGAGATGATGGACGAAGCCATACGCGGCGATGATCCCAGAATCTTGAAAATTCTCTCCGAGCTAGCCCAAAAGCTGCGCGCCGCACCGCCGCCCTCGGCGCCGGGACAGATTGCGGGCCTTAAGGCCATTCTAAGGCGTGTTTGTGAAAGCGCGGCCTCAGCAGGGCAGGCATCGCCCGAGTTCAGTGAAATCGTCTCGAACCTCTACTTTGCCATGATTGAAGCACACCATGAAGATGATCCTGCCAAGGCCAAGCTTCTGGAACTGGCGGCGCAGGGCGTCATGAGCCTTTCATAGGAAAACAAGATGACAGGCGATTTTCTGCAAACCGCACAGCGTTTAGACAGCCCAAAAATCCATGTTCCCAAACGTCCTGTCGTCACGGGCTTTAAGAACGCATTTGTTGGATTTGGAAGCTGTTTTGCGCAAAACCTCAAAACATCACTCGCCCCCTATGGCTTTGAATTCTGGTTTGAGCGGGATATTTCCGCGCGCTTCTCACCGGCTTCCATCGCCGAGGTCATCGAGCGTATTGCCACTCAGACCCCGCATTGCGAGGATGATTTATACAAATTTGATGGGCGTAGCGACGATATCTATCCCTTTGGTTACTACTTCAAGCGCCGCGTCTACGGAGACAATGCGGTATCCAGAACCCTAAAAAGGCTTGATGACCTTTCCGCACTGTGTCGACAGAAGATTCAAGAGGCGGAAACGCTGATCGTGACTTTGGGAACAGCGCGCCTTGTCAGGTTCAAAAGCAACGACAGGTTAATCAACTCTGTTTTTTCCATTCCCAAGGACGAGTGGTATTCTGAAATGCAGACGGTTGACGCCTGCGTTGCCAATCTGCATGCCATCTACAATAACTTCGTCAAAATTCGTGAAGGGAAGCCCTTTAATCTCGTGATAACGCTGTCTCCTCAGCGTTACCTCTTCCACATTGATCTGCCAGGCAGCGATACGTTCAGCGATAACACGCTGAGCAAGGCAATTGTTCGCGTTGCTATTGATACCTTTATGCGCGAAGTTGGCGCTGGAAATATCATTTACTTTCCTTCCTACGAAATCATCATGGACGAACTTCGCCTGTTCGAGAGCATCTCGCACTACGATTTCCAGCATATCGAACAGGATCATACGCCGAAATATATTGCCAAACGCTTTCTTGAAGCTCTGGCAAACGCACCTGTCATGGATCGCTTGCTCAATCTTGAGCGTCTCTTTCTGTCAGAAGAGCGGATTCAGAACTGGCTTTCCGGCGGTATGTCGCCTGGAAATTCAAGGCTAATCGATGAAATCAATGTACGCTTGGATGAGGACGAGTTGTCTTTGGGCGAAATATGCCCCTCTTACCAATCCACGGGAGCGCGCCTTGTCGAAGCCATGGATCAGGCTACCGACCGTTTGGCGGAAGCTGAGCGTCCTTCCTTTTACGCCATGCGCACCCGCTTGCTCGACCATTGCGGCCTGACGGTTCTCGATCCTGCCGATGCTTGGCATGTTTCGCAATTCACGCCAGCAACCCAGCATCGGATGATGTGCGATGCGCATCTAGCCAAGGGCGAAATTGAGCAGGCGATTGCTGTTCTGAGAAAGGCGATCATTCTTTATCTTCTTCATGGCGACCTGTTCAAGGCGTCGGATTGTCTGGTCCAGATTGGTCATATCGCTAAGAGTACAGAAGTAGAATGGATCGAACGGCGGCATGTGGCAAATGCGCTATATATTCGTGCGCAAGATTCGATTCGCGTCGGAAGAATCGAAGCAGCTAGCCGGTTCCTCAGCTCTTTTCTAGTTATGGAACCAGAGAGCGCATTAGGACACTTTCTCTTGGGCCGTGTTTGCGCGATTCAAGGTAAGAATGAGGAAGGCAGTCTGCACGCAGCCCGATCTGCAATGATTCAGAACAAGTCCCATTTGGATGAAAAGGGGCGGCTTCCTCTATCCGAGCGCCAATTGGAGGCGATTCGCAACAAATTGCCGTCGATGGCTTTTATTGCCCAATTCCGAAGTGCAAGCGAATACCTTTCCGGCTTGATTGCAGCCGCCTATGGCGTTCAAGACTACTACAATCCGACCTCGGAAACTTATCCCCAAGAATGGATCATTCCCTATTTGTTTGAGCCGGCAACGCGAGGGGGGGCAATTTGCCGCTTGCATACTTGGCCCAGCGATCACAACATCGATTGTTTGCGTCAAGGCGGGTTCAAGAGTTTTCCAGTGCATTTGCGAGACCCACGTCAGTCAACTCTTTCCTGGATGCATTTCGTTGTTACCAGAGAACGAGACCCCCATCTTCTGGAAAGACATCTTTTTCGCCATCCGTATCCAGATGGTTTTCTTGATTCCAGTCTTGAAGCCCGCTTGGAATGGGCGATTGACTATTACTATCCCGATTTGGTCGACTGGATTTCCGCTTGGGTGGAACGCGAGCAGGAGTTGACTTCAGATTTCAAAATCACCTTCACAACCCATGAGGAGATGGTTGCCGATCCAAAAAAATTCCTGCATCGATTTGTTGGCATATTTGATCTGCCATCGGGTCCGATAGATCGTCATTTTGAGAGATATCCGGCTGATCAGCAGAAGAATTTTCGAAAGGGTTCGGTCAATGAATGGAAGGAAGTTTTCAATTCCGACCAGAAAAGACGCATGCGTGAGCGCTTGCCCGCCTCTCTGCGTGAGCGTTTCGGATGGATCGATTGAAGACTTGGTTATGGCCGATGCATTTTGAGGTTTAGGCGACGGGGACAGGACGGTGATTGATAAGTTTGTTTCAAAATCGGACATTCCAAAGACGCGCAAGGCTGGTAACGGCATTCGCGAAGAGCCCTTTATCGATGCCGAAGTAAGAGCCAGTTTTTCATTTGCCAGCGATGCCGTCAAAAAGGCGTGGGATCATCCGGTTATCTATCGATGGAATTCCCATGGCTATCGGTGCGCCGAATTCAGCCAGCCTGGAAAGTTAAGCGTTCTAACGATTGGTTGCAGTTGGGCGATGGGCTCTGGCCTGAATGAAGAAGATACATTTGCGCATATGCTGTGCAAACGGCTTCATGATTTCTTTAGTGTCCCCGTCTCCAACTGGAACTTAGGATTTGGCGGCAAGTCCAATGATTATATCGCACGTACGCTGTGCGCGGCTGTGCCCATTTTGCGTCCCGACTTTGTGTTCGTGAATTTCACGCACTTCGGAAGAAGGGAATATTTCACAAGCGATGGCAGGTGCTTTGATTTTCAGCACAACCAGCTTGATTTGGAAAAGCAGGGCATTATCAAATGGACCATGGTCAATCGCGAAATCGTAAAAAACATGGTCGGCCTGACCAGCCAGTTCGATGACAATATGAACTTCTACAAAAACTATCAGCTTATTGAGTTGCTGTTGCAAAATTATAATATTCCCTGGTTTTACAGCGCCACCTCGCCTTCCATGATCATCCCGTTGATCGACTTTCTTGATGCAGATCGCTTTTTGGGATTCGGGCTTGAGTTGATTGATACTGCGCACGATGAGAGCCATCCAGGCCCTGAAAGCAATCACTTTTTTGCAGACAGGCTCTTTGCCCGCGTTCTTAAATCATTCGGCGCTGAGCTCTCAGCCAAGCTGAACCCGGCTTAGGATACAACGCATGATGATCGGCGTTGACTTGGATAATACGTTGATTTGCTATGACGCGCTGTTCCACCGTTTGGGCAGAGAAATGGGGGATTTGCCCAGCAATATTCCGATTGACAAGACAGCGATACGAAATTGGTTCCGAGCCAACGGACAGGAAGATATCTGGACGCAAATGCAGGCTCATGCCTATGGTGATCGTATTCTGGGCGCTCAGGCATTCTTGGGCGCAGTTGACACGCTTCTCGGCTGGCAATTGGCAGGTCATCACGTTGCCATTGTCTCCCATAAAACGCGCACTCCATATAGCGGCCCCATGTTCGATCTTCATTCCGCCGCCCGTAAGTGGCTTGAGGTCGCGGGGCTTTCAGGGGTTCCCGCCTATCTTGAAGAAACGCGCTCTGGCAAAATTGACCGCATAGCCAGGCTTCAATGCACGGCATTCATCGACGATTTGCCGGAATTCTTGTTTGATCCACTTTTCCCGGACGTGCCGACACGAATTTTGTTCGATCCGAATGGAAACTTTCCTTCGAAACACAATTCCGGCATTATTCAAGCAAGATCCTGGTCAGATGTACGTGATCAGATCGAACAGTCTCGTAATTGAAAAGGGGAATGAATGGCCTCGCAAAGCTTGTTGGTCATTGGAGCAAATTCCTTTTCGGGTCAGGATTTTGTTGATCTTGCCTTGGCGGAAACGGATTTAAAGATTATTGGGGTAAGCCGCTCGCCGCAGCGCACTCCCCTGTTTTTGCGATATTTGGCGCGTAGTGATTTGGCGCGATATTCTTATCATCAGTTGGATATGAATCAGGATATCGTTGCGCTTCTGGCGTTGATCGACCGTGAGCGACCCAGCCATATTATTAATTTTGCCGCGCAAAGCGAAGTTGCTCCAAGTTGGGATCATCCAGAACATTGGTTTCAGACCAATACGGTGGCATTGTCGCGGCTGGTTAATCATTTGCGCAATGCTGATTACCTCGAACGTTACCTCCATATATCTTCGCCAGAGGCCTATGGCAGTTGTTCGGGAAACGTCACCGAAGAGACCCATGATAATCCCAGCACGCCCTACGCCGCATCCAAGGCGGCAGCCGACATGCTGATAAGGGTCTATCAGAAGCAGTACGGATTTCCCGCATCCTTCATTCGCGCAACCAATGTTTATGGCGCGCGCCAGCAGCTATACAAGATTATTCCCCGCACTGCCATTTATCTGCGTCTGGGAAAAACCATTGATTTGCATGGTGGCGGTAGGGCTGTAAAATCCTATATTCATATTCGCGATGTTTCCAGGGGCGAGCTTTCGGCGCTTCTGAAAGGGCGGATTGGTCAGATGTATCATCTGTCGCCGGATGCAGGCGTAGCTGTTAGAGATGTCGTTCGAATGATTTGCGAGACTCAAGGCCACGATTTTGAAACAGCCACGCGCACGGTTGATGAGCGTGCCGGCCAGGATGCGGCCTATGTCATTGACTCGACCCTAGCCCGACGTGAATTTGGTTGGAAGCCGCAAATCGCCATGCAGGAGGGGGTTTTCGAGGTTGTCGACTGGGTGAATTCCAACTTTGATGATATTTTACGTCTTCCTCTCGCCTATGAGCACAAGCCCTAACATTTGAAGGAGATGTTATGAGTTATATCGATTTCATCGAGCAGACGCATCGTTCAACGCCCCGCAATTATCTTGAACGCGTTTGTGTTCACGATAAGGTAAAGTGCGCTACGATTGCCAAGCAATTTGGCAAAGATTATTGGGATGGTGATCGCACGGTTGGCTATGGTGGATACAGTTATGATGGACGCTGGCGCCCGGTCGCCGACCGCATTGCACAACACTACGGTTTGAAGCCAGGTCAAAGGGTATTGGATGTCGGGTGTGGCAAGGCGTTTTTATTGTACGAGCTGACTCAGGCCGTTCCAGGACTGGAGGTGGCTGGCATCGATATTTCTGTTTATGGCCTTGAGAATGCAAAGGAGGAGGTGCGTCCCTTTTTGAAACTGTCAGACGCATCTTGCCTTCCATATGACGATGAAGCATTCGATCTGGTGATTTCGCTTAACACGCTGCACAATCTAAAAATATTTGATCTGTTCAAGGCATTGCGCGAGATGGAAAGGGTTGGGCGTTCCAACAAGTATCTTGTTGTCGAGTCGTATCGCAGCATGCAGGAAAAGGTTAATCTTCTATATTGGCAACTGACCTGCGAGTCTTTTTATGCTCCTGATGAGTGGCAATGGATTTTTGAGCAAGCCAGATATTCAGGGGATCATGGCTTTATCTATTTTGAATAGCCTTGCTGCGGCTCCGTAAAGTTTTCTAGAGCGAGTTTGAACCAAATGGCGGCCTTGGAAAAAGAGGAAATCAACAGGCTGCTTGAGAGCGCTAAGATCTTATTTTCTAAAGGCGATGCTGGTGAGGCGTTAAGGCTACTTGAGCAGTTGGAAGGCGAAGAATCATTAGGGGGAGAGATTGCCTTTCTTAAGGGTGTCGCTTTATTTAACCTTGGAAAGGATGAGTCGCTTGACGCATTGAAAGATGCTGCCTTTATCGAGCCACAGAACGTGATCTATTTTGTTGCATTATCTCAGGCGCAATCATCTTTTGGCGACCATGAGGGGGCGTTGTTGTCAATCGAGAAGGCCTGCTCTATGCAGCCAGATGCTCCTTCTCTGCTTTTTCAAAAGGCTCTTTGTTTTCGTTCAATAGGAATGCTGGAAGAGGCTGAACGCGCATTCCTTCGAGTTTACGCTCTTCAACCGGATATCGAAAATATTTCGGATGAACTCATTAGAACCATGGTGGCGATTGCTCTTCGCCATATTGAAAATTCAGAGATGGAGGCCGCATATAAGGCATTAATTCAATCAACGGCATTTTCTTATGGCGACACCAAGTTACAGATAGATTTGCTGCGGGGATCGGCATATCAGCAGGCAATTGACGCAGCTATCGAGGAGGGATTTTCCGCCTGGGCTGCAGGGGAAGGCGATGTATTGGCCATTGTTCGAGATCGGCTGCGGTATCTTCCTTGGACAGATGATTTCAGCGCGAAGCGCCTTTTGTTTTTGGAAGCCCTTGTCGGAGCGCCTCTCTTAAGATGTCAGTTGCACAGTGCAGACCCGGCTCTTCGCTTGGCGGCATCGCGCACTAGCACCATCAAGTCTGTTTGCGCCATATCTCAGCAAGCCAGAAGCGGTTCCTATCTATTGGCCAGTTTATTGGATGGGCATCCCATGCTGCTCTCCATGCACCCCTACAATCATATTCAAAGCTATTACGCACACACAAAGTGTGATCTCGATGATTTGGACGAAACCACCTATGAGCGGGTGCTTTTCTTTTTTGGACTTCACCTTTCAGAGGCCAGCCTGACAATTGGAGAAGCCCGAACACAACGCTATTGCCAAATGTTCTTGACGTTGCTGAAGCATCACGCCTCGTCAGGATCAAAAATGAGCTTAAGGGCCTATGCTTTTCGCGCCCTATATGTCGCTTATGCGGGCATATTTGATGTTGTTGTGCCAGAGGATGCCGTTATCGTCTATTCAATCCATAATCATTTTAGGGAGTATTTCATAAAGCTTGCCAAGGATTTTGACTCGGTGTTTCATTTGCATGCCGTGCGTGAGCCGGAGATCGCATTGGCATCTCAGATACGTAACAACATTCAAGACAACACACCGGTTTGGGGTGAGGAGCAGATTTTAAAGATATTCAACAGTTATTTTGAGATCACAAGTCCGCCGATATTGCAGAAAAATGTGAACCACGCTTCCGTCCGGTTTGAGGATATGCACTATAAAACGGAAGAGCTGATGCGCAGAATTTCGCATTTTCTGGGCTGTGATTATAGAGCCTGCTTTCTGGAATCCACATTCTTTGGCGAGCCCTATACATTTCGTCGTGGGAAAGAGGGAAGCGAAGCGGTTTCAGGTGTTGGGCATGCCAAGGTTCTTGGACGTCAGACGGCCTGGATGAGTGCGTTGGATGCCTTTCGTTTGAAGCTGGTAATGGCGGAAACATTTGAGAAATGGGGCTATCGAGTTCCCCCTATGCTGTCTATAGGTCTGCTGCGCTGGATTCTTTTTATCTGTACTCTGCCCTTTGAAATGAAGGCAGAAAAGGGCTTGCGTCGCAGCATGAAAGCTTCAGACCAAAAAAAATTTCGTAGAGCGCGATATAAATTGCGGGTGTTGATGCTGCGCGAGCTTAAGGATCATCAAGCTGGACGCCGTTTTCCGATTCCCTTGCTTTCGCCAAATTCTGCTGGTTTGGAGGAATGAATGAAAACGTTATGGGACTATACCGATCTTGCAGAGGCTTATCTAAAACGGCCTGATTATTCTGAAATGGCTATTGATCAGGCTTTATCATTCGCCAAGCTATCGCCGCAAGCACTCGTATGTGATGTCGGCGCAGGCGTCGGCCATTTGACCCGCATGTTACTTGGCCGAGGCTATTCTCTTGTTGCTGTCGAGCCGAATGATGAAATGAGAAGGCTGGGCATTGAGACGACGCGTACATTTCAAAACGTTTCGTGGTTTGAGGGAACGGGCGAGGCGACCGGGCAAGCCGAGAATCAGTTTGATCTGGTTAGCTTCGGCTCTTCCTTCAATGTCGTCGACCGTCAAAAGGCCTTGATTGAGACTGCGCGCATTCTGCGTCCCTTCGGCTGGTTCATGTGTTTGTGGAACCATCGCGATCTTGACGATCCTCTTCAAGCAAGTGTTGAGACGCTCATCAAGAATTATCTCCCGGATTATAGCTTGGGGTCTAGGCGTGAGGATCAGACGCAGGTCATCATGTCTTCGATGCTTTTTTTATCCCCTCGCTTGATCGAGGGAAGGATTATGCATCGCATGTTGGTGGATGACTGGATTATGGCCTGGCGATCACACGCGACTTTGGCGCGTCAGGCCGGCCACCGTTTTGCGGACATTATCAAAAGCATTGCAGAACTTGTTAGGGGACAGGTGAGTGTCGATATACCTTATACGACCCGACTGTGGATCGCTCAGCTCTCGAGCAAGTCTTGAATGGCTAATTTAGTCTGTCGAATTTGATTCAAAGCAAAATGGAACTTGAATATGACTTGTGAAATTCTTTGCACACTTGGTCCCGCCTCGATGAATGAGCGTGTGATTTCCAGGCTTGAGCATCTGGGGGCCTCGATGTTTCGGGTCAATCTATCCCATACAAAGCTTGAGGATGTTGACCGCGTTATCCGCTTTATTCAGTCCCACACAAAGGTCCCCGTATGCCTGGATACAGAGGGTGCCCAAATCCGTACGACATCCTTTGTTGATGGTCAGATTACCTTGCGTGAAAACACGCTGGTTACGCTGCACGCGCACTTGGTGCCAGGTGATGCCTATAATATTGGCTTCTATCCTCCTTGTGCCTTGGCGGAGCTTCGAGCGGGCGACTTCATCAGCATCGATTTTAATGCCGTACTTGTTCAGGTGGTTGAGCCGGGAGCCCAGAGGACAGTCGTTCGCATCATCAGTGGCGGTCAGATCGGATCGAACAAGGCCGTAACAGTGCATCGCCCCATTACTTTGCCTGTGTTGACCGACAAGGATAGGTCAGCCATCGCTATCGGTCTTGGCCTGGGTATTTCCCATGTAGCCCTGTCTTTTGCCAACCGGGCGGAAGACGTGGATGAAGTCCGCAGTTTGGCCAAAGATGCCTTTATTATCTCCAAGATCGAGTGTCGGAACGGTTTGGATAACCTGCGTGCCATTACCGAAAGAACCGATGCCATTTTGATCGACCGGGGCGATTTGTCGCGAGAGATACCCATCGAGCGCATTCCGGCAGCCCAAAAATACATTATCCGCACTGCGAAGGAAATTGGCCGCAAGGTCTATGTTGCAACCAACCTACTTGAAAGCATGGTTTCCTCGCCTTTGCCAACCCGCGCCGAGGTAAATGATATCTTCAACACGCTTCAAGACGGAGCCGATGGCCTTGTCCTGGCCGCCGAAACGGCTGTTGGCAAATACCCCATCAACTGTGCCGCCATGGTCGTGAAGCTGGGTCGCGAATATCGCTCAGGCATAACAGGACTTCCATCTTTGGAGGGATTTTCACTATTGCCGGAGCCACATGGCGGGCATCTCAATATTTCGCTAGCCTCTTCGAATGACCTTATGGAAATTAGCGGCTTGCAACGCCTAATCTTGCCCGAAGAATCCTTGCGTGATGCTCAGCAGATTGCGCTTGGCGTTTATTCGCCTCTCACTGGCTTTATGTGCCGCTTGGAGATTGAAGACGTATTGTCCAATCATAGGCTGCCCAATGGCCATGTCTGGACCATGCCAATAATCTTGCAGATACCAGCAGAGGCCAAAAATGTGTCGAAGGGTGATCGGGTCGCCTTATACTCTGCCTCGGGGCATTGTCATTCGCTTTTGGATGTATCCGAAGTATTTCAGGTCGATCTGCATCAGTTGGCGTCGCGCTGGTTTGGGACAGAGTCTGCGGATCATCCAGGCGTTGCCCGCTTACTCTCGAATGGCAGTGTGCTTGCAGCAGGCGCCGTGCGGCTGGTCGAGCCATTGAAATCTTCTTGGCAGGCTTATGAACTGACCCCAGAACAGTGCCGGTTTATTTTTGGGCAAAAGGGTTGGACCCGTGTTGTCGGTTTTAACGGCAGTAGCGTTCCGCACAGGGTGCACGAACACATTCAATTGACGGCGCTTGAATCCACTCTTGCCGATGGCTTGTTTATCAGCCCCGATATCGGCGCGAACAAAAGTGGCAATTTTTCGCCCCGCGCCATTTTGAAAGCGTATGAAATTCTGTTGGAATTTGGCGTCTATCCCAAGGACCGTGCCGTCCTGGGAGCCCTTGCCAGCTATCCTCGCTATTCAGGCCCTCGCGAGGCTGTGTTTAAGGCGCTTTGCCATAAAAATCTAGGTTGCAGCCATTTTATTATTTCCCCAGGCTCTGCTGACTTTGGAAATTTCTATAATTTTGATGATACGCGCCGCTTATTCGAGCGCTTGAACAATCTGGGCATCGAGCCGGTCTTCTTCGATTCAATCGGCTGGGATACCCTTTCCAGTTCCTATACGAACGCGCCGCAAGCTTTGTCGCTTGGTATCGACGAGATTCGCGAGGCGCTTAAGTCGGGTCTACCGGTTCCTGATTGGTCCATTCGCCCCATCGTTCAGGATGCCTTGCGGGCTGAAATTGCCTCAGGTCAGGAAATATTTCAACTGTGATCAACGAAGGTTCTGTTTTCTGGTTCACGGGACTGTCAGGTTCTGGCAAGACCACGACGGCTAGGCTTGTTGCGCCAATGCTGATTTCATCTGGACAAAGGGTGCTGATTCTCGACGGCGACGAAGTGCGTGCGGCCTTCAATGAGAAGCTAGGCTTCGACAGAGATAGTGTTCGCGAGAATAACCGTCGCGTTGCCGCGCTTTGCGGCCAGCAGCGTAGAAATACCGATATCATATTGGTGCCGATCATTTCGCCCTTTGCTGCTGATCGCGCCATGGTGCGAAAGCTTCTTGAGCCTGGTTTCTTCGAAGTCTGGTTCTCTGCAGACCTTGCCACTGTGATGGGGCGCGATCCCAAGGGGCTATATGCTAAGGCGAAGACAGGGGAGATCACCAACATGATTGGCTATGCCAAAACGCATCCTTATGAAAGGCCGGTTTCTCCTGATCTTGTTGTCGATAGCGGATCGGAGACGCCGGAACAGTCGGCCAAACATTTGTGTGGCGCCATTTTGTCGAAGATTGGACAGAAGTAGCAGTTGTTCTCCTACTTCAGCAGTGCTTCGATATGTTTTGCGATCACTCTTGCATTCAGGCGCATGCTGTTGCCCAGAACGCCAACCATTTCAGCGCCAACTAGATTGGCAACAAAGCCTACGATCTCCCAATTGACGCCCTTTGCAACAAGTGGTGCAGTGATGGCCAGGACGGCGTCGCCAGCGCCAACACGATCGACAACCTTTACCGCAAAGGAAGGGACTTGGGTTTCCCCCAAATCCTTGTCCCAATGACAGGTGCCTTCTTTGCCGAAAGTGACGGTAAATTTCTTGCAGTCGATCGCATCGACGATGACTTGCATCAATTCTGTACGCGATAGGTGGCGCTGGCGCGCTTCAAGCTCTGCCTCGTGGCCAGCCAAACAGACATAGTCGGCGCGGGGCCATTTCGAAATGGTATTAAATCCACGATTTCCTGAATTAGCCTGGGTATTGACGACCAGAAATGGCGCGCATTGCGCTAGGCGCTCGATCAGTTTCGGCGTCATCATGCCATGCCCATAATCCGAAACGATTACGATATCGTGCTGACGGGCCAAGGCTTCCGCCTGTTCGATCAACTCATTTTCAATGCGCCCAGATGGGGGCGTGTCATCCATAAAATAAAGCTCAAACATCTTGTTGCTGGTGTGGCAGTCAACGAACCGCCGTTTGTGCAAGGTGGGGCTTTGCGGATTTGTAATAAAATGCGGGCTGATATTGGGAAGCAAAGAGGCTCTTATAAACTCCTCCTTGCGCATGGAATCGCCCAGCATGGCCAGAAGGCTGACCTGATTGCAAAAACCGCCCAGATGGTTGGCAATGGCCAAGCTTCCGCCGATGAAGGCCTGCTCGGAATTGTAAAGAAACGACAGGATCGGATCCTTTGCCGCTTTCCCCAGGCCATTGCAGAATACATACTCATCAATGATGGCTTCGCCAATGATAAGAACCTTGCAATCGGAAATGGATTCCAGATGGTGGATGATTTCTGACGCATTGTGGCGAGAACGAAAGTCGCTCAACCATTTTTCGGTTTCCGGGCTGAACAAAGGCACATGGCGGTTGATCAGTTCCGATGAACTGAAGGTGATGTCTTCGGTAAATTGAATGCGTCCGCCAGCCGAGCGAACTGCCGCCTCTTCCTCAAGAATCATGCCTGTTCGGTCATTTGTGGGGTTGGCGTAGTCGCCACCTTTGGCGTAGATGTCGGGTTTCAGGCGCTTGATCAGCTCAACCGAAGTTGGGGAGTCATTGATCACGACGCCACTGACAAAACTGAGAGCCGCAATCACTTCGGCACGCAGCGATTCGGTAAAGGCCGGGCGCCCAGGCCCCTTATTGACAAAACGGTCTGGCGTAATGCTGACCAGCAGAATATCGCCAAGTTCTCGGGCGGCTTTCAGATGCCTGATATGCCCAGGATGAATCAGATCGAACACGCCATGGCACAAGACGAGTTTTTGATCCTTGCGCTCTGCGTTGAGCCAGGCCTCAGCCGTTTCCGGGGAAAAGATTTTCTGCTTCTCGATGCTGGTCACGCTCTTCTCCAAAGCCTTGTCGCAAGATTGGCCGAATGAGACTGGTCTAATCTTGAATTGATGATAACGGCATCCCTCTTAAGAAATCAATTGGCGCAAGCAGATGAAAAATGGGAGGGGTCAATTATAACCCCACGATTTCTGGCAAGGTATATACCTCTAGGTCGGAAGGCTGATCGACCTCTCCCCAGGGGCCGGGAACGGCGACGGCACCAATCTTTGTCCCTGACGCGATAAGGCGAGATAATAGCGACGTGACATCCAGCTTGGCTTGCAGTTCTAAGGGCAGGCTGGATACATGCTCCCCGATGGCTCCCGCCCCTTGGGGGGTCAGACGGAACAAACCCATATATTGGCCTTGAATGCGGGATATGTCGTGGGTTTTGCCGCCGATTTCGGTTAAACACCCAGCCTGATCGATGCGGAAGGTTTCCGCGTCGCTTAAGGGATCGGCAAAGCGGCGAGACCACAGTGAAAGCCAATTGGGATCATAGGCGATCACAATGTCGCCATCTGCTTTCATCAATCTCTGTACCGCCTGGGCAGGGTAGAATATGTCGGCATAGCTGACGATTGTCGTATCAGCTCTAAGCCATTCCGATGCCGCCAACATCGACATGACCATGTTTGTCCGCTCCCAGGCCGGGTTATCGAACAGTGTCAGGTCATAGTCTAGAAAGGCTTGGCCGCAATAGCCGCGGACCAGGGCTATCTCCGAGAGTCCCGCCTTGCGAAGTGCGGATAATTGAAGATCAAGAAGCCTGCGCCCATGCAGCTCAACGAAGGCCTTGGGGCGGTCTGAGGTTTGCGCCAGCATGCGCGATCCGCGCCCGGCTGCCAGAATCAGCCCCCTCATGACACACCGCCGAACAAGTCGCGAAAAAGCGTGATATCGTGAGGACTGGGCACAACCTCCCGTTCCGGGTGCCACATGATGCCGCGCAGTCCGGGCAGATCGTGGTGGCGAATTGCCTCGACGGAATTGTCCATAGCCCTGGCCGAGGCGACCAGAGGCGGCAAGACATCGACGGCAGAAAAATTGTGATAGCTGTTGACGGTCCTTGCATTGCCAGCGGGGCCGGATAGCAGATGGTTCTGGCGCACATGGCCTTCTATGGGCGCCAGTTCAATCTTGAAATGGTGAAGAATGGCCTGCATGCCACGGCACACCCCCAGGAGCGGTAGGCTGCCGCTGAGGGCCAACTCGATCAGCGCCTGTTCAACTTCGTCGCGTTCGGGCGTGTCGCCTCCCATCGAGGTTAAATCGCCGCCGCCGGTTAGAACGATGCCCGAGGGCTTGACCAGTTCGATCAGGCGCAAGGCTTGATCGACGCGATTAGGCAGGGCAAGCGGCAAAAATCCCGCTGCCGCAAGAAAATTCCACCAGCGCTGATCCAGGGCATCGCGTCTTTCCTGAGTGACGCTGTCAGTAACAACGCGTTGGCTAAGGGCGATCAATCTCATTTCAATACCGTAACTCGTCGGTTGAGCGCGTCAATCTCGATGCATTCTGCCTTCAGCCACTCTCTGAAACTAGCCTCGCCAGCTCCTATAACGGCAGGAATCCCCAACTCCGAGGCGCGAATGGCCATGTGCGAGTTGATTCCACCGAAAGCCGTAACAAAGCCACTGATGTCGTGAGAGAAAATCCAGTCAAAGCCGGGATCGGCGCTGGGAATGAAGAGAATGGAATTCTCAATCTCCTCGCCGTTGCCAACCTGGCATACTCTGCCGCGCGTCGTTAACTGCGTGATGAAGTTTGGCTCGTTCGGCGGCAGCGTAAAACCCCATACCTGGCGGTGGTCGGTGATCAGCGGAGGAAGTACGACGCGCTTGGTCAGTTCGTGGTTGGCGCGGCCCTGGGAAATCGTCTCAGCAAGCATTTCATGCAGGTCAGTGCTGCTTGCGTAATGCTTGCACAAGGTTTGTATATCGAAATAGGACATATCTTCCAGTGTCATTCCAAGCTCTTTTCCCAATTTGCCTAGAAGTGACAATATGTCGCTCAGTGAATGTGAGAAAACAAACTTTGCATATTCTCTCCCACGAATTCCCGCTTCGATGAATTCGAACAGGCCGACGACGTCATGATCAAGGCCATGCTCCTTCAGCAAAGCTTCAACCTTGCGCATCTGCTCAAGCGAGAGGGAAAAATTATGCCGATTGGGCTGAGCGCCGCTTTTGCCTCTTGTGGCAACAGCATCCCAGTCGAAATAAAAGTCGGGAACCTCATCGTAGCGAGGAGAAAGAATGTCATATGTTCCGGGCCGGAGATGGCCATATGCCTCCAGGAATTCCGAACGGGATTGGGTTGCCAGATCATGTCCCATTTTTGCGCTGATTGTATCCAGGCCGGACATGAAGTCCTGTTTCTCAGCGGAAGAAAGGACGCCGACAGCGACAAGAGAATTCAGCATCTGAACCGCGATGAAGCCAGCGCGCGCCAGCCCCGCGAATGGCAGTGTGCCGTACCGCTTGCAATCCTCGATAAGCCAGTAAATACGGTCGATTATTGGCAGGTCGCTGCTTAAGATTTCAAGGCGCTTGTTCTCTAATTCGCTCACGCGCTCGATATCGCCGCGCCATAATCCATCCCTGCGGTTGATAATGCGATTGGTCAGTTGGCGCAGGCTTTGGGAAAGGACGTCCATATCCTGGGGGCTGAACCCAAAGTCCCCAAGACGCGTTAAGCGATGCGGAAGGTCGAATGTGTAACAGGAAAAGACGATTTCAAACTCGACCTTGTCGTGAAGTGCTGGGGCGGAAATCAGGCGGTCGATATAATGGGTAACGATGCGGTCTGCCAGATCGTCGGGAATGTCGGCAGGTACGAAGGAATTGAAGCTGACGCGAACATCAATGTAGGGCAGTCCATGGAAATCCAGCATCAAGGGAAAGCTGCGCAGGTTGCGATAGCCGTAATTGCTGCGCTGATAGGCCCAGATCGAGTCCGTGATCAGTTCCCGGTAAAGTGAGAGTGCGAGCGGTCGCGGGCGAACACCGATGATCTCGGCCGGATTCCAGTCCGGCATGATTCCGAAGACCGCCTTCTTGCCTCGCAGATAAGGATGCGGCCCGTTCAAGGCTTCGATCCGCGATGCAATGCGCGCCAGGGCCTGTTGCAGGCTGGCGGGATCGGCAGGGGCTATGCGCAAGCTTAGCGGGCGCACCTGAAAGAGATAAAGCTGGCCCTTGTCGTCTTGGGCGAATTCGATATCCAGGAGGGAGTGGCCCGTAACGGCCTCAAGTTGAAGCGCCAGTTCAACAAGTTGAGGGGCGGGAAATTCCGCAGGCGTCTCTGCATTCTTCCACAGATAATATGTCGTGAGGGCTGATTTCCCGCCGGACGTGACGGCAGTGGTGTCCTCTCCCCTCGCGATGCTGACCACGAGATAGGGCGAACCTGTATTGATATCGGCGGTAAAGGCGACGCCACTTAAGGTAACATTTTCCAACATGGGCTGAATAAGAACCCCGTTGCGTTCGTCCGTATTTTCGAAAGAGGCGAACACCTGGTCGATCGCCTTCTCAACCCCCTCGGGAGCGACCTTCAGAAGGCTTAGATATCGTCCGGCTTCTGAAGCTGTTTCGCAATCCTCGCCATAAGCGCTGGAACGGACAATCAGGGTGCCGCTTTGCATCCAGCTAAGGGAAGTCAGCCGCTGCAATTCCTTGTGCCGTCCGCTTTGCCAGTCCTTGGCCCTGACATGGGCAAGGGGCAGGATTCTTGCAGCCAACTCGGTTTTTGCAAGATATGCCAGCGTTTCTGCTTTCGAGGTGAAGCTAAAACCGCTCATGAGATGGCCGTTTCCCGCCAGATGCGTTCGACGGCCATTTCTGGGGTCAAGGGTGGAACATTGTCCAGGATCAAGTCTGGGGCAATTGGAAACTCGGGCTCGATATGCCGCCCCATGACATGCAGGGTCTCGTTCATTCCAGGCTCTGGATAGATTCCCTTGGTATCGCGGCTTGCCAGCACCTCATAGGGTACGCGAAGGAAAATTTCCTTGTAGCCTTCGATATTCTGCCGGTTCCAATCCTGGACCTGATGAAACATCGATATTGTCGCACAGACGACATCAATCCCCTGACGTGAAATTTCCCGGCACAGCCGGGCGTAGATCATGGCCAGCTCCAGGCGTTCCTCACGCTGGAAGTTCGAGGTTTTTCCCAATATTTCGCGCAGGGCATCGCCGTCCAGAAGAATGACGGACCGTCCCGCCCCGGCCAGTCTGTCGCGAAGCAAGGCTGCCAGCGTCGATTTTCCTGCGCCTGACAAGCCGGTGATCCAGTAAACCATGCCGCCTTCCCTTGCCTGGCCGATCATTTCGGCCTCCAACCAATTCTAACAGTACCGGGCCGCGAGTTAAGATATTCTTCACTCCCCGGGGTGATTCTTAACGTAGAATTGTATGTGGTTTTGTCTGTGCCGCCACATAGGGCCCGCGGGTGGGGGCGATTTTCTCTTCAGGGCTTGGCAAAGCCTTGCCTTAATGAGAGATTTTCTTTGAAACTGTGATCGATCAGGAAAACATCATGAGCTCTCTTCCCAAGGACGCCCCCATTCTCGTGACCGGTGCGGGTGGCTTTATCGGCGGGCATCTTCTGGCCCAGTTGAAGGCCGAGGGCTATACCCGGTTGCGCGGCGCTGATATCAAGCCTCTGGATCACTGGTTCCAGCGCATCGAAGGGGTGGACAGCCGTTCGCTCGATCTGCGCGAAAAACAGGCCTGCCGCGAGGCGGCCGAGGGCATGGCCTATATCTACAATTTCGCCTGCGACATGGGGGGCATGGGCTTCATCGAGGTCCACAAGGCCGAATGCATGCTCTCGGTGCTGATCAACACGCATATGCTGATGGCGGCCCGCGAATTCGGGGCCAGGCGTTTTCTCTATTCCTCGTCGGCTTGCGTCTATGCCGCCGACAAGCAGACCGATACCCATGTGACGGCGCTGGTGGAAAGCGATGCCTATCCGGCCATGCCCGAGGATGGCTATGGCTGGGAAAAGCTGTTCAGTGAGCGCATGTGTCGCCATTTCAGCGAGGATTTCGGCCTGGAAACACGGGTCGTGCGCTTTCATAACGTCTATGGCCCCTGGGGCACCTATGACGGCGGGCGCGAGAAGGCGCCGGCTGCCATCTGCCGCAAGGTCATTTCCGCCAAGCTGGCGGGAAAGAACGATATCGAAATCTGGGGCGACGGACTGCAAACCCGCAGCTTCATGTATATCGATGACTGCCTGCACGGTGTGCGCTCCATCATGGAAGGCGACTTTTCCCAGCCGATCAATGTCGGCTCGTCGGAACTGGTCACGGTCAACCAACTGGTCGATATCGTCGAAAAAATCGCAGGCGTTACGCTTCGCCGCAGCTATAACCTTGACGCCCCCAAGGGTGTGCGCGGTCGCAATTCCGACAATAGCTTGATCCGAAAGGTTTTGGGCTGGGAGCCCTCGACGCGGCTTGAGGACGGCATGGCCCAGACCTATCGCTGGATTCACGATATGTTGACCGGGCCTGAGCCCAAGAACAGATTCACCATCTGACCTTGAAAAACAAGGAAGACGAGATGCGCCTTTCCGTAATCGGCCTTGGCAAGCTGGGTTCGCCTTTGGCCGCCGTCATGGCCTATAAGGGCTTTAAGGTCGTGGGGGCTGACCTGAACCCCGCCTGTGTCGAAGCCATCAATGCGGGCCGGGCGCCCGTGATCGAGCCCAGGCTTCAAGAACTGATCGATGCCGCCAAGGACCGGCTGTGCGCCACCACCGATATCAAGGCGGCGGTAAAAGCCAGTGACGCCAGTTTCGTCATCGTGCCCACGCCAACGGGGCCGGATGGCACCTTCGTCATGGATTATGTCCTGAAGGCGGCTCAGCCGATCGGGCAGGCATTGGCGGAGAAGCCGGGCTATCATCTGATTGTGCTGACCAGCACGGTGATGCCGGGCGATACCGAAGCCCATTTCGTTCCCGCCCTCGAACGCTTCTCAGGCAAGCGCTGTGGCGCCGATTTCGGTGTTTGCTACAATCCCGAATTCATCGCACTCGGCAGCGTCGTTCACAACATGCTCAATCCCGATTTCATCTTGGTGGGAGAATCGGACGAAAAAGCCGGAGCCCTGCTGGAAACCATCTACCGGCAAAGCTGCGACAGCGTTCCCGTTTTTGCCCATATGAACTTCGTCAGTGCCGAACTGGCCAAGATTTCGGTCAATTCCTATGTCACCATGCGCATCTCGTTCGCCAACCAATTGGCCCGCATCTGCGATCATCTGCCCGGATCGGATGTCGATGTGATCACCAGGGCCATTGGCCTCGATACTCGCATCGGTCGGAAATATCTGAAGGGCGCGGTCAGCTTCGGCGGCCCCTGTTTCCCCAGGGACAACATGGCCTTCTCCAAGATGGCGGCAAATCTGGGCACCGATGCGCCGCTGGCCAAGGCCACCGACAGCCTGAACAAATCCTATCTCGATCATCTGGTGGCGCGCACGATTGCCGCCGTTCCCAAGGGGGGACGCGTGGCGCTGCTGGGCCTGTCCTACAAGGCCGACACGGGGGTGGTCGAAGAATCGCCCAGTCTGGTGCTGGCACAGGGGTTGTTGGCGGCTGGCGCCAAGGTCAGCGCCTATGATCCTTTGGCCATGCCCCAGGCCAAGGAAATCTTGGATGGCCGAGTGGAATGGGCCGAGACCATGGCGGCCTGCGTCAGCCAAGCCGATGCGGTGATTCTGGCCGTGCCCTGGGACGCGTTCAGAGAGCTGACTCCCGATCAACTCAAGAATGGCGGTCGGGGCGTTACCGTGCTGGATTGCTGGCGTCAGCTTTCGCCCGCCCTGTTCGAGCCGGTGGCGACCTATCTCAATCCTGGGCGTACGCCAAAAAGCTGATCAGTCTTTTCCGATATGCTGGAAGGGGGGCAGGCGGGGGCGATCCGCCTCAAGGGCCTTCAGGGCCTCGACCGCTTCCATGCTGGCATGGCAGCGCAGTGTCAGGTGCTGATATTCCAACGTCCCTTGCGTTTTTCTTTGAATATCGGCGTCGGACAGTTCGCGCACGACACGGGCGGGTGACCCCATCACCAGACTGCGCGGCGGCACCTTGAAATCGGCCTTGACAAAGGATTTGGCCCCGACGATGGCCGCCTCGCCTACTTCGGCGCGGTCCATGACCACGGCCCCGATGCCGACCAGGGCATTCCTTCGCACGAAGCAGCAATGCAGCACGGCGCTATGGCCGATATGGCCGTTTTCCTCGATCAGCGTGTCCCAGCCGGGATCGGTATGGATGACGCAATTATCCTGAATGTTGGAGCCTTTGCCTATGCTCAGGCGCCCGAAATCGCCGCGCAGACAGGCCCCTGGGCCGATATAGCAGTCGGGACCGATGATGACATCGCCGATCAGCACCGCCGAGGGATGGACGAAGCTGCTGGGATCGATGACGGGAATCAGCCCGTCCAGGGCGTAAACGGCGGGTTGGGGAAACTTTTTCCCGCTGGCAGATGTGCGCATATCGCTGCCTGATGGTTCGAGAGTTGTTTTCTTCTGCTTGGCGGTAGAATATTGCCTTCCATAAAAGTTTCAAGGAAGGATCGCCATGTCGACCTGCCGGGCCAACCGATCCCCCCGAATTGCCCCGCTATTGGCCCGCTCGGGCGCTTTTGCATCGGAGCCTCTGACGGTTCTCGATGTCGGCGCATCGGGCGGCATCGACGATATCTGGCGCAATTTCGACCCCTCGCTCGATGCCTACGGCTTCGATCCCCTGCTTAACGAGGTCAAGCGCCTGAATGAGGGCGCGGCCCCCGGCATGCGCTATTTCGATGCCTTCATCGGCTGGGAAGGTTATGAGGCGGTCTGTCCGGCCGCGCAGATGCAAGACCCCATCGCCTCTTGCAGCAATTCCGCAACGCCACGGACCAGCGCATCAAGGGCCAGCCAGCTTGCCGGATGGAATCAGGACAAGGTGCTGCACAACGCCAATGACGAAATGGTGATGAGCCAAAACCGCTATTCGCTCGACGATTTTGCTTACCGGCAAAATCTGTCTTGCGTGGATGTGATCAAGGTCGATACCGATGGTTTCGACTTTGAGGTGCTTTTGGGCGCAAAGAACCTGCTTGAACAAGGCGGTGTGCTGGGGGTGCTGGTCGAAAGCCAGTTCCAGGGGCCCATCCACCCCTATGCCAATACTTTCAGCAATATCGACCGCTATCTGCGCGACTTGGGTTTTTCGCTGTTCGATCTCGATGTCTGGCGCTATTCACGGGCAGCCCTTCCCCGCAAGTTCGTTTTCGACATGCCGGGGCCAACGCATCAAGGTCAGGTGCTGTGGGCCGACGCGCTTTACCTGAAGGATGTTGGCGACCCAGATTTCTCAGCCAAATGGGGGGTCTGGCCCAGCCCGGTCAAGCTCTTGAAGGCGATTGCCTTGTTCGAATTGTTTGGTCTGGGGGATTGCGCTGCCGAAACGATCAAGACCCATGCTCAGGCCCTAAACGAGGCATTTGGCTTCGAGGCGGCCCATCTGCTCAATCTCTTGCCGCCAGTGGTCGAGAACATGATTCTGTCCTACGAGTCCTATGTTCATTTGACCGATGAGTTGATGCGCCAGCAGGCTTGGCGCTCGATCCCTTGAAAATCAATGACTTTCAGCCTATCGACAGCATAATCGGTAAAACGGTATCATAAGGCGCATTTGAAGCGGAGCCCTGTATGACCGACCCTGCCATTCTTCTGACCCTGGACTCGGGCGTCGCTACGATCACGCTCAACCGTCCCGACAAGCTGAACAGCTTTACCGAGACCATGCACGGCGAATTGCTGGCCGTCCTTACCCAATTGGCGTCCGACGAAACTGTGCGCGCCCTGTTGCTGACCGGGGCGGGGCGGGGCTTTTGCGCGGGCCAGGATCTTAGCGATCCCATCATGCGCACCGGCTCCGACGCCCTGGACATGGGCGAGACCATTGATCGTTTGTATAACCGTCTGATCCGCGCTCTGAAAGCTTTGCAAGTACCCGTGATCTGCGCCGTCAACGGGGTGGCGGCAGGGGCGGGGGCCAATCTGGCCCTGGCTTGCGATATCGTTCTGGCGGCCCGTTCGGCCAGCTTCATTCAAGCCTTCGCCAAGATCGGGCTGGTGCCTGATTCCGGCGGCACCTGGTTTCTGCCTCGTCTGGTGGGGCCTGCCCGAGCCATGGCGCTGTCGCTTCTGGGCGAGAAGATTTCCGCCGAACAGGCCCAGCAATGGGGCATGATCTGGAAAGTTCTCGATGACGGTCAGTTGATGGACGAAGCCAGGGGACTGGCTCAACATCTGGCCCGCCAGCCCACCAAGGCCTTGGGGCTGATCAAGCAGGCCCTGAATGCGACTTGGAGCCATACGTTGGGCGAGCAGCTCGATCTTGAGCGCGATCTGCAACGTTCTGCTTCAAAAAGCCCCGATTATGCCGAAGGGGTTGCTGCCTTTATGGCCAAGCGCCCAGCCGAGTTCACAGGAAAGTAGGAGACGTTTTCGATGCGCGATGCCTTCATCTGCGATTTTGCCCGCACTCCCATCGGACGGCATGCCGGGGCTTTGGCCCCCGTTCGCACGGATGACTTGGCGGCCATTCCTGTCAAGGCGCTGAAGGAGCGTCATGACAAAGTGGATTGGCAAAAGCTGGACGAGGTGATTCTGGGCTGCGCCAATCAGGCGGGCGAGGATAATCGCAATGTGGCCCGCATGGCGGTTTTGCTGTCCGGCCTGCCCGAGGCGGTGGCAGGGGCGACCATCAACCGGCTGTGCGGTTCCGGCATGGATGCGGTGGGCACGGCGGCAAGGGCCATCCGGCAAGGCGAGATCGACCTTGCCATCGCGGGTGGGGTCGAGAGCATGAGCCGCGCCCCCTTCGTCATGCCGAAATCGGATGCCGCCTGGTCGCGCGAGGCGGCGATCTACGACACCACCATCGGCTGGCGCTTCGTCAATCCTTTGATCAAGGCGCAGTACGGTATCGAGTCCATGCCGGAAACGGCTGAGAACGTCGCTTCGGAATGGAAGATTTCCCGCGAGGACCAGGACACATTCGCCCTGGCCAGTCAGAGAAAGGCGGGGGTCGCCATGGCCAGCGGGCGCTTTGGCCGTGAGATTGTTCCTGTGGTGATCAAGGGACGCAAAGGCGATACGGTAATCGATGCCGACGAGCATCCGCGCCCCGACACCACGCTGGAGCAACTGACCAAGCTGAAGGCGCCGTTTCGCGAAGGGGGCTCGGTGACGGCGGGCAATGCCTCAGGCGTCAATGACGGCGCCGCTGCTTTGCTGATCGCCTCGGAATCCGCCGTCAAGGCCTATGGATTAACCCCCAGGGCGCGCATTCTGGGCATGGCGACGGCGGGTGTTCCCGCCCGCATCATGGGCATCGGCCCGGTGCCCGCCACCCAAAAACTGCTAACCCGTTTGAACCTGGATATTTCCAAAATCGACGTCATCGAATTGAACGAGGCCTTTGCGGCCCAGGGGCTGGCCTGCCTGCGCGACCTCGGCCTAGCCGACGACGATGCCAGGGTTAATCCCAATGGCGGCGCCATCGCCCTTGGGCATCCTTTGGGCATGACAGGCGCCCGGCTTGTTGGCTCGGCCTCGGTCGAGCTGACTGTGACCGGCAGGAATCTGGCGCTTTGCACCATGTGCATCGGCGTCGGCCAGGGCATCGCCATGGTGATCGAACGGGTGTGAATTAAATTCTCACGGCCAGCCTTTTGGCGCCCCAGTTGCCGGGACGTTTCTCGAAATGTCCGGCGATGGGGTGGCCGCAGAATTTGCATGTGGCCTCTTCGGTCAGGTTCCAGGCTCCCAGAACATACCAGTCGCGCTCGATCAGCAATTGGCCGCAGCCGGGGCACCAGGTGCTGCCCCCCTGGGGGTCGTGGACATTGCCCGTATAGACGTAATGCAGCCCCTGGGCCATGGCGATGCTGCGCGCCCTGGAAAGGGTTGCGGGTGGTGTGGGGGCGTGATCGGGCATTTTCCAATCGGGATGGAAGGCGCTGAAATGCAGGGGAACGTCGGGGCCAAGGGCCTGGGCAATCCAGCCGGAAAGGGCTTTCAATTCCTCATCGCCGTCATTCTCGCCGGGGATCAATAGCGTCGTGATTTCGATCCAGACAGTTGTTTCATGCTTCAACCAAATCAGCGTGTCCAGAACCGGCTGCAGATGGCCGGTGCAAAGCCGGTGGTAGAAATCCTCGGAAAAGGATTTCAGATCGACATTGGCCGCATCCATATGGGCGAACAGATCGGACCTCGCCTCGGGCGTTACATAGCCCGCCGTCACCGCCACGGTTTTCAGCCCCAGGTCGTGGCAGGCCCTGGCCGTGTCGACGGCATATTCCAGAAAGATCACCGGATCGTTGTAGGTGAAGGCGACCGACGAGCAGCCCGTTTCTAGGGCAGCCCTTGCAATGCGTTCGGGGCCAGCGCGGCTGGTCAGCCTGTCGAATTCCTTGGCCTTCGAGATGTCCCAGTTCTGGCAGAATTTGCAGGTCAGGTTGCAGCCCGCCGTGCCGAAAGACAGAATGGGTGTTCCGGGCAGGAAATGGTTGAGCGGCTTTTTTTCGACGGGATCGATGCAAAAGCCCGACGAGCGCCCAAAGGTGGCCAGCACCATGCCGTCTTCTTCAGCGGCGCGCACGAAGCAGACGCCGCGCTGACCGGCCTTCAAGGTGCAATGGCGGGGGCAGACATCGCACCGCAAGCGACCATCATCAAGGCGGGTCCAGTGGCGGGCGGGTACCGTATCGGCTGACGGCGTGTCCATGACGCCTATTTTACCAGCTTTGACTGGAATGTCATCATCCCGAGGTTGAAGAATTCCAATTTGAGGAGAATAATGCGCCGAGCGAAAGAGGTGCGGCTTGATTGACGTGCGAGCGCCAGCGGTGGCGGGGATGTTCTATCCATTGGATGCGGCCGAACTGAAGCGGGCCGTGCGGGGTTTTCTTGCGCAAGCTCACGCCGGGACCGGGACACCCCCCAAGGCCCTGGTCGCCCCCCACGCCGGTTACATCTATTCCGGTCCTGTTGCCGCCAGCGCCTATGCTCAGATCGCAGGGCTTAAGGGACGAATCTCGCGCGTTGTTCTGATCGGCCCTTCGCATCGTGTCGGCTTCAAGGGGTTGGCTTTGTGCACAGCCAAGTCTTACGCCATTCCCGGCAAGGAAATTTTCCTCGACCGAGACGTCGAAGCAAGGCTTGCCGAGATTCCCGGTGTGGGGCTTCTCGACAACGCCCATCTGTCCGAGCACAGTCTGGAAGTTCACCTGCCCTTCCTGACTGAGCTTCTGGGTGACTTTGCGCTTGTTCCCATCGTGGCTGGCCAGGCCTCGCCCGATCTGGTGGCCGATGTGCTGGAAGCCGCCTGGGGAGGCGAAGAAACCCTGATCGTGATCAGCACCGATCTGTCGCACTACCATGACTACAAGACGGCGCAACTGATCGATGCCAAGACGGTGGACGCCATCGAACGGCTGGACGGAAAATTCCTGGATGGCGATCATGCCTGCGGCGCGGTTCCCGTGGCGGGATTGCTGGAGGCCGCCAAACGCAGGCATATGACTGTCGCAACCTTGGATGTGCGCAATTCGGGCGATACGGCGGGGCCAAAAGACCGCGTTGTCGGCTACGGCGCCTGGGCCTTTTACGAGGATCATGACCATGCATGAGAGGTTGGGGCCGGTACTGCTCGATCTTGCCAAGCGCTCCATTCGCCAGGGGCTGAAGGGCGGCGGGCAGGCCAATATCGATCTTTCCCAGATGCCAGGAGAATTGGCCGAGCCGGGCGCCGTGTTCGTGACCTTGAAACGCAAGGGAGAGCTTAGGGGCTGCATTGGCTCGCCCTTGGCCTGGCGTCCCTTGGGCCAGGATGTGGTCGAGAATGCCTACAAGGCCGCCTTCGAAGACCCCCGTTTTGCGCCACTGGAAGAGAAGGAGTGGGCGGAGATCGATCTGTCGGTTTCGATTCTGACCCCGCCCCAGCGCATGAGTTTCAAGGACGAAGCCGATCTGCTGGGTCAGCTTCGCCCGGACATCGACGGGTTGATCATCGAGGATTCCGGGCGGCGCGCCTTGTTCCTGCCCTCGGTCTGGGAGGCCTTGCCAGATCCAAAATCCTTCCTGGCGCATCTTAAGGTCAAGGCGGGACTGTCTTCCAATCACTGGTCGAAGGATTTCAAGGCGCAGCGCTTCGAGGCCATCGAGGTTATGGATGAAGGCGAGAGCTAATTCCGTGCGCAACGGGTTGATCTGGGGATTCTTGCTGCTGCTGGCTTGTACCTTTCCAGCCAGTGCCGACCCTTTCGACTTCACGTCGCGCACCTATAGCGGATTTTACCAATTGCTTCGGGGGGAAGCATCGGGCGAGGTGACCATCAAGGCCTTTTTGGAGTTTCCGGCCACGCCCGGTCCCCATGCCGTTCTGGTGGTGGCGCATAGCTGTGCCGGATGGAGCGGGGCAGGGCACGGCGAGGCTCTGATTCTGGAGGCGGCTAGGTCCGCAGGCTATGCCACCCTGGTCTATGACAGCTTTGTCCCCCGCGCTTGGTCGAATGTCTGTTCTGGTGGGGCCGGGGCGGCGGGAAGCCCCAGTCTGATTTCGGACGCTTTTGCCGCTCTTGAAGCCCTTGCCAAGGATGACCGTATCCGAAAAGACGCGATCTTCATTGCAGGCGCTTCGATGGGCGGCATGACCAGTTGGTTCACGGCGCTCGAGCCTTTGCGTCGTCGTCTGATTACTGGCGATCTGCGCTTTGCGGGCCATAGCTCTTTCTATCCCTCGGGCGAACATGGCTTCATGGCGGACAAGGTGTTTGCGGGCGGTCCTGTGTTGGTGATGTTCGGGCTGGACGATGACTGGACGCCGCCCAAGCGGGTGCGCCTGATGGTGGAACGACAGATGAGTTATAGCAAAGTCCCTCTTCCCGATATTCGCCTCATCGATTACGAAAACGCCCGCCATGGATGGCTGAATGTGCAGATGCAAGGCGTCAAGCAACTGCCCTCGGCATCGTCTCGCCTGAATTGCCCGCTGATCTTCATGGGCCAGGGCTTGCCCGCCAATCATCTGATCTGGGTCGATGGCCGCGAGATGGACGTGGCGCCCTCCGACATGAAATCCCATTTGGCGACTTGCGCCATGCCCGGCGTTACGATCGAGGGCAGCCGTGAAGTCACCAGAAAATCGCTGTCCGAGATGATCGGCCTGATGAACCGGATTGCCGGAAAATAGGATGTACGACGAGCCCGATTCCTTCGTCTACGACGCCCCGCTTTGGCGTCCGCCCTCGGAAGGCGACAATCTGATCATTCAGGCGACGCTGGGCTGTAGCTGGAATCGCTGCCGCTTTTGTTCGATGTATCGCGCCAAACGCTTCCAGGCGCGTCCGCTTTTTGATGTGTTCGCTGATATCGATGCCTGGAGCAAAAGCTGGCCCGAAGCCCGGCGCGTTTTCCTGGCCGATGGCGATGCGCTGACCCTGCCTACCGATCATCTTCTGGCCATTCTGGAAAGGCTGGCGGCGGCCTTTCCCGATCTTACCCGCGTTTCCGCCTATGCCCAGCCTGGCAATCTTTTGCGCAAAACCATTCCTGAATTGGCGCTCCTGCGGGCCGGAAAGCTGTCCCTGGTCTATGTCGGCATCGAAAGCGGCTCCCCCGGCATTCTGAAACGCATCGCCAAGGGGGTAACGCAAAAGCAGATGATCGAAGCCCTGGCCAAGCCGCAGGCGGCGGGCATCAAGGTCTCGGCCACGCTGGTTCTGGGGCTCGGCGGCAAGGCCTTCTGGCAAGAGCATATCGACGGCTCACAAGCTGTGGTGAACGCATCCCCCCCGGAATTTCTTTCCACCTTGCAGTTGGGGGTAGCCCCCGAGGTGGCGGCGGATTTCGCCAAGGCCTATCCCGAAGGCTTCGAATTCCAGGACGATCTGGGCATGCTGGCCGAGCAGGAACGGCTGATCGCAGGGCTTGCCCCGAAGCGCCCAATCATTTTCCGCTCGAACCATGCTTCGAATGCTTTGGCCTTGGCCGGAAATCTGCCCAAGGACAGGGATCGGCTGCTGGCGCAGCTGGCCCAGGTCAAGCAGGGTGCCCAGCCGCTCCGCGCCAGCTTTTTAAGGGGGCTATAAGCCGTCTGCTTACCCTTAAGGCAGGCCCGATTCCGGGGGGGCAGCGCCTCTGCGCCCTTATGTGTCGTTCACACCCAAAAAAAACATGTAATTACAGCGCGTTGCACGGCAATAAAGGAGACTGGATTTTGCTCTGGAAAGGGGCTATGCCTCTGAACCTGGATTTTTATGAAATGAGCCGCTTGTGACAGCAACTCCGCCGGTTTCCCCGGGACAAGATATCGCGCCGGTTACGATCGAAGAGGAGATGAAACGCTCCTATCTCGATTACGCCATGAGCGTGATCGTGTCGCGAGCGCTTCCCGACGTCCGTGACGGCTTGAAGCCCGTTCATCGGCGCATTCTGTTTGCGATGAGCGAAAGCGGCTATGAGTGGAACAAGCCCTTCCGCAAATCGGCTCGCATCGTCGGCGACGTCATGGGTAAATATCACCCGCATGGTGACGCCGCGATCTACGATGCCATGGTGCGTATGGCGCAGTACTTCTCGATGCGCCTGCCGCTGATTGACGGCCAGGGCAATTTCGGCTCGATGGACGGCGATCCCCCTGCTGCCATGCGCTATACAGAGGCGCGTCTGGCCAAGGCAGCGCACAGTCTGCTCGACGATATCGGCAAGGCCACGGTCGATTTTCAGTCCAACTACGATGACACCGTGGAAGAACCCATCGTTCTTCCCGCCCGTTTCCCCAATTTGCTGGTCAATGGCGCGGGCGGTATCGCGGTCGGCATGGCCACTAACATCCCGCCCCACAATCTGGGCGAGGTGATCGACGCCTGCTGCGCCTATATCGACGATCCTGATATTTCGCCCGAAAAATTGATGGAAATCGTGCTGGCCCCCGATTTTCCCACGGGCGGCATCATTCTGGGTCGTTCCGGCGTCCGTCAGGCTTTCTTGACCGGTCGGGGTTCAGTGGTCATTCGCGGCAAGGCCGATATCGAAGAGATTCGCAAGGATCGCCAAGCCATCGTGATCACCGAGGTGCCTTATCAGGTCAACAAGGCTCGCATGATCGAGCTGATGGCCGAGCTGGTGCGCGACAAGCGCATCGAAGGCATTTCCGATCTTCGGGACGAATCCGATCGCGACGGCCTGCGCGTGGTGGTGGAGCTTAAGCGCGACGCCGTGCCCGAGGTGGTGCTGAATCAGCTCTACAAGTTCACGCCGCTGCAAACCAGTTTTGGCGTCAATATGCTGGCCTTGAATGGCGGCAAACCGATGATGATGAGCCTTCGCGACATCATCGTTGCCTTTGTCGCCTTCCGCGAAGAAGTGGTGACAAGGCGCACCATCTACGAATTGGGCAAGGCGCGCGACCGCGCCCACACCTTGGTCGGTCTGGCCATCGCCGTGGCCAATCTGGATGCCGTGATCAAGATGATCCGCGAAGCACCCGATCCCGCCACCGCGCGCGAACGCCTGATGAACCGCGATTGGGAAGCCTTCGACGTCGAGCCCTTGGTCAAGCTGATCGACGAGCCGGATCGCAAGGTGGTGAATGGCTGCTATCGATTAAGCGAAGCCCAGGCCAAGGCCATTCTGGATTTGCGCCTGCACCGCCTGACCGGGCTTGAGCGCGACAAAATCGCCGCCGAATTGACCGAGATCGGCATTGAAATCGCCGAGCATCTGGCCGTTCTGGGCTCTCGCGAGAAGCTTTACGGCATCATCCGTTCCGAACTGGTGGCGATGAAGGTGGAATTCGCCACCCCCAGGCGCACCGCCATAGAGGATGTCGAGTTCGAAGCCGATATCGAGGATCTGATTCAGCGCGAAGACATGGTGGTGACCGTTACCGCCTCGGGCTATATCAAGCGCGTGCCACTGGCGGCCTATCGCGCCCAGCGGCGTGGCGGCAAGGGCCGCTCGGCCATGAGCATGCGCGAAGAGGACGTGCTCTCCCAGGTCTTCGTGGCCTCGACCCATGCCCCCATTCTGTTCTTCAGCTCGACCGGCATCGTCTACAAGCTCAAGGTCTATCGCCTGCCCCTGGGCACGCCGCAGGCCAAGGGCAAGGCCATGGTCAATCTGCTGCCCCTGAAGGGGGGCGAGGTTATCTCGACCGTGCTGCCGCTTTCCGAGGACGAGGAGGCGATGGCACATCTGCATGTCATGTTCGCCACCGCCTCGGGCGGCGTGCGTCGCAACGAGCTGGCCGATTTCCTGGATGTGCGGGCCAATGGCAAGATCGCCATGAAACTGGACGAGGGCGACCGCCTGATCGGCGTGGCCCCTTGCATCGAGGATGCCAATGTCCTGCTGGCGGCGCGTTCGGGCAAGTGTATCCGTTTCCCGGTCGATGACGTGCGCGTCTTCAAGGGGCGCGATTCGACCGGTGTGCGCGGCATTCAGTTGGCCGAGGGCGATGAAGTGATTTCGATGTCGATCCTTAGGCATGTCGATTTCGATACGCCCACGCGCGACGCCTATCTCAAGGCCCGCAAGCGCCTGCAGGGCGAGGAGGGGGCCGAGGGCGAGAGCAGCGTCGAGACCCCGCTTCTGGCGCCAGACGTCATGGCCCGTCTTGGCGAGGGCGAAGAATTCATCCTGACCGTAACAGAAAACGGTTATGGCAAGCGCAGTTCGGCTTATGAATACCGGGTGGCCGGGCGCGGCGGTCTGGGCATTGCCAATATCGATTGTTCCGAGCGCAATGGTCAGGTGGTGGCTTCGTTCCCGGTCGATGCCGCCGACCACCTTCTGCTGGTCACCGATGGCGGCACCATCATCCGTCTGCCCATCGAGGGCATTCGTATGGCGGGGCGCGTTACCCAAGGCGTTACGCTGATCAAGGTTGCCGAAGGCGAAAAGGTTGTTTCGGTGTCGCGCCTGCCTGCCGACGAAACGGAAGACGAGGTTGGCTTGGCCGAGATCGACGACAGTGCCCCCTTGGAAGAAAGCGAAGAGAACGGCGATGCCTGAACGCATTGGGGTCTATCCGGGCACCTTCGACCCGGTGACGAACGGCCATCTTGATATCATCCAGCGCGCCACCAAGGTGGTTGATCGTTTGATCGTCGCCGTGGCGGTGAATGCGGGCAAGGGGCCTTTGTTCACGGTTGCCGAGCGTACACAGCTCATCGTCGATGAGGTTGCGGGGCTCAAGCACACAAATGGTGTGCGCATCGAAGTCAGGCCCTTCGACAATTTGCTGATGCATTTTGCCAAAGAAGCAGGGGCGACCATGATCATCCGAGGGCTTCGCGCCGTTTCGGATTTCGAGTACGAATTCCAGATGGCGGGCATGAACGCCCGGCTAGACTTGGAAATGGAAACCGTGTTCTTGATGGCCAGCGACCGCTGCCAGTTCATTTCATCGCGTTTCGTCAAGGAGATCGGCCGCTTGGGGGGAGATATTTCGTCTTTCGTCACGCCAGGCGTCAAGGGCAGGCTGATCGAAAGGTTCAAATCACTTCAGGAGGAAGACTGATGGCTGAGGCACACGATCTCGAGAACACGCTGTATCTTGATTTGAAGGATGGCCGCGTGGTGATCGAGCTAAAGCCGGATCTGGCGCCAAATCATGTGGCGCGCATCAAGGAACTGGTCCGTCAAAAGTTCTATGACGGCATCGTTTTTCACCGCGTGATCGATGGTTTCATGGCGCAGACGGGCGATCCCACCGGCACCGGCATGGGGGGCTCGGGTCAGAAGCTGAAGGCTGAGTTCTCGCGCGAAAAGCATGTGCGCGGCACCTGCTCGATGGCGAGAGCGCAAAGCCCCGACAGCGCCGATTCGCAATTCTTCATCTGCTTTGAAGACTCCCGTTTCCTGGATGGAAAATACACTATTTGGGGGAAGGTGATCGAAGGCATGGACTTCGTCGACAATATCAAGAAGGGTGATGATAGCACCAACGGTCAGGTCAACGATCCGGATTGCATCATGGCCCTGTGCGTGGCCGCAGACGCCGCATAATATCAGAAGAGAAGGGAGACATATCAATGCGTAAGCTGCTTGCCGTTCTTGCGTTTCTGGCTCTGGTCGCTGCACGCCCCGCTCTGGCGCTGGACCCCGAGAACACGATCTATCTTGATCTTAAGGATGGGCGCGTGGTGATCGAGCTTCGAAGCGATCTGGCCCCGGGTCATACCGCAAGAATTAAGGAACTGACCCGCCAGGGTTATTATGACGGGCTGAAGTTTCATCGCGTCATTGCTGGTTTCATGGCCCAGACGGGCGATCCGAACGGCGACGGCACTGGCGGGTCCGGCAAGAAGATGCGCGCGGAATTCTCAAAGGAGAAGCATGTGCGCGGCACGGTCTCGATGGCCAGGTCTTCCGATCCCGATAGCGGGGATTCACAGTTCTTCATCTGCTTTACGCAGACGGGCTGTCAGACTCTGGACGGAAATTATACCGTCTGGGGCAGGGTGACCGAGGGCATGGAATATGTGGATATGATCAAGAAGGGCAATCGGATGGCTAATGGCAAAGTGGATGAGCCGGACCGCATCATGAAAATGCGCGTTGCCGCCGACGTCAAATAGGGGCATAAGGCTCCAACCCAGTTTCGGGCGCGTAGCTCAGCGGTAGAGCATCTGACTTTTAATCAGAGGGTCGCGGGTTCGATCCCCGCCGCGCTCACCAAGAAACACCCGTCAAGTCAATGGCTTGGCGGGTGATTTGTTTTAAGGGCTTGCCGTCTACGGGTGTCAGGTAAGCACCGGGTAAGCAGGAAAGATCAAGTTCTGGCAGACGCAAGCAAGGTCGCCGGCCGGAGCCGTTATCTACTCGGTTCAGCCCAGCATGCGCGGGGAATGGCGAATTTTTTTCTTCGCCGTCTGCTTGGCCTTCGGAGCAAAAGGTATCAGGTCGTCATGAGGTCTGGGCTCCCCAGCAGCTGCGGCATAGATGTTGTCCAGCGCCTTCTCGACCTCTTTCGTCTCGAACAGATTTGCCTCACTGGCGAGATAGCCGATGATCTGGTAGGCATCGGCACAATCCTGGCGCAGGCGCTTTATCTCGTCTTTCTTCTTTCCCATTTTGCCTCCCTACGGTTCGAACAACTCGATCACCGCCTTGGCGACGAACAGGCGGTCGCGGCTGCGCTGCCCTGCCACTTCGACCAGCCCCAATTCTTCCAACCTCGCCACCGCCTCGTTGACGCTGGCAAAGCTGCCGGTGCCGATGCCGGCCTGGGCATCCTTGACGGTGAATTTCGGATGCGTCAGCGCCCAGGGCACCAGCGGATGCACCAGCGAATGCGCGCGGAATTTCGCCGTCGCCTTTTGCCACCCTGCCATTAGGCCCGCTAGCTTGGACAAGCGGTTCTGGTTGGCCCTGGCCGTTTGTTCGGCCAAAGCCAGAAAGGTGCGAGTCCAGCGCGCAAAGTCGCCGGTGCTTCTGGCCGCCTTCAACCCCTCGACATAAAGCCCCTTGTTTTGGCGCACACCCTCGCCCAGGAAGGCGCAGGCGTTTTGCGTGGCCCCCTTCCAGCTCATCGCCAGCGGCACCAGCAAACGGCCGATGCGTCCATTGCCGTCCGGGAAGGGATGGATATGCTCGAACATCCAATGCGCCAATGCTTGGCGCACCAGTTCCGGCCGCTTGGCGCTATCCATGGTCAGCAGCTTCCAGGCGGCAAGCGTTTCTTGCAGCCGGTCGGGATGGGTATAGAGGAAATAGCCGCCCGGTCGATCCTGGTCGGCGACACCGTTGGGAATGGTTTTCAGCTTACCGCTATCCTTGCCCGGAAACAGACGGCGATGGATGCTTTTGGCCGCCGTAAGCGGATCGCCCTTCTTCTGTGACAGGGTGTTGAAGGCGTCGGAAGCTGCGGCGACCGTGCGGGCATCCTCGGGGTCGGGTGCTTGCTTTAAGCCCGACTGGAATTCCAGCAAATCGCCAAAGGTGGTGGTGCAGCCTTCGGCGGTGGAAGAATGAACGGCGTCGGACCTGCCAAACAGACTGCCCAAGGTGCCGGGAACCGGGAAAGCCGACAGCGCCCGATCAAACTCGCTGATGGTGCTTTCGGCTGCCTGCAAACGCTCCCATACGTCATCCAATTTGGGAAAGGGCGGCGCCGCTGGGCGATAGCCCAGCCGCCCGTAAGCATCCAGATCATAGCTGCCGAATTCCTTCATGGGCCGGGATTGTAATATGGATTAAGCAGAAAAGCCATAATAACGTGAGGGGCCGTTATGACTTCTTGATCCTCAATCCGACATCACCTTGTTGGCTAACCGGCCTTCGCAGGGCCGATCGCGAATTCTTAAACAGGCCTTTCTCAATCTTCTCTATAATTCGGCCGATTTCACGCCCTCGGGCGGCTTGATCGGGGTCAAGGTGGGCCGCGCCGCAAGCGGCGAGTTGGTGATTTCCTTCAGCAACACAGGCATCGGCATTGCGCCCGAGGACATCCAGAAGGAGATGATGCCCTTCGGACAGGTTGAGAGCAAAATGTCGCGCCTTCATGCGGGCACGGGGCTGGGCCTGCCCTTGTCAGAAACCTTCATCAAACTGCATGGCGGACGTCTGGAAATCGCCAGCGAAATCAACAAGGGAACGACGGCGCCCCTCTATCTGCCTTCCGAGCGGTTGGGCAACGGATTCTTGCGGCACCAGAATTGATACATGCCGATAAAGGTATGGGGGGTCTTCTGCTCGAAGCGGTGCCAGGCGGACAGAGAGCGCGGTGAGCCGGGCTTGGCTTCATGGCTGATAAACCGCTCGATGACGTCCGGGGCCAATTTGACCCCCTGGAAGCCAAGCCCCAGGTCGCGCAGAGCGGCTTCAATTTGGGGGATGGTGAAGCGATGCTCCTGGGCCGGAAAGAGCAAGTCACGGCATTAATGATTCAGGCCATGTTTGTTCGCAGGATGCACTATTCTTCCAAGGAAAGCGGCGGCAGTCCTTCGAAGGTCTTGCGAAGTGAGGCTCCCCAGCGGGCCCGCAAATCCGAGAAATAAGCGTCTTTTTCGCCGATGCGCCTGGGCTTGGGCGTCTTGAAATGATCTTTGCGCAAGATCAGAAGGTCGATCGGCAGGCCGACCGATATGTTCGAACGCATGGTCGAATCAAACGATATCAGAATTAGCTTTCCCGCTTCCTCCATCGGCATGGACATGGTGAGAAGACGGTCGAATACAGGCTTGCCATACTTGATCTCGCCGATCTGCACGAAGGGTGTCTCTGCCTGCGCTTCGATGAAATTGCCCGCCCCATACACCTGGAACAGGCGCGGCTTCTCGCCCTTGATCTGTCCGCCCAGAATGAAGGTGGCGTTGAATTCCGTATTATGCTTCTTCAAGAAATCGGCATCCTGGCGATAGACCTCGCGCAGCGCCTCGCCCACGATGGCGGCCACACGGAACATGCTGGGCGCCTTGTCGATATTGTGCTTGCTGCCCTTGCCGTTGCGCCATTCCGAGATCAGGGCGACGGCGGTTTGGGTGATTGAAAGATTTCCCGCCGAAAGCAGAACGATGTTGCGCTTTCCAGGTACGGAGAAAATGCTCATTTTGCAAAAAGAGGCGACATTGTCGACGCCCGCATTGGTGCGCGTGTCGCTGGCCAATACCAGGCCCTGATCGAGAAGAGCGCCGACGCAATAGGTCATGGGGATATCCTCAAGAAGAAATTCGGCAATAATCTAATCACTGCTGGCTCTGTTCGGAAGCTCTTTTGCGGGCCGATTCGCGGGCTGTCGGGCGCTTGGGCTCGTGCGAGGACTCGCCCACATGCACACTGACATCCAGCGCTTCGCCGCGACCACCCTTGCGGATGCCGCGTACAGGACAGGCATCAAGATAATCGAGCCCATGGGCCAGCCGCACATGCGCCTCGCCTGCCTGAGTGCGGTTGGCGACGTCGAAGGTGGCCCAACCCTTTGCCCCATCCTCGTCGATCCAGGCTTCGGCCCAGGCGTGGCTGGCCATGCCTTCCTCGCCCAGCTTGGCCGTGCAGAGATAGCCGCTGACATAACGCGCCGGAATGCCCAGGATTTTGCAGCAGGCGATGAAGATGTGGGCGTGGTCCTGGCAGACGCCTGCCTTGTGGTCGAAAGCCTCGAAGGCCGAGGTGGCGGCATCGGTAATGCCCGGCTGATAGGACACGGCATCGCGGATGGCATGCATCAGATCTCCAAGGCCTTTGCGCCGACCCTTGGAGAGAGCCGGGCGCAGGGCGCTTGCGAATTCGCTTAGATTGGCGCTGGCCTCGGTCAGGCGGGTCGGGCGCAGGAACAGGGCGGGAGGATGGATTTCCCCTTCCCTCGAGATAAGAAATTCGCCCTCGTCGCTTTCGACCTCGCCGGTCGCCAACAAGCGGATTTCCTCGTGCGGCTGGTCGATCACCAGGACATGGGCCTGATTGCCGAAAGTATCCATCCAGGGTTTCAGGGTGGCGGGGGCCGAAAGCTTCCAGGACAGGACGCGCTGGCCGGGAACCGAGGGCGGCGTCAGGCGCAGATATTGAATGCTGTAGGAGGCCGGGGCGGCGTAGTGATAGATCGTTTCATGATGGATGTTGAGACGCATGATTTTTTCCTTAAACGGTCATCAGGAAGTCGCGTCCGATCTGGATGCCCAGCATATTGACTCGGCCCAGCGTATCGGTCAGGAAGGCGTCAATGCCCTGGCTTTCCACATGCTCGATGCGCGAATATGTCAGGCGCGACTGTGTTTCCATGGCTATCCGACGGCACTCCAGATCGCGTCCCATGGCCAGCGTATCCAGGCTGGCGGCGATCTGGTCGAGGCAAAAGCGCAACGAACGCGGCATTTCCGCCTTTAAGATCAGAAGCTCGGCTACGCGCACGGGATCGATGACGTCGCGATAGATCAGCGTATAGGCCCGAAAGGCGCTGACCGAGCGCAGAACGGCGCCCCACTGATAATAAACCGTGCCGCTTTTCGGCGGCAAGCTGGCCAGACTGCGTTCCTTGGCGGCCAGCAGGCGCGCCGTATTGTCGGCGCGTTCGAGATGAGTGCCAAGCCTCAGGAAATGGAAGGCGTCGTTGTGCAGAAGGGTCGAATAGGCGACGCCTCGAAACAGGTGCGAACGTTCCTTTACCCAGTCGAAAATGGTTCTTGGACCGCGGCTGGCAAGAATCTGGCGGGTGATGTTGTTCATTTCCAGCCAGGTGATATTCAGGCTTTCCCACAGTTCCGCCGACAGCGTGGCTCGCAGCGCCCGCGCGTTTTCGCGCGCCTGGTCGATGCAGAACTTGATCGAGAAGGGATGGCTGGTGTCCAGAGTGAGGAAAACGATGACGCTGTCTTGCGTGACGTTGCCGTATTTGGTCTTGTAGATTTCAGTGATGCCCAGCATGTCAAGGGCGGCCTGCCAGTCGGCGGCGGGTCCGGCATCGGCTGCGGGCAGAAGGGCTGCGCGGAAACTGACATCCAAAAGGCGGGCCAGATTTTCCGCCCGCTCCATGTAGCGGCCTGTCCAGTATAGATTTTCTGCGGTGCGGCTGAGCATGATCCGATCCTATTCCTCCAGCACCCAAGTATCCTTGGTGCCTCCGCCTTGCGAGGAATTCACCACCAGCGATCCTTGGCGCAGGGCTACGCGAGTCAGTCCGCCGGGAACCATCGAAATGCTGTTTTTCCCGTGCAGGATGAAGGGACGCAGATCGACGTGCCGGGGCGCTATCCCTTCGTCGGTGAAGGTGGGACAGGTCGAAAGGGCCAGCGTCGGCTGGGCGATGTAGCCTTCGGGATTGGCCTTGATCTTTTGGCGGAAATCTTCGATCTCCTGCTTGCTGGATTTGGGGCCGACCAGCATGCCGTAGCCGCCCGATCCCTGCGTCTCCTTGACCACCAGTTCCGGCAGATGATCAAGCGCGTAGGCTAGGTCCTCGGGGCGCTCCAAAAGCCAGGTCGGAACATTTTCCAGCAGCGGGTCCTCACCCAAATAAAAGCGAATCATGTCAGGTACATAGGGGTAGATAGACTTGTCGTCGGCAACGCCCGTTCCGATGGCGTTGGCCAATGTGACGCCGCCCTTGCGATAGACGGAAAGCAGGCCAGGCACCCCCAGCGATGAATCGGGATTGAAGGCCAGGGGATCGATGAATTCGTCGTCGAGGCGGCGATAGATCACATCGACCCGCCTGGGGCCCAAAGTGGTGCGCATGAAGACGGCATCGTCCTGGACGAAAAGATCCTGGCCTTCGACCAGTTCGATGCCCATTCTTTCCGCCAGGAAGGCATGTTCGAAATAGGCGCTGTTGTAGGGGCCGGGAGTCAGAAGGACGACCACGGGATCAGCTCCGGCATGGGCCGGGCAGACCGAGCGCAGGGTGCGCAGCAATTCATGGGGATAGTGATCGATCGGCGCCACCTTGGCCTTGGCGAACAGATCGGGGAACAGGCGCATCATCACGGCGCGGTCTTCCAGCATGTATGAGACGCCGGATGGGGTTCGCAGATTGTCTTCCAGCACGAAGAAGCGGTCAGGCTCGGTGCGCACCACGTCGATTCCGGCGATCTGGACGTAAACGCCCCCCGGTACTTCGATGCCTTGCATTTCCGGTCGGTAAAGGACGTTGCCCAATACCTTGTGCGAGGGAATTTTCCCTGCCTTCAGGATTTCCTGTTCATGATAGATGTCGGCCAGAAAGGCATCGAGGGCGCGCACGCGCTGCTCTAGCCCCCTGGACAGTTTCGTCCATTCCCAAGGAGCCAGCGAGCGGGGAATGATGTCGAAGGGAATCAGCCGTTCGGTCCCCGCATCCTCGCCATAGACGTTGAAGGTGATGCCGATGCGCCGGAACAGAATCTCGGCCTCGCGCCGCTTCTCGTCCAAAAGCCGGGAAGGGGTGGCGTAAAGCCACTCGGCGACCGCCTGGTAAGCCTCGGCCACCGTTCCGTTCGGTCCGCGCATTTCGTCGAAAGCGTCCATGGTCCCCCGAGGCTGTGTCCTGCTGACCAAATTGAATTTGCAGATTGCATGCCAGCCCCATCACGGGCCTTTTGTGATGAAGCCATTCTTTAATGGCTATAATCTAGGCGGGCAAAGATTTAGAGCTTAAATATTGAGCAAAGGCAGGGTGGGTTGCGACTTTGCGCCGAGAGGACTAGGCTTTTTGTGGCCCTAGGCGCAGAACGGAGTCGCATCGTGATCCTTACTAAGCATTTTCAAAGGATTAAGTCAAATGATCGTGGGGCGACGGCGATCGAATACGGCTTGATCACCATGGGGGTAGGCTTGGCCATCGTCGTCGTTGTTTTCGGGATCGGCGCCGACCTGGACGCATTTTTCGAGATTATTCGCGACAGATTGCAAAATCCGCCGTCTTAGCCTCCTCGGCGCCCTGTGACGGCTGTCGTTGCGCCTTCTTTTGACTTCTGTTTTCCTGGAATTCTGATAGGTTAACGCATGGTTAACCAAATCCCCCGCAAGCCCCTTCGCTTGCGGGAAGGGGCACTTGTACGGAACAGGTCATTAAGGGCGGATGCGACCGATCACGATTATTCTCCTGGCTGCGGCCTTGGTTATTGCGGTAGTTGCCGCTTTGCTCGCCAAGCGCGCCCTTAATCGCCCACCTCCACCCGTGGCCGAGGCGTCAGGCCCGGTGCGTCCGGCGCCGACCTCGCAAATCCTGATTGCCGCCAGGGATCTGGCTACGGGAACCCAGCTTAAGGATGGTGATGTCAAGTGGCAATCCTGGCCCAACGAGGCCGTCGATCGCCGCTTCATCGTGAAGTTGGGACAAGGCGAGGAGGCCAGAAACGCTTTCATCGGCGCCACGGTCCGCCAGGCCTTTTTGTCGGGCGAGCCGATGATGGCTAATCGGGTCTTTCGTCAGGAGGGTGCGGGGATGATGTCGGGCATTCTGTCGCCCGGCATGCGGGCCATCGGCCTGACCGTCAATCCGCATAGTGCTGCGGGCGGTTTCATTTTGCCCGGAGACCGGGTGGATGTGATCCAGACCGTCGAACTGGCCCGGAATACCGGAACCAGCGAGGACGGGGGCAAGACGTCTCGGTCGGAAACGGTCGTGCGCAATCTTCGTGTTCTGGCCGTCGATCAGAAGATGGATGATGTGCAGACGGCTGCCGTTCTTGCAAAAACCCTGACGCTGGAGGTAACGCCCAAGGAGGCGGAGACCGTTCTTCAGGCGCAAAAATCCGGCGAGCTTACCTTGTCCTTGCGCAGCCTGACCCCGGGCCCCGGCGACGAGGCAGGTTTCGGCGGCACACCTTTGGCGTCTGAGCCTGAGCCGATTCCCGTGGTGGCGCCAAGGCGCCCCGCAGCAACCGATGGCGGGGCTGGCGCGGGTCAGGTCAAGGTCTATCGCGGTGCCACGCCCACCATGGAGACGGGGCGGTGAGAACGAGGCTCTCGATCCTTCTTCGTTTTTCGCTGTCGGCGCTTTTTCTAAGCTGGGCCGTGGCAAGCTGGGCGCAATCGCCCGAGCCGCCTGCGGCCACACCCGCTCCGCAGGACAAGGTGACCAAGGGCGCATTGGGATTGCGCACCTTGTCCTCGCCCGCCAAACCGGCCATGCAATTGCCGCCCCCCCTGGCGGCCAAGCAGGCGGTGTCGGATGTCATGCGTTTGCCGCTCAACAAGGCGCGCATCATTGAACTGCCCGAGGATGTGCGCGACGTCATGGTCGCCAGTTCCGACATCGTGGATGTCAAGGTCAAGACGCCGCGCCAAGCCTTCCTGCTGGCCAAGGCGGTGGGCGACACCAACATCATGTTCCTGGATCGCTTCGGCAATGTCGTCATGAAGCTGGAGCTACATGTTCAGGTGGATATCGATTCGCTGCGCGCCACGCTGGCCCAGATCATGCCGGGCGAAAACATCATGGCCTATGCCGTGGGCGACAATCTGTTTCTCTCGGGTTCGGTGCGTTCCGATTCGGCCGCCGCCAGCGCCCGGGCGGTGGCCAGGCCCTTCGTTGCCGACGATGCCAAGCTGATCAATCTGTTGAAGGTGCAGGCCGAGCAGCAGGTGCTGCTGAAGGTGCGGGTTTCCGAAGTGCAGAAATCGGCCCTTAAGGAACTGGGTGTCCAGACCTCGATCGGTTCCTTCGTCGTTGGCGGACTGGGCGGCAGCCTGACCTCGCCATCGACCGGAGTGTTGTCAGGAGGCACGTCCTTGTTCAGCAGCACGGTCACAAAGATCGATCACGCAGGCGGCGGCACCAGCCCGCTCCAGTTCGTCATCAAGGCGTTGGAGAAGCGGGGGTTGATCAAAACCCTGGCCGAGCCCAACCTGACCGCTGTTTCCGGAGAGACCGCTAAATTGCTGGCGGGCGGCGAATATCCGATTCCGGTTTCGGATCAGAATGGCCAGATCACCGTCGAGTTCAAGCCCTTTGGCGTTGGGCTGGCCTTTACCCCGGTGGTGCTGTCGAACGGGCGCATCAGCCTCAAGCTTTCCAGCGAGGTCAGCGCCCTTGATTCGACCCTGGAAGTGGCAGTTTCCTCCAACATCAAGGTCAAGGGGCTCAAGGTGCGCCGGGCTGAATCGACGGTGGAGCTTCCCTCGGGCGGCAGCCTGATGATTGCGGGCCTTTTACAGAACGACGTGACCAATAGCCTGGAAGGTCTGCCCGGCGCCAAGGATCTGCCCATTCTGGGAGCACTTTTCCGCTCTTCCACCTTCCAGCGCTCGGAATCAGAGCTGGTGGTTACCGTCACGGCTTATGTCGTGCGCCCCGGCGGCGACAGCCAGTTCGCCCTGCCCACCGACGGCATGGTGCATTCCAGCGACATCGATCAGTACCTTCTGGGCCGCTTGCATCATGTCTACAAGGGGGGCAAGTCGCCCCCACCTTCGATGGCGATCGAAGGTCCCTTCGGCTTCATCATGGAATAGGAGGACGGCCATGGCGTCCCTTTCCTCTCGCCTGTTTGCCCTCTCCCTGTTGGGGTGGCTGGCGGCTTGCGGCGCCGACGAGGGCGACTGGCGCGTCAATCAGCGCTTGGTCGTCGAGCGGCGTCCGGTGTCTCTTTCCCTGGCCATTCAGGACGATACCGTCATTCGCCCCGAAGACATGTCGCGTCTGCAGTCCTTCGTCGATATTTACTTTCATCGCGGCGAAGCGCCGGTTTCGCTGACCGTCGCCAGGGGCGAAGAGGACGAGTCGGGCGAAATTGCCAAACAGCGCGCCGCCAAGCTGGCCGAGTTGCTGAATGCCATGGGGATCGAACCAGATGGCATCCGCGTCTCGACGGCCAAGGCGGCTCTTCCTTTCCCCGAGGGATCGGCGCGTCTGGGCTATGACGTCTATGCCGTTCGCGTGCCGCAATGCGGCGATTGGAGCGACAACTCTTCCTTCTCGCCTTTGCGCAACGATCCTTCGCCCAGCTTCGGCTGTTCGGTCACCCGCAATATCGGCCTGATGGTGGACAATCCCCGCGATCTCATCCGCCCGCACGCCATGGATGGGCGCGACGCCACCAGGGGAGCTACCATCATCGGCAAGTACCGGGCGGGCGAGGACACGGTTTCCAAGGGCACCGTCTCCAGCACGATCAGTTCGGTGGGAGCGAAATAGCAAACCCATGAGCCACAAGATCACCATCGAGGCCTTTACCCTTTCCGCGGCGACGAAAGCCGCCGTCGAGGAGGCATGCCGCGACCGGCGTCTTTCGCGCTCTCAGGTGTCGGTCATCGAGGGCGGTCTTTCGGCGGCACTTCCCTATTACAACGTCAACCACACGCCCAACCTGATCATTGCAGAAGAGGCCAGCGACGACGCCACCATTCTGGAGCAGTTGGAAAAGCTGGCGGAGGTCTGTGATCCCACGACCAAGGTGGTGGTGATTGGACAGGTCAACGACATCCGACTTTACCGAACGCTGATTCAGGCGGGTGTGAGCGAATATCTGATGGCGCCGATTTCAGCGCGCCAGGTTTTGGATACCGTCGATTCCATCTATTCCGATCCCGGCATGAAAACGCGCGGAAAGATTCTGGCCTTCTTTGGCGTGCGCGGCGGCGTGGGCTCCAGCACGGTGGCCTATAACACCGCCTGGGCGATTTCGCGCTTCAGTTCCGACGATGTGATCGTGGTCGATACTGACATCGCTTTTGGAACGGCAGGACTTGCCTTCAATCAAGATCCCAAGCAAACGCTGGCCGATGCGCTTTCAAACCCTGAGCGGCTGGACGCCTCGCTGGTTGAGCGTTTCGTCAGCCGTATTGATGATCGCCTTGGCGTTCTGGCGGCTCCCGCCGTTGTGCGCGGCTTTACGCCCGTCGAGCCGGAAGCGCTGGAAAAGATTCTGGAAATGGTGCGCGGCCTGGCCAATTTCGTTGTGCTGGACCTGCCGCATGTCTGGTTGCCCTGGGTTCAGGAATGTCTGGTAACGGCGGACGAGGCTGTTCTGGTCGCCTATCCCGATCTGGCCAATCTGCGCGAGGCGAAAAATCTGGCCGAGCTTTTGGGGGAACTCAGAGGCGAGGGATCAAAGCCCAAGCTGCTTTTGAACCGTGTCGATTCGACCCGCAAGACGCAACTGACGGCCAAGGATTTTCAAGAGGCGACGGGACTTGAGCCCCTGCAACTGGTGGCCAATGATCGGGCGCTGTTTGAAACGGCAGCCAATAACGGCCAGATGGCTGGCGAGGTGAATCCCAACCACAAGGCCGTTGATTCGCTAAAAGCGCTGGCCTTGGCCCTGGGCGCTCGTGTGCCGCAAAGCAAGGCGCGCAATCCCGGAGCGCTGGGGGGACAATCGTTGCAAGAGAACCTGAACCGGGTCTGGCAATATCTGATCAAGAAAGGCTAGCCGATGTTCGGCAAGCGCAGCGGCCCACCGGAAGCCCTGCCTCAGCCGAAACCGGCCGAGGCATCGGTTCCGCGTACCAAAACGCCGGACGTGGCGGCGGCCCCAGCGGTTCCCCAGCGCCAGCCATCGCAGCCCCCCGTCAAGGCCAAGGGACTTGGCGAAACCGGAGCCAGTGAATCGAACCGGCTTCAGGATGTGAAGATCGGCATCTTCAACGATCTGATCAATTCGGTCGATCTGACGGAAATCTCGAAGCTTTCTCCGGCCCAGGTGCGCGAAGAGATCACGGACATCGTGGCCGAGATCATCAGCATGCGCAACCTGGTGCTCTCGCAGGCGGAAAGTCTGACGGTGATCGCCGACATCTGCAATGATGTGCTGGGCCTGGGACCGCTGGAGCCTTTGATCGCCCGGGACGATATCGCAGACATCATGGTCAACGGCTACAACAAGGTCTATATCGAGACCGGCGGCAAGATCATCCTGACCGACATCAAGTTCCGTGACAATGCGCAGTTGATGAATATCTGTCAGCGCATTGTTTCAGCGGTCGGCAGGCGCGTTGACGAAGCCAGCCCGATCTGCGACGCCCGCCTTCTGGATGGCTCTCGCGTCAACGTGATCGCGCCGCCCTTGTCCATCGACGGCCCCTCGCTGACCATCCGCAAATTCAAGAAGGACAAGCTGACCCTGGCCAAGCTGGTCGAATTCGGATCGATCACGCCCAAGGGCTCAAAGCTTTTGCAGATTATCGGACGCTGCCGCATCAATGTCGTGGTCTCGGGCGGCACCGGATCGGGCAAGACAACGCTGCTCAACTGCCTGACAAACTTCATCGATGTTGGCGAGCGCGTCATTACCTGCGAGGATTCGGCTGAACTTCAGTTGCAGCAGCCGCATACTGTGCGCCTGGAAACGCGCCCGCCCAATCTGGAAGGGGCAGGCGAGATCTCCATGCGCGATCTGGTCAAGAACTGCCTGCGCATGCGCCCAGAACGCATCATCGTGGGCGAGGTGCGCGGACCCGAAGCCTTCGATCTACTGCAGGCCATGAACACCGGCCATGATGGCTCGATGGGCACCATTCACGCCAACAACCCGCGCGAAGCCATTTCGCGCATCGAGAACATGATTGCCATGGGCGGCTTTACCTTGCCCGCCAAGACGGTGCGCGAGCAGATCGCCGGCGCCGTTCAGGTGATTGTCCAAGCTGCGCGCTTGCGAGACGGCTCACGGCGCATTACGCACATCACGGAAATCGTCGGCATGGAAGGCGAGGTGGTGACGCTGCAGGATCTGATGGTCTATGAAATGACCGGCGAGGATGCCAATGGCAAAATCATCGGACGCCACAAGATGACGGGGCTTCGCCCGAAATTCTGGGAAAAGGCCCGCTATTTCGGCATGGAGCGTGAATTGGCCGAAGCCCTGGACGAGTCTCTGTCATGATTGAGCTTATTCCCGGCCTGCCTCCCTTGTTCAACGCCCTGCTCGTGGCGCTGATCGTTGGCTTCTTTGTGGGTACGGCGACAACGCTGGCGGTTCAGCAGGCAGAAAAAGCCAAACTGACAAGGCGCATCGCCCTGGTGGCGGGAACACTGCAAGGATCGAAAGCAAGCGGCGGCTTGCGCGCGGCTTCGCAACGCAAGCGGATGGTGGCCGCCAAGCTCAAGGAAATTGAGGATAAGGCCAAGGCCAAAAAATCCAACTCCAATTCGCTGCGCGACATGTTGATGCAGGCCAATCTGGATTGGACGCCAAAACGCTTCTACATCGTTTCGGTCATTGTCGCCGTCGTGGGAACCGCTCTTTACCTCTTGAAGGGTTTTCCGCCCTTGATTGCGCCGCTGGTGACGATCACGCTGGGGCTGGGCTTGCCGCGCTGGGTGTTGCGCAAGATGGCTAGCAATCGCCAGAAGGCCTTTACCTTCAAATTCGCCGATGCCGTCGATGTGATCGTGCGCGGTATCCGCTCGGGCCTGCCTGTCGGCGAGTGCCTCAATATCATTGGGCGCGAAATGCCAGAGCCAGTCGGCCTGGAATTTCGTCTGATCGTCGAGGGGCAAAAGCTGGGATTGACCATGTCGGAAGTGTTGGATCGCTCTTTGATCCGCATGCCGACGGCTGAGTTGAAGTTCTTTGCCATTGTTCTGGCCATTCAACAGCAGACCGGCGGCAATCTGGCCGATACGCTTTCCAAGCTTTCGGATGTGTTGCGCGGGCGCAAGAAACTGAAGGACAAGATCAAGTCGCTGTCCAGCGAAGCCAAGGCCTCGGCCAGTATCATCGGCTCGCTTCCCTTCTTCGTGTCGGGCCTTTTGTACCTGATCAATCCCGGCTATCTCAGCATTCTGTTCACCGACCCCACCGGCCATGTGCTGATTGCAGGTGGACTTACCTGGATGGGAATGGGCGTTTTCGTTATGTCGCGCATGATTGCCTTCGACTACTAGGCATAGGATAGAAATGGACGGTATCGTAACGCTTGAGAACATCGTCGTGTTGCTGGCCGCTGTGGGCAGCTTTATCACGATTCTGGGCTTGGGTATGGCCCTGGTTCAGCGCGACCAGTTGTCCAGCCGCATGAAGGCCGTGGCTGCCCGGCGCGAGGAATTGTCGCGTCAGCAGAAGGCAAAGTTCCAGCAGCGTTCTCGCCTGCAGCCCAAGGCCCATGTCGGTGCCATGCGGACAACGCTTGAAAGGCTGAAGCTTGAAAATCTGATCGGCTCCAAGGAAACCCGCAACAAGCTGGCTCAGGCAGGGTGGCGAAACCCCGGCGCTCCCGTCACCTTCGCCTTTACCCGCGTCGCCACCCCCGTTGTTCTGTTGATCCTTGTGTTGGTGGTGACTTCGGGCGTCAAGAAATTCGAATTCACTTTTCCCGTCCAGCTTATGGTGCTTTCCGTGACGGCGCTGATCGGCTTTTACCTGCCCAGCATGATCGTTTCCAACGCCATTCAAAAGCGTCAGCAGGCTCTGACCCGTTCGTTTCCCGATGCGCTCGATCTTTTGGTGATCTGCGTCGAGGCAGGGCTTTCAATCGAGGCTGCTTTCGGACGTGTCGCTGACGAGATCGCCGAATCCTCGCCTCAACTGGCCGAGGAACTGGGCCTCACCACAGCAGAGCTGGCCTTTCTAGGGGATCGTCGCCAAGCATTCGAGAACATGTCCGACCGCACCGGACTGGGCTCGACCAAATCCCTGGCGACGTCGTTGATCCAGGCCGAGAAATATGGAACACCCGTTGCCTTGGCCTTGCGCGTTCTGTCGCAGGAAAATCGAGATTCGCGTATGGCTCTGGCCGAGAAGAAGGCGGGTGCTTTGCCTGCGCAGTTGACGGTGCCGATGATTCTGTTCTTTCTGCCCGTTCTGTTCATCGTCATTATCGGCCCCGCCATCATTCAGTCTTTGCGTCAGTTCAAGGGCGGCGGGTGAGGCGCCCCTTGCGCGCAGCCCTTGTCCCCTCTTTGTTGCTGACGATTCTGGCGCAAGCCCTTTCCATTCTTACGCAGGTATCGCCGCTGGGCACCGGGCGGCTGGTCGATGGCGACTGCTATATGCGTCTGGCCCGCGTCGAAGCGCTGATGCTTGGCAACGGCTGGTATGACGCCACAATCACCCTGCTGAATGCCCCTTGGGGCGAAGCGCTGCATTGGACCAGGCCTTTCGATCTCCTGATTGCCTTGGCGGCGCTTCCGCTCACAGTCGCTTATGAAATCAAGGATGCGGTCTGGATCGCTGGTCTTTGGATCAGCCCATTTCTGGAATTTCTGGCCGTGGCGGCATTAATCTGGGGATTGAAGCCCCATCTGAAGACGGGCGGATTGATCCTGGCGGCGGCTCTTTTTATTTTCCAGCCCAGCATCATGGGCGTTTTCCTGCCGGCTAGGCCCGATCATCACAGCCTGCAAATCCTGCTTGAAATCTGCGTCCTGGCCGGGTTGATGCGCCCTGGCCTCAAATCTGCTGTCCTGGCCGGATTGGCCGCGGCCTTGGCGCTGTGGGTCAGCGCCGAGGCCTTGTTGCTGATTCTGGCATCCGGTCTTGCCCTGGGGCTGGCTTGGGTGATCGAAGGTGAGGTTAGGCGAAGCCGACTGATCGCCTTTTCCTTGGCCCTGGCTTTGGGGGCAACACTGGCGCTTGGGATCGAGCGTCCACCATCGGATTGGTTCTTGCAGGAATTCGACCGTCTGTCGTTGGTGCAGGTGGGGCTATGCTGGTTTCTGGCTCTCTCGACCGCCTGGCTTGTGCTCGGCAATGACTGGGCCTGCACTTGGCAAAGGCGACTGTTATTGGGAACAGGCATGGCGGCACAGGCGGCGGGATTGATGGCCCTGGCCTTCCCGCATTTCTTCGCCGGTCCCTATGGCAATCTCGATCCAAGATTGGTGCCTATCTGGTTTTCGCTGGTCAAGGAGGCGCAGCCGATTTCCTTTGGCGCCAAGTCGCTCATTCTGCTGGCCCCGCCGCTCATGGCGCTTCTGTATGCAGGATGGCGCTTGATCAGGGATTCAAATTTGCGGCTGCCTCTGCTGGCTGCCTTTTGCGCGTTGCTGGTCTATACCCTGGCCAGCCTGCATCAAGTACGCATTGCGGCCTTCGCCCAGGCGGCGGATATAGCACCCTGGACGCTGCTGGTGTTGGCCGCCCTCAGTCTCGGGCGGATGAAGGTGGTGGCCGTGCCGCTTGTGCTGGTGGGGCATCTTCTGGCGGCAGTTGTCATTGTCAGAATGGGCCTGGGCGTCAGAGATCCCGGAACGCCCGACATCTGTTCCTGGGACCGGCTGGCAGAGTATCTGCGGGTGCTTGATCCAGAGGATCGTCGCCCGATTCTAACCTATATCTTCCCCGGTCCCGAGTTGGCCTATTTAAGCGGACATCCCGTGGTGGCTGGCCCCTATCACCGAAGCACCGAGGGCATTCTGGATATCGTGGGGTCATTGTCGGCCAAGGACGATGCCGTTGCGCACGAATTGGTTCTGAAGCGCAAGATTGGTTTGATCGCCCTGTGCGAAGGGGAATCAGAAGCTTTCGGTTTCACTGAGAAAGTTGGAGAGCAGGGCTTTCACGCCAAGCTATTGCGGGGCGATGCGCCCGGCTGGCTGAAGGCGCAGCCGGTTCCCGACGCTCCCAAAGGGCGGTTCGTCCTTTATGAGGTGATTCCCTAAACGTCATCCGAGGCGCCGCGCCGTCCCATATTGACATCGCGATGCACATAGACCCCGATCATCAGCCCGAAGCCAAAGAGCAAGGTCAGCATGGCGGTGCCGCCATAGGAAATCAGCGGCAGCGGTACACCGACCACGGGCAGCAGGCCCATCACCATGGCGATATTGATGAAGACGTAGAGAAAGAAAATATTGGCGATGCCCATCGCCACCAATCGTCCGAAATGGCTGCGCGAGCGCAAAGCGATGGCATAGCCATAGGCGATCAGTCCGGCATAAAGGGCCAGCAGAAGCAACCCGCCCACCATGCCGAATTCCTCGGAAAACATGGTGAAGATGAAGTCCGTGTGCTTTTCGGGCAGGTAATTGAGGTGGCTTTGCGTGCCCTCCATGAATCCCTTGCCGAACACGCCGCCCGATCCCAGGGCGATCTTCGATTGGGTGATGTGATAACCAGCGCCCAGGGGGTCTTTCTCAGGATTGAAGAAGGTCAGGATGCGGTTCTTCTGGTATTCGCGCAGGAACTGCCATCCGATGGGAATGGCGCCGACTCCCAGGGCGATCAGGAGGCCGAATTTCCAAAGGCGCACCCCGGCCAGGAAGAAGGTGGCGCCAGAGCCCAGAATCAGCAGAATGGCCGTGCCCAGATCGGGTTGCACCACCACCAGGGCCGCTGGCAAAAAGACCATGCCAAGGGGCGGCAACAAGAACAGGGGGCGCCCCACATCCTCGTGACTGGCGCCATGGAAATAGCGCGCCAGGGCCAGCACCAAGGCGATCTTCATGATTTCAGAAGGTTGAATCTGGATGACGCCGAGATTGATCCAGCGCTGCGCTCCCATGCCGATGGTGCCAAACAGATCGACTGCGATCAAAAGCACCAGGGCGATTCCGAAGATGATATAGGCTTGGCGCATCCAGAAGCGCACATCGATCAGCGCCACCACCAGCATCATGACGACGCCTGCGGCAAAGCGCACGATCTGGCGATTGGCCCAGGGCGACATGTCGCCGTCAGCGGCGGAATAAAGCATGAAGAATCCCACCGAGGCGATGGCAATGATCAGCAGGACAAGCGACCAACTGACATGCCACAACTTCTCGCCGATGCTCATATTGCCGTCGCGTCTGAGATTGCCGCGGGGTTCCAGAATCATCCGGCGTCACCCTTGTTGGGGTCGTGGGCAAATCGCTCCTTGGCAATTTCAGAAGCGGGGTCGCGACGCAGCGTCTCGTTCATGATATCGCGCGCAATCGGTGCCGCCACGGCTGAACCGCCGCCGCCATGCTCGACGATGACCGCAATGGCATATTTTGGATCGTCGTCCGGCGCAAAGGCCACGAACAGCGCGTGATCGCGTTCCTTCCAGGGAAGCTCGTCGTTCTTCTTGACCCCGGTGTCGCGCTCGCGTTGGGTGATGCGCCTGACCTGTGCGGTCCCAGTTTTTCCTGACATGATCCAGTTGGGATTGGGCAGCCTAGCACCCAGGGCGGTACCGCCCGGCTCGTTGACCACCATGCGCATGCCCTTGCGCACGATAGCCAGATTGGCCTTGTTGATCGGGATGGATGGGAAATTCTGATTAGGCCTGGGGCTCGATTCCGGCCCGGTAGCAACTTCATAGGTCAGGCTGGGCTTGACGGCAATACCGCCATTGGCGATGCGCGCCGTCATGGCGGCGAGTTGCAGAGGTGTCGTCAGCATGTAGCCTTGACCAATTCCGGCAATCAGGGTTTCGCCCTGAGACCAGCCTGCACGCAAGGTGCGCTGCTTCCATTCGCGGGTGGGAACCAATCCCGGCTTCTCGCCGATCAGATCGATATCGAGAATGCTGCCAAGTCCGAATTTCCTGGCCATGTCGGCAATGCGGTCGACGCCGACGCGCTTGGCCACTTCGTAGAAGTAAACGTCGCAGCTATACATCAGTCCGTGCAGCATATCGACGAAGCCGTGTCCTTCCTTCTTCCAGCAATGGAAGACGGAATTTCCCAGTTCCACATGGCCCGTACAATGCGCCCTGAAATCGGGCGATACGATGTTATGTTCCAGAGCGGCCATCGCCACCATCATCTTGAAGGTCGACCCCGGCGCATATTGTCCAGCGATGCATTTGTTGATCAAAGGGGTGCGCTGATGTTGCGTCAGTTCCTTCCATTGATCGGCGGTCAGCCCCTGGGCGAAGGCGTTGGGATCGTATCCCGGGGCCGATGCCATGACGATCACATGCCCGGTCTTGACATCCATGACCACGCAGGCGGCACTCTGTTCGCCCAGACGCGTATAGGCGAAATCCTGCAGGGCGGCGTCGATGGTCAGGCGAACTTCGGCTCCGGGCTGTCCCTCGATCCTGTCCAATTCGCGGATGACGCGGCCCAGGGCGTTCACCTCAAGCTGGGTGTTGCCGCCCGTGCCCCTCAGTTCCAGATCGTGGACGCGCTCGATGCCCGCCTTGCCGATGCGAAATCCCGGCAGTTCCAGCAGGGGATCGCCGGTCAGGTCCGGTTCGGAAACAACAGAGACATAGCCCAGCACATGCGAGAAACGGTCGGACATTGGGTAATGGCGGCTTTGCCCGACATCGATCATGCAGCCGGGCAGATCAGCGGCGTTCAGTTCAACCCGGGAGACATCGTTCCAGGTCAGATTTTCACGCACCGTGACCGGCATGAAGCTGCGCCGCCGTTTGGCCTCGCGCAGGATCTTGGTCTTTTCGTGATCGGATAGAGGGATGATGGCACTGGCGGCTTCCAGCGTGGCTTCAATGTCGGTGGCCTGTTCTGGCACCAGCAGCATGCGGTAGTTTTCCTGGTTGATTGCCAGGGGCACGCCGAATCGATCCAGGATGCGTCCGCGAGGTGGCGCCAGCAGGCGCAGGCTGATCCGATTGTCCTCGGCCAGGGTTGCGTACTTCTCGCTTTCCAGAACCTGAAGATAATACATGCGCCCGGCCAGCGCCGTGAACAGAGCCAGCTTGCCGCCTGCCAGCAGGGCGGCCCGGCGCGAAAAAATCTTGTTGCGGTCGGCTTGCCGGCTCACCTCAGTCTTCCTTCAAGAAGGTTTGGTGGGCCAGCCCCATCAAGCGCGCCAGCAGGGGAAAGATCAGGACGGTCAGCAAAAACTGTATCAGCGCGGGATGAGGATCGGGGGCTCGGCCCGCCAGAAAAAAGATCAGCAGCCAGGTCAGAAAGAAGGCGCCAGCGCTGGCCAGGGAAAATCCGCCCCAGACGATGGGAAAGGCGTGCGAAAGGAAGAAGCGGCGTCTGGCAAGGGCGAAACCATGAATGAGAAGCAAGACCAGGGCGCTGACGCCGAGTGGCAGTCCGGCCAGCAGATCCTGAACAACGCCGATGCCAAAGGCAGAAAAGCCGCTTAGAAGATCCGGGCGGTAAACACCCCAATAGAAAACGCCCATCATGGCCAAGGGCGGCATGATGCTGGCAAGGCCTGGCAGCTTCAGGGGTAGAAGGGAAAGCAGCAGCAACAAAACAGTCAGGACGACCGGAAGCATGTTCCGGGCGGCTAAATCCAGACGTTGCGTCAGGGTGGTTGGCCTCAACGCTTGCCTCCGGCGCTCATGCCCTCCTCAGGAGGCGCTATGGTTCCACCCAGACCGTAATCGACGATGCGCACATATTCCAGCTTGTGCCGGTCGACAAAGGGTTCAACGCGGACGGCACCATCACTGCCCTGAACCATCAGCCCTACGGGCAGGCCGGGCGGCAAAACGCCACCATGGCCCGAGGTGACAACGCGGTCTCCGGGAGCCAGTCGCAACGTGTCGGAGAGATAGTTGAGTTTCGGTCGCTCGCTGTTGTCCCCAGTCATGATGGCCCGGGTCCGCGTGGTTTCCAACATGACCGGAAGATGCGAGTTGAGATCGGATAGCAGCAGAACGCGGGAAGAATGCTGTCCCACTTGATGAACGCGTCCGACCAAGCCTTCGCCGCTCACCACGGCCTGACCCTTGCGAACGCCATCCCTCGATCCGGCATTGATCAGCACACTATGGGCAAAGGCGCCTCCGGAATCCGCCACCACGCGGGCGGCAACGAAACCGGCGTCCGGTCCGGGCACGAAATTCAAAAGCGACTTCAACTGGCCGTTCTCGGTTTCAAGGCGCCTTGCCGCTTCCTGCCAGCGCATGAGTTTCAGATTCTCTTCGCGCAGCAGGGTATTTTCCGTGCGGATATGGGCCAGTTGGCGGACATTGTCGACCATCTCGGCCATGGTGGCGGCTGGGCGCGAGAGCATCTCAAGGACAGGTGTGACGGCATCGACGGCGGTGGTGCGCAAACGCTCGACCAGCACGGTATCGGCCTTGCCCACTAGCATCAAGGCAAACGCCGCCGCCGCCATTGCCGTGAAGGCGAAGCGCTGTGCTAATTGCTTGACGATGGCCAAACGTGCCGTCGAGCTTGTCGGCTTCAAGCGAGCTTACTCCCTAAGAGTCCATCAACCAGCCTACAGGGCTGGAATTAATACATCGTTGCCAGAACGTGGCGGAACTTCTTCATTTCGTCCAAGGCGCGTCCGGTTCCCAGTGCAACGCAGGAAAGCGGGTCATCGGCAATCGAGACAGGAAGGCCAGTGGCGTGGCGCAGCACGAAGTCGAGGTTGGAGAGCAGGGCGCCGCCGCCGGTCAGCACGATGCCCTTGTCCACGATGTCGGCGGCCAGTTCAGGGGCGGTGTGTTCCAGGGCCACCTTGACCGCCTCGATGATGGCGCCCACGGGCTCGGCCAGGCTTTCCGCGATCTGGTGTTCGGTAACCAGCAGTTCCTTGGGAACGCCGTTCATCAGGTCGCGGCCCTTGATCTCCATGGTGCGCCCCTCGCCGTCTTCCGGCGGGCAGGCCGAGCCGATTTCCTTCTTGATGCGTTCGGCCGAGCTTTCGCCGATCAGAAGATTGTGGTTGCGCCGGATGAAGCCGATGATGGCCTCATCCATCTTGTCGCCGCCCACGCGCACCGAGCGCGAATAGACGATGCCGCCCAGCGAAAGCACAGCCACTTCGGTGGTGCCGCCGCCGATATCCACCACCATCGATCCTGTGGGTTCGGTGACGGGAAGGCCTGCGCCGATGGCGGCCGCCATTGGTTCTTCGATCAGATAGACGCGCCTAGCTCCCGCACTTTCCGCCGAATCCTGAATGGCCCTGCGCTCGACCGCAGTCGAGCCCGAGGGAACGCAGACCACGATCAGGGGGCTGGCGAAGGTTTTGCGGTTGTGAACCTTGCGGATGAAGTGCTTGATCATTTCCTCGGCCACCTCGAAATCGGCGATTACGCCGTCTCTGAGCGGGCGGATGGCCTGAATCGATCCTGGCGTGCGGCCCAGCATCTGCTTGGCCTCGTTGCCGACGGCCAGCACCTGCTTCTTGCCCTTGATGTCGGCAATCGCCACCACCGAGGGCTCGTTGAGCACGATGCCGCGCCCCTTGACATAGACCAGGGTGTTGGCCGTCCCAAGATCAATGGCCATATCGGCCGACATCATCCCCATCAAACGCGAAAACATGTGAGTACCGATCGCTCCGTTTTACTTGTTTCTCATTCTGGGTCGCCGGGACGCGATCAGCGCCCCGGCAATCCCGACTTAAACTCCCTGCATCCTAGGCTGAGAGAGCCTGGGGCGCCGAACGTGTGCGCTTCACCACCAGCTTGTTGATGGCGTTGACATAGGCCTTGGCAGAGGCGACGAGCGTGTCGGTGTCGGCTCCCTGACCATTGACCGTCTTTCCATTTTCTTCCAGACGCACAGAAACTTCGGCCTGGGCGTCTGTGCCCTCGGTGACAGCGCTGACCTGATAGAGCTGTAAACGGGCCTCGTGCGGGAAAAGTTCCTTGATGGCATTGAAGGTGGCGTCCACCGGCCCGTCGCCAGAGGCGGTGGCCGAGAGCAGGCGCCCGTCCATTTCCATCTCCAGCGTTGCCTTGGGCGGCGCCTTCGATCCGCAATGCACGTCGAGGCTGACAAAGCGCAAAGTATCCGAGGCGCGCAGCGTTTCATCCTCGACCAGGGTAACGATGTCTTCGTCGTAGATGTCGCGCTTGCGATCAGCCAGATCCTTGAAGCGCTTGAAGGCATCTTTCAGGGCATTGTCGCCCAGATCAATGCCCAGTTCCTTCAGCTTGGCCTTGAAGGCCGCACTACCCGACAATTTGCCGAGAACCAGTTTCGAGCGGTTGAGCCCCACGGATTCCGGGGTCATGATCTCGTAGGTGCCCGCATGCTTGAGAACGCCGTCCTGGTGAATGCCCGATTCATGAGCGAAAGCGTTAGCGCCCACGATGGCCTTGTTCGGCTGAACCACGAAGCCGGTGATCTGCGAAACCAGATGCGAAGCCTTCATGATGCTTTCCGACTTGATGCCGGTAACGTAGGGCAGGCGGTCGTGACGGGTGCGCAGCGCCATCACGATCTCTTCCATGGCAGCGTTTCCGGCGCGCTCGCCCAATCCGTTGACAGTGCATTCGATCTGGCGCGCCCCGGCCCCCACGGCAGCCAGCGAATTAGCCACGGCCAGGCCCAGATCATTATGGCAATGCACCGAGATGATGGCCTTGTCGATATTGGGCACACGGTTGAACAGCATGCCGATCAGGGCGGCGTATTCTTCGGGTACGGCATAGCCCACCGTGTCGGGAATATTGATGGTTCCCGCTCCGGCGGCAATGGCGGCCTCGACGCAGCGGCAGAGGAAATCATGCTCGGTACGCGATCCATCCTCGGCCGACCACTCCACGTCGTCGGTAAAGCGCCTTGCATGGCTAACCGAATCGATGACCGCCTGATAGACCTTCTCGGGTTCCATCTGCAGCTTGAACTTCATGTGCAGGGGCGAGGTGGAAATGAAGGTGTGAATGCGCCCTCTGGGGGCGGGCTTTACGGCTTCGGCGCAGCGTTCGATATCGGCCTTGGTGGCGCGGGCCAGACCGCAGACCGTGGTGCGCTTCACGGTTTGCGCCACGCGCTTCACGGCTTCGAAATCGCCGGGCGAGGCAATGGGAAAGCCGGCCTCGATGACATCGACGCCCATCTCTTCGAGCTGTGCTGCGATACGTACTTTTTCGTCCAGATTCATCGACGCCCCCGGCGACTGCTCGCCGTCGCGCAGGGTGGTATCGAAAATGATGACGCGTTGGTCTATGGACGAAGAACGATTGGAACTGGTCATGGGACTTACCCTTTCACGAAAAACCTTGGACTCGACCTGATCGACGCGCTTTGCAGCGCGCGATCGCCCCAAGCGGTGCTGCACAGACGTGCGGCGCGCTCAGGGGCACCTAAGTCGAAGCAGAAGGAGCCGAAGGACGGGCATCATGACAGCCGCAGGCGCCGCCCTTTGGGGGCTGGTCGTCGTCGGCATCTGCATGATTGGGGCCTGTTTCATTCCAGCCTTCGGTTTCTCGTGGTAAAAACACATAAATTCAGCGCGTTGCCGCAGACGCGAAAACGCTTCGTCTAAGGTCGCCGCAAGTGCAGCGCTTGTCAACGGTTTCCTTAAGAATTTCAGGATATTTCGTTGGTTAAAGAATCGCCAGCACGGCTTCGGGCGGGCGACCCAGCACGGCCTTGTTTCCGGCCACCACAATGGGCCGCTCCAGCACCTGAGGGTGGCGGCTCAGTCCTTCGACCAACGCCTCGTCGGAGAGGGCGGGATCGCTAAGTCCAACCTCGGCGGCTTCCTTGGCCCGCATCACCTGACGGGGAGTCACGTTCAGAAGTTTCAGCAGGCGCTTGATTTCAAGCGCCGAGAGGGGCGTTTTCAGATATTCGACCACCTGCGGATCGATCCCCTTTGACATAAGGATATCAAGGGCTTGTCTTGATTTTGAGCAGCGCGGATTGTGGTAGATGGTGACGATCATGACCCTCTCCGGTGTGGCCGAATGCCAAGCCCCCACATCCCCAGATGCAACATTTCCCCTAGAGCTTGAACTGTGCCACAAGAGGGGGCGTCTGGGGAGAGGTTAATTCATCCGGAGATATAGGTATGAATCACATTCTTGCGCTTTTGGCGCTCATTCTGGCTCTAGCACTTCCTGAGGTCGGATTGGCCGAGACGGCCTCCCTGCCAGCTTCCCAGCCAGACGACGTGCAGATCTTGCTCAATGTCTTGGAAGACGATGCCGCCAGGGCCAGATTGATCAGCCAGATCAAGCAGATCCACGAGCCGCCGCCGCCCGTCCTAAGTTCAAAACTTCCCAAATTCGTTCAAAAACTGAAGATAAGCTTGGGCAAGATGAACCCCCTGGATATCGTCCAGGCGCTGGGCTTGTCGCTGCTGATCTTGCTGCTTGCCTGGGGGGTGGGAAGATTCCTGTCCCGCGGGCTGAACAAGGGGCTTGGCCTCTTGGTCAGCCATGAAGAAACCATGCCCGGCCTGACGATGCGGGCCCAACGTTATGCCCCCGTGCTGAAAGGGGCTATTCGCGCCTTGGTCGGGCTGGCGGCGGTCCTGGCTATTCTGGAAGTCTTTGGGGCTAATGCGCTGGCCCTGCTGGATGGCCCCCAGGGGCGTCGATTTCTGGTCAGCCTGCTGACCAGCCTTCTGGTTATCGGGTTTGCTGTTTTCCTGTGGGAACTGGCCGGAGCGGCGCTGGAAGGGGCGCTTAAGCGCCTTGACGGGCAGGGGCGGCGCCAGGGACGGCTTAAAACGCTGGTTCCCCTGTTGCGCATGGGGGTGGGTATCGTTCTGGTTGCCCTGTGCGGACTGACGGTGCTTTCGGAACTGGGGGTGAATATCGCTCCTCTGCTGGCTGGTGCCGGTATGGTCGGGCTGGCTGTCGGCCTGGGGGCACAGAAATTGGTGCAGGATCTGATCGGCAGTGTCTCGATTTTGCTGGAAGACACGCTGGCCGTGGGCGATGCGGTGAAGATCGGCGAGCATAGCGGGGTTATCGAGAAGATGACCTTGGTGGATATCCAACTGCGCGACCAGCGCGGCTATCTGCATGTCATCCCCTTCAGCAATGTCGATTCCTTCATCAACATGACGGTGGATTACGCCTATGCCGTGTTCGAGGTGGGCGTGGGCTACCACGAGAATGTGGATCAGGTGATGAAGGTGCTGACTGAGTTGGGCGCTGTCTTGGCCGAGGACGAGGCGTTCGGCCAGTTGATCTTGGAGCCCCTGGAGATGCTGGGGCTGGAGAAATTCGCCGATTCCGCCGTCATCCTCAAGGCGCGCCTGAAAACCGAGCCCGGCAAGCAATGGGTGGTGATGCGCGAATTCAACCGGCGCATGAAGCTTCGCTTCGACGAATTGGGCATCGAAATCCCCCTCCCTCAGATGGTGGTGTGGAGCGGGGTCAGGTCTTGATTGTTTCCTTTTGGCACCGGGGGTCATTTTGGCACCGGGGGTCAGGTCTTGATTCTTTCCCCTGTCGTTTGATGATCTTGCTGACCTGGCTGTAGCCCAGGGCGAAGAAGTTGCCGATGTCGCGTTGCGTAAAGGCGCCGGTAGCCCAGGCAGCCGAGATTGCGCCATCCCGCGTGGGCGAGGCGGCAGCGATCTCGGCGAGGCTTCGGGCAAGAGCCCGCTTCTGGCGCTTGGGCACCTCGGACGAGACGGGCTTCTCGCCCCCATCTCGTTTCAGGAATTTCTCGGCGAAACTTTCGCTTCCCAGAATAAGCTGATGACGGACGGCCTCCCAGGGCGAGGGCTGGGCGATCCCCTCGGAAACGAAGGCGGCATAGGCGGCCCTGGCCCGCTCCTCCTTGTCGGCGAAACGGCCAAGCAGGGAAGCGGCCTCAAGCCATTCTGGCGCGTCGCTCTGTCCCAGGGTGGCGCGATAGCTGCTCCAGAGCCATCCGGCGGGCGTCTCGACCAGTTTCGCCCGCACCGGATTGAGCACGACATAGCGCGCGAGCTCCAGGAAATAGGCCTCGGCCTCGACCAGGATGGCCTTGTAGCGCCCCTGGAACAGGTGCCCCACGCGCCGGTGAGCCCGGTTGAAATCCTGGGTGTAGACTCCGTTCAACTGCCTCATGCCGCGCGACAGATTGGCCTGCCCGGTCTCGACCAGCAGATGGTAGTGGTTGGTCATCAGGCAATAGGCGTGAAGGCGCCAGCCCATGCGCAAGGCGGTGTCGCCCAGCACCTCGAGAAAGCGCATGGCATCCGCCTTGGACAGGAAGATGGGCTGGCGCGCATTGCCCCTGGCCGTGACGTGGTACAGAGCCCCCGGATATTCAATGCGTAGCGGACGAGCCATCTGGGACGGGGCTTTCCAGGATCGGGGCGGGAATGCGGTGAATGCGAGACGGGGCAGGCTAGAAGAAAAACAGGAAACAATCAAGACCTGACCCTAATTGCTCCACGCAATTTCAATCAAGACCTGACCCTAATTGCTCCATTTTGTCAGCGCGACATGATTTCCGCAATTTCTACATAGCCTGATGAAAACATTCCTTATTGTTGCCCGCCATTGCCACAAATCGGCCGTCCGGGCTGAATTCAATACTTTCGGCGGATGAAGTGAATTGGTTCTCGACAGCCAATTGCGTGCCGTTCTTCCAATCCCACACTCGAAATTCCGGCCCCTTGGTTTTTCCTGTAATTGTTCCCAGCGATGCGGCAACCCAGGGCCTAATCGGATGGAATGCAAGATTCGATGTTCCAGGAAAGGGGCCTTCAAAGGACACTCCTTTGTTCCCGGAAGAAATTTCCCAAAGCCGCACAGGGTCCAGGTCGTTCATGTCCTCTAGTTCGTTTGTTTTGGTGTTTAGGATGCGCATACCTAGCTCCATCTGTGACGAAGCAATATATTTTCCATCGGGGCTGAATTTGACATGCCCCGTCACGTCCTTATGTGCGCGATCTATGGCCTGAACCAGCTTTCCGCTAACAAGATCGTACAGCTCTATGCGACCAGTCGGATTGCCGACGAACACTTCCCACATTCTATTTCCAACCGCCAGCAATCGGCCATCCGGCGAGACATCGAAATCCGTTGCTCCGCCTTGCGGCAGTCTTATGGGCGCCCCGATCACTTCCCAGGTTTCGGTGTCATAGATCAGCACCGGCCAACCATGATTCTTGATGTAAATCACCACGGCTTGCTTCTTGCCTGGAATCGGAATGAACCAGGGGTCTCCTGCTTTTTTTGGCGAAAAGTATTTTGTCGGAAACGGAACTTGCCGATCAAGTAGACCTGTCTCGACGTTCCACAGACCAAATCCGGTCCAGGCGTCACCTATTCTGGCATTGTCGCTAACGACAACGACATGCTTGCCATCCGCCGTAAACCTGACCGGAGCGCTGACAACGAAAGCCGAGAAGGGCGGCCCAAGTTCGTGCAGCTTTTCACCCGTATGCGGATTCCAAAGTTTGTAGGGGTAACCGGCCGACACCAGTTTTGTCCCGTCCGGACTCCAGGCCACAGACAAGACGCCGTCGTGGCGAAGGCGCCGACGCACTTTAAGCTCAATTCCACCCACATTTGTTTCCTTCGCCGCCAGAGAAGTCGGGCTTTGCAGCAATGTACTGCCTGCCAGGGCGGCTAAACCGGCGATCACTTCACGTCTGCCTTTTGCGCCCGTCATACCGTCGCTTCCCTTTTTCCTACTCTTACTTCCCCCGCCACGAAGCCCTGGCCGTTTTCGCCGGGGCTAAGCGCCAGCAGCGGCTGGTCCTTGAACAAGGTCTGTTTCAGGTGCTTCAACACACCATCCTGGCCGCCAAACGGGGCCACGATGTCGATCAGCCACAGTTTGCTTCCGCTGCGCCAATCGCTAGGGCGCAGGCGCATCTGGCCCGAAAGGATGCGTTTCTCGTCCTCCTCGTCCAGCATGGCCCAATACCTGACCCCGCCCAGAAGAAATTCAGAAAACAATCAAGACATGACCCCCGTTTCAAACTTTAGCCAAATGCATTAGAGAGTCAATGGCATTTTCTCTTATTAAGATACAACTAGAATAACATTTACGCACAGGTTGATTTGCATCAATTTACAGCTACTATCTCACCTTGAAGTTCTCATAGAGCACCGGGATATTCCATTCGTAGCGGAGGAGCCATCTGGGACCGGGGCTTTCCAGGATTGGGTGGGGGAAAGCGAGGCGTTGCCAGACAAGCTGCCTCGAAGAAATTCAGGCAACAATCAAGACCTGACCCCGACCCCAATCAAGACCTGACCCCGACCCCATTGACCCCGACCCCACGAC
>JADFZV010000059.1 GCA_015232335.1 Alphaproteobacteria bacterium | reverse complement strand
ACGGGCATTGCAGGACCAGACGGCGGCACCCAAGAGAAGCCGGTGGGGCTGGTTCATATCGCTGCCGCCCGAAGGGGCGGCCCGACACGTCACGAGCGCCATATCTTCCAAGGCGGGCGCGATCAGGTGCGCAAATCCACCTGCCTGGCCGCCCTCGATCTGCTCTGCCGAACCCTTGATGAGGAGGCGGCGCCATGAAGGGCCTTCTGGTGGTCATTCCTTGTTTCAACGCTGCTGCCAGCCTGGAGCGCAGCCTCGCCTCGGCCCTGGCCCAAAAGGTCGATCCCTTAAAGATCGTCATCGTCGATGACGCCTCGACCGACGAGTCTCTGGCTCTGGCTCATAACCTGGCCGCCAGGGATGACCGGGTGTCGGTTCTGTCCATGCCGGTCAATTCAGGTCCGGGGGCGGCCAGAAATCTGGGGGCAAGGTCACAGCCCAGCCGCTATTTGGCCTTTCTGGACGCCGACGACGAATATCTGCCCCATGCCCTGCCTTCGGCCCTGAACGTGCTGGACAAGGATGCCCGCTGGGACGCCATCAAATTCGGCTTCGAGACCGAACCCAGGATCGATCTGGCTCCGGCCCATTACGACATTACCTACAACTCGATTCCGTCCAACCTCGTGCTGAAGCGTTATGTCTTTGATGTGTTGGGTGGATTTCCTGAAGACGCGGTGTTTCGCAGTAAGCTGGCGGGCGAGGACGTGGCCTTCTACGAGGGTATTCAGCGCCTGTTCCATCTGGCCCGCGCCCAAGACAGGCTTCTGCGCTACAACTGCCCCCCGGGATCGCATCTCTTTCGCATGATGGAAGATTGCCCGCTGGACGAGACGGGCCAAGCCATCTTCCCCCAGACGCCCGAGCGCGAGGAGCTGGGCCGCGCCATCGGGCGCTATATCACTCAGGGCCGGGAGCGGATGCGCCTGGCCGCCCGCTTGTGGTCCGAGGCCGGTTGCCCTGTCCCGAAGGACGCGCCATGAGCCTGGAAACGGAAATCGAACGCCAGGTGGCGCTGGCTGCCATCGAGACCCTGGAAGGCCAGGACCGGCCCCGGGGATTCTCGGATTTGTTCTTGCTGTTGGAGGAAACGGCGACTGGCCTGATCGAGCGCCACCGGGCCGAATCCCCGCCGCCAACGCCCCTGCACTGCAAGGACGGATGCACACATTGCTGCTTTACCAAGCATATCGTCATGACGCCGCCCGAAGCCCTGTTTCTTTTAGATGTGATCGAGTTGTGCGGCTTTCGTCTTGCCGTTGCGCAGGCGGCCCGTTCCAGCCAGAAGGGCTGCCCGCTTTTGAGCAAGAAAGGCCATTGCCGCTTCTACGCGCACCGCCCCCTGATGTGCCGCGCCTTCCATTCGCTGGATGTCGAGGCCTGCAAGAAAGGGGTGGGCGTTCCCGGCAACGAGGTGCCGATCTGGCCCCCCCATTTCGAAATCTATACCCGCATGCAGGCGGGACTGGCCCGCGGGCTGATGGAAAAAGGCCTGGCCATGACCAAGCTCGACCTGCGCCCGGTGCTGGCCCTGGAAACACCGACCGCCCTGCTCTGGGATATCTGGCTGGGCGGCGGCGACCCGTTCACAACGGCAAGGATGGGTAAATAGCGCCCGATCCCACCTCTTAGGCAGCCAGTGTAATCCGCTCCACCTTGATGCGGTGGGCGTTCTTCATGGCCTTTGCAAGATCATAGGCAGTCTGAAGGCGCAGCCAGGTCTCGGCTTCGCCCCCGAAGGCCTTGTCGAGGCGGATCGCCATTTCTGGGGAGATTCCCGCATGGCCGTTCAGGAGATCGGAGAGCTGTTTTCTGGAAACGCCCAACCGGCTGGCGGCATCGGTGACGGTCAGCCCCAAGGGCTCAAGGCAGTCATAGCGGATCGACAGGCCCGGATGCGGGGGATTCTTTATCGGCATGGCAACAACACCTAATGATAATCGATCAGATCGACATCGTGGGCATGACCGTCTTCAAAGCGAAAAACGATGCGCCAATTTCCCGAAACCATGACTGACCAGAACCCGATCAGGTCGCCCTTCAGAGCGTGAAGCCGCAGCCCGGGCAAATCCATCGACTTCGGCCTTTCCCCGGTTTCAAAGAGGAGCCTTAGGCCTTTATGGCGAAAGCTGCATATCATGTCGCAAACGAGTGCAACCTGTCACCACTCAGGGATCAATCCCCTCACGGCCAGGGTGAATCAATAAACCGCGTCGTGGTCGCCGACATTGACCGGGATGATTTCCTGATCGCGGATCATTAGCTCAAGCGTGATGCGGTAGGACAGATTGATCGAGACCGAATGAAGCCCGTCCAATTTTCCCGTGAGCGCATGCAGGCGCAGCGAGGGGTGGAAGGGATTGGCCTCCAGCAATTGCAATGTCTTCAGATACTGCTTTTCTAACGCCGGATGGCGTTTCAAAAAACGCGCCGCCCGTCTTTCATACTGCTCCGTGAAAACGAGCGTGAAGCTCATCGCCCTGCCTTCAAACGCTCCATATGGGCTTCGGGGGAGGATTTGACGAAACGCCCCGCCGCAAGATCGGCCCTGGACTCGGCCAAAGCCGCCTCCAACTCGCATTCGCGCAGATAGTGGTAATGCTCAATCTCCATCACGACAAAACGGTCCTTGCCGCGCACCGTGATAAGGACCTCCCGGCTGGTTTCCAGGGCGGCCTCCAGGGCTGAAACACCCTTTACCTTCAGGTCATTGGCCGATAAATGAGACATGCGCCACCCAAATCGTATGGTCGTTCATACGGCAAATAGTACTCTTTGGCGCACTGTTTTGCAAATGGATCAGGGCAGGAATCCTCCCTACCCCGCCTTTTTGCCATACATCTGCCGAGCCCTTCGTTCGAAGCTCATCACCATGCGGCCCACCGCCTCGTTGAAGACGGCCCCCATCAGCCCTTGCAGCAGGCGCGATTTGAACTCGAAATCGATATAGAAATCGATGCGCGTCCCCTTCTCCACCGGCTCGAAGATCCAGTGATTGTTGAGATGCCTAAAGGGGCCTTCGGTATAGATGATATCGAGGCGGTTCGGCCGGTCGATGGTCACTTCCGAGCGGTAGCGCTCGCGCACCATCTTGAAGCCCGCCCAGACATCGGCCACCAACTTCGCGCCGTCGTTGCTGATCACCTTGGCGTCGATCACCCAGGGCAGGAATTCGGGATAGCGCTCGACATCCAGCACCAGATCGAACATCTGCTCTGAGCTATAGGGCAGCGTGCGCTTTTCGGCATGGGTGGGCATCAGCTCTGCCCTGCCCGGGCTTTTCTTAATTCTTCAAAATCCCGGCCCGCATGGTGCGACGAGCGGGTCATGGGCGTTGCCGCCACCATCAGGAACCCTTTGGCCCTGGCGATCCTTGCATACTCATCGAACTCGGCTGGCTCGACAAAGCGCAGCACGGGCGCATGTTTGGCCGTGGGCTGCAGATACTGGCCGATGGTGATGAAATCGACCCGGGCGCTGCGCAGATCGTCCATCACCTGCAGCACCTCGCCCTTCTCCTCACCCAACCCCACCATGATGCCCGATTTGGTGAAGAGATCGGCTTTCAGCTTCTTGGCATCGTCCAACAAGCGCAGCGAATTGAAATAGCGCGCCCCGGGGCGAATGCTCTGATACAGGCGCGGCACGGTTTCCAGATTATGGTTGAAAACATCGGGGGCGGCCATCACCACGGCTTCCAGGGCACCCGGCTTGTCCTTGAAATCAGGCGTCAGCACCTCGATGGTGGTGCCGGGTGAGGCCTCGCGCACCGCCTGGATGGCGGCTACGAATTGCGAGGCCCCGCCATCAGGCAGATCGTCGCGATCAACCGAAGTAATCACCATATGTTTCAAGCCCATGGCAACTGCCATGCGGGCCAGATGGACCGGTTCTTCCGGGTCAACGGGATTGGGCTTACCGGTCTTTACATTGCAAAAGGCGCAGGCCCGAGTGCAGGTGTCGCCCAGGATCATCACGGTGGCGTGCTTTCTGCTCCAGCATTCGCCCAAGTTGGGGCAGGCCGCCTCTTCGCACACGGTATGCAGATGAAGCCCGCGCATCAGCTTGCGGGTTTCGGCCACCTCGGCCGAGGTGGGGGCTTTTGCACGAATCCAGTCGGGCTTGCGCAAGGGCTTTAAGGGGGCGGTCTCGTTCATTTATTAGAAATGAATGGCCCTGCCCCAGGCGTCAAGGGCACTTTCATGCATCATTTCGGAAAGTGTCGGATGGGGAAAGACCGTCTGCATCAGTTCGGCCTCGGTGCCCTCCAGGGTGCGGGCGATGCAATAACCCTGAATCATTTCAGTCACTTCGGCCCCGATCATATGGGCCCCCAGCAATTCGCCGGTTTTGGCGTCGAAGACGGTCTTGACCAGCCCCTCCTCTTCACCCAGCGCAATGGCCTTGCCGTTGCCGATGGCCGAAAACCGCCCGACCTTGACGTCAAAGCCCTGCTCCTTCGCCTGCTTCTCGGTCAGGCCGACGCTGGCCACCTGGGGGCTGGCATAGGTGCAGCCGGGAATGCTGCGCGGATGCAGGGCATGGGGCGAAAGTCCCGCAATCGCTTCCACGCAGATCACGCCCTCGTGACTGGCCTTGTGGGCCAGCCAGGGCGGCGCTGTCACGTCGCCGATGGCATAGACGCCGGGTTCTCCCGTGCGCATCATCGCATCGGTTACGATATGGCCGCGCTCGATCTTAATCCCCGTCCCTTCCAGGCCGAGATTTTCGATATTGGGCGAAACCCCCACCGCCACCAGCACACGCTCGGCCGTGATCTCGCTGCTCTTGCCGCCCGCCTCGACGGTGACGCAAACCTGTCCCGCCTCTTTGCGAAGCCCCTTGACCGAGGCCGAGGTCAGGATGGTCATGCCCTGACGCTCAAAGCTTTTGCGGGCCATGGCCGAGATTTCCTCATCCTCGACCGGCAGGATGCGATCCAGCATCTCGACCACCGTCACCTTGCAGCCCAGGCCCGAGTAGAAGCTTGCGAATTCGATGCCGATGGCGCCCGATCCCACCACCAGCAGCGATTTCGGAAACGCTTTGGGGGTCATGGCTTCCTTATAGGTCCAGACCAGATCGCCATCGGGTTCCAGGCCGGGAACCAGCTTGGCCCGCGCTCCGGTGGCGATCAGGATGTGCGCCGCCGAAAGTGTCGGGCCATTCTCGACCGCCACCCTGCCCTTGCCCGCCAGACGCCCATGGCCCTCGATCACCGTCACCTTGTTCTTTTTCAGCAAATACTTGACGCCCGCCTGGAGTTGCGCCGCCACAGCGCGCGAGCGGGCCACGATTTTGCCCAGATCGAAGCCGGGATTGGGCGACGCCAGGCCGAAGCTATCGGCATGTTGCATGAGCCGGTACACCTCAGCCGAGCGCAACAGCGCCTTGGTGGGGATACAGCCCCAGTTGAGGCAGATGCCGCCCAGATGGGCCTTCTCCACCACCGCCGTTTTCAGACCCAGTTGTGCTGCGCGGATGGCCGCCACATAGCCCCCCGGACCGGCCCCGATGATGACAAGATCGAAAGCCTGCTCGCTCATAGCAGCAATCCCAGCGGGTCTTCGATGGCTTTCTTGAAGGCGGCCATAAGCTCGGCCCCCACCACCCCATCGACGGCTCGGTGATCGACCGAGAGGGTGACGGTGCAAAGGGTGGCGATGGCAAGGGTGCCGTCCCTGACCACCGGGCGCTTCTCGCCCACCCCCACGGCCAGGATGCATGCCTGGGGGGGATTGATGATGGCACTGAAGCTTTTGATGCCATACATGCCGAGATTGGAGATGGTAAAGCCGCCGCCCTGATAGTCTTCCGGCATCAACTTGCCCGCGCGGGCCTTCTCGGCCAGAGCCTTCATCTCGAGAGAAATCTGGGCCAGGGTTTTTGTATCGGCCCTGCGGATGATGGGGGTCACCAAACCGCCGGGGGCGGCCACCGCCACCGAAATATCGACATCGGAATAGCGCAGCGTGGCCTCGTCGGTCCAACTGGCATTGGCAGCGGGAATGGCGCGCAAGGCCTTGGCGCTGGCCTTGATGATGAAATCATTGACCGACAGCTTGAAGCCCTCGGCCCGCTGATTGAGCTTTTCGCGCAGGTCCAGAAGCTGATCGAGATCAAGATCGACCGAGAGATAGAAATGCGGAATGGTCTGTTTCGATTCCGTCAAGCGCCGGGCGATGGTTTTGCGAAGTGTCGTGTTGGGAATCGCCTCGATGCCGCCTGCCGGGATGACTGCCACTGCTTTGGCTCCTGGCTTGGCCCCCGGCTTGGCCGCCAGCACATCGGCCTTCACGATGCGACCGTGGGGGCCGGAGCCCGCAACCAAGGCCAGATCGAGCCCCTTCTCGGCAGCCAGCCGACGCGCCAGGGGGCTGGCGAACTGGCGCGATACCGCGGTCATTTTTGCCCCCGATAGCAAACCGCTTTGGCGGCAGCCACAATCTTGGGAACATCGGGCAAAGCCAGCTTTTCAAGGTTTGCTGCGTAAGGCATGGGCACGTCTTCGCCGGTGACGCGGTTGACAGGCGCATCCAGCCAGTCGAAGGCCTGATCCATCACCAGGGCCGCGATCTCGGCCCCGATGCCGGCAAAGGGCCAGCCCTCCTCCACCGTGACCAGACGGTTGGTTTTCTTCACACTTTCGATGATGGCGGCACTATCCAGCGGGCGCAGGCTCAACAGATTGATCACCTCGGCCTCGATGCCCTCTTTGGCGAGCGCTTCAGCGGCTTCCAGCGCCACCCCCACCATGCGCGAGAAGGCGGTGATGGTGACATCCCCCCCCGCCCGCTCGATCCTGGCAAGTCCTATGGGCAGGGTGAAATCCGCATCCTCGGGCACATCGAAGCTTTGGCCGTACATCATCTCGTTTTCAAGGAAGATGACGGGGTTGGGATCGCGGATGGCCGATTTCAACAAGCCCTTGGCATCCATGCCCGACCAGGGGGCCACCACCTTCATGCCCGGACAATGGGCGTACCACGAGGCATAGCATTGCGAATGCTGAGCCGCCACGCGCGAGGCCGCACCGTTGGGGCCACGAAAGACGATGGGGCAGGTCTGCTGGCCGCCAGACATGTAAAGGGTTTTTGACGCCGAATTGACGATCTGGTCAATCGCCTGCATCGAGAAATTGAAGGTCATGAATTCGACGATGGGCCGAAGCCCTCCGAAGGCCGCGCCCACGCCGAGACCAGCGAACCCCATTTCAGTGATCGGCGTATCGATGACGCGCTTGGGGCCGAATTCGTCCAAAAGACCCTGGCTGACCTTGTAGGCCCCCTGATACTGGCCCACTTCCTCGCCCATCAGAAACACGTTGGGATCACAGCGCATTTCCTCGGCCATGGCGTCCCGCAGGGCTTCGCGCACGGTCTGGCGTTTGGTGGGGCCGGTATAGGCTTTTTGCTGGGGCTGGGGCGCCGCAGGCGCAGGAGACACAACGGCAGGGACCGGCACGGGCACCGGCACTGGCTCGGCGGGCGCCTTTGCCGCAACAGGTGCTGCAACCGCTTCCAAAGCGCTCTTGTCCTCGCCTTCAGCCAGGATCAGACCGATGGGGGTATTCACTTTCACCCCCTCGCTGCCCCCCTGCACCAAGATACGGCCAAGAATGCCGTCATCGGCGGCTTCCATTTCCATGGTCGCCTTGTCGGTTTCGATCTCGGCCAGCACGTCGCCCGATTTGATCTTGTCTCCCTCGGCCTTCAGCCAGCGGGCCAGCTTGCCTTCGGTCATGGTGGGCGACAGGGCGGGCATCAGGATTTGAATGGGCATGGCTTAAATCCCCACCAGGATATCGGTGAACAATTCCTTGGCCTCTGGCAGGGGACTTGCCTGCGCAAAATCCGAGGCATTCGTGCAGATTTCTTTGACCTCGCGATCGATCTCCTTGAGCTGATCCTCGCTGGCTGCCTTGCCGTCTAGAATCAGCTTGGCCAGCGTGTCGATGGGATCATGCTCGGCCCTGACCTTGCTCACTTCCTCTTTGGTGCGATACTTGGCCGGATCGCTCATCGAATGGCCGCGATAGCGGTAGGTCTTCATTTCCAGAACCACCGGCCCTTTGCCCTCCCTGGCATGAGCGATCCATTTGCGCCCCGCCTTTTCGACCTCCAGGACATTCATGCCATCGACCGCGATGCCTGGAATGCCATAGGCATCGCCCCGGCGATGCAACTCTGTGCTTGAGGCCGAGGCGCGCTCGACCGAGGTGCCCATGCCATATCTGTTGTTCTCGATCACATAGATCACAGGCAGCTTCCAAAGGGCGGCCATGTTGAAGCTTTCATAGACCTGGCCCTGGTTGACCGCGCCATCGCCCAGGAAACACAAGCAGACGCCCTGATCCTCGCGGTATTTGTGGCCGAAGGCCAAACCGGTGCCCAAAGGCACCTGAGCCGCCACGATGCCGTGACCGCCGAAAAATCCCTTCTCGCGGCTGAACATGTGCATGCTGCCGCCTTTGCCCTTGGAATAGCCGCCGACGCGCCCGGTCAGTTCGGCCATGACGCCCTTGGGATCCATGCCCGCTGCCAGCATATGGCCGTGGTCGCGATAGCTGGTGATGAAGGAATCACCCGGCCTTGTGGCCGCCGTCAGCCCCACCACCACCGCCTCCTGACCGATATAGAGGTGACAAAAGCCGCCAATGAGACCCATGCCATACAACTGCCCCGCCTTCTCCTCGAAGCGCCGGATCAGCAGCATGTCGCGATAGAGTTTCAACAGGTCGGTGGACGGAGATTTGGACGCGCCTTTGGACGAAGTGCTTTTTGCCGTGGCCATGAGCCCCCCTCGAACGCAATGGGCAACTAGTCAGCACATAAGCATGACACACGCCTACGACAAGGGGGAGTGGGTTTTTTCATTGCGCTACAATGGGGTGATTGCCGTTAACTTGATTTAAGTTGATTTGCCTTCTGAAAAGCAAAATTTTGCACTTTATATGGATTATATGTATAAATAATGGGGCTGGCCTAGATAGCTGAAAAAGGCTATCTGGATCATATGGTTAACAAGCGCCGCCGCAGCCGCCTAACGGCAAGTATTCAAGAAGAGCTTATCAAGCAGTTTGTAGCGGGCGCAACGGCGTGCGCACATGATCGATATAGTCCTGCTTGTGGGCCTCGAACCAGGCTTTCTCATTGTTGCGGGCGAGGTTCTTTAAGAAAGGCAGCGTCTTTCTGGTAAAGCCCTGGAACGAGTCTTCGGTCATGAGTCTCCTATCTGACAGGCCTGTTGACTTGAACAGCAGCGGAAAGCACTTGGGCTGAATCCCCAACCGGCGAGGAACCTGCAAAAGCGAAGCCTGACTTGTAAAGTTTATACAACACCTCGCCCTCGGCTTTGACCGCAGCAACATAGGCGCTTCTTTTCGGATCGCCCTGAATCCTGTCCATGTGCCAATCATTGGTCCGCCAGTCTTGCTTGGCGGGGTCGAAACCTTCGATTTCAGGATTGAGATAGTACAAGGCGCGAAGGAACGATGCCCCGTTGACCAGGTAAAACGCGTTCACCAGCGCCGTGACCGGCCTGCGCATATCCTTTGTATAGTCATAAAAAGCGGCCGTTGTTATCGAAGTGCTGGAGGAACGCCCCAGCACAAAGTGATTTACCGACCAACACTGAGTATCCTTGATCGAATAGTTCTGGTCCGAAGCGTTATGATGAACATCCTTCCGGTCGCAGATTTCCTTGTTGCGGTTCCATCCGCCAACCAAAGAATTCCCCGTGTTCGATTCGAGCAGGATTGCGCGATTCAAACGGCCATCGACTGTCTGGACCAGCCAAGCCAAATGAAGTTTCGAATGAATCGCTGCGCTGCCTGTCGAATCTGACTCGTTGAAAACAGCGACCGTGAAATTGCCGGGAGGAAGGGCCACAAGGGCATTGCCAATGCGGACAGTGCCGGAAACCTGCTTGCCGATGCTGTAATCGGAATCGATGACAAAGGCAGGGTCGGCCAAAGCCTGCTCGGCCAGTCCCAGGATTAGCAAAATCCCCAAGAAGAATCGCAACATCTAACGCCCCCCCAAAGTCACGTTATAGTTGCCGATTCCTATCACATCTCCCCCCTCACCTCAACTGACTCAGCGCCTCGCTGAGTTTGCCTTTGGCAATCGCCAATTCGGTCATGCGCTCGCGGGCTTCGGCCACCACGTCGGGATCGGCCTTTTCTACGAAGGCGGGATTGGAAAGCTTCTTCTCCGTCTTGCCGATGTCATCGGCCAAGCGAGCGATCTCCTTCTCCAGGCGCGCAGCCTCCTTGGCAATGTCAATATGCTGAGCCAGGGGCAGGATGGCCGTGGCCTCGTCCACCACCACCTGCACGGCCCCCTTGGGGGCGGCCTCGTCGCCAGCCACAGCACTTTCCAGCCTTGCCAGGGAAAGGATCAACGGCAAATGGGTTTCCAGGCGGGACTTGGTAACGACCGAAGCGCCCTTCAGACGCAGCGACAAAAGCGCCTTGGGCGGCACATTCATTTCGGCCCGCACGGAACGGATGGCTGAAATCAGGCGCACCACCCAATCCATCTCGGCCTCGGCCTCGGGAGCGGCCAAAGCGCTTTCATGCGTGGGCCAGCGCGCTCCGATCAGGCGCCCTTCCCGCTCGGAACTCATCTTTTCCCATAATTCCTCGGTAACGAAGGGCATGAAGGGATGCAGAAGATGCAGAATCTGATCCAACACCCAGGCCGTGGTGGCCCGTGTTTCCGCCTTGGCTGCCTCATCACTGCCATTGAAGATGGGCTTGGCGAATTCCAAAAACCAGTCGCAGAAGGAATTCCAGACGAAGGCATAGGCCGCATTGGCCGCGTCGTTGAAGCGATAGGCTTCAACCGCCGCCGCCATCTTGACGCCCGCCTCAGCGGTCTTGGCTAGAATCCATTTGTTGAGCGTAAGCTCGGCCCGCCAGGGATCGAAGCCGAAGCGGGGCTTGCACTCGTTCATCTCGCAAAAGCGCGCGGCGTTCCACAGCTTGGTGGCGAAGTTGCGATAGCCCTCGACCCGGCTTTCGGCCAGCTTGATGTCGCGCCCCTGGGCCGCGAGCGCACATAAGGTAAAGCGCAGCGCATCGCAGCCGTATTTCTCGATCAGATCGAGGGGATCGATGATGTTCCCCTTCGACTTGCTCATCTTCTGGCCCTTCTCGTCGCGGACCAGGGCGTGGATATAGACGGTGTGGAAAGGCACATCGCCCATGAAATGCAAGCCCATCATCATCATGCGGGCGACCCAGAAAAAGATGATGTCGAAGCCCGTTACCAACACGTCGGTGGGATAATAGCGCTTCAGCTCGGGCGTTTCGGTGGGCCAGCCCAGCGTAGAGAAGGGCCAGAGGGCCGAGGAGAACCAGGTGTCCAGCACGTCTTCGTCGCGCTTTAAGGTCACGGCCATACCGTAATGCTTGGCGGCGGCGGCCTCGGCCGCTTCTTCGGTCAGTTCCACGAAAACATGGCCGTCAGGGCCGTACCAGGCGGGCACCTGATGACCCCACCAGATCTGGCGCGAAATGCACCAGGGCTGGATGTTGCGCATCCATTCGAAATAGGTGTTTTCCCAATTCTTGGGCACGAACTGGGTACGACCGCTTTCCACAGCCTCGATGGCGGGCTTGGCCAGCGTGGGTGCATCGACAAACCACTGGTCGGTGAGCCAGGGCTCGATCACCACGCCCGAGCGATCGCCATAGGGCACCATCAGCGTGTGCGGCTCGATCTTGTCGAGCAATTCCAGTTCCTCGAAGCGGGCTACGATGCGCTTGCGGGCCTCGAAACGGTCGAGGCCCCGGTATTCCTCGGGCGCGTTCTCGTTGATCCTGGCATTGAGGTCCAGCACGTTGATCATGGGCAGATTGTGGCGCTTGCCGACCTCGAAATCGTTGAAGTCGTGGGCGGGCGTGATCTTGACCGCACCCGTGCCCTTCTCGGGATCGGAATACTCGTCGGCAATGATGGGAATCAGGCGTCCCACGATAGGCAGAATCACATTCTTGCCCACCAGGTCCTTGTAGCGATCATCATCGGGATGCACAGCCACCGCCGTGTCGCCCAGCATGGTTTCGGGGCGCGTGGTGGCAACCACGATAAAGCGCCCCTCCATCCCCTCGATAGGATAGCGGAAGTGCCACATACTGCCCTTGATCTCGCGGCTTTCCACTTCCAGGTCGGAGATGGCGGTGTGCAGCTTGGGGTCCCAATTGACCAAACGCTTGTCACGATAGATCAGGCCCTGCTTGAACAGATCAACGAAGACCTTGCGCACGGCGGACGAAAGCCCCTCGTCCATCGTGAAGCGTTCCTTGGCCCAGTCGGGCGAAGCGCCCAGACGGCGCAACTGACGCGTAATGGTGCCGCCCGATTCCGCCTTCCATTCCCAGACTCGGCTGATGAAATCATCGCGTCCCAGATCGTGGCGGCTTTTGCCCTGGCCTTCCAATTGGCGCTCGACCACCATCTGGGTGGCGATGCCCGCATGATCGGTGCCGGGCTGCCAGAGCGCGTCATAGCCCTTCATGCGCCGATAGCGGATCAGCACGTCTTGAAGCGTGAAGGTCAGCGCATGGCCCATATGCAGGCTGCCCGTCACATTGGGCGGGGGCATCATGATGGTATAGGGCTTGGCGTTCGAGGCGGAATTGGCGGCAAAAGCGCCCGAGCCCTCCCACTGGCCATAATGGCGGGGTTCGACGTCCTTGGGCGAATAGGTTTTATCCAGCACGGGCTTGGCTTCCTGAAATGTCACGGCGAAGGGGGGCGAAGAATCGCAGAGGCAGGCAGGAAGATCAAGGCCTCAAGCAGAAGGAAGGGCTTGATGCAACGTGTCGAACACAACACCAAGCGTTTCCTGGTTGGCGTGTCGGCGAGACATTTGGTATGCCAATTCGACGACCGTGTTTTGAGGCAGCTTCCATCGCAACAAATGCGCTTCGACCAGAAGCAATGCCGTCAATTCCTGTAAAACGACGGTCCCTAGCTGCTGTTGCCCTACCTCGGAAAAATGAAGTATTTTGAAACGACTAAGCCTGTACGCGAGCAACCCAGCAACTTTACCTGTTGAAATTCCGTGCTCTTTGCTGCGCCGCTGGAACATGGCGGAAAGGTCGATGTCCGTCTCGTCAATAGCCCGGCGCAACTCGGCTTCGGCGTAGTCCACCTGATCAAAGGGAATGCCAATGATACGGCACGCCTGTGCCAATCGCGTCACGTATTGTGTAAGGATTACTTCCCGAGTAATCCAGTTGAAGATAGCAGGAGGGACACTCATAGCGAGTCCAAAAGTTCTCCCAAACTTTTGGAGCGCTCATCGTCGCTATCTGCCTCATATGGGGTGGCGCAGATGACACCCTGAAGCTCTTCAGGTGTTTTCAGTCCATGGTTGCTACGAACGACATGCCGGGCATACTTGTCGCCAAGCATGCGATCAATGGAAGCTTTAAGCTCCTTAGTATCTTGCTGGACTTTCGCCAAGTTTGGCATAAGGCACTCGACTCCATGGACTTTCAAAAGAGCGCGAACCGATAGCACAAACATAATCCGCATGCAATTATATTAATGAAACGCTAATACTTCGAGGTGCGATCCACCATGCGCTCTATCTCCTGCTTGACCATGCGTTCGATCAGGTAAGGCAGGTTGGCATCCAACCAGTCCTTCAAGATGGGGCGCAGGATTTCGCGGACCATGTCTTCCAGCGTGATTCCGCCACCGACACCGACGCCGATGCCGCGTTCGCGGGCCACGGCACGGGCCAGTTCAGACAGAAGATTGGAAGATGTTTGAGCCACTTGGGGCGAGAGCAAGGCCTCCTCCTGCCGGGGCGGCGGAGGCGGCGGAGGCGGCTCATAATAGGGCTCGGGCTCAGGCAGGGGCTGAAAGGCCATCACCTCTTCTTGCATCGAGGGAAGCTCGAAAGCCGGTTCGGGCTCTGGTTCTGGCTCGGGTTCTGGCTCGGGTTCTGGCTCGGGTTCTGGCTCGGGTTCAGGTTCAGGTTCAGGTTCAGGTTGGAAGACGGGAACCGGCTCGCTCAACTCCAGAATATCTTCGTGAATTTCTTCATGAACGGGTTCGGGTTCCAGCACCTCTTCGCCAAGATCCAAAACCTCTTCCCCGAGGTCGAGAGGCTCCTCCTCAACCGGGGTCAGGTCGCCGTCCGAGATGATCATCTCGTCGAGGGGCAAAGGCTCTTCTTCAAGGGGCTCTGGCTCGGGCGGTGGGGGGGGGGGCTCGGGGGCGGCAGCCGGCTGCTGCGCTGCCTGCTCGGCCTCGTCCTCGGAAAGAATCCGCCTGATCGAGGCCAGAATATCCTCCATCGACGGTTCTTGTTGGGCCTTGTCGTCGCTCATAGTCCCTGCGTCCGCTTTAACGTCGATGGTGTCGCCTGCCCCTTGGCAAGGGGCAAGATTACGTCAATCGGGCACGGCATGCCAGAAAGATCAGACCCTCTTGCCGCTAAGTTTTCCCCCTTGGACATGGCTTCCCCCATCCGCCGTTAGGGTGACGTTTTCGGCTCGGGCACATAAGTGCCAAACCATTTGTTCTGCACTTTATCGTAATGCGACAGCGGATCATACATCTCGACAGCCAGCCCCAACTCAGAGGCTGTCAACTTGCCGACCGCCGACTTCAACTGAAAGGCCGCCAGAAGCTGATCCCGTCTGGCCTTGACCAGATTGACCTTGGCATCCAGCAGTTCCTGCTCGGAATCCAGCACATCGAGAACGGTACGCGCCCCCACTTCCGCCTCGCGCTTAACACCTTCAAGGGCAATCTCGGCGGCCTTGATCTGGTCAGAATAAGACTGAACCTGGGCCCTTGCCGTATCCAGCAATTCCCAGGACTTGGTCGCATTCTCGGTGGCCGTGCGCAAGGCCTGATCGATCTCCAGACGGCGCTGACCGGCCACTTCCTTGGCCTCGCGCACACGGGCGTAGGTGGCCGTTCCCCCTTCATAGATGGGCACGCTTAAAGAGGCCACCACCTCGACCGTTTCCGTCCTGGAACGAAGTCCGCTCTGGCGCCAAGTACGCCCGGCATCGGCATCAAGCGACAGGGTCGGCAGAAGTTCACCGGCAACCAGATCGACATTCTTGCGAGCCGCCTTTTCGGTGTATTGGGCCGATACGACATCCGGCGCGTTCGCCCTGGCCTGGGAAACCGCCTCGTCCAAATTCACAGGCAGGCCGTTCGGCTGGGCCGGTTCCTTAAGGTCCTTAGGCCCCTGACCGATGATATTCTGGAAAGAAGCGCGCGAGCCCCTGAGATCGCCCTCGGCCTTCACGCGCAGGGCTTCCGCCTGGGATAGGCGCGCCTCGGCCTGGGAGACGTCGGTTCGGGTCAACTCGCCAACCTGGAAGCGGTCCTTTGTGGCGGCAAGCTGCTTTTTCAGCACCTGCTCGTTGTTGCGGTTCAAATCCAACACCGCCAGATCACGCAGATTATCGAAATAGGCCGTTGCGGCATTCAGCAGAATCGTTTGCTCGGAGGCCAGCAACAGGGCGCGCTCGCTTAAAACCGTGTTTTCCGCCTTGCGCGTGGCGGCCACCGTGCGCCCGCCCCTGAAAATGGGCTGCGACACCGTAACCGATCCCGAGCGCGGTGAGCGCACCTGATCAGGGGGCGTGGCGGAATTGCTCTCCTGGCGCGTGCGGCCATAGTCTCCGGTCAACTTCACCGTCGGGCGCCAATTGCCAAGAGCCTGGGGAACCGTCTCGTCGACGGAACGCAACCGGGCTCGTTTGGCTTCCAAGGTGGGATTGGACGCATAGGCCAAAGCCAGAGCTTCCTCGAAACTTTGGGCATAAGCAGAGCGGGACACCAGACCGGCCACAAGGGCCAGCGCCAGCATGGCCGTCCCCGACCGCAACGCCAAAGTTAATCGAACGCTCATCAACCTACCCTTTACCACAGACCCACCAAGGATAGTAGGCACGTCTTCAATAGCAAGACGAAAACTACAATCCTTGGAAGGATACCTTGGAAAAGGTTAAGCGAAAATGAAGCCGGGGGTTAAGGCAAAGCCGGGAAGCGGCGTGGCTGCGGCGTCGAAAACCTCACGCTTGCCTTGCGTTCCTTGGACATTCAGGTACAGCGTACCGCGCCCCAGAGCCCCTACTTTTGCCGAAACCAGAGCAGCCAGACGGCCCCCTTCGGCAAGTTGATTCAGCAGCGACTCGGGCACATGTCCGACCAGCCCCTCGATCACGATAACGTCGTAAGGGGCCTGTTTGGGGTACCCTTCATGCATGGGTCCCTCAAGCACGGCGGCATTATGCATGCCCAATTCGGAGAGGACTCGATTGGCGGTTTCATTCAATCCCTTATCCGAATCGAGAGCCACCACGGTCGAGGCCAGTTGGCTAAGAACGGCGGTGCCGTACCCCGCTCCCGAGCCGACATGAAGCACGACATCCGAAGGCTTGATGTCGGCCAGTTGAATCAGGCGGGCCAAAGTCAGGGGCGCCGACAGAACGCGCCCCGACGCCACCTCGATCTCGGCCCCCATATAGGCCAAGCCATGATCCGCCCGGGGCAGAAAAGCCTCGCGGGGAATGCTGCCCATGGCGGCAATCAGCCTGGGATCAACGACACCTGTGGGCCGAAGCTGGCAATCAACCATGTTACGGCGGGCTGTGGCGTGATCCATGGCTGGCACCTTCTTAGGAAATTGGCTCTCCTCTAGGCTTATAGAGGACCCCCTCCTTCCGATCAACCCCGGGCTTGATTTATCGATTTCTTGCGTCTATAAAGCCCACCTCACACGGGGAGGCCCCCGGTGTCCGTAAGGGTCGGCGCGGTGGCGGAGTGGTTACGCAGCGGTCTGCAAAACCGCGTACGCCGGTTCAATTCCGGCCCGTGCCTCCACACGAGGTGAATATTCCGGCGTAGCTCAGTGGTAGAGCAGACGGCTGTTAACCGTCGGGTCGTAGGTTCGAGTCCTACCGCCGGAGCCACCTCCCCCCATGTCCAGTCTTGAGACATAGGTTACGGATCGTACCTAAGACATGGGTGACAACCTCGGGCCGAACGGGTTGTCGATTGTTTGCAAGGTTTTCTGCTCCAAGTCGATATATCCGAGATCATAATGCAT
>JADFZV010000058.1 GCA_015232335.1 Alphaproteobacteria bacterium | reverse complement strand
GTGGGCCGTGATAGGCGATCAGGGGTTTGCCAAGTGTGCCCCAGTCGATACTGTCCAGCACCTCCTCTACGGCAAACATGCCGTAGATCGGGGCTTCGAACCGACCTGCCAGCTCACCCGTCACCATCTCAGCGAAATGGCCGTCCCGGCGATAGATGGGAAAGGACGAGGCTTCCTTGCTCACCGTCACCACATCGCCCAGTTCCACCACCTTGCCGCTGCGGGTGGGGATGGGGGTTGCCAGCAGGCGCTCGTCGATGGAGAGCCCTTCCCTGGGCAGGCGGATGGCGATCTCGATGGGATTGGCTCCGAAACCGCGCTGCGAATAGCCAACGCGGACTCCGCCCAGAAGGGCTCTTAGCGTATCGTAGAGGGCTTTTTCCTCGACGCCGTGAAATTCCAGATTGTCCTGATCGATCGAAATCCGATAGCGCTGGGCGGGGGTGCCGAAACTGTTATCGACATCGGCAATGAAATCGACCGCCTTGAAGGCGGTGGTCACCTTGTCCGCGATCTGCCGTCTGGTGTCGGCATCCTTGGCGTAGATTTCGGCAAGCAGGGTCGCAAGAACCGGCGGGCCGGGCGGAACCTCGACCACCTTGAGCGACGTGCCCGCAGGCAGGTCGAGGCTTTTCAGACGGGCGCGGATATCAAGGGCGATATCGTGGCTGGGGCGCGAGCGCTCCGACTTGGGCTGCAGATTGATCTGAAGATCGCCCAACTCGGGCGCATCCCTTAAATAGGAATGGCGTACCAGACCGTTGAAATTGAAGGGGGCCGCCGTACCGGCATAGGTCTGGATAGAGACCAGTTCGGGCAGGTCCCGAAGCTTCATCGCGGCCAGGAACAGCACGCGCTCGGTGGCTTCCAGGGTCGCCCCCTCTGGCAAATCAGCCACCACCTGCACCTCGCTTTTATTGTCGAAGGGCAGCAGCTTTACCGTGACCGTCTTGGTGACGAAGAGCAGGCAGACGGCCAGCGTAGCACCCGCCGTGATCAGCAAAAACCGTTTCGACTTGGCTCTGTCTCGGATCAAGGGCTCGGCGAAATGGCGATACATACGCCCCAGCTTGCCTTCGTGATCGTGGGCAGCCTTGCTTTCCTTGTCCTGGCGCGTCAGGCGGATCAGCAGCCAGGGGGTTACGGTCACGGCGATAAAGAAGGAAAACAGCATGGCCGCCGAGGCATTGGCGGGAATCGGGCTCATATAGGGACCCATGAGGCCCGAGACGAACATCATGGGCAAAAGGGCTGCCACGATGGTGAGGGTTGCGATGATGGTGGGATTGCCCACCTCGGCCACGGCGCGGATGGCGCTTTTCACCGGGTCTTCCTTGGGCTCTAGATGGCGGTGGCGCACGATGTTTTCGACCACCACGATGGCGTCGTCGACCAGAATGCCGATGGAAAAGATCAGGGCGAACAGACTGACGCGGTTGATCGTATAGCCCATCAGCCAGGAAGCGAAGAGGGTGAGCAGAATGGTTGTGGGCACCACCATCATGACCACAATCCCGGCGCGCATGCCCAGCGTGAGCGCGATCAGGGCCACGATGGAAACGGTGGCGATGCCCAGATGCAGCAAAAGCTCGTCCGCCTTCTCGGCTGCGGTATGGCCATAATTGCGCGTGACATGAACATCGACATCCGGCGGCAACAACGGCCCTTTCAGGGTTTCGACCCGCTTCAAGAGATCGCTGGCGACCAGAACCGCGTTGGCGCCCTTGCGCTTGGCGATGGCCAGACTGACGGCGGGCCGGGGTTTGTCGTCGCCCTTTCCCAGGTGCCAGGTGCGGTGCGCCGAGGGTTCGGGTCCCACCACGACATCGGCGACATCCTTGACATAGACCGGGCGGTTATCATGCGTCGTGATCAGAAGCTGGCCGACATCGGGCACACCCATCAGGGTCTGGCCCGCCGAGACGGGATGGCTTTTATCGGCTCCTTCGACGCGGCCCACCAGGAACGAACGGTTGGCGTTGGCGATCTTATCAACCAGTTGATTAAGCGTAACGCCCAGGCGCGACAGCGCCTCAGGATCGGGCTCGACGCGAATCTGATCCTTGCGGCCTCCCACGATATAGGTCAGCCCCACATCCTTGGACTTGATCAATTCATGGCGCAATTCGTCGGCGACACTTAACAGGGTGTTGTCGTTCCAGCGCTCTTCGGCTCCTGGCTTGGCGGTCAGCGTCAGCACCAGCACGGCGACATGATTGATGCCGCGCCCGATGATCAGGGGCTCAGGGATTCCGAGGGGAATTTCCGCCATGTGGGCGCGCACCTGCTCGTGAATGCGCAAGGTGGCGACATCCTCGTCGGTGCCGACATTGAATCTGGCCGTCACCACGACGCGGTCGTCCATGGTCTGGGAATAGACATGCTCGACGCCGTCGGTTCCCTTGACGATGTCCTCAAGCGGCTTGGTGACAAGTTCAGCAGCATCTACCGCTTTGTAGCCATCGACATTGACCAGCAGATCGACCATGGGCACGCTGATCTGCGGCTCTTCTTCGCGGGCCAGGGAGAACAGCGCCACCAGGCCTGCGGCCAGGGCGGCGGCCAGCAGCAGGGGTGTTAGCTTCGATTCGATGAATGTCCTGGCCAGATGGCCTGACAGGCCGAGATCGCTCATGGAGTCACCAGCACGTCGCCCGTCTTCAGGCCCGAAAGAATCTCAACCGACGTGTCGGGCATGGTTTGACCGGGCTGCACCACAACCTCGGTGCCGTCCTTCAGGCGGGCATAAGTCAGGCCGAAGCGCCGGAACAGGAAATCGGGCGGCACCAGAAAACCGTCACGGCTGCCTGTCGAAATATAGACTCGCACCCGCTCGCCCACGAAATAACCGCTCAAACCCTCGACCCTGACATCGGCCACCACCTTGCCGCTCTCGATCTGGGGATAGACCTGCACGACTTCGCCGTCGCGCAGGCTTTCCCTGGCGGTCGCGTGGCCGCGTTCGCCCACGCGAACGGTGGAGCCGATGCGCAGAAAGCGGGCGTGGCGTTCGGGCAACTGGACGCGCAACAGATAATTCTCAACGGCGATCTGGGCCACCGCCTCGCCCGGCATGACCACGCTGCCATTGGTGACGTTGACCTTGAGGACGCGCCCGTTGGCGGGTGCCAGAACCGCACCTTCGGCGCTGCGCTGAACCACCACGGCCCGCTCGGCCTGACTGGCCGAAACGAAGCGGCTGGCCACTTCGTAGCGGGTTTTGGCGTCATCGAGACGGGCCTGGGAGACGGCCCCCGATTCCTTCAACTTGAGGGCGCGGTCAAGATCAAGCTTTGCCTTGTCGCGCTCGGCAGCGGCACTGGCGATCCGGGCTTCCTGTGCCTGGGTTTCGATGCCCAGCTTGGCATCGCCGATGGTGGCGATGCGCTCGCCCGCCCGCACCATCGATCCTTCATCGACCATCAAGGCGCCCAATGTTCCGCCGATGCGGGCCCGGGCGGGAATGACATCCGTGCTTTCAACCGTGGCGAAGACGGATTTCAAATCCTCGATGGACAGCGGCTCGACCTTGTATTCGCCCGCCCTGGCGGGCAGGGCGACGGCAGAAAGGAGGAGAATCAGGGCGATCCGGCGCATCAAGCGGCTCCAATTCATGAGGACCTTGACATCATAGAGGAAAGGCTAATATATTAGCAACAGCTAATACGAACCTTTTAAAGGATGTTCCCCCCATGGCTATCGACCGCGTCGTCCTTGCTTTCGCCGGAACCATGATTCTGCTCAGTCTGGCGCTTAGCCAGTTTCACAGCCCGATGTGGCTGTGGTTCACCGCCTTTGTTGGCGCCAACATGCTTCAGGCCGCTTTCACCGGATTTTGTCCCCTGGCCACCATTCTGAAGAAGATGGGCTTCAAGCCGGGCTGCGCCTTTTCATAACGCCTACTTGAAAACCGGATGCTGTTCGGTCAGGCCTGCCGGGTCCTGGTGAATGATCACATCGGCCTCGGGAAAGGCTTCGCGCAGTTTCAGTTCCACGGCGTCGGCAATCGCATGCGCCTGGGTCAGCGGCAACTGCCCGTCCATTTCCAGGTGAAGCTGGATGAAGCCCTGTGTGCCCGACGAACGGGTGCGCAGGTCGTGGACATTCATCACGCCAGGATGCAGGCGCGCGATCTGCTTGATCCGGTCGCGCTCGGCTTGCGGCAATTCGCGATCCATCAGCAGATCCATTGAACTTCTTGCGATGCCCAAGGCATTCCACAGCAGATATAGCGCAATGGCGATGGCGAACAGGGGATCGGCCAGGCTGAAGCCCAACTGGCTGCTCAGCAGCAGCGAGGCGATGACCGAGAGGTTGATCAGCACGTCGCCGGTATAGTGCAGGCTGTCGGCATTGACTGCCACGGATTTGGTTTTGCGCACGACATATTTCTGAAAGCCGACCAGGGCCAGGGTCAGAAGAATCGAGACCCCCATGACCAGAATGCCGACCAGGGGGCGCGTGACGGGTTGGGGGTCGGCAAAGCGCCCGGCGGCTTCGATCACCAGGAAAAGCCCTGAGCCGGCGACGAAGGCCGATTGGGCCAGCCCGGCCAGGGGCTCTGCCTTGCCATGGCCGAAGCGGTGATCGCGGTCAGCGGGCTGCAGGGCCTGGCGCACCGCCACCAGATTGACCAGCGAGGCGCCGGTGTCCAGAACGCTGTCGATCAGGGTGGACAGCAGGGCGATCGATCCAGTGGCCACCCAGGCCCCCAGCTTGATGACGATCAGCGTCAGCGCCGTCGCCACGGCGGCATAGGTGGCCCAGCGCTTCAGGGCGTTCTTGCCGCTCATGGATAGAGCATCTCGACGTGCCATCCCTCGCCCTCGCGAAGGAATTGCTCGCGCTCGTGCAGGCGAAAGGGCTTGTCTTGCCAAAATTCAATGGTTTGGGGCACCAGCCGGAAGCCCGACCAAAAGGGCGGGCGGGGAACGTCGCCCAACCCATATTGGGTGGCAACCTGGGCTACGCGCTTTTCCAGGGCGAAACGTCCTTCCAGCGGGCGCGATTGCGCACTCGCCCAGGCGCCGATCTGGCTGGCCCTGGCACGGCTGGCGAAATAGGCATCGGCCTCGTGGCCCTCTACCGGTTGCACAGGGCCATCCACGCGCACCTGACGCCTAAGGCTTTTCCAATGAAAACAAAGTGCTGCCTGGGGGTTGAGGGCCAATTCCCGCCCCTTCTTACTTTCCAGATTGGTGTAGAACACGAAGCCCTTGCTATCGAAGCCCTTGAGCAGGACCATGCGCACACTGGGCCTGCCGTCTGGCGTGGCGGTGGCCAGGGCGACGGCGTTGGGATCGTTGGGTTCGCCCTTTTCGGCCTCGGCCAGCCACTGGGCAAAGCGCTTACCATGAATGTGTCCTGCTTTTCCTTCACCGCAGTGGCCAAGCGGGCGGCGCCTCTGATGACGGATGGGGGCGCCATGCTGACCCTGTCTTATTACGGGGCCGAGCAGGTGATGCCCCATTACAACGTGATGGGGGTCGCCAAGGCCGCCCTGGAGGCCAGTGTGCGCTATCTGGCGGCTGATCTGGGCGGCGACGCCATCCGGATCAATGCCATTTCGGCAGGCCCCATCAAGACTCTGGCCGCTTCTGGCATTGGCGATTTCCGTTTCATCTTGCGCTGGAACGAATTGAACGCCCCCTTGAAGCGCAATGTGACGACCGACGAAGTCGGCAATTCCGCCCTCTACCTGCTGTCTTCCTTAAGCTCGGGAGTCACCGGCGAAGTGCTGCATGTCGATTCGGGCTATCACACGGTAGGCATGGTGGCGGTCGATTCGGCAGCCGATGTGGCCGAGCTTCTGCAGGGCTTCAACAAGAAGGGCTAAGAGCCTGTCCGGGAGGTTTTCATGAGATTTCACGGGCTTGAGCTGAGACGGTCCAGCAGGAGAAGGACGCGACATGATGCCCCGTCGGCTTCGCCGATAAACATTTTGCGCGCATCGCGCGCGGCGACATCATGAGCGGCCTTCGACGCCCTGGCCGTCCAGCCCAAGCCCGCCTACGGTTGGCTTGGCTTGGCCCGCCTGGTTCGTTGCAATCCCTTGACGATGCACCACATCGCCTGCGGGCTTGCGCCTGCCATTCGGGCCAAGCGAAGCCAATGAAACGCCATAAAAACCTCCCGGACAGGCTCTGAGATGTCGGGCAACAGCACGGGCGAACTTTTCCGCCTGACCAGCTTTGGCGAAAGCCACGGCCCGGCAATCGGCGGCGTGATCGATGGCTGCCCGCCCGGACTGGCCTTAAGCGAGGCCGACATCCAGCCCTGGCTGGACAAGCGCAAGCCGGGCGGCGGCAAGCATGTCACCCAGCGCCAGGAATCCGACCGGGTGCGCCTGCTGTCCGGCGTCTATGAGGGACGCACCACCGGCACCCCCATCGCTTTTCTGATCGAGAACACCGACCAGCGCTCGAAGGATTACGGCGCGATTGCCGAACAATTCCGCCCCGGCCATGCCGACTATACCTACTGGCGCAAATACGGACTGCGCGATCCCAGGGGCGGCGGCAGGGCCTCGGCCCGCGAAACCGCCGTCCGGGTGGCAGGCGGAGCCATCGCCCGACTTGTTCTCAATTCCCTGGTTTCCAAAGGCGTGTTGATTCAAGGGGCTCTGGTTCAGATCGGGACGCGCACCATCGATGACCAGAGATTCGACTGGAAACAGGTTTCCAAGAACGCGCTGTTCTGTCCCGATGCCAAGACGGCCACTTTATGGGACGAAGATCTGGCACGTGTGCGCAAAGCGGGCTCCAGTATCGGCGCCGTGGTCCTGGTCGAGGCCCAGAACGTGCCGCCGGGCTTGGGCGAACCGGTTTACGACAAGCTGGACGGCGACATTGCCAAGGCCATGATGGGTATCAATGCCGCCAAGGGCGTCGAGATCGGCGACGGCTTTGCCGTGGCCAACCTGACCGGCGAAGAGAATGCCGACGAAATGCGAATCAGAAAGGGCAAGCCGGTTTTCCTAAGCAATCATGCGGGCGGCATTCTGGGCGGCATCTCCTCGGGCCAGCCCATCCGAGTGCGCATTGCCTTCAAGCCCACCAGTTCGATTCTGACGCCGCGCAAAAGCATCGATCTTCACGGGCAAGAAGTTGAAATCATCACCAAGGGCCGCCACGACCCTTGCGTCGGCATCCGTGCCGTGCCGGTGGCCGAGGCCATGCTGGCCCTGGTGCTGGCCGATCACCTGCTGCGCCATCGCGGCCAGTGCGGAACCATCCTGAAATAGAGACCTGGCGAATCACGTCCATGCCGACATTGCTGATTACCCATCCGGTCTGCCTTGAGCATGATCCGGGCCCCCATCACCCCGAATGCCCCGAACGACTGAAGGTCGTCCTGGCCGCCCTGGAGACCGAGGAGTTTCACCTTCTTCTCAGGGCCGAGGCGCCACATGCCACGATGGAGCAGCTTTCGCGTGCGCATCCGATGTCGCATATCGAGCATATCCTGTCGTCGGTTCCCAGCCAGGGCCATTGCACCATCGATGGCGACACCTTTCTGTCGCCCAATTCCGGAGAGGCCGCCCTGCGCGCCGCCGGAGCTGTCTGTCTGGCCATCGACGAGGTTGTGTCGGGCCGGGTGCGCAACGCCTTTTGCGCCATCCGCCCCCCCGGCCATCACGCCGAAATGCATCAGGCGATGGGTTTCTGCCTGTTCAACAATGTCGTCGTGGGGGCCTATCACGCCAGGGCCGCCCATGGCATCTCGCGCGTTGCCGTGGTGGATTGGGACGTACATCACGGCAATGGCACCCAGCACATGATGGAGGACGACCCGGATTTCTTCTACGCCTCGACGCATCAATCGCCGCTTTATCCCGGCACCGGCTGGGCCGATGAGACTGGTGTCGCTGGCAATGTGCTGAATGTCCCCCTGCCGCCCGGCACCGATTCGCAAGGCTTCAGGGCCGCCTTCAGCCACCGCATTCTGCCCGCCCTGGAGGATTTCAAGCCAGGATTGATCCTGATCTCGGCCGGATTCGATGCGCATATCGCCGACCCCATCGCCAATCTGCGGCTTGAAGCCACCGATTACGGCTGGGCCACGCGCGAAATTCTGGCCGTGGCCGGACGTGTTTGCGAAAACCGCGTGGTCTCGGCCCTGGAAGGCGGCTATGACCTGGCCGCCCTGATGGCCTGCACGACCCATCATGTGCGCGCCCTGATGGGCGGTTAACCTACCGCCCCTTACTACCCGCCCGGCAATCGAGCAGCCAGACGTCGTAGACCGGATGTTCGACGGCGGAAAGGGCCGGGCTGGAGGCGAAGACCCAGCCCCTGAAGACCGCCAGCGGCGTCTGTTCGCGCTTCATGTCCCAGATATCAAGAAAGGCCGTGCTTTCCGGCGCCTCCTCGGCGGGCCGGCGATAGCAGGCACGGGCGATGATTTGAAGCGTGCTGAAGCGGATGGTTTCTCCGACCGGCGCCTCGATGGTCTGCACCCTGGCCGTGATCTTGTCGAGGGCCTGAAGCACCGCAACCGGCATCGCGATATCCTCGGCCCGGACGGACCCCGCCCCAAGACAGCCAAACGTCAGAACGGCAGCAATCAGCCCCTTGTGCGATCTCATTCCTGGGAAGAATCCCTGGGCGGCTTGGCAGGGTCCTCGGTGGCCAGGAAGATGATCTCGCCCACCAGTTCTTCCAGAGCCTTCTGGTCCTTGGTCTTGGCAAGCTGGGTACCCGCTTCCAGCGTCGTTTTCTCGACGCCGGGCTCGATCTTGACGTATTTGTCGCCCAGCAGGCCGTCAGAGCCGATGCTGGCCTGGCTATCTGAGGGCAGTTTGATGTCAGCGCCGATGGAAAGGGTGAGAATGGCGTTGAAGGTCGCCGGATCAAGCTTCTGGCCGACCACCGTGCCCACCTTGATGCCGTTGATGCGCACATCGGCACCCGTCGGCAAGCCGCCGATCTTGGCAAAACTGGCCGCCAGTTCATAGCCCTTGATCTTTTTCACATCGGCCGTGCCGTAGGCGAAAAACAGGAAAAACGCCGCGACGACCAGCACAACGGCGCCCAGAATGGTTTCGACGGGATTGCGTTTCATGGCGAGCGTCCCTGTAATAAGATAGGTGCCGGGGTGGAAGGCGGATCCGAGGGTTCACTGCTGGGCAGAGGCGGTGCCGGTGCCAGGGATTTTGCGAATTCGGCCCGTCTGGCCTTGGCCATGGCGACGATTTTTTCCAGCAAATCGACCAGATCGAGCGAATCTTGCGTATAGACGAGCGAGCCGCCCGGCTTGATGTTGGCGTCGTCGCCGCCTGGCTGCAATTCAATGTATTTGGCCCCCAGAAGGCCATCAGTATGAATAAGCGCCGCCGTATCCTTGGGCAGGGCGATATCGGGATTAAGACGCAGCGTCACCACGGAGCGATACGACTCGTCCAGCCGATAGCCCGTGACGCGCCCGATCACCATACCGGACATGCGCACTTCGGCGCCATAGCCCAGCCCGTTGGTGCGCTTGAAGGTGGCGCGCAGATCGTAGCCAGGCGCCTCTTTCTTACCGGTACCGGAATTGACATAGCCCAACAGCAGGGCGCCGGTCAGAATGACCGCAGCCCCCGTCCAGGCCTCGATACTGCGGTTGGACCGCATCAATGGCATGCGCTACCCCCCCTCTTCCTAGCCCCGGTTCAGCCTGGCTGCCAGGACTGATAGTCGCTGCCCGCCTTGGCGCGCAGCCCCCCCATCAGATCATGGCCGGGGGGCAGATAGGCCCCCGCCGAGCCGGTCTGATTGGACAGATGTTCCTTCTGCCACGTCTTAATAGGATTGGGGGTCAGGGGCAATTGCGTCGTCGCATGCAGCCAAGCATGCCACTCAGCCGGAATGCGGCTGGCTTCCTTCGTCCCCTTATAGATCACCCAGCGCCGTTCCTTGCGCAACGACCCCGGAGCGGGCTTCCAGCTTTTGGCGCGGTAATAGCGATTCCCTTGGGAATCGGTACCGACCAACTGGCCCCTGAACAATGTGAAAAGATGGGTGCCGATATCCATCCCAAACCTCGCCTGACAAAGCAAACCGGCTGGGACTATGGCATCGGCGGGGCGCATCGTCCAGTGGAACGAAGAAACTACATGATGTGTGGTTAAGCTCAAGTTAACGCAAAATCTGGTTGCCATTTAAAACGGTCTGCCCTAGTGTTGGGGGTCTTGGGGAACATGCCGTCAAGATCTTGGGGAAACCAGGAATTCCGTCGAAAAGTTTTGTCGATTCATAGAGGGGCCGCTATGCGAATCGCTCGCCAGTACACAGTCGAAGGCAAATCACCGTACGAAAGCATTGAGTTCCGCGAAGCGACAAGCGAAATCCGAAATCCCGACGGATCGACCGTCTTCAAGCAGGATGGCATCCGCGTGCCTGCCGCCTGGACCCAGGTTGCCGCCGACGTGCTGGCGCAGAAGTATTTCCGCCGCAAGGGCATTCCCGCCGTGACCAAGGCCGTCCCTGAGGCCGATGTTCCCGCATGGCTTTGGAAACGCGTTCCCGATCAGGACGCCCTGGCAGCCCTGCCGGAAAAAGAGCGTTTCAAGGGCGAGCACAGCTCGACCCAGGTTTTCGACCGGCTGGCCGGCACCTGGACCTATTGGGGTTGGAAGGGCGGCTATTTCGATACCGAGCGCGACGCCAAGGCCTTCTGCGACGAAATGTGCGCCATGCTGGCCCGCCAGATGGGGGCTCCCAACAGCCCGCAATGGTTCAATACCGGCCTGCATTGGGCCTATGGAATCGACGGTCCTTCGCAGGGCCACTTCTATATCGACCCTTTCTCGGGCGAGATGGTGAAATCCGAATCGGCCTATGAACATCCCCAGCCCCATGCCTGCTTTATCCAGTCGATCAGCGACGATCTGGTCAACGAAGGCGGCATCATGGATTTGTGGGTGCGCGAAGCCCGTCTGTTCAAGTATGGCTCGGGCACCGGCACCAATTTCTCGCGCCTTCGGGGCGAGAACGAGCCGCTTTCGGGCGGCGGCAAGTCGTCGGGCCTGATGAGCTTTTTGAAGATCGGCGACCGCGCAGCCGGAGCCATCAAATCGGGCGGCACCACCAGGCGCGCCGCCAAGATGGTGGTGGTCGATGCCGATCATCCCGATATCGAGACCTATATCGGCTGGAAGGTCACCGAAGAGCAGAAAGTGGCGGCCCTGGTGGCCGGTTCCAAGCTGGCCAACAAGCATCTCAACGAGGTGATGAAGGCCTGCCGCGAATGGGACGGACAGGATTCCGACGCCCGCTTCGATCCTCTGATCAACAAGGCCCTGAAAAAGGCGATCCTGGGCGCCAGGAAGGCGATGCTGCCCGAGAATTACATCCAGCGCGCCATTCAGTTCTCGCGCCAGGGCTTTACCTCGATCGAATTTCCCATCTACGACACCGACTGGGACTCCGAGGCCTATCTCACCGTTTCCGGCCAGAATTCCAACAACTCGGTTCGCCTGACCGACGCCTTCATGCAGGCCGTGATGAATGACGGCGACTGGAACCTGATCCGGCGCACCGACGGCAAGATCACCCAGACCCTGAAGGCCCGCGATCTGATGGATCAGATTTCCGCCGCCGCCTGGGCCTCGGCCGATCCCGGCTTGCAATTCGACACCACCATCAATGATTGGCACACCTGCTCGAATTCCGGGCGCATCAACGCCTCGAATCCCTGTTCGGAATACATGTTCCTGGACGATACGGCGTGCAATCTGGCCTCCCTCAATCTGGCCACCTTCAAGAACCAGGACGGCAGCTTCGACATCAAGGGCTTCGAGCATGCCTGCCGCCTGTGGACCATCGTTCTCGAAATCTCGGTGATGATGGCGCAATTCCCTTCCTACAAGATCGCGGAATTGTCCTACAAGTTCCGCACGCTGGGCCTAGGCTACGCCAATCTGGGCGGTCTGTTGATGTCGATGGGACTCTCCTACGACAGCGATGACGGACGCGCCATGGCGGGCGGCCTTTCGGCCCTGATGACCGGCGTTTGCTATGCCACCTCGTCCGAAATGGCCCTGGAACTGGGCTCCTTCCCCGGCTTCGAGGACAACCGCGAAACCATGCTGCGCGTGATTCGCAATCACCGGCGCGCCGCGCGCGGCGATTTCCAGGGCTATGAGGGCCTTTCCACGCCCCCCATGCCTTTGGATGCCGCAAACTGCCCCAATCAGCATCTGGTGGCGGCCGCCCGCAGAGCCTGGGATCAGGCACTGGAACTGGGCGAGGCGCACGGATTCAGGAACGCACAGGTCAGCGTGATCGCCCCCACCGGCACTATTGGTCTGGTGATGGATTGCGACACCACCGGCATCGAACCCGATTTCGCTATCGTCAAATTCAAAAAGCTGGCAGGCGGCGGCTATTTCAAGATCATCAACCGCATGGTGCCCGACGCCCTGAAAAAGATGGGCTATGGCCAGGAACAGCGCGACGCCATCGCCGCCTATGCGGTGGGTCATGGCACGCTGGCGGGCTCGCCTGCCATCAACCACCTGACCTTGGCCGCCAAGGGCTTTGACGAAGCAGCGCTGGCCCGGCTGGAAGCCGCCCTGGCCAACGCCTTCGACATCAAGTTCGCCTTCAACAAATGGACCCTGGGCGAGGATTTCTGCCTGGAAAAGCTGAAGCTGACGCAAGGCCAACTCGATGACATGACTTTCGACATGCTGGCCTCGCTGGGCTTTTCGAAAGCCGAGGTTGAAGCCGCCAATACCTATTGCTGCGGCGCCATGACGCTGGAAGGCGCACCTCACCTGAAGCCCGAACATCTGTCGGTCTTCGACTGCGCCAATCCTTGCGGGCGCATCGGCAAGCGCTATCTGTCGGTGGAAAGCCATATCCGCATGATGGCCGCCGCCCAGCCCTTCATCTCGGGCGCCATTTCAAAGACCATCAACATGCCGGGCTCGGCCACGGTCGAGGAATGCAAGGAAGCCTATATGCTTTCCTGGCGCCTGGGGCTCAAGGCCAATGCGCTCTATCGCGACGGCTCCAAGCTCTCGCAGCCCCTCTCGGCGGTTTATTTTGAGGATGAGGCCGAAGAGGTCGAGGCCCCGCAGCCCGTCTCGATGGCCGCCCGGACCGAGCAGATCGCCGAACGCATCGTCGAGCGCATCGTGCATACGGCGAGCAGGAAGCGCCTGCCCGACCGCCGAAAAGGCTATACGCAGAAAAGCATCGTCGGCGGCCACAAGGTCTATATCCGCACCGGCGAATACGAAGACGGCAAGCTGGGCGAAATCTTCATCGACATGCATAAGGAGGGAGCGGCCTTCCGCTCTCTGATGAATAATTTCGCCATCGCCATCTCGATCGGCCTGCAATATGGCGTGCCGCTGGAAGAATTCGTCGAGGCCTTCACCTTCACGCGTTTCGATCCTTCAGGCATTGTCGAGGGCAATTCCGCCATCAAGATGGCAACCTCGATTCTGGATTACCTGTTCCGCGAATTGGCGGTTTCCTACCTTGGCCGCAACGACCTGGCCCATGTCGAGATCGACGATCTGAAGCCCGACAGCCTGGGCAAGGGCCATGCCGAGGGCGATCTGGCGGGGCGGCCGGGCATGGGGGCCAATCTAGGCGCCGTGGTCGAACGCATCACCAGCCATGGCTATGTGCGCAACAACTTCTATGTGCTGAACGGCGGCATGGCGACCAAGGCCAAGACGGTGGAAGCCGAGGCGCATCTGGCCCAAGCGGTGGGGGCCGAAATGATGCTGGAGGCCAGCACCCAGATGAGCGGGCAGGTGGTGAGCGAAGCCACCCTGACCGCCTTTGATTCGAAACTGGATCAGATCCGCATGGCCCGCATGAAGGGCTATGAGGGCGATGCCTGCGGCGAATGCGGCAACTTCACCCTGGTACGCAACGGCACCTGCCTGAAATGCAACACCTGCGGTGCTACGAGCGGGTGTTCGTGAACCGCTGAACGCAGCACTTTAAATAACGTCATGGCCGGGCTTGTCCCGGCCATGTGCGTTTTAGACGCTGGGCGGTGGATGCGCGGATCAAGTCCGCGCATGACGAAGCTGGCGTTTGAGCTAAAGCTTGACCCCCGTCTCCTTGGCGATGGCGTCGATGGCGCGGGGCTCGGCATCAGCCTCGCGCACGATCAGATCGACCTTTTCCTCCAGCAGCGCTTCCAGGCGCCTGCGCGCCGCCAGCCGCTTGGGCAGGCAATCCTGAACCGGGCTTTGCGTTTCGACGAACAGATCGATGTCGCCGCCCTCCTTGCCCGCCGCCCTCGAGCCGAACAGCCAAATGGAAGCCCCAGGTCCGAAAGCCTCGGTCACCACATGGCGCACGGTCTCGATCTTGGCAGGCGTCAGGCCCGGCATGGCTGGTCTCCTTCGGCCAGAACTATAGCACCGCTGGGGGCTTGGCGTCAGCCCCCCGGGCGGGCATAGTGCGCCCATGATCCTCCGCTCCCTGATCAAACTGATCACCATCAATCTGGGCCTGCTGCTGGCGGGTGCGCTTGGCGTCGAGCTGATTTTCGGCGAGTGGTTCGAAGACGGCCTCGCCTCGCTCAACGTCCAGCGCAACTATGAAATCCGCTATTCCGCCAAGGGGCTCTATGAGGGGGCGGGCGAGATCGTCTATAAGCGCGACCCCTGGGGCTTTCGGGGCGACTATGGCAATGATCCAGCCAAGATCGATCTTTTGACCATCGGCGGCAGCACGGCCAATCAGATCTATCTGCCGGATGAGCAAACCTGGCAGGCCGTGCTGGCGCGCGAGTTGGCAACGCAGGGAAAACCCTTGAACATCGCCTCGGCCGCCATCGACGGGCAAAGCAGCATCGGCCATCTGGCCGCCTTTGAGCGCTGGTTTCCAAAGGTGCCCGGCCTCAAGCCAAAATGGGTGCTGGCCTATGTGGGGCTCAACGACATTCTGGTGAAAGACGAGCAAAACGCCGACCGGCTTTCGCATTTCCCGTCGCTTCAGCACCATATCCGGCGCAAGAGTGCGATCTATCGCCTGATCCAGACGGTCAAGGGTGTGATGGCGGCCAATCAGGGGCGCATGGTCCATCGCAAGCTGGATCATGAGCAGGCCGTCTTTACCACCAGCCCCACAAGGCAGGATTGGCCCACCACCAGAGCGCAGGCGCTGGAGGCCTATAAGGAGCGTATCCGGAAAATAATTGGCCATATCCAGGCCATGGGAGCAAAAGCCATCCTGGTCACGCAGCGGCACGGCGATTGGCGCATTCGTTCCGATGGCAAGGTGGAAGGCATCGTGGAAGAGGGAGCCGCCACCAACGGCGTCGACCACCATATCCTGATGGGGCTTTACAACAAGACAACGCTGGAAGTCTGCGCCTCCGAGGGGGCGATCTGCCTTGATCTTGCGGGCGAGCTTGAGTTTGAGCGCAACGACTTCTACGATCTGGTCCACAATACGCCGACAGGGGCCGCAAAGATCGGCCGCTGGCTGGCCTTGAAACTGAAGGAACGGGGACTCCCATGAGCGCCATCGAAGCCCGTCTGGCCGAACAGGGCATCCTACTGCCCCAGGCCGTTGCCCCGGTCGCCAATTATGTGCCCTTCGTCATGACGGGAAATCTGTTGTTCCTGGCAGGCCAGTTGCCGCTTAAAGAAGGTCGTCTGATCGCCGTGGGCAAGCTGGGGGCCGATGTCGGCCTTGACGAGGGAACACAGGCCGCCCGCCAATGCGCGATCAATCTGCTGGCTCAGGTCAAGGCGGCGCTGGGCGATCTTGACCGCGTACAGCGCGTAGTGCGTTTGGGTGTCTTCGTGGCCTCGCTGCCCGATTTTGCCGATCATCCCAAGGTGGCCAACGGCGCTTCCGACCTGATGGCGCTGGCCTTTGGCGAAGCCGGGCGCCATGTACGCACCACGGTGGGTTGCCCTTCGCTGCCCCTTAACGCCGCCGTCGAAGCCGACGCCATCATCGAATTTACCTAAAGAGGATATGCGCATGCGCCGTTTTTCCGTTGCCCTTTTGCTGCTGAGCCTGGCTGCCTGCGCCCAAACGCCCCCCCCAGGCCGAACGCCCGCCCCAGCGCCTGATGGCGCTGGTCTCTCAGGCCACGGTCGCCCGGGTGGCCCCAAAAAGCGATTCGGCCAAAGCGATGGCCGTGCCCGCAGGCACCATCGCCGCCATCGAAGACGGCGCCGAGGGCTGGTATCTGACCAGCCTTGACGTCTATGGCACCTTTGGCAAGGGCTGGCTGCATCATGATTTTCTGACCATCGACCCGCCCTCCAGAAAGGATGGCACGGTCTGGCCCTTGCCTGCCCAGATCAAAAGCGACACGCTTTTGCGCGATGGTGCGGGAATCTGGGGCAACCGGATCGACAGGCTGAAGGAAGGAACCCGGGTGCGCGTGGTCGAGCGCAATCAGGGCTGGTATCGCATCGATGAGCCGAAAGCGGGGTGGATTGCCCATGCCGACGCCTATATCGACGTGCGCCTGTTCCTCAACGCTCGCTGATCTGCTTTAAAAAGGCGATCAGGTCGGCCCGTTCAAAGGCATCCTTAAGGCCAAAGAATTTCATGCGCCCGCCGGGCAGCGAGGCCTTGGGGTCCTCAAGATACCGATCCAGCGCTTCCGGGGTCCAGATGCGCCCATCCCCTGCCATGGCCGGTGAAAAATCGTAATCCGAAACCGATCCGGCCCTTCTGCCCATCACACCGGCCAAAGTCGGCCCCAGATGGCCGTGAATGCCGGGCTTTATGCTGTGACACACGGCGCATTGATCGGCATAGAGGGCCTTGCCCTTCTCTGGATCGCCCTTGTCCAAAATGCCCGCCAGGGCCGGGCCGATCAGCAGAAGGCCCCAGAAACTCATGGGGCGGGGGGCACCACGCGCGGACGCTGATCGCCGTCCACCGCTACGAAGGTATAGGTGCCCTCGGTGACCTTGACCTCATTGCCGTCGGTCATGCGCTTGACCCAGGCCTCGACCCGGACCGCAATCGAGGTGCGGCCCACCCGGATAATGTCGGCATAGCAGGTCAGTTGATCGCCCACGAAAACCGGCTGGTGAAAGGCCATCGAGTCGACGCCCACCGTCGCCACCGGTCCCTGAGCCCTGAAATGGGCGCAAGTGCCGCCCGCCAAATCCATCTGGCTCATCAGCCAGCCGCCGAAAATATGACCATGCGGATTGGTGTCCGACGGCATGGCGATGGTGCGAATCCATATATCGCAACGCTTAAGGCCGCATTTGGCAGCGGGCATGGACTGTTCCGTCATAAACTTACCCACAATATGTT
>JADFZV010000057.1 GCA_015232335.1 Alphaproteobacteria bacterium | reverse complement strand
CAACGGGGCGAGGCGCTTGAGCAACATGGAGGCTCCGCGCCCCGCCCCGTTGCATCACCGGACCAGATCGGTTCAAATGCCATTGGGACTCTACCGGGGGCCGGATGAAACTTGGGTCTCAGGTCAACTAAACTTCACTCAAGTCCGCTCCATTAAGATGCCATTTCCCCCCACCATAAACGAAAGAACGAATATTGCCGAGGAGTTGAGCGATGCCGATGCGCTGATCGAATCTCTGGAACAACTCATCGCCAAAAAGCGCCACATCAAGCAAGGCGCGATGCAGGAGTTGCTTTCATGCAATTGTCGCTTACCTGGCTTTAATGAACCATGGATAGAAGTGCCACTCGGAAAACTTGGCGCCTGGATTGGTGGCGGAACACCATCAATGAAGGACGCAAGATATTGGACTGATGGAACAATTCCTTGGGCCACATCAGCAGATATACGCATCGGCACAATTTCAAGCAGTCTTAGGAAGATCACAGAGTCCGCTATTGCAGAAACGAGCGCAACATTAGCACCAAAAGGGGCAATAGTCGTTGTAACAAGAAGCGGTATTCTCAGACGCTTCTTTCCATTCTGCGCCCTTCAGAAGGCGGTTGCGATCAATCAGGACATCAAGGCGTTAATTCCAAACGACTTAGCTCTATGTGAATTTATTGGTCAGGCGTTTGAATACAAAAACGAAGCAATTCTATCAGCTTGTATGAAAACAGGAACGACGGTTGAAAGCATCGAAATGACTTGGCTTAAAAAATTTATGATCAACGTTCCATCATCAAGAACTGAGCAACAGGCGATCGCATCACTTTTATCTGATTTGGACTCAGAAATTTTTACACTCGAAGCCAAGCTAAACAAAGCCCGGCAGATCAAGCAGGGCATGATGCAGGAATTGCTGACCGGAAGGATTCGACTGATATGATGATGAACCGTTCCTATTACCGCATTATGCTTGGATCGAAGAGCTTCTACGCCCAGCAATGTCACGAAGAACACTGGTTCGGTGGTGGCTGGGGCATCGCCCAGGACCTGACGAACGAACTGCCCGAGAACTGGCGCGACTTTAACGCCAAGTTCCGCCAAGTCTATCTGGATGCCAACCCAGGCAAGTCGAAGGTCGCCGCTGGTCTGGCCTGCGGCATGCTGCATACGATCTGCAAGGGCATCAAGCTGGGCGACATCGTTCTCTGCCCGGATGGTCAGGGCAACTATTGGGCCGGCATGGTCTCCAGCGACTATTTCTATTTTCCAGGCCATCCGCTTCCCCATCGCCGAAGCGTTGACTGGTTGCCGGTCATTATCGCCCGCGCCGATATGAGCGAGGCCCTAAGAAACTCCTGCGGTTCCATCGGCACTGTCAGCGACATCAACAAACACGTCGCCGAGATCGAAGGCTTTCTTGCAGGCAGCGCCAAGCCCGCCCTGATCGCCACCGACGAACTGGTCGAAGACCCTGCCGTTTTCGCGCTGGAAAAGCATCTTGAGGACTTTCTGGTTAAGAACTGGGCGGGCACGGAACTGGGTAAAAAATACAACGTCTTTGAAGAGGATGGCGAGCTGGCGGGCCAGCAATATCCCACCGATACCGGACCCATTGATATTCTGGCCATCAGCAAGGATGGCAAGGAGCTTCTGGTCGTGGAACTGAAGAAGGGCCGCGCCAGTGACGCCGTGGTCGGTCAGATTCAGCGCTATATGGGCTATGTGATGGACGAGTTGGCCGAACCGGGCCAGACCGTTCGTGGCTGCATCATAGCACTCGAGGACGATCTGCGCTTACGCCGCGCCCTGCGGGCGACCAGCAACATCGAGTTCTATCGCTATAAGGTCAGCTTCACCTTGCTGAAGGGGTAAAGATGGACAAAGTCGGCAAGCCGGAACGCGCAACGCAAAGCCGGGTGATCGCCCTGTTTCGCGATGAATTGGGTTATCGCTATCTGGGCGACTGGTCCGACCGCGATGACAACAGCAATATCGACGCGGATTTGCTGACGGCCCATCTGACTGCCTGCGGTTATAGCGCCGATCAAATTGCCAGGGCGCTTTATGTCTTGGGCCAGGAAGCCGAGAACCACAGCCGCAGTCTCTACGGCAATAACAAGGCCGTTTATAGTCGGCTGCGTTATGGCGTCCCGGTTAAGGTCGAGGCAGGAAAGCCGACCGAGACCGTCCAGTTGATTAACTGGGCAAAGCCTGAAAAGAACGATTTTGCCATCGCTGAAGAAGTGACCCTAAGGGGCAATCACGAACGCAGGCCCGACATCGTTCTTTACGTCAATGGCATTGCAATCGGCGTGCTGGAACTTAAGAACAGCCGCGTTTCGATTGGCGACGGCATCCGCCAGAACCTATCGAATCAGAGCGCTGAATTTAACGAATGGTTCTTTACCACCGTTCAATTTGTTTTCGCAGGCAACGATTCAGAGGGTTTGCAATACGGCTCCATCGGCACCCAGGAAAAATATTTCCTGAAGTGGAAAGAGGACGAAGCCGACAACAGCCGCTTCAAGCTGGATAAGTATCTTTTGAAAATGTGCCGCAAGGACCGGCTGATCGAGCTGATGCACGACTTCGTGCTGTTCGATGGCGGGGTCAAGAAGTTGCCCCGTGTGCACCAGTATTTTGGCATTAAGGAAGCCCAAAAGCGCGTCAGGGAACGCAGAGGCGGCATTATCTGGCACACCCAGGGCAGCGGCAAAAGCATCGTCATGGTGCTGCTGGCTAAGTGGATATTGGAAAACAACCCTCACGCCCGCATTTCGATTATCACCGACCGCGACGAGTTGGATAAGCAGATCGAGGGCGTGTTTAGTGACGCAGGCGAGAGGATGGTGAAGGCGAATAGCGGGCGCGATCTTATCGCCAAGCTGGGAGATCCCAAGTATCGTCTGATTTGTTCATTGATTCACAAGTTCTATCGCAAGAATGTTGACGACTTTGAGGCATTCATTAAAGACCTTGAGAATCAGCCCAGCCTGACGGTGGGAGAAGTTTTTGTTTTCGTGGACGAATGCCATCGCACCCAAAGCGGACGCCTGCATCGAGTTATGAAGGCCATCATGCCCAATGCTGTCTTTATCGGCTTTACCGGCACGCCGTTGCTTAAGAAGGACAAGCAGACCAGCCTGGAAGTTTTCGGCAATTACATTCATACCTACAAGTTTAGCGAGGCAGTTGAGGACGAGGTGGTTCTCGACCTGATCTATGAAGCCCGCGACATCGATCAGAACCTGGGGTCGGAAGAGAAAATTGATGCTTGGTTCGATGCCAAGACCAAGGGGTTGAACGACTGGAAAAGAAGCGAACTCAAAAGCCATTGGGGCACCATGCAAAAGGTGCTTAGCTCTCGCTCACGCATGGACCGCGTGGTTGCCGACATCATTTTTGATTTTGAAACGAAACAACGCCTATCAAGCCAACGCGGCAACGCGATGCTTGTCGCCTCTAGCATCTACGAGGCTTGCAAATACTTTAGCCTCTTCCAAAAGACCCCTTTCAAGGGCAAGTGCGCCATAGTCACTTCTTATAATCCCCAGTCTGGGGACATCACCAAGGAAGACGTTGGATCGAACAGCGAGACCGATAAGCAGTTCGTCTACAACACCTATACCGAGCTTCTGAAGGATGTTGAAGCCCGCCCCAACATGACAAAGACCGAGGTTTATGAGGAACGGGCCAAGACCCTTTTTTCGGACGAGCCTGCCAACATGAAGCTGTTGATCGTGGTCGATAAGCTGCTGACCGGCTTTGATGCGCCGCCCTGCACTTATTTGTATATCGACAAGTCGATGCAGGATCATGGCCTGTTCCAAGCAATCTGCCGCACAAACCGCCTGGACGGCGATGACAAGGATTTCGGCTATATCGTCGATTACAAGGATCTGTTCAAAAAGGTCGAGAACGCCATCTCCGTCTATACGTCTGACCAGTTGGATAAAAGCGACGGCGGGGTCGATCCCAACGTCCTTCTCAAGGAGCGTCTTGAGAAAGGTAAGGAGCGTCTGGACAATGCCCTGGAGGCGCTGGCCATCCTTTGCGAGCCGGTCGAGCCGCCCAAGGGCGAGCTTGAGCATATTCATTACTTCTGCGGCAACACCGAAATCTCAGCCGATCTTGAAGAGCGCGAGCCGCAACGCGCAGCGCTTTACAAGTCGGTGGTTGCCCTTATTCGCGCCTATGCCAACATCGCCGACGAACTTGAAAAGGCTGGCTATGATGGCTCGGACATCGCTCGCATCAAGCAGCAACGCGACCACTATCTGAATATCCGCGAGATCGTCCGCAATGCCAGCGGTGAGAGCCTCGACCTCAAGGCTTACGAAGCGGATATGCGCCATCTGATCGACACCTATATTGAAGCAAATGAACCCAGAAAGATATCACCCTTCGACAATGTCGGTTTGCTAGATTTGATCGTTAAAACTGGTATTGCCGAGGCCATCTCAACGCGCCTTGGCGGCTTGAAGGGCAACAAGGACGCCATCGCCGAGACAATTGAAAACAACGTTCGCAGCAAGATCATCAAGGAGCATCTGAGCGACCCCGCCTATTTCGAGCGCATGTCGGCGTTGCTTGACGAGATCATTGCCGCCCGCAAGGCCAAGGCCCTGGAATACGAGGCTTATCTGAAACGCATTGCTGAGCTGGTGAAAAATGTTGAGGCCGGGCAGCCGGAAGACACCCCGAAGAATCTGGATACGCCCGGCAAGCGTGCCCTCTATAACAATCTTGGCCAGAATGAAGAGCTGGCGCTGAAAATTGACGAGGCGGTGAAGAAAAATCGTTCCGACGCATGGCGGGGTGTTCTTGCAAAGGAACAGGGTGTCAAGAAGGCCCTCTATGACGTGTTGCAAGACGAGTCCGAGGTCGAGCGCATCTTTCTTATTATCAAGAAGCAAACGGAATACTGATGGTCAGGCAGCTCAAGCTGGGCGACGTAGCGGTGGATGTGGTGTTGAAGGACATCAAGAACATCCACCTAAGCGTTTATCCCCCGACCGGGCGGGTTCGGATTGCCGCTCCGCTGCGCATGAACTTGGACACCATTCGCGTGTTCGCCATATCGAAGCTGGGTTGGATCAAGAAGCATCAAGGCAAGATTCGCAATCAGGAGCGAGAACCGCCCCGCGAGTATCTTGACCGCGAAAGCCATTATCTTTGGGGAAGGCGCTATCTTCTGAAGATTGTTGAGCTTGAAGCAGCACCCAAGGTCGAGCTTAAGCACCGGACCTTGCTTCTACAGGTTCGCCCCGGCACAAGCCGCGATGCCATGCAGGCCATTCTGTCGCAATGGTATCGTGACCAGATCAAGGCGGCGATGCCTGTGCTTCTTGCCAAGTGGCAGCCGATTATCGGCGTTCAGGTGTCGCGCTTTCATGTCCAACGTATGAAAACAAAATGGGGAAGCTGTAGCCCCGTAGCCCGCAGCATTCGCCTCAATACCGAGCTGGCTAAGAAGCCTCGCGACTGTCTGGAGTACATCGTCGTACATGAGATGATGCATCTGCTTGCGCCAACCCACAGCCAGCACTTCCAGTCGCTGATGTCCGAATTCATGCCGAGATGGCAGCACCATCGAAAGCGTTTGAACCGTTTGCCGGTGTCTCAGGAGGATTGGGGGTAGAATTGTCGTTTTGTAAGAGTTTGACAGTTCTATGGACAACATTCAGACGGTCAATGGATCATGTAAAGTCATGGTTTTCGATCAAACCAACATCGCCAACTCCCAATACTGGAAGCATTCCACTTGTCATGCCGTTACTCGCCAACATTGATGACTTGAACCCTGCGGTTGATGGCAGATTCGGGATGAGCGTTGTCCAACAAGCGGCTGCGGCCATAACCGACCGTTTCCAGACGGTTGGCGTCGATGCCGTGGCGGGCCGTTAGGTAATTACGCACTGAAGCTGCTCGTTTTTCTGACAAGACCCTGTTGTACGAATCGCTGCCAACTCCGTCGGTATGGCCGATCACCTGAAACTTTGAGGCGGCCAAAGCCGGATCTCTGAGCGCCCTGCCCAGATGATCAAGAAGCAGGGCAGCATCCGTCGTCAGCTTTGCCGAGTTGAATTCGAATGTTACGTCCAGATCCACCGAAGGCCTGGATAGCGGGGCACTTGCGCCTTCAACCGTTACTCCCTTGTTGGGAACATAGCCCTTGGTCAATGCGGGTTCTGGTGGAGGTTTTAGCCGGTCGACCAGTTCCTCGGCATTTGGCCTACGCAAGTCATCGGCCAAGGCGGCGGTGTAAAAAACAACACCAGTCAAGAGCGTTGCAAGGATGTGGCGCATTGAGTGTCTCATGGGGCGCGGGTGGTTAGCGTGGTGGTGGCGGCAGAGACGATGCGGGCAGGTGTTCCACGTGCCGGCTTTTCAAGGAAGGAAAGGCGGAAGGCGGTCAGATAATCGCGCTCGATTTCGGTGGGAGGCCGCGGTGTTTGGAACAGCGGGCTAGCCGAAGCGATGGCGACGATCATCTCGGCCCCGAAGGGCGGTCCGATGCGAAAGACCGGGCCGGGCGGCGTGCCCAGCGTCAGCTTGGTGTTGGGCGGTAGCGCCTTGGGCACCAGCCCTTGCGGCTGGACCAGATGCACGGCATCGCCGCTGGCCTGAAGATAGGTCAAATAGACAAAACTGGGAAAGGAGGGTGTGGTAAGTTCGATCACCATCGGCTGGCCACCCACGATCACGGCGGGTTGGGAACCGGAAATACTTACCTTCAGCCCACGCGGTTGGGCCAGTGCCGTCTCAAAGGTCATTAGCGCCTCGCATTGAGGCCAGGGACGCATCGCTATACCGGACAGATCGGCACCAGATGCCAAACCGCTTAACTTGCGCAGATCGTCAACTGTTGATACGAAGCCGTCGAGGGTGCGGGCTGGCCCCTTAGCAGGAATGATGCGCACCTTCGCGCAGGCAAGACGGGCAGTTTCACGGTCAAGCTGCTCGCGGCTGGGTAGTAACGGAGCAGGCCTGGGCGGTCCGACCACAACGGGCGCTGGTTTCGGGGGTTCGGTCTTAAGCGGTTCGACCACCACAGGAGTAGGTTTCGGAGGCTCATATTTAGGTGGCTCGACCACCACAAGCGCTGGCTTCGGGGGCTCTGGCGTAGGCGGAGCTATCACCACAGGCGCCGGTTTCGGAAGTTCCGGTTTTGGCGTCAATTCGACCACGGGTATCGGTTTCGGGGGCTCGGAAAGCGGAAGAGGAGGAAGGGCTTGAGCAATGCGGGTGGAGTAGGCCTCGGCGACATCCGTTTGAAAGGCGCGGTAACTGACCCAGGCATAGCCATCGTCACCCCAATCAGTTCCCCAGGAATTGATCAGGCGAAAGGCGCGCTTGGCGTCGTCATAGCCTACCACCGCCATAGCATGAGCTTCCTCCGAGCGCTTCGCGTCGTCGTAGATGGTTCCACCCTTGAATTTGTCGAAGTTAGGCGGTGTCATCATCGCAACGACAACGGGGTTGCCTGCAGCCAGTTCCCCCTTCACATCGTCGGGCTTGCCGGTATCCAACCGCTTCCAGCTTTCGATGCGAAAGCGCCCAGCCAGCTGGCCGGTTTGGGAGTCGGGCTGTGCCGCACAGGTTTTTTCCGAATAGGGAAAACTTGCTAGGGGGGGGGCACCTTTGTCCTTCAGTAAGGTCAGTGCATCGGGGATTGCAAGGCCCTCGCTGCACTGACCCGGGGGATGGGCAAGCTGGTTGTAGACGAAAGCCGGGCTCAGTGGCGTTGGTGCCTGCGCTGTCTCGCTCGCCAAGCGGTTTTCATAATAGCTGCGCAGATAATAGGCCGTCGACCAAGCGGTGCAGGAAGGTTGCCCGCCCTGATGGCCGACGGCAGGAAACCAACGCGACAGATCGACGGAGGGTGGCAGGAAAGCACGATAGCGCGGTACGGATGGCAATGCTTGATAGGCTGCGGCAGGCAGCAGAACGGCCCCCTTGCCGCGTGATTCTGCCGCGTCAGCGGCGAAGTGAACGCCAATAAGCGCTGCTCCACCAAAGGCGGCTAAGGCGATTTTTTTCATTTTGTTTGATGCAACAGAAATATCTTTCGGGGCTGCCGAGGCTAGAGGCGTCGGGGCAATATTCGATAGAACCAGCAAGACCCACCTCAACCTGTGCATGATGACCTCTCCCCCTTCCCCCTATTGTTCAAGCACCTTGAAGCTCAAACGCTCCACCGAGCGCCTTCCCGCCCCATCCTTGATGGCGAGTTCGATTGTGTGATCACCCACTGGCAAATCGGCGCCTTCGGCATGAATACCTGAAGGCGTAAGATAGGGAGCCAGTCGGTCGGTAATATCTACATTGATCAAGGCGAGATAGGTCACCTTCAGGCTTTTCAGGTCGATCTGCTCGCCGTTCAGCGGTTCGAATGTGACTTCGATATTCACAGGTGGCTTTACCTCGCTGACGGCACTGGGGGTTTTTATGAGAACTTTTGGGCCGCCAGGATCGCTTTTTGCTGGAACCAACACACGGCTGGCAGGCTGGGCCGCCTCATCAGGGGTAACCAGCCAGCCGCCCCGCCACAAGGGACGGCCGTAACTGATTACCCGATAATCATAACCGACACTATGTTGGAAGCGTGCGGTTGCAACACGGGTGACAATAGATTGCGTTTGCAACTCCTCTGGTGAGAGTTGTGACACGGCATAGGCCGTTCCCCCCTGAATATTAATTGTGATGTCTTTTGTTCGGGTTGGATAGTTGGGTGTTGCGCTACAATAAGGCAGCAATGTTCCGTAATTGACTGTTGCTGCCGCGTTGATAACGATGTCCTTGGTGGGAGCCCCACTTGTGCAGGGCGTGTGGGCGATCTTCAATATCTCGTCGCCGCTGACGCCCGAGAACTGGAAGGTACCCTGCGCGGGCAGCGTGACCTGCTGACCGGCGGCCACCGACCATCTGCCCAGGCGGCTTTCGCGCCCTTCGGGGTTAACATTTGAAACATCGATCATGCCCGGCATGTTGGGAATGTATTTGACAAAGAATTGATCGCCAGTGCTGAAAATGTGGGCCTGGGGGTTGATGCGCTGAATCTGGCCGCTGGGTTGCACCAGATAGACCTCATAGGCTAAACCGGCGTAGTAGGCGCCATTAACCGCAAGATCAGTGACGTCTACTGTAGGGCGGGCTTCACCCATATTGGCCCTGGTGGGTGACGGCGAGAACAGATAGTTGACCAGCTTCTCTGCGGCAAATCCCAGGACAGGAGCGAGGGCGGCCAGGAACAGTCCGCGCTCGGCAGCCTCTTCCGCTGGGGCGGTCGCACCCGTTTGGGGAGCCGCATTCTGGGCAACAGCCGTTTGAGGCACAACTAGCTGGACAAACAGGGAAAGACAGACACAGGAACAAATAGACGTTCGATGACGGCTGAACATAACTCCCCTCCAGGACAAAATCCCCTTGTGGCTATGTTAGTAGAAGAGGCGAGGATGCGCAACGAAGGTGGTTAAATTATGGGCTAATTGTGGCAAGGAAGGGTGCAGACTGCCATCATCTTGACATTGACCACAAGGCAATATTTACGCAAGACTATCCCATCTGGGAGGGGCTCATGAAGGATGCGTTAACAATAATACTGGCGATCTTAGTGCTCTTGCCCTGGGGGACGGCATTTGCAGGCAGCAAGGATATCACGACGTCACCTTCTGGCGAGAAACGGATCGCCCTTGTGGTCGGGAACGCCACCTATCAGCACGCCACGCCACTTAGGAACCCCATCAACGATGCCAAACTGATGGCCAACACGCTCAAGAGCGTGGGCTTCCAGATCGTCGGTGGCAAGCCTTTGATCGATGCCGACAAGCAGGCGTTCGAACGGGCAATCCGCGATTTCGGCCAAGCCTTACGTGGCGGGTCGGTGGGATTGTTCTACTATTCGGGACATGGTGTGCAAGTGAAGGGAGCCAATTACCTGATTCCGGTAAGTGCCAACATTAATGGTGAGGCTGACGTAAAATACGAATTGGTGGATGCCAGCTTCGTGATCGACGAAATGGCCAATGCGGGCAATCGCCTGAACGTCGTCATCCTGGATGCTTGCCGTAACAACCCGTTTGGGGGGCGCGGTTTGCGCAACACTGGCAGCGGACTGGCTCAGGTAACGGCACCCAAAGGGACTGTCATCAGCTATGCAACCCAGCCTGGGAATACGGCAAGTGATGGCTCGGGTAAGAATAGCCCCTACACGGAAGCCCTGGCAACGGCGGTCAGTACGCCGGGTCTTGGCGTTTTCGATACCTTCAATGCTGTGGGGCTGAAGGTGGCAAATGCTACTTCTGGACAACAGCAGCCCTGGTTGGCCACCTCGCCCATCGAGGGGCAATTCTATTTTTCTGGATCGCAGGCCTCCAATCAGGCTCATTCCCCAGCTGTGCTCCCAGCACAGGTAAGTGCAATGGAGGCGGTAGATAAGGACATGGTGGCTCGGACGACTGTGCGGGTACGGGAATCCCCCAACGCTCAGTCGAAGGTTGTGACCACGTTGACAGAAGGGGACGCGGTGGTGATCCCTGAAAGGGTGAGGGGTGATAATTGGGGCGTTGTTGAATACAAGGGCAAACGCTTGGGATTTGCCGTTCTGGATGGATTCGAAGAAGCAACGTCATGGAAAAAGCGAAAGGAACTCGAAGCCAACTCTCAGCAGAAGACAGACGATGGTCCGTCAAGGCCGCTGCATCCAGAGGAGGCTGCCAAACCATCGCCAACACTGTCTCTTAGGTCAATCTCCGGCAAGCAATCGTTCAGCAACGGGGAGATTGTTAGGCTTAGAGCGATTTCAAATCAAGAAGGACACTTGTATTGTTTTCTCTCGTCGCAAGGTTCATCGCTAACCAAAATCTTTCCCAATCGATACAAAATGAACAACATAATCAGCCCCAGTCAGTCAGTGGACATTCCTGGCGACGGGCGTATCGAGGTAACCGCTGAAAGAAATGCAACAACCGAGACCGTCGATTGCTTCCAATCCGATGCCAATGTTACCCATCTTCTTCCTGATGAGCTTCAACAGGCCGTTCTCAGGCCCGTGCCGGGGCTGTCTTTCGAGACATTGGTTAATAATATAAAAGTGAGAAGCGCGGCAAAAATCGTGACGGCGCGCTATTTGATCATCGCACGATGAGAAATGGGGAGACAGACATGCAAAGGCTTGCCGTTGGGTTCACGTTTCTGATCCTTTTGTTGTCGTCAGCGCAAGCCGAGGACATCCGAGTTTATCGACAAGGAGAGATTCCCGATCCGGCGGAGGTCAGCCGAATTTTAGGCGGAACGGGTGATGGGGGATTGAAGGGAGGCTCAAAACTTAAAATTCGTGGTGTCAAAGACAGAGGCGAAAACATGGCAGAACTTACCCAGCCTCCCAAGCCGTCAGCCCTTTCCTTGCCCGTCAATTTCGATCTTAACTCGGCGAGTATACGTAACGATGCTTATCCCGCCCTTGAAGCAATTCTGACCGGTATCCGCCACTCTGAAAACAAGCACCTCATCATCATTGAAGGCCATACCGACGCGACTGGCTCGCGCACCTATAACGAAACCTTGTCCCGCAAAAGAGCAGAATCAGTAAAACAGTTTCTGGTGGCTCAGGGCGTTCTTCCCTCTCGCTTGCAGGCCATCGGGTACGGAGACCATCGTCTCCTCAAACCGGAAGAACCTTTTGCCCCGGAAAACAGGCGCGTTCAATTCAGGGCTGCTCAATAGAAGGCCTTCAAAAGCGGGGCGGCCTGCTTTGATCAGTACCTTTTCCTGATCACGACTTTCTCATTGACGGACAGAGTTGCGTCTAGCCAGGTGACCCAAGAAGTGTTGAATTCCACGTATCCAGAAAGAACATAATAAGGAGATGACGCCTTAACTTTGTCTGAAAGAGGGACCGTAAAGCTGCTCCCCCTTCTTGCAACCCCCTCCAGCTCAAGGGTTACTTTCGCCCCGACAGGAGGCGGTTCCCTGAAAACAGCAAAAACAGAAAAATACCCATCATTCATTACCGAGAGAGATTTTGATTTCCACTCCTCAACGACAGCGTCGGCATTGCCTTCGGCCAGACGGGCGATCTGCTTGGCCTCATCAATTTTTGGCACAAGAATTAGCTGAACGTCGAACTGATCTGCCTTAGTCGGGTGTAACGGAATCTGAATGAGTTGCAGCAGTTTCCAGGCTCCGCCAATCTTCTCAAAATTGTAGGTCTCAAGATATCTTGGCGAGAAATTACGATATTTGTACGTGACAAATGCCGTTGCAGACGCCAGTTCCCCTTTGGGGTGAATGGCAATATTTTGGACGTTGGTGATTTTTGTCAGATTTGATTTATCGTCTGTACCCCAGTTTTTTCGGGCGGCGATATATTCATCCCGCTTGGCAACTTGGACCTTTTCAGGCTGCACGGACTGGCGGTACTCGAAATTCGGCGCCAAAAGGGACTCCAGCGTCTCGAGCTTTCTGTCCTCCTCGGCCCTTCCGATTTTGGCCAAGACCTCAACGATTGCGCCTTCGTCAGGCGAGTTAGCAGAATAATTAGACTGCTTCTCAAGGACTTTGCCCACATCAATTGAATCAGAGAGAGCTATATCAGGGGTTAAGAGGTTGAGAACGAACAACGCGGCAGCCGCCGCACCGCAGAGACAATTTTTCAAGCAAATATGATGGTCCATAGCCGTTCTCCCTCAGAAGAAATTCGTAATGTGAATCACCAAGAAGTAAGAGACTGCGTTAGTAGATAATTTTTGCCACAGTCTGATCATTGACTGCCAAACTTGCCTCGACTCCGGAATGCACCATTAAACTTATCTCTATGGAGTCGGCGATAATATAAAAGGGCGTGGATGCAACAATCTTGTCTCGCACGTGAAAATTATTTTGTCCACTCTTTCCAATTCTTTGAATACTGAAACGAACATTCGTACCAACTGGAGGCGACTCTCTAAAAACAGCAACATATGAATAGCTTCCATCCTTTACATAGGAAAGCGATTTTGCTTTCCATTCTTCGACAACCGCATCGGCATTTCCTTCGGAAAGACGGGCGATCTCCTTGGCTATGTCGATTTTTGGCAGAAGAAGAAACTGAACTTCGAACTGTTCTGGTTTTGTTGGGTGTAACGGAATCTGAATGAGGTGCAGCAGTTTCCAGGCTCCGCCAATCTTCTCAAAATTGTAGGTCTCAAGATATCTTGGCGAGAAATTACGATATTTGTACGTGGCAAATGCCGTTGCAGACGCCAGTTCCCCTTTGGGGTGAATGGCAATATTTTGGATGTTGGTGATTTTTGTCAGATTTGATTTATCGTCTGTACCCCAGTTTTTTCGGGCGGCGATATATTCATCCCGCTTGGCAACTTGGACCTTTTCAGGCTGCACGGACTGGCGATGCTCGAAATTCGGCGCCAAAAGGGGCTCCAACGCATCGAGCTTTCTGTCCTCTTCGGCCTTTCCGATTTTGGACAAGACGTCAATGACGGCGCTTTCGTCGGGCGCTTTAGCAGAAAAATTTGACTGCTTTTCCAGGACATCGCTGGCGGCATTCGAAGCAGCAAGAACATTCTTCGGGGCAAAGATGCAAAGAGCAAAGGCAGAGGCAAGCATCATCAAGCGGATGGCACCACACACAGAGGAATAAAGATTCATGGCTACCCCCGCTTAGAAGGAATTCTTGGAAAGCATCATTAACTCGGCAAGAACGCTTGCCGTCAAAGCGGTTTTGTTGGGGTCTGCGCCATCTCCCATCTGAGAGATCATGTAGGAGACGGGTAGAAGTGAACGAAGAGCTGCCAACTGAGCATCCAAGCTCTGCTTCATCCGCCACCATTCGGCGCTGGAGTCCCCCCCTCCATCAGATGCGCCTGACATTGCGGCCGCGGCAGCCGCCGTTGCTGCCGGACTTGCAGCAACCGAAGTTGCAGCAGCAGCAGATGCAGCCGTTGCTGAGGATGTAGATGCACCACCCCCGCCTCCACCAGCCTGAGCCTGCAAGGAAAGCGTCAGTCCTAAAGCCATAAGCGATATCAACATGAGATTGCGCATATACCCCCCCCGTAAAAACTAGTAATACTTGCAGTCTACAGTTTATCCGCCATCTCCGACAAGGGTAAATGGCGCCCAGAAGACCGGATGCGCGTAGGTGGCGATAGTTTTGCCGTTGCTGACTAGTCCTGGGCCGTCCATGACGGAGGTCATGGCCTGACGCAGGGCTTCGCCACGCGATAAAGCCGGATTCTGCGATTGCCTGCGAAACAGCTCGGTGGTGATTGCCTTGGCTGACTCCGTTTCTACCGGCCAATGGCTAACCAGGAGAGCCCTTGTCCCCGCATAAAAGAAGGCACGACCCAAGCCCGAAACGGCCTCTGCGCCAGTGCCGTCCGCCGCAGCCGTATTGCAAGCCGACAGCACCACCCAGTCGGCATCAAGCTTAAGCCCCAGCACCTTTTCCAATGTCAGCAAGCCATCGCCTTTGCCACCCACCACCGCAGGGTTGGAAAGGGCCAGGGCAGGCTGGTTCAAGCCATCAAGATCACCGGCCACAAGACCATGGGTGGCGAACATCACGACCTTGCGGTCAGACAGCTGCGTCGACATGACGATTTCCTCTGATGCCGCCCTGCCAAGAAACACATCCTTCTCCTCGTCCGCGCCCAATGTGCGGGCGATGCCGCGCACCTCATCGGCGGTCTCGGGCAAGGCAACCAGATTTTCCAGCCTTGCGCTGACGATCGCAGATGAATCGAGATTTCCCTGCCCCGTATCCCGGGTGCTTCTGCGATGAATGGCTCCCCGGTTGACCACCGTAGCTACTTGCTGCGCATCTGACTGCTTCTCGCTGAATATCGGATTGCCGAAACCGGCAAATTCCTTGCGTGAACTTTTTGCCGCTTGCATCTTGCGAAGGCTGACAAAAGAGGCCACCGATGGCACCGAGGATAGCGCATGGCTGCGTCCCAGCCACTTGACCTGACGGTAGTGATCGAACAACCCGCCTTTGTCGGCCAGCTGAGTAGGCGTCTCGGTCGGCAGTAAGGCGAAGGGCAGGAAACCAAGCGGGCCATCGGGAACGATGATCAGGCTCTTTGCATCTTTCCAGCCATCCTTGACCGGTTCCAGCAACAGCTTATAGAGCTTGTCAGCCGAGGCCATGTCGAAGGCCGGGATGCTGTTGACGCTGTCGCCCTGAAATTCGACCGACTTGCGGACAGAGGTGACAAGCCTGGAGATTTCATCCCTGCCCGCAGGAATTCTGGCGTAACGAACTAGTCCGCTTTTCTGGACAGTCCAAACATGCCCTGCTGAATCACCAAGAAAAAAGCAGATCGCCACTTCATCCAGCCGCAGATTGCCTTGGATGGCATCAACACTATGCCGCTTATGCTTGCTAAAATTGCTAAGAAACGGCATCGCACGTGCTATGTTTTGCCTTAGCGATTCCAGTTCTGCCTGATTGTTTGCCAGGTCATCCTTAAGCTTTGCTGTAACAGCTTTAATCGTTATGTCGGAAGATGTCGCCATGAGCCTTGAAAGATGTCCACGAATAGCCGCAGCACGCAAATCAAGATCCTGTTCTAACCGGATCATCTGAGCGTTCTGATTGTCCGAAACAGCATTCCGTAATGTCATCGCTTTGATCGCACTTGAAAGGTCCGTTGACGTATCAATTTGTGCCATCAGAAAGGCTTCGTGATGTCCTCTCTCACCTTTGGAATCGCTGAGAAGCACCTCTAAATAGCCTTCAATCATTTTTGAAAGGCGCGCTTTGTCAATTGATGTGTGGTTAAGGCGATCCAGCACAATCAAAGCCGGATTAAAATTTTCTGTGGCTTCAGGATTTCTCTTCATTTTGGCGAGAACAAAGCCCAGCAACATTCTTGCCTCTGCTACCTCAGCGCTTTGTTCACTGAATAGCCTTCTGCGCTCAGCTAGCAGCGAATGCGCAAGACGTTCTGCATCATTGGTGCGACCTGATTCAGATAAGGCGATGATCGCATCAACGTTCTGCGAATACAAATGGCGAAAAAAATAGTCGTCTTCTGATAAGCCCAGGACCGAGGTATCAAAATGTTTAAGTGCGGCAGACCAATTGCCCTGTCGCACAGCGATTCTGCCAAGCAAATGGCGGGTCAACCGACTGGTGCGAGTGCTTGTCGACAGTTCCAATTCCTTAAGAATTTCATTGACGGCTTTTGCGACCACCTCGGCTTCGCCCAGTCGCCCCCTGGTGAGGAGAACTTCTGAAAAAACAAGTAGAGCTTGAACGGTGTCGATATTGGCTCGTCCGACTTTGCGCAAAAAACGGAGAATGACGTCCCTGGTCAACCCATCGGCTTCGACAAAACGATTCTGACGTGTAAGATTTATTGCAAGGTGCAATAGTCTCTTTTCGACCCACAGCCCTGGTGAATCACCTTTCATTGATGAATGCTGATAAGCTTCGATTGAAGATCGGATGAAACCTTCCGCCTGTGCCCAACTTCCCTCCGCTTCAAGAAGGATATAGTGTGCACTAGGAGCTCTCCATTCCGCAGGTGGGTCCGAATTCAGCGCACCGTGGGAATTTTCGTCCAATTTAATCGTGGACTCTGCGAACGTCTTTGCTGCCCTTAGATCACCGACAGATGCCAAAATTTGGCTCATCACTTCAGCATTCCCAACTGAATTCCACATTTCTTTCTGAGCAAGAGTCATTATATCAATAGCTTTTGAAAAATTTCCCGCTTCGTTTTCGGCAAGGGCAAGTTCACGCATAAGCTCTCTGCGTCCCTTCTTGACAGGAACATTCCCTGCGTTTGCATAAGCCGTGCGCAAGTCTTCAAGAGCTTGGTCAAAACGGCCGATTGCAGATGCGTCTCTTGATCTCTGGCGGTAAAATCGCCACGCCTCTATTTCGGGGCGTTCTTCGTGACGTGCATCCGCCTTGGCGCGAAGTTCATTGTTAACATTATTGAAGGAACTGGCCGCTGCGAGCGCGGATAACAATTCTTGAACAGACCGGGGCGGTGCAGAAATCGACCCCGCTACATTCCAAATTTCTTCCTGTCGATCGCCTTTATCATTGGCCTTTACCGCTGTTTCAGCTTGTACGTTCTGTACAAAACTAGACAGGAATATGAGCATCGCGAAAAAAGGCCTACTGGCAAATAATTTCTGCGCAAGATATGCATTTTCCATTCTCACCCCCCATCTCCGACAAGGGTAAATGGCGCCCAGAAGACCGGATGCGCGTAGGTGGCGATAGTTCTGCCGTTGCTGACTAGT
>JADFZV010000056.1 GCA_015232335.1 Alphaproteobacteria bacterium | reverse complement strand
TCCGTCGATCAGTCCAGAAATTGAGGCGCTGTCCACCTGATCCATGATGTTGCGCGTCCGACGGATGGCCGCACTTAACGACATGGCGCGGATGCGCTGCTTGACGCTGCCCAGATGAATGGGCGCCATCGACAATTCGCGAATGCCCAGGCCCAGCAACAGGCCGGTCAGACGCGCCTCGCCCGCCATTTCGCCGCAGACGGAAACCGGAATGCGCGCCCGAAGCGCTGCTTCCGTCGAGAACTGGATGAGACGCAGCACGGCGGGGTGCAGCGGATTGTAAAGATTGGCCACCGCCTCGTCCGAACGGTCGATGGCCAGGGTGTACATGGTCAGATCGTTGGTGCCGATGGCAAAGAAGTCGGATTGCGCCGCCAGGGCATCAGCGGTGACTGCGGCTCCCGGTATTTCGATCATGACGCCCAAGGGCGGCAAGGGATCGGCAATGGGAATGCGTCGGCGCTTCAAGCGCTTGGCGATCTTTGTCATCATCTCGCGCACGGCGATCACTTCGCTTGAATTCATCACCATGGGCAGAAGAATGCGAATCGGACCATGGGCGCCGGCGCGCAGGCAGGCCGCCAATTGGGCCTCCATCAATTCGGGATGCTTGAGCGACAGACGGATGGCGCGCAGGCCCAGCGCTGGATTAAGCCCCACCGAATCAAGGCCGGGCAGTTTTTCACTGCCCGCATCCAGCGTTCGGATGGTGACGGGGCGGCCCTTAAGAGCGCGCACGAACTGGGCCAGGGCCTGATATTGCTCGCCCTCTCCAGGCAGGCTGGTGCGGTTCATGAACAGGAATTCGCTGCGCAACCGGCCGACACCCTCGGCCCCTGCCGACAGAACGGACTCGACCTCGCTTGGTAGTTCCAGATTGGCCAGAAGCGAAATCGTCTCGCCGTCGCGGGTAATGGCGGGAAGGCTGGCTAGGCCCGCCAGTTGGCGCCGACTATTGATGTATCTGGCCTTGAGCGAGCGATATTTGGCCAGCGTCTCGGGCGAGGGATCGATGATCACCCGGCCCAGCCCGCCATCGATGATCACGGTTTCGGTGCCCTTGACGCCCTCCAGGAGGCCCTGCACACCCAGCACCGAAGGAATGCCCAGAGAGCGCGCCATGATGGCGGTATGGCTTTCCATGCCGCCCGCTTCGGTCGCCAATCCAACAACCAGCTTGGGATCGAGAAGGGCGGTGTCGGCGGGCGACAATTCATCGGCCAGCACGGCTGAATTCTTGTTCAATTGCTCGAAGGGCCGCCAGGCGGATTTGTTGAGGGCGCGGATCAGGCGCGATCCCACTTCGCTGATGTCGGCGGCCCTGGCCGCCAGATAGGAATCATCGACCGCCGCCAGCCCCTCGACGATCTCGCCGATCTCGCGCATGACGGCGGATTCGGCATTAATGCGTTCGCTTTTGATGCGCGCAGCAACGCCGCGCACGAGGCGCGAGCCTTTCAGCATCTGCAGATAGGCTTCCAGCAGATAGCCCATTTCTTCGGCCGCCGCTGAAGGCAGGCGCCGAGCCTTGTTCAGAAGATCATCTACCTGACGCGCAGCCAGGCGGGCGGCGTGAGAAAAGCGCTCCAGCTCCTCTTCGAGACGCCCGGCGGGAATGCGGTATTCCGGCACATGCAATTGGCCGTGCTCGTGGCGATGCGCCGTTCCGATGGCGATGCCGGGTGCCGCCGCCAGACCGTCGAGAACGCGCTCGCGCGATTGTTTGGCTTCGCTAGTCTTCATCGAATTTGCGCTCCACCAGATCGACCAGGGCCTTCAGCGCCGCCTCGGCATCATTGCCAAGCGTTCTGATCTCGATCTCGGTTCCGGGCGAGGCAGCCAGCATCATCAGACCCATGATGGAAACCCCCGATACTTCCTGGCCCTTGCGGCTGACCATGATCTGAGACGAGAATTGTCCCGCCGTTTTCACGAACTTCGCCGCAGCCCTGGCATGCAGCCCCAGGCGGTTGACGATGGTAACGGTTTGGCTGATTGCTTCGGGCATGAAACCAGACCTCAAGGTGCGAGCAGGCGCGAAGCGACATTGATATATTTGCGCCCCGCTTCCTGCGCGCTGGACACCGCCATGCCCAAAGGCTCGGTCGTGCGCACGCTGGCCAGCTTGATCAGCATGGGCAGATTGACCCCGGCGATCACCTCAATATGCGCCTTGTCCATGATGGAAATCGCCAGATTGGAGGGTGTTCCGCCGAACATGTCGGTCAGCACCACGACGCCGGAACCACTGTCGACCTTAGCCACCTTCTCAAGAATTTCTCCGCGGCGCTGTTCCATATCGTCTTCGGGGGCGATGCAGACCAGCTCGACGGCGGGTTGTTTGCCGACCACATGCTCGAGCGCTGCAACCAGCTCGACGGCAAGGCGACCGTGGGTGACGAGAACGAGTCCGATCATGGGTTAAGTCCGCTGGCTGAAGGGATCATGTGAGGGGTGTAAGATCACGGTGTCTAAGCTCGACCGGCTGGCCCTGGGCCATCAGCCAATCCGCCAGACGCTCGGCAACGAAAACCGAACGATGTCGCCCGCCGGTGCAGCCGATGCCGATGGTAAGGTAGCTTTTTCCCTCGGCAGCAAAACGCGGCAGCAAAGGGGCCAGAAAGCCGGTCAGGCGATCAAAATAATCGTTGAAGCTGGGATCGTTCGCCACATAGGCGGCAACCGGCGCATCGCGCCCGGAAAGCGGCTTTAACTCGGGCACGTAATGGGGATTGGCCAGAAAGCGCGCATCGAAGACCAGATCAGCTTCGCGCGGCAGGCCCTGGCGATAGGAGAAGGAGGTCACAAAGATCACCAGACGGTGGCGACTTTCCAGACTGAACTGCGTTTCCATCAGATGACGGAATTCGCCGATGGCCAAGCGCGAGGAATCGATGACCAGATCGGCCCGCTCCTTCAAGGGAGCCAGTAGGGCGCGTTCGTGCCGAATGCCGTCGGCCAGCGGCCGGTCGGTGGCCAGAGGATGACGGCGCCTTGTCTCGGTGAAGCGGCGCGCCAGCACTTCGTCATCGGCATCCAGAAACAAAAGCTTCGCATCGATCGGGGTTTCGCTGATCAGACGGTCGATGGCCGCCACCACCGAGCCCACGCCGAAATCGCGCGTGCGGATATCGATGCCCGCCGCCAGGGGGCGCTCGGGAATTTCGCCGGGGCGGACCAATTGCGTCAACAGCGACAGCGGCAAATTATCGACGGCCTCGTAGCCCATATCCTCGAGGGCCTTCAGGGCCGAGGTGCGCCCGGCCCCGGACATGCCGGTAACGATCACCACCCGAGCGGGTGCTGGACAATAGATTTCTTGGCTGGCCGGGTTGGCGGTCATCACGGGGACATTATAACCCGAGGCCCCACCATAAGGGCAAGGCGCAGCTTGGCCGGGGCCGAAGCGGCGAAAGGATCGAGTTTGAGCAGGGGAAGCGTTACCCCCCCACCCGTCCAGGTGGCAGGTTCCGGCAAGCGCTCGATCAGGGGCGCCGCCACCAGTTCGACGGCCAGCACCATGACAGCCCTGGCAAGGTAGGGAAGCCGCACGAGGCCGATCCCCCTGGCCTCGATCAATCCGGCAATCGGGGCGGGCGGGGCGGCAACCACCAAGTCGCCCTGCTTCGAAACTTCGACCTGATCGTCACTGATCAAAAGCGCACCCGCATCGATCAGGCGCAGCGCCAGATCGCTTTTGCCGCTGCCCGAAGGGCCCAGCAGCAAAACGCCTTGACCGTCAAGAGCAACCGCAGTGGCGTGAACGAGGGTCATGACGCCCAAATTGGCGGCTTGCCTTTGGCCTGTCAACCGCTCTCGCCGGGAAGATCGACGATGAAGCGGGCACCCAGAATGCGCCCGTCGGCATCTAGCCTGTTCTCGGCCCGCAGGGCGCCCCGGTGCGCGGTGACGATCTGGCGCGAAATGGCCAGCCCCAGGCCGGAATGGGTGCCGAATTTCTCGCCTTCCGGCCGCTCGCTGTAAAAGCGCTCGAAAATGGCTTCCGTCTTGCCCTCAGGAATGCCCGGCCCCTCGTCTTCCACCAGAATTCGCACCATGCCGTTGTTCCGGCTTGCCCGGATATGGATGGCGCCCCCCGGCGGGCTGAAGGAAACGGCGTTGGCAATCAGATTGCGCATGACCTGGGCCAAGCGGCCTTCGATGCCGGAAACGATCAGGGCATCGTCCTTGGGCAGGTCGAGCCCAAGACTGGGCGCACCTTCCTTGGCGGTGGCGCCGTGAATGTCGGCCAGGGTTTCAAGCAGACGGGCCAGACTGACCGGCCTGGATTCGGCGCGCGACAATTCGGCATCCAGGCGCGAAGCATCGGAAATATCGCTGATCAGCCGGTCAAGGCGCCCCACATCGTCGATGATGATCGCCATCAATTTATCGCGCTGGGCGGGGTCCTTGATCAAGGAAATGGTTTCAACGGCGCTGCGCAGGCTGGTCAGCGGATTCTTGATTTCGTGGGCGACGTCGGCGGCAAAGGACTCGATGGCGTCCATGCGCGCCCACAAGGCCTCTGTCATATCGGCAAGCGCGTGGGCCAGTTCCGAGATTTCATCGCGTCGTCCGGGAAAGCGCGGAATATCGTGACGCCGTCCGTGGCCCCGGCGCACATGTTCGGCGGCCAGCGCCAGCCTGCGCACCGGCCTGGCGATGGTTCCGGCCAGATAAAGCGAAAGCAGCACCGTCACCACCAGGGCCAGCGCCGTCATCTTGAGAATGGTCAGGCGCACCTGCAAAAGGCTTTGTTCCATCTCCTCGCCGCCCCGCATCAGCAACAAAGCGCCGACCACCTGCTTGAAGCGCTGCACGGGCACGGCGACGCTGAGATAGATTCCCCCCTCGGGATTGGCCCGGATGATCTCCGTGGCGTTGCCATCAAGGGCGCCAGCGACTTCGGGATAGTCGCGAGCCCTCTGGGGATGCCGCTCGCGGTAGAGAGGCAGGTTCTTGTCGTTGGAGAAGGGCCGGGCTGCCCAGGCGGTCAGACGGTGCAGAAAATCGGCAGACTCCCGGCGCGGCGGGGCCAGGGTTTCGATCTCGATTTCGCCCGACTTGCCGTAGAGGGTGCGGCTGTCGGCCAGCAGATAGCCTTCCGGCGAGAAGAGACGGGCCCTCAGTTCAGCCGGCTCGGCCAGGCGTCTTACCATGTTGCGCGCGACATCGAGATCGAAGGGGGATTCCGCCGGATGATCGTCCTCCCCGGCCAATTCATAGACGGCGCCCTCGGCCAGGGCGGCAGCAAACATCTGACCCTGGGTATGCAATGAATCGAGCGTCTGCTCGACCAGGGTGGCGCGGTATTCGTCGAGATACAACAGACCCAGCACAAGCACCAGAATCGGCATCATGTTGACGGCCAGAATGCGCCTGGTCAACGGCGACAGACGCCTCTCGATAATCTCGGGATGCGGCGCGTCGCTCATCGATGGGTCAATCTTCGCGATAGCGATAGCCTACGCCGTACAAGGTCTCGACATGGGCGAATTCGGAATCGATCTCGCGGAATTTGCGGCGCATGCGTTTGATATGGCTGTCGATGGTGCGGTCATCGACATAGACCGTCTCGCCATAGGCCGCATCGATCAGCTGATCGCGGTTTTTCACATGACCCGGGCGCGTCGCCAACGCCTTCAAGAGCAGGAATTCGGTCACGGTCAGTTCCACATGTCGGCCCTCCCAGGTGCAGGCGTGGCGCGCCGGGGCCAGTTCCAGCTTGCCCCGCTTGATTAACCCGGCATCCACGGCGCCACTGGCATCGGCATCCTTGCGGCGCAACAGCGCTTTTATGCGTTCGATCAGCAGCTTCTGCGAGAACGGCTTCTTGATGTAGTCGTCGGCTCCCATGCGCAGGCCTAAAAGCTCGTCGCTTTCGTCATCCTTGGAGGTCAGAAAAATCACGGGAAGCTGGCTTTTCTGCCGCAGCTTTTGCAACAGCTCGAGCCCGTCCATGCGTGGCATCTTGATGTCCAGCACGGCCAGGTCCGGCGGCTGTGCGGCAAATCCCCTCAGCGCCTCGGCGCCGTCGGAATAGGTGCGGACCTTGAAGCCCTCGGCCTCCAGCATCAGCGAAATCGAAGCCAGAATATTTCGGTCGTCATCAACCAGTGCAATGGTGCTCATGCGATCTACCCGGTTCGTCCTGTGAAGCCAATTGACGCTGCCCTGCCCATGAAATTATAGTGACCCTTGACGGTTTCCGTGAGGGGTAAAGACAAAGCCCCCCGGAAAAAGGGAACACGGTTGAGCGAAGCTTCTTCGCCAAGCCGGGGCTGCCCCCGCAACTGTAAGCGGCGAGCCGGGCTTTCGACAATGCCACTGAGGCCTAACGCCTTGGGAAGGTAGAAAGATCAGCCAGGACCCGCGAGCCAGGAAACCTGCCGTCAGTCCTTGCCGTGTGCGTTCCTTTGGGGCGGGGTGTCCCCTTGGACGTGGTGTTTTCCCTTGGGGAAACCTCCCACCGCCGGTTTTGGATGTGACTGAAACGGGTGTTGGAGGTTCGCGCATGCACATCATGGAAGGCTATCTTCCCCCGGCCCATGCGGCGTTTTGGACGCTGGCTGCCGCCCCTTTTGTGCTGCACGGATCGGCCATGCTTAAGCGCCTGTTTCGCCAACAGCCCGAGCAGCGCCTGCTTCTGGGCGCCGCCGGGGCCTATATGTTCGTTCTCTCCGCCCTGAAGCTGCCCAGCCTGACCGGAAGCAGCTCGCATCCGACCGGCGCCGGGCTTGGCGCCGCCCTGTTCGGACCCGCCCCCATGGCCGTGCTGGGCACAGCCGTTCTGATTTTTCAGGCCCTGTTGCTGGCCCATGGCGGCATCACCACCCTGGGGGCCAATGTCTTTTCCATGGCGGTCGTGGGGCCCTGGGTGGCCTATGGCCTGTGGCGCGGCGTCCAGGGCCTCGGCCTGGGGTCTGGAATCGCCATGTTCCTGGGCGCCTCGCTGGGCGCTTTATCGACCTATCTAGTGACCTCGGCGCAACTGGCTTTTGCCTATCCCGATCCGGCGTCGGGCATATCAGGCGCCTTCTTGAAGTTCGCGGGCATCTTCGCGGTAACACAGATTCCCCTGGCCATCGCCGAGGGCCTGCTGAGCGTAGTGGCGATGTCTCTGCTGGCCCAGCGCGGTCTGGCGGGTGTGCGGCCATGAGCCGAACGAACCAACTTCTGATCGCCCTGGCAGCCTTGATCATCGCAGCCCCCTTGATGATTCCGGGTTTTTCTGGCTCGTTCGAGGGTGCCGATGCCCAGGCCCAAGCATCCTTGAAAGAACAAGGGATCGTGCCCTGGCTCGCCCCGCTCTGGACGCCGCCCTCGGGCGAAATCGAAAGCCTGCTTTTCGCACTGCAGGCCGCCCTGGGGGCAGGCCTTTTCGGCTATGTGCTGGGACGGCGCCAGGGCCGCAAGAAATCCGACGATGCTGCCTGACGCACAAGCTTATGCGGGGCGATTGGCGCGAACACCGCCCGCCCTGAAGGTGGCGGTTGCGGGCTCGGGCCTGCTGCTGGCGCTAAGCCTGCCCCCCTGGCCCTGGGACCTGGCCGTTTTGCTGGCTGCCCTGGCGGCGGCCTTCCTCTGGGCGCGCCTTCCCGCCCGGCTTTTCCTGGGCTGGCTGGCTTTGGCCTTTGGTTTTCTGGCGGCCAGTGCGCTGGCCTTAGCGCTCTCGATTTCGCCCGATTTTCCCTGGCTGGCACTGTCTTCGGAAAGCGTTTTGCAAGCGGGCCAGGTCAGCCTGCGCGCCATGGCCGCCAGTTCCTGGATGATCTGGCTGGCCCTGACCACGCCTGCCCAACATCTGGCCTGGTTGATCAAGCGCCTTCCTGGTCTTGAGATTCTAAGCGAGATGATGCTGCTGATTCATCGCCAGCTTGTCCTCTTGATGCAAACAGCGCAGGACATGCGCCGGGCCCAGGCGGCGCGCCTGGGTTATCGGGATGTCGGCCATAGCCTTAAGTCGCTGGGGACGTTAAGCGCCGCCCTGCTGCCTCGCGCCCTGGCCCGGGCAGAGCGCATGGAGTTCGGCTTGGCCGCGCGCAATCTAGATGCGGCCACCTTGCCCTTTCAAGAGCCGCCAAGGGCCGCACCGCTCGTTCTTCTTCTGATCGCTTGTGTCGATGGCGTTTTTTTGATCTGGGCGCTGTCATGATTTTGCAAGCCCTCGACATCGCCTACAGCTATCCCGACGGCACCAGCGCTCTTAAGGGCCTGAACCTCTCGGTAGGGCGCGCCAGGCGTCTGGCCATTCTGGGTCCCAACGGCTCGGGCAAGACGACATTGCTGTTGCACCTGAACGGAACGCTGAAGCCTGAGCGGGGCGAAATTCGCCTGGATGGTCAGGCTGTCGGATATCAGCGGGCCGATCTTCTGTCCTGGCGGAGCCAGGTGGGACTGGTGCTGCAAGACCCCGACGATCAGCTTTTCGCCAACAGCGTCGGCGAGGATGTGAGTTTTGGCCCGCGCAATGCCGGGCTGGATGAGGCCCGCGTACAAGAGGCCACCGACTGGGCGCTCAAGTCCCTGCGCATATCCCAGCTTGCCATGCGCCCCCCGCATGCGCTCAGCTATGGGCAGAGAAAGCGCGTCGCCATCGCGGGCGCCGTCGCCATGAGGCCCCAGGTGCTGCTGCTCGACGAACCCTCGGCAGGGCTGGATGCGCATGGCGTGGCCCATCTGATGGCGCTGCTCGATCATCTGGTAGAGGAGGGCATGACCCTGGTCTTCACCACCCATGACGTGGATCTGGCCCTGGCCCAGGCCGATCATGTCGCCCTGTTTCATCAAGGCCGTGTGCTGGCGGCGGGCGAGACGCTGGACGTTCTGGCCGACGCGGCCCTGCTGAGAGAGGCTCGCCTCAAACGCCCCTGGGCGCTTGAGGTCGGCATGAAGGCGCGCGCCAAAGGCTGGCTGGGCAACGAGGCCCCCCTGCCCCGCACCCGCGAGGCAGCGATGGCCCTGCTGGACGGTGCCCCATGACAAATCTGGTCGGCATCAACTGGACGCTGTCCAGCTTTCATGGCTGGGGTGTGCTGGGGGTTAATCTGGCCCTGGCCCTTCTGAAACAGGGCCGCCTGCCCGTGCCTTTGCAGGAAACCTCGCTCAGCCTGACCGATGCCGACTGGCAGCACATGCAACCCGCCCTGGAGGCTGGCACGGAAATCCGCGCCTTGATGACCGAGGCAAGCAGCTTTGCCGTGGGTTTTCCCGTTCTGCAGCCGGTGGGCAATGCTCTGCGCTGGGATCAACGAGTGGCAGGCACGCCCGATCTGGGCATCACTTTCTTCGAAAACACGCATCTGGACGCCGAAGCCATCTTGCGCGGCCAATCGCTGTCTTGCCTGATCACCGGCTGTCGCTGGGCCGACGACATTTTGAAGGACAAGGGTTTCGCCAACAGCCGCGTCTGCTATCAAGGCGTCGATCCCAGACTTTATTTCCACGCTCCGGCGCAAAAGACCCGCTTTCCCGGCCGCTTCGTGGTCTTTTCGGGCGGCAAGCTGGAATTTCGCAAAGGCCAGGATATCGCGCTGGAAGGTTTCAAGCGCTTTCACGCACGCCATCCCGATTCTTTGCTGCTGACCGCCTGGCAAAATCCCTGGCCGGACTCGGCGGCCAATATTGCGCGAGGGCGCTTTGCCAAAGCGGCCCCGAAAGCAGGCAGCACAGCGCCCTTGGATATCGAGTCCTGGGTTTCGGCGCATGACCTGCCTAAAGATGCTCATGCCGAGATCGGATTTCTAGCACACGGCCTGTTGCCCGATCTGTTGCGCCAGGCCGACGCTGCCCTCTTTACCAGCCGGGCCGAGAGCGGGACCAATCTGATGGCGATGGAGGCGCTGGCCTTGGGCCTGCCCACCATTCTGTCGGCCAATACCGGGCATCTTGACCTGATCGCCTCGGTTCCTTGTCTGGCCCTGCAAAGCCAAGCGCCCGTGACGCCCACGATGGCCGAGGATGGTGTCGTGGGCTGGGGCGACTCCGATCCCGACGAAATCGCGGCCCTGCTGGAAGAATGCTATGCGCAAAGGACGCGAATGGAGGAGATGGGCCGTGCTGCGGCCAAGGCCATGCAAGATTGGAGTTGGGAGAGGCGCATGGAGGCAATGATCGAAGGTCTGGGATTGGGAGGCGCAGAATGATTGAGCTGGGCGAGAACAACCTCCTGGTCACGCGCCGCATCCTGCGGCTGGCCTCATATGCTTGCCTTGCCACCTTGAGCCAGGGTAACCCCTATGCCTCGCTGGTGGCAGTGGCGACCGATCATGACGGATCGCCCCTGCTGCTGCTCTCGACACTGGCCGATCACACGCAGAATCTGGAACACGACAACCGGGCCTCGCTTCTCTTCGCCCTGACCGAGGGACATGCCAATCCGCAAACCGCGCCCCGCGTCACGGCAACAGGCCTGCTCGAGCGCTCCGATTCGCCCCACCACCGCAAGCGCTATCTGGCCCGCCAGCCGGGGGCCGCCCTTTATGCAAGCTTTGCCGATTTCTCGATCTGGCGGATGGCGGTCACACGCCTGCATTTCGTGGGCGGATTCGGGCGCGCCGTCTGGTTTGAGGCCCGCCAGGTCCTGCTGGCCGATGAAACGGCGAACCGCTTTGCCGAGGCCGAGGGGAGCCTGATCACCAAACTGTCCCAGACCCATCTCGGTCTGTGCGGCATCGATGCCGACGGTATCGATCTGGTAAGCCAGGAAGGCCTTGTAAAACGTCGCCTTTTTGTCAAACCCTTGGATCGGCCCGACGAGGCCCTTGACGCGGCCCTTATCCCTGAGTAAAAATTGTTTCCCGTGGTGATTTGAGCGACCGGCTTGCGGCCACGTTAAACAAGCAGCTAAAAGGATCGGTGCTTTGATCAAAACGAAGCCCTGACCTGGCCCGGTCGGGGCTTTTGTGTCTTGGAGGCACGTCATGACCACCGATTCTTCAACCTTTGGACCCAACACGCTTCTTGTGCGTTCGGGCATCAACCGCACACCCTTCCAGGAGACCAGCGAGGCTTTATTCCTGACCTCGGGCTATGTCTATGACAGCGCCGAGGCCGCCGAGTCGGCTTTTCTCAATGACGGCTCGCGCTATGTCTATGGCCGCTTCGGCAATCCCACCATCGCCCTGTTCGAAGAGCGGCTGACGGCTCTGGAGGGGGCCGAGGCCTGCCGCGGCACCGCCAGCGGCATGGCCGCCGTCTTCGCTTCCCTGGCCTGCCAGGTGAAAGCGGGCGACCGCGTAGTCGCACCCCGCTCTTTGTTCGGTTCCTGCACCTATATCCTGAAAGATCTGCTGCCGCGCTTTGGGGTGGTGTGCGATTTCATCGACGGCACCGATCCTGCGCAATGGGAAGAAGCCCTGTCGAAACCGGCGCGCGCCGTCTTCGTAGAAACGCCCTCCAACCCCTCGCTGGAGCTGGTTGATCTGCAAGCCGTTGCGGCCCTGTGCAAAAAGGCCGGGGCGCGCCTCATCGTTGATAATGTCTTTGCAACACCTTTGTTCCAGAAGCCCCTGCAATGGGGGGCTGACATCGTGGTCTATTCCGCCACCAAGCATATTGACGGCCAGGGCCGATGTCTGGGCGGCGCCGTGCTGGGCAGTCAGGACTTCATCAAGGGCGAGCTGGTCCCCTTTCTGCGCCATACCGGCCCGGCACTTTCGCCCTTCAACGCCTGGACGCTGGCCAAGGGCCTGGAAACGCTTTCCTTGCGCGTTCATCGCCAGGCAGAAACCGCGCTGTCTCTGGCAACAAGGCTTGAGGGGCATTCGAAGCTGATCACTGTTCGCCATCCGGGGCTGGCCAGCCATCCCCAGCATGCGCTGGCCAAGAAGCAAATGACAGGTTTCGGCACCCTGCTGGCCCTCGACATCAAGGGCGGCAAGGAAGCAGCCTTCCGCTTTCTCAACGCGCTTAAGCTCATCGACATTTCCAACAATCTGGGTGACGCCAAAAGCCTGATCACCCATCCCGGCACCACCACCCATCAGCGCTTAAGCCCCGAGGACAAGGCGTTGCAGGGCTTCACCCCGGGCCTGGTGCGCCTGTCGGTGGGGCTGGAAGACCTGGAAGATTTGCATGCCGATCTGATGCGGGGGTTAGCCGCAGTGTGATATCATCCCCTCCTGTTGTTGGAGGATGTGATGCACCTGACCGATCAAGCCCTGCTGCGCAACCTGGCCTATATCGACGGTGCCTGGGTGGGCGCCGATTCGGGCCAGAGCTTTGCCGTGACCGATCCCGCCACGGGGCGCCAACTGGCCCTGGTGCCGGAACTGGGCCGGGCCGAGGCCTTGCGTGCCGTTGCCGCCGCCGAGGCCGCCTTTCCCGCCTGGCGGGCGCTAACCGCCAAGCAGCGCGCTGGAATTCTTCGCAAGTGGCACGATCTGATTTTGGCAAATCAAGAAGACCTGGCGCGCCTCTTGACCGCCGAGCAGGGCAAGCCGCTCGCGGAGGCCAGGGGCGAGATTGCCTACGGCGCTTCCTTCATCGAATGGTTCGCCGAGGAGGGCAAGCGCATCTATGGCGATGTGATTCCCAGCCACGGCATTGATAAGCGCATCATCGTGCTGAAGCAGCCCATCGGCGTGGTGGCCGCCGTCACTCCCTGGAATTTTCCCAACGCCATGATCACCCGCAAGGTGGCCCCTGCTCTGGCGGCAGGCTGCACGGTGGTGATCAAGCCCGCCGAGGATACACCGCTCTCGGCCCTGGCTTTGGCCGAACTGGCCGAGCGTGCAGGCATGCCCAAGGGTGTCATCAACATCCTGACCTGCCGCGACCCCAAGGGGGTTGGCGGCGTCCTGACCGGCGACGCGCGCATTCGCAAATTCACCTTCACCGGCTCGACCGAGACCGGCAAGATGCTCATGCGCCAATGCGCCGACACGGTGAAGAAAGTCTCGTTGGAACTGGGCGGCAATGCGCCCTTCATCGTTTTCGACGATGCCGATCTGGACGGGGCAGTAGCTGGCGCCATGGCGTCGAAATACCGCAATGCCGGGCAGACTTGCGTCTGCGCCAACCGGCTTTTGGTTCAAGACGGCGTCTATGATGCCTTCGCCACCAAGCTTGCCGAAAAGGTGGCCGCTCTCAAGGTGGGACCGGGCGACGGCGACAATGTCGCGCAAGGCCCTTTGATCAATGACGAAGCCATCTTGAAGGTGGAGCGACTAGTCGCCGACGCCGTTGCCAAGGGGGCTCGGGTCGTGCTGGGCGGCAAGCGCCACGCGCTGGGCGGCACCTTCTATGAGCCCACCATCCTGGCCGATGTAACCCCCGCCATGGCCTGCGCTTCCGAGGAAATCTTCGGACCCGTGGCCCCGCTCTACCGCTTCAAGACCGAAGAGGAAGCCGTGCGCCTCGCCAATGATACGCCCTATGGTCTTGCCGCCTATTTCTATGCCCGGGACGTGGGCCGCGTGATGCGCGTGGCCGAGTGCTTGGAATACGGCATCGTCGGCATCAACGAGGGCATCATCTCGACCGAAGTAGCCCCCTTCGGCGGCGTCAAGGAATCGGGCATCGGACGCGAAGGCTCGAAATACGGCATCGATGATTTCCTGGAAATCAAATATCTGTGCCTGGGGGGGATTTGAGACAGATCGGTCTCGACTGGCCGGTTTCCAGCTATGCCGGCTGGGGCGTTTTTGGCCTGCATCTCTGTCTGGCCCTAATCCGGCGTGGCACGGCGGCACCCGTGCTGTTCCATCCGCCCCAGCTTGACCTGACGCCTGCCCAAGCCCGTTTGTTCGAGCCGGTGCGGGTGAGGGAACTTCCCGCCTCCCGCCATGTCGATTTTCCGGTGCTGCATGCGCTGGGCAATCAGCTTTGCGATTTCGGACTGTTAAGCGGCACGGGCGATGCGGGTCTGGTCTTCTTCGAAGACGCCCACCTGGACCGTGAAGCCTGCGAGCGCGCCAAGAAATACCGCCTGATCATTGCCGGATCGAACTGGAACGGCGAGCTTCTGCGCCAGGCCGGGATCGCGCATGTCGCTGTCGCCCAGCAGGGCTATGACGAAAGCGTCTTCTATCCAGGCCTGAAGGCCCCCACCTGGCCCGGCCGCTTCGTGATTTTCTCGGGCGGCAAGCTGGAGCCCAGAAAGGCCCAGGACCTTGTGCTACAAGCCTTTGCCGAATTTCACGTCCGCCATCCCGAGGCTTTGCTTGTCACCGCCTGGCATGGATTCTCGGATCAGATCGAATTGGATCTTCCCAAAACTCTGGACGGCAAGCCGGACATCGCCGCCTGGGCCGCCCAATACGGCATTGCGCCGGATGCGGTGGTGGATGTCGGCTTCATCCCCAACCGGCGGATGGGCGAGGTGCTGCGCGCCTGTGACGCTGCCCTGTTTCCCAACCGTTGCGAGGGGGGCACCAATCTGGTGGCGATGGAGGCTTTGGCTTCGGGCCTACCCACCATTCTGTCAGCCAATACCGGCCATCTCGATTTGATCGAAACCGTTCCCTGCTGGGTCTTAAAGGATCAAGGGCCTTCGATGCAGGAAGGCTGGGGCGAAAGCAGCATCGATGAATGCCTGATGCATCTTGAAGAGATTTACGCTGATCGCAAAAAGGCCGCCGCCCGCGCCCTGGGGGCAGCGCGCGCCCTGCAGGAAAACTGGAGCTGGGCGATCCGCGCCGCCAAGGTCGCCGAGGCGCTGGGCTATTGAATCAGGATTATCTCGGCCAGCACCACGTCTGGTTCAGGCCCCTCTTTGATGGCAAAACCCAGGCGCTTCGATAATTCCTGCATCGCCTTGTTCTCGGCCAGGATCGTGCCATGCACACGCCTGACCGGCTTTTCCGTGCGGTGATAGGCCAGGATTTTTTCCATCAAACGCCGCCCCAGTCCCTGACCCTTCAAATCCGAGCGGATGGCAATGGCGAATTCGGCCTCGGTCTCGTCGGCATCGGCCACCGTGCGCACAACACCCAGGGTTTCGGGCTGGCCCTGATCATCATAAAGCGTGGCGATGAAGGCCATTTCGCGGTCGTAGTCGATCTGGGTCAGGCGGGCCATTTCTGAATGCGGCAGTTGCTGCAGCACGCTGAAGAAGCGCATGCGCAGATCGTCTGGGCTCATGCGCTCGATCAGGCCGTAATGGGCGGGCTCGTCCTCGGGCTTGATGGGACGCAGCAAAATCTTGCGCCCGTCCTTAAGCAAGGCCTCCTCCTCCAGCTTTTGCGGATAGGGCTGGATGGCCAGATGAAAGCCCAAACGGCCTGTATAGGGGGCAACGCGGATATGGGCATCGACCGCCGTCACTCCCTTGTCGTCGGCGAACAGGGGATTGATGTCGATCTCGACGATTTCTTGATGATCGACCAGAATCTGCGAGACCTGCATGAGAGCAAGGGCGATGGCCTCGCGATCCGCCGCCGGGCGGTCGAAATAGGCATCCAAAAGATGCGACATGCGCGTGCGTTCGATCAGTTCGTGGGCCAGCGTGACGTTCAAGGGCGGCAAGGCCACGGCATGGTCGCGAATCACCTCGACGGCGCGCCCCCCCTCCCCGAACAGAATGACCGGGCCGAACAAGGGATCGGTAGCCACGGCGATGATCAGTTGCCGGGCATTCTGGCGAGACACCATGCGCTGCACGGTAAAGCCCTCGACCTCGGCGCCGGGCTTTCTTTCAGCAACCCGGGCCGTCATGCCGATAGCTGCGGCGCTCACCGCCTCGGCGGTTTCCAGGCTGAGAGCCACCCCGCCCACATCCCATTTGCGTGTGATGCCGGGTGAGACCACGGTTAAAGCGATGGGATAGCCCAGTTCCTTTGATATTTCGCCCGCTTCCTCGGGCGATCTGGCGATACGCACCTCGGAAGCAGCGATGCCATAGGCCTTCAGGATCGCCTTCGAATCCGGCTCGGACAAGATGCCGTTGCCGCTGGAAAGTGCTGCATCGATCACCAGGCGCGCCCGCTCGCGATCGGGGCGAAAGACCGTGGGCGCTTCGGGCGGTGTTTGCATCAGGATTTCGCGGTTCTTCCTGTGCGTTACCATATGGATGAAGGCATGCACGGCAGCCCTGGGTGTTTCGTAGGAAGGCAGACCGCCCGCTGCGAACAGCTTGCGCGCAGGCTCAGCCGCCTCATGGCCCACCCACGAGGTCAGCACATTGCCGCCGTGCTTTTTTACGGTAGCGATCACAGCCTCAGCGCAGGCCGTGGTGGAAGCCAGGGCGTTGGGCGAATGGATCACCAGCACGGCGTCGATCTCGCGATCCTCGCACAGCACCCGCAAAACATCGGCGTAGCGCGTGGGCGGCGCATCCACCTGCACATCCAAAGGATGGCTTCCCGTCCAATCCTTGGGCATCACGGCCTTCAGGCGCGCAAGCGTGGCTTCGGACAACAGCGCCGGACCCATACCGCTTTCCATCAGCGCATCCTCGGCCATGACGCCTGCGCCGCCGCCATTGGTCACGATGGCGAGGCGCTCGCCCTTCATGGGCCGGGCACGGGCCAGGGTTTCCACGGCGCCGAACAATTCGTCGATATTTTCGACCCGAAGAATGCCCGCCCGGCGAAGGGCTGCATCCCAGACATCGTCATGCTCGGCCAAAGCGCCCGAGCGCCCGGCCTCAAGCTCGTTACGCTGTGCTCGGCGCCCCGCCTTTACGGCCAGCACCGGCTTGTTGCGGGCAGCCGAGCGGGCAGCCGCCATGAAAGCGCGCCGCTCCTTGATGTCTTCGATATAGAGCAAAATGGCTCGGGTCTTGGGATCGGTGCCCAGGAAATCCAGCATGTCGGCGAAATCGATATCCAAGGCGTCGCCCAACGAAATGAAGTGCGAGAATCCGATGCCCTTGGGATGCGCCCAGTCCAGCACATGCGTGCACAAAGCGCCCGATTGTGAGACGAAGCCGATATTGCCTGCCAGCGCCGCCACATGGGCAAAGCTGGCATTCAGATTGTTTCTGGGCGACAGCAGGCCCAGGGTGGATGAGCCCAGCAGGCGAATGCCCGTGGCCTTGGCGATCTTTTGCAATCGTTCGCGCTCGGCGCCCAGAATTTCCGCGACCAGGATGGCGGTTTTGGTGCCGCGCTCGCCCAGTTGCGCCACCAAATCCGCCACCAGGGCGGGGGGCGTACACAGCACAGCCATTTCGGGCGTTCGGGGCAGGCTTTTGATGTCGGGATAGGCCAGAATGCCGCCCACGGAATCATAGTTGGGATTGACCGGCATGACCGGACCCTGAAAGCCGCCCTCGAGCAAGCTTTTCATGATCACCCCGCCCGAACGCTGTGCGCGGTTGGTAGCCCCGATCACGGCGACCGACCGGGGGGCGAACAGCGACTGAATATGGCGCAGGCTCATGTCTTTTTCTCATCGAGCTTGAAGAAATCCCCCTGAACCGCAAGGGCGCGGGCAAGCTGCAGGTGATAGTCGGCCCGGCTGATGTCAATGGCTCCCAGGCTGGCCAGATGCGCCGTTACAAACTGCACGTCAAGCAACAGGAAGCCGCCCGCCTTTAAGCGCGCCACCAGATGGGCCAGGGCCACCTTGCTGGCATTTTCGGCTTTCGAGAACATGCTTTCTCCGAAGAAGGCGCCGCCCAGAGCTAGGCCGTAAAGCCCTCCCTCCAGCCTTTCATTCTGCCAGACCTCGACGCTGTGGGCCAGATTCATGGCATGCAGAT
>JADFZV010000055.1 GCA_015232335.1 Alphaproteobacteria bacterium | reverse complement strand
TTCCTCGGCCATCGGAATGATTCTTCTTGCCCGCGACGCGGCACTGACGCATGGCATCGACTTGTCGCTTAAGGGCGCCAAGGGCCAGGTCAAGCGGATCATGGAAGTGACGAAGGTCAATCAGGCGATGAATTGACTTGGTTTCAGGCAGTCAGGGCGAATTCGTCCAGAATGGCCAGGGCCTCCTGGCTTCGCCTTTGTCGCCGCCAGGCGCTTCGATGGTAAATTAATCCCGGGACATGGCGGCGGGGATTCTGCTGGTCAATGAAGCGGGCGGCACGATCACCGATATGACCGGCAACCAAGCTATGATGGAAAGGGGCGACGTGATCGCCTCCAACGGCCAGTTTCACAACAACCTTTGAAGGCTGGTGGGGTAAACCCCTTTCGCCGGTCTCGGATTAACGTCCATCTTCCAAAACTTGAGCAAGTAATAAACAGTGGCATAAGCGCGCATTATTTATCAATCTTTATAGTGGGCTGAGTATAATTTTGACTGCATTCTACTTCTGGGCGTTAAATTTATACCAGCGGGCTCTTGCTAGCGGGTAGGGCGGCCTTTTGAGGAAACGATGAGCAGGAAGGAGTGCTTCGCCATGGAACATTCAATTCAGACCAATTCAAATGGCAAGGTGGTCCGTTTGTCCGGTCGCATGACCTTTGCCGATTTCGAGGGATTTCAGAAACTGCTCGCTCTTTTCCAGGAGTTGCGCGGAAAAAAATTCGAGTTCGACATGTCGGATGTTGACTACATCGACTCCTCCGCTCTTGGCATGATCTTGCTGGCCCGCGATGCGGCACAGACACATGGCATCGAGCTGTCGCTTACCGGCGCCAAGGGCCAGGTCAAGCGGATCATGGAAGTGACGAAGTTCAACCAGGCGATGAATTGACCTGGTTTCAGGCTGTCAGCGCGAATTCGTCCAGAATGGTCATGGCTTCCTGGCTGCGCTTGTCGGCGAATCTGCCGTATTCCTTGTCCGCGCGCTCATTGTGCAGGCTCCACCAATCGGCCAGATAGGCCACCACGGCATCGTCGTAGCTGGGGCGCCGATTTTCGCCCAGAGATGGCAGAACGGCCTCCATCCAGGCGGTCAGCAAACCGTGCTGCTCGCGATGTTCCCTGGCTCTGGGATAGGCCAGGGATTCCATCAGATGCTCTTCCCGGGTAAAATGGCGGCTGGTGAGGTGGCTTAGGAACTTCACCGTCTTGGAAAGCGTGGGACCGCGCCGCAGGAATTTCAGCTCGTTCTCAAGCGTGCCCAGGGCAATGAAGATGAGATTGTGGTCGTGATCAAGCGGGCCAAGCCCCACGCTGTGCCGCTCGCTCCAATCGGCAACGCGCTTGTCTGCAAAGCTGCCGCAATTTCTGGATAAATACGTCATCAGAACCTCCCCTCCGGTGAATTCGAGGGCAGGCTGTCATCGGAGAGGGTAAATAAAAAGTGATCGTATCGTGTCAGCGGCAATTAGGTGACGGGGGTGTTGCGCCCCCGTGACTGTCACATGCCAAGTAGCTTATCCGATTTGATAATATTCTGATCGAGTCCCGCATCTTTCACAGGGTCGAGGCCGAAGGCCACGGCCATCAACTGGCTGTAGAAGACCACCGGAATGTTGAAACTGGTGCCGAATCGCTTGTTGATCTCGGGCTGGTACATTTCCACATTGGTCTGGCAGAGCGGGCAGGGAGTCGAAATGACGTCGGCCCCCAGCTTCTGCGCTTCTTCCAACAATTCCTTGATCAGATGCAGGCCCTTGTCGGGGCTCATCACCGAGACCGAGCCGCCGCAGCAATGGGTGCGCATCTTGAAGGGCAGCGCCTCGGCGCCGCAGGCTTGGGTGAAGTCGTCGAGGAAGGTGGGATCGTCATAGCTATCGAACTTATTGGCGCGTTCGGTGTTGGCAAACGGGCGCACGGTCTGGCAGCCCACATAGCCCGCCACCTTCAGGCCGGTCAAAGGCTTCTTGACCTGGGCCTTGATGGCGTCAAGGCCGACATCGGTCACCAGAAGTTCGCAGATATGGCGCACATGCAAGCTGCCGTCATAGCTTTTGCCCACCACGCCCAGGGCTTCGTTCAAGTCGCCCTTAAGCTGCTCTGATCCCCGAATCGATTCGTTGACGTAATGCGTGTTGAGATAGCAGGCAGCACAGGGTGTGACCACGTCCTCAGGCCCCGCCGCCTTGGCATTGGCAAGATTACGCGCCGACAGGGCGGAATTGGCCAGGTGGCCGGCCTCGATATGGCCGACCGAGGCGCCGCAGCAATTCCAGTCGTCGATATCGCGCAATTGAACGCCCAGCGGGGGCAGAATGGCGCGAAGCGACTTGTCCAGATGAACTGCCGAAGCCTGCGAGCTGCAGCCGGGATAGTAGGTTAGCGTGCGCGACATGATTAGGCCCCCTTCCCGTGGCGGTCCTGAATTTCCTGGGCCTTGGCCAGGATCTTCTGAAGTTCGTCTTTTGCCTTGATGGCGTGCGGCATGCCCAGATGCATGCGCTTGGTCTTGATCATGTTAAGCGCGATCTTCTGGTTGCCCATGCCCCGCTTCATGCCTTCGACCAGGCCGAAGGAGAAATAGTAGATGCCGGTGACCAGACGCTCGTCGGTGCGACCGTATTTCCGTGCCGACCACATGAAAGCCTTGGCGAAGCGGGCGTTGTCGGCCTTTTTCGCGGCATCAAAACCTTCCCTCACGGCCAGATTAGCCAGATCGTGCAGGATATAGGTGATGGGCACCTTTCTGGGGCAGCGCACCACGCAGTTGTAGCAGGACACGCAGTTCCAGATGGTGTTCGAGGTCAGCACCGCCTCTTTCATGCCTGCACGGATCATCATGAACAATTTGCGCGGGCCATGATCCATTTGCTGGCCAATGGGGCACGAGCCCGAGCAGGCGCCGCATTGCATGCACATGCGCAACCGCTCGCCACCGTCGATATTTTCATAGACGTAGCGGGCAAAGTTGAGGTCGTAGGCGCGCGAAGGTGTTGGGGAGAGAGCGTTCATCTTAGAACCCCTTGAACGGATTGGGACCGACGGCGTTGATCTTGGCCACAAGCTCGTCGATGACCTTGGGAAGCCTGGCGCTGTCGGCGATGCTGGCATCGACCATGGTCACGCGTTCGACCTCCAACTGCATGCTTTTCAGGGTGTCGGAGATCTTGGACAGGCGTTCCTTGGCCATGGCGCTGCCCTTGACGAAGTGGCACTGGTAATCGTCGCCGGGTTTGCAGCCCATCAGCACCACGCCGTCATAGCCCACCGACAGGGCGTCCGAAATCAGCAGGGCGCTCATCGAGCCCAGGCAACGCACCGGCAGGATGCGCACGAACGAGGAATATTGATGCCCGGCGATGCCTGCCATGTCGAGCGCCGGATAGGCGTCGTTCTCGCAGGCGATGATCAGAATGCGCGGTTTCTCGTCGAACTCGTCGGGAATGTTGACCGCCTTGACCATGCTGGAAAGCATTTCGACGGTGTAATTGTCGAACGAGATGGTGCGCACCGGGCAGGCACCCATGCAGGTGCCGCAGCGGCGGCAGCGCGTGGGATTGACCACCGGATAGTCCTTCTCATCCTCGTCGATGGCGCCGAAGGGGCATTCCACCGTGCAGCGCCGACATTTGGTGCAGGCATTGAGGTTGATCTTGGGGTACGACAGATCGCCCGCTCTGGGATGCACGGCCATGCCTTCGGCTGCGTTGCGTATGACCTGAATGGCCTTCAGCACGGCGCCCATGGCGTCTTCATGCGCTTCGCCCATGTCCATCGGGCGGCGCACGGGGCCGCAGGCATAGATGCCGGTGCGCCGCGTCTCATAGGGAAAGCAGATGTAATGCGAATCCGAGAAGCCGTCGGCCAGCATGGGCAGATGCGGCCCCTGGCGGTATTGCAGATTCAAAAGCGATCCGCCCGGGGGCACCGAGGCGGCGGGCTTGTAGTCGCCTTCTGTCGGATAGGGGTTTATGTCGGCGTTCAATAGTTCGGCGCCGTATTCCTGGGCAGGCGCATCGGGATCGGTCGAGTTGGGGACCATGCCGGTCGCCAGCACCACCATGTCCAGCGGGCCAAGAGGCACGTCTTGCTGCAATAACGCGTCGGCCACCGTGACGGTGATGCCGTGGCGGCCCTCGACCTTGCTGGCTCTTCCCTTCATGAAGATGACGCCCGCTTCCTGGGCGGCACGATAGAATTCCTCGGTGACACCCGGCGTACGCATCTCTTCATAGATGACATAGACCATGACATCGGGATCGGCTTTGGTCAGTTGAATGGCCTGCTTCAGCGAGACCGAACAACAGACCGACGAGCAGTAGGGCAGGTGGTTGGGATCGCGCGAGCCAGCGCACTGAATGAAGGCGACACTCTTGGGGGCGGCGCCGGCATGGGTGTGAACCTTGCCTGCACTCAGCTTGGCTTCCATCTCGACATTGGTGACGACATCAGGCGAGGCGCCATAGCCCAGATGCGAAAGCTTGGTGGCGTCGTAGGGACGAAAGCCGGTGGCCAGCACGATGGCGCCCACGGTATGCGTTGAGCCATGCGACAGCTCCACCTGGAACTTGCCCGGCATGCCCGAGGTCTTGGTAACCGTGGCTCCGGTAACGAGGCGGATGGCCGAACTGGCCTTCACTTCCTCGATCAGCTTGGGCAGCGGATTGCTCTCGGGGTCGTGATAGGGCGGTTTCGAGGGAACGATGGCGCTCCAGCTTGCAGCATGACCGCCCAGCGTTGCCTTCTTTTCGACCAGCAGCACGTCGTGCCCGGCCTTCACGGCCTCGCGGGCCGCCGTCAGACCGGCAAAGCCGCCGCCCACCACCAGAATGGTGGTCGAGAACTCGCCCTCGGTATAGGGAACGGGGGTGTTGACCTTGGTGGCCTGGGTCATGAACATGCGCAGCACGTCCTCGCCCAGCATCTGGGTGTCTTCGTCGCCTGCGGGATGGCTCCAGATCACCTGTTCGCGCAAATTGGCGCGGATGGGGGTCATGCCAGGAAACATGAAGCGGTCGGTCATGACGCGAGGTGAGCAGGCGCCGATGACGGGCAGCGTGACCTCGCCCGCCTCCATATCGGCCTTGATCACGGCCAGACCCGCTTCGCCGCACAGACATTCGTGCGACTTGACGGGCTTCTTGAATTCCTTGGTCACCACGCCTTCGAGGGCCTTGAAGTCCAAGGCCTCGCCGATGCCGCAACCCGAGCAGAGATAGGCGCCGATTTTCTTTTCCATGAGGCGATCTCCTTACGAACGCACGGCTTGCACGGCGCGAAGTGCGGCCGCGGTTGCAGACTGAACCGACATCGAGACATCCAGGGGCCCGGTGGCGACACCGGCGCCGAAGACGCCCTCTTCGGAAACGACGAAGCCATAGTCGTCGAGCTGGGCTCCGGCGGGGGGCTGGGACTGAGCCTGCATGCCGGTGGCCAGAACCACCAGATCATAGGCGTTGGCATAAACCTCGCGGGTCAGCGTGTTCTCGCCGCAAACCACGGGCTCGCCGGAAGCGCCCTTTTCGATGCGCGACGGCTTCGACTTGATCCAGCGGATGCCGGGATCGGCCTTGGCTTTGCGGTAGAAGGCCTCCAGCTTGTCGTGGGCGCGGATGTCGATGTAATAAATATCGACCTCGGCCTCGGGATATTGTTCGCGCACATAGGCCGCATGTTTCATCGAAGCCAGGCAGCAGATGCGCGAGCAATAGGCCAGATGGTTGAGATCGCGCGAGCCTGCGCACTGGATCAGCGCCACCTTCTTGGGGGCTTCGCCGCTCGAGGGTTTTAGGATATGGCCCTTGGTGGGGCCGTCATGCGAGGCCAGGCGTTCCATCTCGACATTGGTGATCACGTCGGCGATCTCGCCATGGCGGTACATGGTGAGATTCTTGGGATCATAGGGTTTCCAACCGGTGGCCCAGATCACGGCGCCCACTTGCAGCGCAAAACTCTCTGGCTTTTCGTCCAGATTGATCGCCTCTACCTTGCAGGCCGCCTTGATGGCCTGACCCTCGGGTGTTCCCACCACCGAAGGGTCTACGACATAGCGCATGGGAAAGGCCATGGCATGCGGAAGATAGGCCGCCTTCATCTTGGCAAGCCCGTAATTGAAGGGATCGGCCACCTCGCTGGCGGCAACCTTGGCGCAGTCGCCGCAGGCCGTGCAGGCAGGCGTGACATGGCGGGGCGTGGTGGACACGGTGACGGTGTAATCGCCCTTGGTTCCGGAAATCCCCGACACCTCGGCCATGGTAAAGACCTTGATGCGCGGATTTTTCTTGATGCGCTGATAGTTGATCTCCAGCCCGCAGGTGGGGTGGCACATCTTGGGGAAATAGCGGTTCAGCGCCGCCACCCGTCCGCCCAGCGTAGGTGCCTTCTCGATCAGGACCACCTCGGCTCCGCATTCCGCGGCTTCGAGGGCGGCACTGATGCCGCCAATGCCGCCGCCCACAACAAGGACGGTCTGGCTTTTGGGTTTGTCACTCATGGGCACCTCACGCGGTTCAGGGCTTCTGGTTCAGGCGGATTTATTTGGAGAGGCTGGCATAGTACTTGCGCAGGATTTCGACCACTTCGGGGCGCGAGAATTCGGGCGGAATGGGCTCGCCCTTGCTTAGCATCTCGCGCTGCTTGGTGCCGGAAATATTGATCTGATGCTCCTTGCCGTGCGGGCAGGTCTTGGCCGTGGCCATACCGTAGCACTTGGTGCAGAAAAAGGTGATATCGATCTTCAAGGGCTGGGTGATCAGCGCCCCCGGCCACAATTCGTCGAAGATGTGCTGGGCGTCGAAGGGGCCGTAGTAATCGCCCACACCGGCATGGTCGCGGCCCACGATCAGGTGCGAACAGCCGAAATTCTGGCGGATCAGGGCGTGGATCAGGGCTTCGCGAGGACCGGCATAGCGCATCTCGATGGGATAGCCCGCCTGAATCACTGTGCCCGGCACGAAGTAATTGTCGATCATGGCGCCGATGGCCTCGGTGCGTACTTCGGCGGGAATATCGCCTTCCTTCAGCTTGCCCAGAACCTGATGGATGAAGACGCCGTCGGTGACTTCGACCGCGATCTTGGCCAGATGCTCGTGCGAGCGGTGCATGGGATTGCGGGTCTGGAAGGCGGCCACCTTCGACCAGCCCTTTTCGGCGAAGACGGCGCGTGATTCGGCCGGGCGCAGATAGAGGTCCTTGTACTTCTCGGGGTAGACGCCTTCGGACAGCGCGCGCACGCGCCCCGCGATGTTGACCGGGGCTTGCTCATTGACCTTGGCCACCCCCGGATGCTTGGGATCGGTGGTGCGATAGACATGGCTGTTCTCGAAATCGCGGTCGATCTTGTATTTCTCGGAAACCTCGATGATGCCCATGATCTCGCCGGTCTCGCCATCGACCAGGGCGGCTTCCTCGCCGACGCCGATTGAATCGGCCAGGGCCTGCTCGGCCGACAGCGTGATGGGTATGGGCCAGAAGAGACCGCTGGTCATCTTCATCTCGGCGCAAACGCCCTTCCAGTCGGCCTGTCCCATGAACCCGTCCAGCGGCGTGTAGGCGCCCATGGCCAGCATGATGACGTCGGAGGTCTCGCGGGACGTCATCGGAATCTTCTTCAATGACGCCGCGCGCTTCAGCTCAGGGCCACGCTCGATTTCGGGCAGCAGCAAAGGCTTCAAGGATTCGCCGCCATGCGGAGGCACAAGCTTGGACATGGTCTCTCCTTCCCAATTTGTTTTTTATGGCCGAAGGCGCAAAGACGCAACGGCCCGCTTTAGGACCCGCTCATATTGCCAGCCCCGAATATGCGTTATTTATGATATGAATTTGCGATTTCTGCAAAGGGGAAATCACGTCCTCTCTCTGGAAAATGACGTGTTCTTGAAAAGACGGAGTAGGGAAGGCCCTACCCGGTGCCGCGTGCCTATTCTGGATTCACCGCCGGGTGGGGGCGCTTCCCCATCCCAACACGGAAGGCGGTGCCAGACGGGCATGTCTGTCCCATCTTGTCCCGAAATCAATAAAACCACCATTGGCAATCCTTGCCAAAGGGACTATCTTTTGAGAATCAAAGGGAGAATTGCTGTGCCGACAAGAAACGTCAATCTGACCGACGATCAGGATGCCTTTGTCGAGAGGATGGTCAAGGTCGGTAAGTACCAGAACGCCAGTGAAGCTGTGCGTGACGCCCTGCGCGGTTTGCAGCAGCGCTGGAAAGAGGACGAACTGAAACTGGCGGTGCTGCGTGAGCAGATCAGGGACGGTGCCGATGCCCTGGATCGCGGCGACTTCACGGAGATTGACGACGCCGATCTTGACGCAGCTCTCGACGCGCTGGGCTCCAGCTAACCTCAACGATCGATGGCGCGTTATCGCCTTTCTGGTCCTGCGAAGGCCGATATTTCCTTGATTCTGCGCACAAGCGAGACGCAGCACGGCAAGGACGCGCGCATCCGCTATCGCGGGCTGCTGACGGCAGCGCTAAGGCGGATCGCGGCTGATCCGCAAGGGCGGTTGACGATGGACCGAAGCGAACTCCTCGCCGGATTGCGCTGCCTACACATACGCCACAGCAGAAACGAAAGCCGCGAGGCGGCGGTCGGCGATCCGGTGCATGTCATCTTCTACCGCACCCTCGAACCCGGCCTTGTCGAGATCGTGCGCGTGCTGCACGACCGGATGGAGCCGGGCAGGCATGTGGTCGCGGTCTCGGACAGGTTCTAAGCCCTCACCACCGGCAACTCCTCCCACCTTGTCGTCCAGGCCTTTGATCGGTGGGCCGATTTGCCTTGCCAGGGTTTGCCCAGCCCGGCTGCCAGGGGCTTGATGGTGTCGCGCCCCATGCGGGCGTTCAGCGCATCCATGGCGGCCATCAGTCGCTTGGCCTTGTCGCGCTCGGGGGCGGAACGCCCGAACAGCGAGCCCATGGCTGACGCCTCGGGCACCAGGCCTGCCAGCATCACGCCCGCCTTTGCAAAGCCTGGGCCGGGGCGCCAGAAACGCTCCAGCAGCGCTTTGACCTCGCCGATCAGCAGGCCTCCGTCCGCCGTGGGTTCGATCAGGGTCGCCCCGGCGCATCCCGCATAGCGGCTTTCGGGCTCGGCAAAACGGTTGGTGTGGGCATAGGCCTGGACATAGCAGGCGGCCAGCCCCTCGGCCCGAATCTTCTCGGCGGCGCGGTGGGCAAAGGCGGCCAGGGCCTCTTCCAACTCGGCTCGGCTGGTCACCGCCCGGCCAAAGGAGCGGCTGACCACGGCGCTCTGGCGGGCGGGCGGCACATCGTCGAGCCCCAGGCAGGAAAGCCCGTTCAATTCGCGCACCAGGCGCTCGCCCACCACGGTGAAGGCTCTGCGGGCCCGCCTGGGATCGAGAGCGGCCAGATCGTAAGCCGAGCGGATGCCCATGGCTTCCAGGCGCGGGGCCAGGGCGCGCCCGACGCCCCAGACTTCGCCCACGGGAATTTGCGCCAGCACGGCTTGGCGGACTTCGGCCTCCATCAGGCTGGCCACACCGTCAAACGCCGTCACCTTCTTGGCCAGATAATTGGCCAGTTTGGCCAGCGTCTTGGTGGGGCCGAAACCAACGCCTACCGGAATGCCGGTCCAGCGCTCGACGCGTTTGCGGATGACTTGCCCCAGTTCCAGCAGCCGGGCGTGATCCATTCCCGGAAAGGCCAGGAAGCTTTCATCGACCGAATAGACTTCGAGATCGGGGGTGAAGGAGGACAGGACCTCGGTCACCCGTCGGCTCATATCGCCGTACAGTTCGAAATTGCCGGAAAAGACGCGCACACCATGGGCCGCCACGATGTCCCTGATCTTGAACAGAGGTGCGCCCATGGGAATGCCCAGCGCCTTGGCCTCGGCACTGCGGGCCACAGCACAGCCGTCATTGTTCGACAGCACAATGACGGGAACGCCTTGCAAGGATGGATCGAACACCTTTTCGCAGGAGGCGAAGAAATTATTGCCGTCGACAAGAGCGATGGGGGGAGCGGATGCCGCCATCGCTCAACGCTGCCCGTCCGCCTTGGGCGGATCGGAGGCGGCGCCCATCTGGCGCACCACCGCCGTTACCACCCCCCAGACATCGAAACCGCTTTCGGTGGGGGCGATGCAAGCGCGGAAACGGGGATTCTCGGCATCCAGGAACAGGCGCCCGCCTCGAAGGCGCAACCGTTTCAGCACGAACTCGCCGTCCAGCACCGCCACCACGACATGGCCCGGCCTGGCCTCGATGGCGCGATCGACGATGGCCAGATCGCCATCCAGGATGCCCGCGCCGGTCATGCTGTCGCCCGCCACCCGCAGCATGAAGGTGGCTGCCGGATGGCGAATCAGCAGGCGGTCGAGATTGAGCCCCACCGCCTCGTGGTCGGCGGCAGGCGAGGGGAAGCCCGCCGCCACCGCCTGATCGAAGAAGGGGATGGTGGGGCGATGCACATCCTTCCTGCCCTCAACATCCTCTTGCGCCGGGGCGAAAGGGGACAAGGGCGGCGTATCCGCAGACGGTCTCGTTTCCATGACCGGATCATGCGGTAAAAACACGAACCTGTAAAGAACTTAATGAGAACGTACGGGGGCTATGCCACCAGGAAATTGGGGCGGTCGGGGCGATAGCGGACGGTGGCGTCCTGCTCGAAATTGACGATCAGACGCTTCAGGGCGCGCTTGCGCTCGATGGCGGTTTCGATGTCGCGGGGCGTGATCTTCGAGGTGGCCACCTGGCGGGATTCGACCAGTCCTCGCACCTTTTCCAGAAAGACGGTGGTGTTGTGGCCTTCGACATAGTGCGCCGCCAGTTCCAGAACCGTGCCGAAATTGACGCCCTTCTCCTTGACGGGAATGGCGAAGGAAAAGGCGCTTTCATTGCCCTTGGTGCGCATCTGCACGGCGCAGCGGTAGCCGTTTTCGTCCAGGGTGGCCACGACGGCGGCCTTGCTGGCATGCAAAATCTTCACGTCGGTCGTGCTGCCCCCCAACTCGGCCGCCGAGGATTTCAAGACGACCTCATCGATATAGCCACCATTGCCGGCGGCATGACGTTCCAGCACCTCGATGTGCGGGCAGGGGGCGGGCAGATGCAAGGCCGCTCCGTTTCCAAAGACGGCGCCCCAACTGTCGCTGTCGGGCTTGGTGCCGTGAAGCAGCGTTGCGCTGTGCCACAAGCGTTTCCAATCGAGCGGCACGTCGCGGTCGAGCAGGCTGGAACTGCGTCTTGCCTCGGCGATGATCAGGCCGGAAAGGCGCAATGTATCGGGAAGATTGCGCCCGCGCACGACGATGCTTTCGCGGCGCAGCTTGCTGCCAAGCGGCAGGAGAATGCGGTTGCTCTTGACCGTCGCCAGGACCTCTTCCTGTCCCTGGGAACGGGCAACTATGACTGTTTTCTCTCTAAAGAGAGTTAAGCTGACAGCAGCCATATTCCACTGATTTCTTTCTTCTATTTAAGTTTCAGTCCCAATGCTCTCACAGCTTACCCACAGTTTGCAACGATCTTTGTGGATAAGTACAGATGATTGCCACGATCTTCCAGTATTTCCAGAGATTTTTGCCCCCAGGCAAATTGGATATAATTCTGCATAATGAGAACAGAAAGTGATTTACAAAAGGTTAAGACTCGGCCCGGCGCGTGAGGTCTTGCGAATCAAGGAGGGGGGTTGATAACGGAGGGATTATAAAATACAATACGCAATGTTTAAATTAATCGTATTACAGGTGAAAAATGCAAATAAGGGATGGCCTGATCGGTGCGATTGGAAACACGCCGCTTATTCGCCTGAAGAAACTGAGTGCTGAGACCGGCTGCAACATCTTGGGCAAGGCCGAGTTCCTAAATCCCGGCGGCTCGGTCAAGGATCGGGCGGCGCTGGCTTTGGTGCGCGATGCCGAGCGGCGCGGGGCGTTGAAGCCGGGCGGCATCATCGTCGAGGGGACGGCGGGAAACACCGGCATCGGTCTGGCTCTGGTGGGCAATGCGCTGGGCTATCGCACGGTGATCGTGATGCCTGAGACGCAAAGCCAGGAGAAGAAGGATATGCTCAGGCTGTGCGGCGCCGATCTGCGTCTGGTTCCAGCCGTGCCCTATGCCAATCCAGGCAATTATGTGAGGGCGTCAGAGCGCCTGGCCGAGGAAATGGGCGGCTTTTGGGCCAATCAGTTCGACAATGTGGCCAATCGCGAGGGACATCGAACCACCACGGGGCCGGAAATCTGGGAACAGACCGAGGGTAAGATCGATTCCTTTGTGGCCTCCGTGGGAACCGGGGGCTCGTTGGCGGGCATCGGCATGGCACTGAAAGAGCGCAACCCCCAGGTACGCATCGTGCTGGCCGATCCCATGGGGGCAGCGCTTTATTCCTGGTATACCAGGGGCGAGTTCAAATCCGAGGGAAGTTCGATTACCGAAGGTATTGGACAAGGGCGGATTACGAAGAATCTGGAGAACGCCCCGATTGACGATTGGGAACAGATATCCGACGAGGAAGCCTTGCCCGTTCTCTTCGAACTGGTGCAAAGCGAGGGGCTGGTGCTGGGGGGTTCAACCGCAGTCAATCTGGCTGGCGCTGTCCGCGTGGCGCGCAAGCTGGGGCCGGGGCACACCATCGTCACCCTGCTCTGCGATGGCGGAAGCCGCTATCAAAGCAAGCTTTACAATCCCGCCTTCTTAAGAGAACGTGGCCTGCCGGTTCCCGGCTGGTTGTGAGACAGTCTTAGGCGTCTGCCGCTGATCCGCTCGGCTACTGCGTCCAAGGGGCGCCGCGCCTGGTGGCGCGTAGCCAAGCGAGCGAAAGCGAGTGCCCGGCGCTTGAGGGACTGTTAGACTCGGCCTGCCGGTTCCCGGCTGGTTGTGACTTCTCTTGATGGGTAGATTATGGATCACGCGCATTTTGGTTACCTTCGTCCCGAGGCATTGGTCAGCACTTCCTGGTTGGAAGCGCATTTGCAAGACCCCGCCGTCCAGATCCTGGACGGCACTTTCTTTCTTCCGGTCCAGCAGCGCAATGCCAAGGAGGAGTATCACGATTGCCACATTACTGGCGCCGTGCCCTTCGATATCGACGAGGTGAGCGATTCCACCTCCGGCCTGCCCCACATGCTGCCTTCGCCGGAACGCTTTGCCGAAATGGTGGGCAAGATGGGCATCGGCAACGATGTTCATGTGGTGGTGTATGACGCCTCGGGCATGACCAGTGCGGCGGCCCGAGTCTGGTGGATGTTTCGCATCTTCGGTCATGACAAGGTTTCCGTTCTGAATGGTGGGCTGCCGAAATGGCTGCGCGAGGGCCGTTCGGTCGAGGAGAATGCCGGTCCGCCCGCCACCCTGCCACGCCAGTTCACGCCTTATTTCCGCCCCCATCTGGTACGCGGGCTGGCCGATGTTCGGGAAAATCTGTCTTCTAAATTGGAACAAATGGTCGATGCCCGTCCGCTGCCCCGCTTCAAGGGGGAAACGCCCGAGCCGCGTCCTGTTCTGAAGCAGGGCCATATTCCGGGCAGTCTGCCCATGCCTTTTCCCGTTTTCTTCGACAAGAAGGATGGGGTGATGAAGAACGCTGACGAATTGAAGCAGGCCTTCGCTGAAGCCGGTATCGATCTTGGAAAGCCGCTCTTGTCCACCTGCGGTTCGGGCGTTACGGCCTGTGTGCCCGCTCTGGCGGCTTTCCTGCTGGGTTATGAGGATGTGGCGGTCTATGACGGCTCGTGGGCCGAGTGGGGCAACCTTCAAGACGCTCCTGCGGAGTTGGGCTGATGACAGACAAGATCAGAAAGCTCAAGCCCTCGACGCTTGCCGCCCATGTCGGACGTGGCGACGCGGATCATCAAGGTGCGGTCAATCCGCCAGTCTATCACGTCTCGACCATTCTTTATCCCGATGTCGCCACCATGGAGGAGCGCGGCACGCGCCCCTTCGATGGCATGACCTATGGGCGTTTCGGAACCCCCACCACCTTTGCCTTGGAAGAAGCCGTTTGCGCGCTTGAGGGCGGCTATCGCTCGATTGCCGTGCCGTCGGGATTGGCGGCCATCACGCTGGTGTTGGAAAGCTTTCTGAAATGTGGCGATCACGTTCTGGTGAGTGATTCCGTCTATCAGCCGACCAGGCGCTATTGCGACGGGCATCTGAAACGCCAGGGCGTCGAGACGAGCTATTACGATCCTCTGATCGGGGCCGAGATCGCTGATCTGATTCGCCCCAACACCAAGCTGGTTATCGTTGAGGCGCCGGGCTCGCTGACCTTTGAAATTCAAGACATCCCCGCCATCGCTGCCGAGGCTCACAAGATGGGTGCTTTGGTGGCGATGGACAATACCTGGGCGACGCCGCTTTATTTCAAGCCCTTCGAAAAGGGCGTCGATCTGTCCATTCAGGCGGCGACGAAATATATCGTTGGCCATGCCGATGCCATGATGGGGCTGGTCACCTGCGCCAGCCAGGATTTATGGCAGACCGTGAAGGCGCATGCGGCGGCGCATGGGCTGGGTGTCGGTGCCGAGGAGGCCTATCTGGCGCTGCGCGGACTGCGCACATTGCCGGTGCGTCTGGAGCGTCATCGCGAGACGGCGATTCTGCTGGCGACCTGGCTTAAGCACCGCCCCGAGGTCTTGCGCGTTCTGCATCCCGCGCTGCCCGAAGACCCCGGCCACAAACTATGGCGGCGCGATTTTACCGGCAGTTGCGGTCTGTTCGGTTTCATCTTCCAGCCGATCGGCAAGGACAAGGTCGATCAATTCCTGAACGCCCTTCAACTGTTTGGCCTTGGCTATTCCTGGGGTGGCTTTGAAAGTTTGGCCATTCCCGCCGATTCCGGCATCAAGCGCACGGTGACAAGTTGGGCTCCCGGAGGTCCCACCATTCGCCTGCATGCGGGCCTGGAAGACGCCGATGATCTGATCGCCGATCTGGAACAGGCGCTGCGAACACTGTAATTCCTTCCGTCATGGCCGGGCTTGACCCGGCCACCCCATCAACGATTTCAGGTAAACACATCGTCATGCCCGGCCTTGAGCCGGGCATCCACGCCTTAAACTTCGGTGTCTTTGCGAGAACATCGTGGATGGCCGGGTCAAGCCCGGCCATGACGGATTGAAATGCCGGAAAAGTCCTGTTTCAACGTCGAAGAGTCCATATTTTCAAGCAATGCCGCTGGATAGGTCGCGCCATTCAGGATTCGCCTCTAGGATCAGTTTGACCTTCCAGGCTCGAGGCCAATGTTTCAAATTCTTTTCCCGTTGCAAGGCGGAACGCATATCCGCGTGAGGCTCGGCATAGACAAGTCTCTTAAGGCCATATTTTGAAGTGAAGCCATTGGCTAAGCCCTCGCGATGTTCCCAAGTGCGGCGGGCAAGATCGCTTGTTACGCCGACATACAAGGTGCCGTTCGCTTTGTTCGTCATGATGTAGACCCAGCCTTGCTTCATACGGCAATCGTATGCGCACGTCGCTTTTTGCGCTACTGTTGCGTGGATGGCCGGGTCAAGCCCGGCCATGACGAAGGAGAGAAGGATGTGGCGAGATCAGATTGTGAAGTAAGCTGAAATCCTGATCTCACATTCTTCTGAAGAACATCGAGCCCGTGAACAATAGCACCGACGCTGAAACGATGGCGGGGCCGGCCGGAAGATCGATGGACAGCGAAGCGAAGAGGCCCAGAAAAACCGACAGCGTACCAAACAGGGCCGCGATCACCGCCATCGCTTCGGGCGAGCGGGCGAAGGGTCTGGCGGCGGCGGGGGGGATAACCAGCAGGGCGGTAATCAGAAGAACCCCCACCACCTTCATCGCCACGGCCACGGTGAGTGCCATCAGCATCAGGAACAAAAAGCGTGTGCGCTGGACCTGAAGGCCATCCACGCGGGCCAGTTCCTCATGCGCTGTGATGGACAAAAGCGGGCGCCAGAGCAGGGCCAAGCCAGCAAGCACGCCAAGCGCACCGCCCCAGGCCCACAAAACATCGGCGAGACTGACCGAAAGGACGTCGCCAAAGAGAAGTCCTTGCAGGTCCATTTTCAAGGCCGGGGCCAGGGCCAGAGCGATCAGGCCCAAGGCTAGGGAGCCATGTGCCAGGATGCCCAGAAGCGTATCCGCCTCCAGGCGTTTCTGACGCTCCAGAACGAAGAGAAGGAGGGCGAAAACGAGACCTCCCGCCACCACGCCCGCCATCAGGTCGATCTTGAGAATGAAGCCCAAGGCAAGGCCCAAAAGCGAGGCATGGGCCAGCGCATCACCGAAATAGGCCATCTTGCGCCAGACCACGAAGCAGCCCAGAGGCCCGGCAACCAGGGCCACGGCCAGGGCGGCAGCGCAGGCGCGAATCAGAAAGTCGTCGATAATCATACCGGCAAGTCCCTGAAGAGACTTGCCGTATTTGTCCCTCGCCGGGCGCGCCCGTGTGGGCGCTTGGCCGCCGCCTCAATGGCGGCTTGCCAGCGAGCGCGTATTTGTAAAATGTTGGTTAGAGCGCTCGCTGGGATCATCGGTGGGTGTGATCGTGATGATGGGGATAAAGCGCCATGGTCTCGGCAATGCGCGGGCCGAACAAAGCCACGAATTCCGGATGACGGCTGACCGCCTCGGGATGGCCGTGACAGCAGACATGGCCGTTCAGGCACAGCACTTCGTCGGTGGCCTGCATGACAAGATGCAGATCGTGCGAAACCAAGAGGACGCCCAATCCCAATTCGTCGCGAAGCTGGGCGATCAGATCGTACAGATCTGCCTGGCCGGTCAGATCGACCCCACGCACGGGTTCGTCCAGTACCAAAAGCTCGGGCTGGCGCAACAAGGCCCGGGCCAGCAGTATGCGCTGCAACTCGCCGCCGGAAAGGCCCTGCATAGGCGTGTCCAAAACCTTGGGAGCGCCCACCTGGTCCAGAGCCGCCTCGATGACGTTGGAAGAAGTGGGAACGGTTGAACGATCATAGGCCAGTTGCAAGAAGCGCTTGACCGTGAGGGGGAGTGTCGTGGGGATTTCAAGCTTTTGCGGCACATAGCCGATACGAAGCAGGGGGCTTCGCGTTACCTGTCCGGCGTCGGGATCGATCAATCCCAGCAGCACTTTCAGAAGCGTCGTCTTGCCCGCCCCGTTCGGTCCCACCACGGTAACAATGGCCTGCTTTCGCACCTTCAGCGACACCTGATCCAGCACCTTTAAGGCGCCATAGGAGAGCGAAAGCTGGCTGGCCTCGATCAGAATGGATTCAGGCGGCATGGCGGTTCTTGCTTTTGCAAGCGGGACATAAGCCCGACAATTCCACCGTCTGCTCCTCCAGCGAAAAGCCGCTCTTCTCGGCCAGCTTTTGAATGGCTCGGGACAAAGTCTTGTCGCAAGCCTCCGCCGTTTGGCCGCAGGCCCGGCACATCAGGAATTGTCCGGCATGTTGTGCCGTTTCAAGATGGGCGCAGCCGATATAGGCATTCTTGCTTTCGATGCGATGAACCAGCCCGTGGGCCTGCAGGAATTCTAAAGCCCGGTATACCGTAGGCGGAGCGGGGCGCCGTTCCCGGGAAGAAAGGGCGGCCAGGATCTCATAGGCCCCGATCGGGCTATGGCTGTTCCAGATGATTCCCAGAACCTGGCGGCAGGGGTTGGGCTGAAGTGTATGGCGCTGGCCAATGCCCAGATAAGTTCCAAGCTCTTCGAACAAGTAGCCGCCAATCTTCAAACCGCGGTCGAGGCCATCGAATCGGGCGCCGCGATCAAC
>JADFZV010000054.1 GCA_015232335.1 Alphaproteobacteria bacterium | reverse complement strand
ATGCATTATGATCTCGGATATATCGACTTGGAGCAGAAAACCTTGCAAACAATCGACAACCCGTTCGGCCCGAGGTTGTCACCCATGTCTTAGGTACGATCCGTAACCTATGTCTCAAGACTGGACACCGTTTTCTATGGCGGAAGGGGTGGGATTCGAACCCACGGTGGTATTGCTACCACGCCGGTTTTCAAGACCGGTGCCTTAAACCGCTCGACCACCCTTCCGATGTTTCGACCCGCCTGATTTAGCGCAGCATCCAAGCGAAGTCCATGCCCGGCACATAACAAGCTGAAACGAGCGGTTTTCGATTGCTCACCGCGATCGGGAGGCGCACATTGCTTGCAGGCGGGTTTGGCCGAAAGAGTGCTGTAAACCTGAATAATTACTAGAAATGGTTGGGCGCTTCGGGTAAGCACCCTATATATTGTCCCACATATTGACAGGTGTAACAAAACTGTCATATTCAGTCCCAGCCACATGATCGATGCGGCCGGAATCGGGGAAGACCGTGAGCAAGCGCCGGAATCTCATTCAATATGCCGCCTTGCCTTACCGCCTTGTGGGCGGCGAGCCCGAGGTGCTGTTGATCACCTCGCGCGAGACCAAACGCTGGATTCTGCCCAAGGGCAATCCCAAGAAGCACAAGAAGTCCTTCATGGTCGCCGCCGAGGAGGCCTTCGAGGAAGCGGGCGTCAAGGGCAAGGCCTCGGAAAAGCCCTTTTACACCTTCGATTCCGTCAAGCGCTTGAAGTCGGGTCGCGAGGTTCCTTGCCGGGTGCGCGTCTTTACGCTTGCGGTGAAGAAGGAATTGGCCGCCTGGCCGGAGAAGAACCAGCGCGAGCGCGCCTGGATGAGCTTTGCCGAGGCGGCGCACAATTCCGGCGAGTCAGGGCTTGTTACCCTGTTTCTCGATCTGGCGGCCGATCCCGATCTGGCTTTGGAAAAGATCAAGCCCCTCAAGGCGCACCCCAAAACCAAAGCCAAAGCCAAAGCCAAGCCAAAATTGAAGCTGAAACTCAAGGCCAAGGGAAAATCAAAAACAGAAACAAAGCCCAAGCCCAGGCTGAAATTGAAGGCCGGGGCCAAAGCGAAAACCAAACCCAAGCCCAAGGCTAAGCAAAAAGCCAAGGCGAAAACGAAATCGAAATCGAAGAAAGGAGCCAAGTGATGCGCTTCGTCCGCTTTCTGATGCCCAAGGAAGAGCGCTTCATCGACTATTTCTCCGCCCATGCCGGTTGTATCGTCACGGCGGCGGGCGCTTTGCGTTCGATGATGAAGGCCAGCAGCTCGGATGAACGGGCAAAATATTTCAAGGAGGTCTGTCGCATCGAGGGCGAGGCCGACGCCATCGCGCGCGAAACCATGGTGGCTTTGCACCGCGCCTTCATCGCACCCTTCGACCGCTCCGACATTCATGCGCTGTCAACGGGCCTTGACGATGCCGTCGATCTGATCGAGGAGGTGGCCCAGCATTCCGTGCTCTACCGCGTGGAAAGCTTCAGCCCGATGATGATGGAAATGGGCGCCATGATCGAGGATGCGGCACATATTCTGACCGAGGCCATTCCGCTCTTGGCCCATATCTCACGCAATGCCGAACGCATCAACGCGCTGTGCGAGAAGGTGGGGCGTATCGAAAGCGAGGCCGATCATGTGCTTCGCCGCGCCCTTTCCGATCTGATTGCGCAAGAACCGCCGCACATCGAATTCATGGGTCGCAAGGAGGTCTACGAACTCTTGGAAACCGTGACCGACCGCTGCGACGATGTCTCCGATCTCATGGAAGGCATTCTGCTCGACCATGTGTGAGAGGTAGATCATCATGGACGCGGCAACTCTGGCACTTCCCGCCCTGATCGGCATCATCGTCGTTGCGCTGGCCTTCGATTTCATCAACGGTCTGCATGACGCGGCCAATTCCATCGCCACCGTGGTCTCCACCCGCGTTCTGCCCCCCAAATGGGCCGTGGCCTGGGCCGCCTTCTTCAATTTCATCGCCTTTCTTTTCTTTGGCCTGCATGTCGCCAAGACGGTGGGAACCGGCATCGTCGCTCCTTCGGTGATCGATCCGATTGTCATCATGACCGCCCTCATGGGCGCCATCTTCTGGAATCTGTTCACCTGGTGGCTGGGCTTTCCCTCTTCCAGCTCGCACGCGCTCATCGGCGGCATCGCAGGCGCCGGCCTGTCCAAGGCGGGAACCGACGCCATCGTGACCAGCGGCTTTGCCAAGACCGGGGTGGCCATCGTCCTGTCGCCGGTGGTGGGGTTTCTGCTGGCCTTGGTTCTGATCATCATCACCTCCTGGGTTTGTCGGCGCATGATTCCCACCCAGGTCGATCGCAAATTCCGCTTTTTCCAGTTGTTTTCGGCAGCCCTTTACTCGCTGGGCCACGGTGGCAACGATGCCCAGAAAACCATGGGCATCATCGCCGTGTTGCTCTTTACCCAGGGCTATCTGGGCGACACCTTCCATGTGCCCTTCTGGGTGGTCATCGTCTCGCAGATCGCCATGGGGCTGGGCACGCTGATGGGCGGCTGGCGCATTGTGAAAACCATGGGCACGAAGATCACTGACCTTAAGCCCTTCCAGGGGTTCTGCGCCGAGACGGCGGGCGCCATAACCCTGTTCGGGGCCACCTGGCTGGGCATTCCGGTCTCTACCACCCACACCATCACCGGCGCTATCGTGGGCGTCGGCTCGGCCAGGCGCACCTCGGCTGTGCGCTGGAGCCTGGCCGCCAACATCGTCTGGGCCTGGATCTTCACCATTCCGGCGGCGGGCGGCATCGCCTTTGGCCTCTTTGCCCTGATCCGGTTTTTCAACTAATCTCCCTTATGGATTTCATCCTTTCCAAGGCGCTCTGGCTGGCGGTCAATCCGGGCAATCTGCTGCTGATTCTTCTGGCAATCGGGGTTCTTTTGCTGTTTTCGCGCCGTTTTGCCGCTTTGGGGCGGCGTCTGGCCGCTTTTTCAACGCTTATCTTGCTGATTCTGTCGTTTCTTCCCCTGGGCCGCTGGCTTTTCGTGCCTCTGGAAAGTCGCTTTCCTCAGGCCGAGCCGCCAGCCCAAGTGGCTGGGATCGTCGTGCTGGGCGGTTTTGTCGATACGGTCCTCAGTCACAAGACGGGCCGGGTCGAGTTGGGTGGTGCTGTCGAGCGCCTGTTTGCCCTGATCGAGCTGGCAAGCCGCTACCCCCAGGCCCGGGTGATTTTCTCGGGCGGCTCGGGTAGTGTGCTCCATCCCGAAGCAAGCGAGGCACCCCTGGTGCAAAAGCTTCTGACTGAACTGGGCTTTGACGCAAGCCGGGTGACGTTCGAGGCCAAGTCCCGCAACACCCATGAGAACGCCCTGCTTTCCAAGGAGCTGGCCAAGCCGGGGGCGGGCGAGACCTGGCTTCTGGTCACCTCGGCGGCCCATATGCCGCGCGCCGTCGGCTGCTTTCGGGCGCAAGACTGGCCGGTCACCGCCTGGCCGGTCGATTTTCTGACGGACGGAAGCTATGAGGCGGCGCTTGATTTCAATCTGGCGGGCAGGATAGGGCTTTTGGGATCAAGCCTTCACGAATGGCTAGGGCTGGTTTCCTACTATATGATGGGGCGGACCAGCGATTTATTTCCAGCCCCTTGAGAAATGGCCGGTTTTCTGCCACAAGACAGCACCTCTTTCCATGGTGCCGTAAATGATGATGACCCGACCGTTTCACATTCTCTTGCTGCTTGGCCTTCTGGGGGCTTGCGCCGCTCCGTCTTCGAAAACCGAACCGCCTGCAGCCGGTCAGGCAACCGAGGTCCCCGGCGAGGCCGAAGCGCCGAAGCCTGAATTCACCGCTTGGCTGGCCGAATTCAGGGCCAAGGCCAAGTCCGAGGGCATCGGCGAGGTAACGCTGATTGCTGCTCTCGACAATGTGCGGACGATCCCCCGTGTGGTCGAACTGGATAAGGCCCAGCCCGAGTTCAAGCTGACCTACAGAAAATACATGGAGCGGGTGGTGCCTTTGTCGCGCGTCGAGAAGGGCCGTAAGCTGTTGAAGACGCATGATGAACTGTTGCGCGAGATCAGCCGGAAATACAATGTTCCGGCCCGTTTCATCGTGGCCCTGTGGGGCATCGAAACCGATTTCGGGCGCGTCACCGGCGGCTTTCCGGTCATTCCCGCCCTGGTCACGCTGGCCTATGAGGGGCGGCGCGCCGCCTTCTTCAAGGGCGAATTGATGGATGCCTTACGTATTCTCGATCAGGGCCATATTACCCCCAAGGCCATGTCGGGTTCCTGGGCGGGCGCCATGGGACAAGTGCAGTTCATGCCCTCAAGCTTCCTGAAATTCGCGGTTGATGAGGATGGCGACGGCAAGCGCGACATCTGGGGCAGCGTTCCCGACGCCCTGGGCAGTGCCGCCAATTATTTGTCGAAATCGGGCTGGCGGGACGATGTGGGCTGGGGACGCGCCGTCATGCTGCCCCAGGGATTCGATTCTGCCCTGCTGGGGCTTGAAACCAGGAAAACCCTCGAAGAATGGGCAGGCCTGGGCGTTCTGAACGAAAGCGGGCAGCCGCTGCCCAAGCGCAATCTGACCGCCTCGATCGTGCAGCCCCAAAAGGATGGCGACGACCGCTTTCTGGCCTATGACAATTACCGGGTCATCATGAAATGGAATCGCTCCCATTACTTCGCCCTGGCAGTCGGACAGCTTGCCGACCGCCTTGGTTCGCCGTAAGATACAGCACAACAGCTATTGATCAACAGGGGTAGGGCTTACTAGACATGGTAGGGAACCTCTTTCCGGCCAGGAAGGTTTGGGGGGTGCTGGGTTTGCTCCTGGCACTCGGCGCCTGCTCGGAAGCAAGGCTTGCCATCCACGCCACCAAGACCATGACCGATCCGCAGGCCCTGCCTGGGGTCTACAAGGTGGGCAACCCCTATCAGATCAATGGCATCTGGTATTATCCGGCCGAGGATTATGCCTATGACGAGACGGGCATCGCCTCTTGGTACGGACCGGGCTTTCACGCCAAATCGACGGCGAACGGCGAGACCTTCGATCAGAATGACGTGACGGCGGCCCATCGCACGCTTCCTCTGCCCAGCCTGGTCCGGGTGACCAATCTGGACAATGGTCGCGTACTGACGGTGCGCATCAATGACCGCGGCCCCTATGCCCAGGGGCGCATTCTGGATCTGTCGCGCCGCTCGGGCCAGCTTCTGGGCATGGAGACCAAGGGCACGGCTCATGTCCGGGTACAGATTCTGGCCGAGGAAAGCCGCCAGCTTGCGGCGGCCTATGCCAGCCAATCGGCCAACAAGGGTGGCGAGGGAACGAAGGTTGCCGCAGCGCCTCGCGAAAGCGTGACGGCGCAGAATCTCGATTCCACGCCTGCACCAGCCTCAAAGGTGCTGCCCACGCCACCTTCGCGACCCAAACAGGTGACCTCGGAGGACCTGGCCGACCTGAAGTCCCAGCCAGTTCAGCAAACCTCGCCCAGGGCCACCAGCATGTTCATTCAAGCTGGTTCCTTTGCGAGGTATGACAATGCGCTGCGCCTCTCGACCCGCCTGTCCTCGCTGGGCCAATCCAGCATCACCCAGGTCAATATCGGCAGCCAGCCGATGTTTCGCGTGCGCATCGGCCCCATTGCCAACCTGGACGAGGCCGACCGTGTGCTGGATCAGGCCGTGCGCTCGGGCGCTCCTGATGCCAAGCTGATCGTCGATTGAGAATGGACATGCCAAGATGACCAAGTGCTTTCGCACGTCCTGCCTAATCCTGGGGCTGTTGCTGGCGTTGCCTGGCCGTCCGGCCTGGGCGGTGGACACCAATGCCCAGCAGGCCATGATGATCGACTACCGTACCGGCGCGGTTCTGCTGCAAAAGCGCTCCGACGAGTTGATGGCGCCTTCGTCGATGAGCAAGCTGATGACGCTCTATCTGCTCTTCGATGCCTTGAAGCACGGCACGGTGCGCCTGGACGATGCCTTTCCGGTCAGCGAGAAGGCCTGGCGGATGGGCGGCTCGAAGATGTTCGTCAAGGTGGGCGACAAGGTGCGGGTCGAAGACCTGATTCGCGGCATCATCATCCAGTCGGGCAATGATGCCTGCGTGGTGGTGGCCGAGGGCTTGTTCCACAGCGAAGCCAGCTTTGCCGATGCCATGACTGCCAAGGGTGTGGCTCTGGGGCTCAAGCATTCCAATTTCCGCAACGCCAGCGGCTGGCCGGACCCCGAGCATCTGATGACGGCCGAGGATCTGGTGATTCTGGCCAGACGCCTGATCGCCGATTTCCCGGAATTTTACCATTATTTCGGCGAGACCGAATTCACCTACAACGGCATCACCCAGCCCAATCGCAATCTGCTGTTGGAGCGCAATCTGGGCGTCGATGGCCTGAAGACCGGACATACGGAATCGGGGGGTTTTGGCATCGTGATTTCCGGCATGCGTGACGGAAAGCGCCTGATCCTGGCCATCAACGGCCTTCACAGCATGAAGGAGCGCATCGAGGAGGCCGGGCATCTGCTGGATTGGGGCTTTCGCGACTACGACAATATCGTACTCTTCAAGTCGGGCGAGGTGGTGACCGAGATTCCGGTCTGGCTGGGTGACAAGCCCCAGGTGGCGATGTCCATCGATCATGGCATCGAGATCACGCTGCCCAAGCGGTCGAAATCCGGGCTTAAGGTGGCGGTCGAGATGCTGTCGCCCATTCCGGCTCCCTTCGCCAAGGGGGCGGTGATCGGCAAGCTGGTGGTCTCGGCACCCGAGATCGAAACTCGCGAATATCCTCTGAAAGCCGTCGAAGGCGTGGACCGCCTGGGCTTTTTCGGCCGTCTGGTGGCCGCCTTTAAGTACGTCGTCTGGGGCCCCAATGGGTAATCCCTCACCTAAACGGGGACGGGGCTTTTTCATCACCCTCGAAGGCGGCGAGGGGGGCGGCAAATCGACCCAGGCGAAGCGTCTTGTCGCCTTCATTCAGGAAAAAGGCTGGCAGGTGCTGCTGACTCGCGAGCCGGGCGGAAGTACGGGGGCCGAAGATATCCGCAAACTGCTGGTCTCGGGCGAACCGGGGCGATGGGATGCCATGACCGAAGTGCTTTTACACACGGCGGCAAGGCGCGATCATCTGCAACGCACGGTTCTGCCCGCCATCGAGGCGGGCCAGTGGGTGGTCTCCGACCGTTTCGTCGATTCCACCGTGGCCTATCAGGGCTATGGCCACGAATTGGGGGCCGAACGCATTCTAGACCTGCATCGGATCGCCAATGGCGGATTCATGCCCGACCTCACGCTGATCCTGGATTTGTCCGTCGAAGTGGGATTGGTCCGTGCGGGCAGCCGGGGCGGGGGCGAAGATCGCTACGAGCGTATGAAACTGGATTTTCATTACCGCCTGCGCCAGGGATTCCTTGAGATCGCCAAATCCGATCCCAAACGCTGCAAGGTGATCGACGCCTCTCAAAGCGTGGAGACGGTGGCGGCGGAAATTGAAAAGGCCGTTTCGGAAAAGTTCGGAATTTGACGGGAAGGTCGTCACCACTGCTTCAATTAGCCCCTGTGTTGGCACACTGAAGTTGGCGTATACTCGGCCCATGACCGACCAGCCGCTGGAACCTAGAAACAATCCCCATCTCGAAGGCCAGGAAGAGGCCGAGCGGGCCTTCCTGAATGCCTGGAATACCGGCCGCATGGCCCATGCCTGGCTGATCACCGGCCCCAAGGGCATCGGCAAGGCCACACTGGCCTTTCGCATCGCCCGTTTCGTGCTGGATCAGGGTCGCTTTCAGAGCCAGGGGCAGGGGGGCGGGCTGTTCGGAGCCCCGCCGCCGCCCGACAGCCTGTTCATGGGGGAGAGCGAGCCCCTCTTTCATCGCATCAGCATGGGCGGCCATCTGGATTGCAAGCTGATCGAGCGCGGGGTTAATGATCAGGGCAAGCCCAGAACCGAAATCGTGGTCGATGACGTGCGCGGCCTGGGCCAATTCCTAAGCCTGACGCCCGCCGAAGGGGGCTGGCGGGTGGTCATCGTCGATGCGGTCGATGAAATGAACCGCAACGCCGCCAACGCCATTCTGAAACTGCTGGAGGAGCCTCCGGCCAAATCGCTGATGCTGCTGGTCTGCCACCAGCCGGGGCGCATCCTGCCCACCATCCGCTCGCGCTGCCGCCGCTTGGCCCTGTCGCCCCTGGCCGAGCCCCTGGCCGTGCGCCTGATGGGGCGCTATGCCCCCGAGATCGCGCCCGAGGAAGCCCGCACGCTGATCCGTCTGGCCGATAACAGCCTGGGACGCGCCATGGAACTGCATGGCGAGGGCGGGCTCGACCTTTACCGCGAGATGATCGATCTTTTGAGCGGCCTGCCCAAAATGGACATTCCCGCCCTGCACGGCTTTGGCGACAAACTGGCAAGGCCCGATGCCGCCCTGGCCTTTCGCACTCTCTCGGCCCTGTTCTCGGGCTGGCTTGCCCGCCTTGCCATCAAGGGCGGCGGGGGCAAGGTGGAAGAGGCGCTTTCGGGCGAGGGGGCGATCATGACGCGCCTTCTGGCCCATCGCGGCCTTGATCGCTGGGTGGAGCTGTGGGAAAAGCTCTCGGTCCAGTTCCAGCGGGCGGAAGCCGTGCATCTTGACCGCAAACAGGTGGTTTTGAACGCTTTTCTGGCCGTCGAACGTTTAGCGTCTTGATACGGTGCGCTTAAAGCGCCGCGAATGGAGTTCATTTTGAAACAGGCCTTCTACATCACCACGCCAATCTATTACGTCAATGACGCGCCACATATCGGGCATGCCTATACCTCGCTGGCCTGCGACGTGATCGCGCGCTTCAAGCGGCTCGACGGCTTTGACGTCAAATTCCTGACCGGCACCGACGAGCATGGCCAGAAGGTCGAAAAGACCGCCGAGGCCCAGGGCATTGCGCCCAAGGACTTCACCGACCGGGTGTCGCAGAATTTCCGCGACATGGGTGCCCAAATGGGCTTTTCCAACGACGATTTCATCCGCACCACCGAGGAGCGCCATACCCGCTCGTGTCAGGCCCTGTGGACCGAGTTGGAAAAGCGGGGCGAGATCTATCTGGGGGCCTATGAGGGCTGGTACGCTGTCAGGGACGAGGCCTTTTATACAGAAAGCGAACTCACCTTGGGGCCGGACGGCAAGCGCCGCGCCCCTTCGGGGGCCGAGGTGGAATGGGTCAAGGAACCCAGCTATTTCTTCAAATTGTCGGCCTGGCAGGACCGCCTGCTGGCCCATTACGAGGCCAATCCCGATTTCATTGGCCCCAACTCGCGCCGCAACGAGGTGATCAGTTTCGTGAAAGGCGGTCTGCTCGATCTGTCGGTGTCGCGCACCACCTTCGGCTGGGGCATTCCGGTGCCGGGCAACCCTGATCATGTCATGTATGTCTGGCTGGACGCACTGACCAATTATATCACCGCCGTGGGCTATCCCGACCAGTCGGGCGACTATGCCCGCTACTGGCCGGCAGATTTGCAGATGGTGGGCAAGGACATCATCCGCTTCCACTGCGTCTATTGGCCCGCCTTCCTGATGGCGGCAGGCCTGCAGCCGCCCAAGCGCATCTTTGCCCATGGCTGGTGGACCATCGAAGGCCAGAAGATGAGCAAGAGCTTGGGCAACGTGGTCTCGCCAGCCGCCCTGATCGAACGCTATGGGATTGATCCCGTGCGCTTTTTTCTGTTGCGCGAGATGCCCTTCGGTTCCGATGGCGACTTTTCGCACCGGGCCATCGTGGGCCGCCTGAATACGGAACTGGCCAATGATCTGGGCAATCTGGCCCAGCGCTCGTTGTCCATGATCAACAAGAATTGCGCCGCGATGGTCCCCATGCCCGGCCCCTTTAACGACGACGACCGCGCCATGCTGGACCCGGCCTATGGGCTGCTGGCGCGTCTGCGCCCTGCTATCGATGCCCAGACCTTCCACGAGGCCCTGGAGGCCGTGTGGGTGGTGGTGCGCGCCGCCAATGTCTATGTGGACCACCAAGCACCCTGGGCTTTGAAGAAGACCGATCCTGCACGCATGGGCACGGTTCTTTACGTTCTGGCCGAGGTGCTGCGCTGCCTGGGCCTGATCCTGCAGCCCTTTATGCCCGGTGCCATGGCCAGACTTTTGGATCAGTTGGCCGTGCCGGAAGGGGCGAGGGGGTTCGACTCCTTCGGCCAAGCCCTGACCGGCGGGACACCCCTGCCGCCCCCCCAGGGCCTGTTTCCGCGCTATCTGGAGCCGGATGCCGAGGCCAAGTAATGTTCATCGACAGTCACTGCCATCTCGATTTCCCCGATTTCCAGACCGACCTCGATGCCGTGCTGGCCGAGGCCAAGGCCTCGAATGTGGGGCGGATGCTGACCATCGGCACAGGGCTTTCGAAATTCGCCCCCGTCCTGGCCTTGGCCGAAGCGCATGAGCAAATCTGCTGCACGGTGGGCGTTCACCCCCACGAGGCCGAGCCGGAAGAGGGTCTGTGTTCGGTCGATAAATTGATTGAGCTTTCGCGCCATCCCAAGGTGGTTGGGTTCGGCGAGACCGGGCTCGACTTTCACTACAATCGCAGCCCCCATGATACCCAGGAGCGCCTGTTCAGAATGCATTGCGCGGCGGCACGATCAACCGGACTACCTGTTGTGGTCCATACCCGCGAGGCCGATGCCCAAACCAGACGAATTCTGAGCGAGGAAATGGAAAAAGGCGCCTTCACGGGCCTAATCCATTGCTTTAGCTCTGATTATGACCTCGCTGCTTTTGCAGTTGAAATCGGGTTTCTTGTTTCCTTCTCAGGCATCCTCACTTTCAAGAAGGCCGAGGCCTTGCAGGACGTGGCCCGCCAAGTTCCACTTGACCATATCTTGATCGAAACAGATTCGCCTTACCTGGCCCCCATGCCCTTTCGGGGCAAGCGCAACCAGCCCGCCTATGTGGCCCGAGTTGCGGCCAAACTAGCCGAATTGAAGGGCTTGCCGCTGGCCGAGATCGAGCGCGCCACCACGGCCAATTTCCATCGCCTATTCGCCAAGGTGCCCTTGTGATGCGGGCCATCGTTCTAGGCTCGGGCGGGGCGACTGGGGTTCCCGTGATCGGTCGCGGCTGGGGCAAGTGCGATTCCGCCAACCCCAGGAACCGGCGCCTTCGGCCAAGCCTTCTTGTTCAGTCGGATAAGGCCAATATCCTGATCGATACCTCTCCCGATCTGCGTCAGCAGTTGCTGGTGGCCGATATCGGGCGTTTGGATGCCGTTCTCTTCACCCATGCCCATGCCGATCATGTCCATGGGATCGACGATCTGCGCGACGTCAACCGGGCCATGGGCGGTTGGATCGATGCCTATGCCGACGAGGGAACGCTGAAGAGCATTTCAGAGCGTTTCGGCTATGTCTTCGAGCCTCAGCATCCAGAAGCCAAAATCATTTACAAGCCCTTGCTTAGGGCGAACTGCGTTGCTGGCCCTTTCAAGGTTCAAGATGTTGATATTGTGCCCATTCCACTCGATCACGGCTATTCGACCAGCCTAGGCTATCGTTTTGGCGCCCTGGCCTATACGACGGATGTCGTTCGCATGGCGCCCAGCTCCTTCCAAGCACTGGAAGGGGTAGGGACCTGGATCATCTCCTGCACGGTCGATTTTCCCCATGAAACCCATGCCGAGTTAAAGGTCGTTCTGGAGTGGATCGAGCGGATCAGGCCCAAGCGCGCCATCCTGACGCATCTGTCCTATTATTTTGATTATGATACCTTGAGAGCCAGATTGCCCAGTCATGTGGAGCCTGCATATGATGGCATGGTTGTTGAGTTTTAGGGTTATAGTAATTTTTAAACGCATTGTTTTAACTAACGTTTCTTTGACTGCTGGCAAAGGCTCAATAAGCAACATAATATAAATTATGCGACATTTAGGTATGGGCTAACCCCATGCCATAAGATAGCCCCAAAGGCAGGACGCATCCGCCCCCTTTGACGGAGAAATGAATCAGGCATATCATCACGAGGATGGAGAACAGACGATGACAGCCGCAGCCATCCTCAAATTGCAGCATGCCGGATTCACCAATGATCAGGTTGAAGCCTTGGCGGAATTCCTCGACGACAGAGCGGCGACAAAAGACGACGCCGCAGAAATCAAACGCATGATCTTAGAAAGCAAAATCGAGGTCATTAAATGGTCAATCGGCGGATGGTTTGCCGTGGCGGGCCTCATCATAGCCGTTCTGAAATTTCTCGGGTAACTCACAGGCAGAAAATGAACTTGGAGCCAAAAGGCCCCACTTTCAAGCATATTCAAATTCACAGATCGTTGAAAACGACCCCGCCTCATCCAGCGGAATGCGCTTTACAAGCTGGCTATCAAGCGGAATCTTGAAAAAATCGATTCCCTTGAACTTCTGCTCGTCGCAGGACAAAACCAAAGATATCGGGAACAGATAAGCCGCCTGATAACCCTCTTCATCGGGAACGCAGGCCAGCCAGACCGGCATCGAGGTCAGCGTCTCAAAATGGCCATAACTGGTGGTTTCCTGTGAAGAAAGCGAAAAATAGCGCCCTCCCTGCTGATCCTGGTAGATCTTATAGCCCTTAACATCGACAAAAAAGGCTCCAAGACGGAACAGAAAGACAATAAAATCAGGACGCTTGAAGAGGCCGGAGAGCTTGGCCGGAAACCGCTCAACCGATTGATCCAAATAAATATAGGGATAGCCCTTCAAATTCAGCCAGTTAAGAAAAGCCTTTTCGGCTCGAACACCTTTTTCCTGCTTTTCCTTGGGAACGAAGGCCATAAACACCCCACCACGCGCCAGAATTGTTACAAACAGAATGATGCAACCTACAACACAAGCATCATTCATATCAATCGGCGAATGTCCTACCGATTTCGCTACCCGATTGCGAAGCTGAGGGCGCCTATCCGCCTGCCTCTGTGCGATACCGAACTGAAAGGAAATCGCTTTTGGACTAAAACCCTTACCAACCCTGCTTTGAAGGAATGAACACGCCATGTCAGACCGGATGCGAATTTGCCGTTGGTCTTCTGCCGGATTCGCCTTGGCGGTTGTCCTCATTCTCGCACTGACGGTTTCCGCAAAGGCGGAAGAATTTGCAGCACAGACAAGTCGCCTTCAGGCCGAGAAGCCGACTATCTCTCAGCGCCAACAGAAGTTGCTGGCCGAGCGTTACGACCTGGCTGATCGGCCGTCCAAGAGTGCTGCCATGTCTCGCGGCAAGCCCTTGCAAGAAGGTGTCCGCGTCAAATTGCCCGAAGGCATGAGTTGGAAGAAGCTTGCTGGCTTATCGCCCGAGGAAATCAAGGTTCGACAACTCTGGCCTTCAGGATTTCTTCCCCTGCCGCATCCGCATCACGAAGCGGGCGGCATGGTCTTTCCCCAATTCCTGATTAATGAAACGAAAAAACAGACTGATCGGGATCTCACTCGTTTCGACCTCGACTTCGATCTGCCCGATCATTTTCTGCCCGAATTTCCTGCTCCCATCTATCTGACAACGCGCCCTGATCTGGGTGACGTTTCAACAGGAATGCTGGTGACGTTGAGCAATTTCAATGAGTTGTTCAAGGACATCCTCAATCCAAAGCAGCTTGAGGGGCTGCGCTTGCTGGTCACACCCTTCCCCCAGCAGCAATTCAACGCATCCGAAGACCGCCGCAGCTTGAAGCCGCATCAAGGGGTCGCTTGTTTTGATTGTCACGCCAATGGCCATACGACGGCCTCTACCCATACGGTCGCCGACATCCGGCCCAACGAGCATCGTCATCGGATCGACACGCCCTCGCTTCGAGGCGTGAACATACAACGCCTGTTTGGCTCGCAACGAGCCCTAAAGACAGTCGAGGATTTCACCGAGTTCGAGCAGCGGGGCGCCTATTTCGATGGAATCCCGGCCGATGCCGCGCGCAAGGGGATCAATGTTCTAGAACGCGCCAGTCAGGTGCATTTTATGGCCGAGTTTCAAGCGCTTCTGGACTTTCCCCCTGCCCCAAAGCTCAATCTGTTCGGTAAGCTTGATCCAACCAAGGCCAGTCCGAACGAGAGCCGCGGCCAGGAAATCTTTTTTGGCAAGGGCCAGTGTGCAACCTGTCACTCACCCCCCTACTACTCAGACAATCTCATGCATAATCTGAAGGTGGAGCGGTTCTTCAATGAAGTTACGTTTAACGGGCGCAAGGCCTCTGCCGACGGCCCGATCAAAACATTTCCCCTGCGCGGCATCAAAGACTCACCGCCCTATCTGCATGATGGTCGCCTGCTGACGTTGGAAGACACGGTGGAATTCTTCAGCCTGGTTTTGGAGCTTAAGCTCAATGATCAGGAAAAGTCAGATCTTGTGGCGTTTCTGAAGGTGCTATGAGGGCAACTTTCTAAGGTGCAAATGATGGCCGTCTTCGCTATACCCATGCCCCATGACAGACACCCTGCCCCCGCTTGCCCGCCTGCTGGCCGTGATGGCCCGGTTGCGCCACCCGACCGAAGGTTGCCCCTGGGACCTTGAGCAGGATTTCGCCTCGATCGTCCCGCACACCATCGAAGAAGCCTATGAGGTGGCCGAGGCCATCGAAACCGCCGACTGGCCCGCCCTCAAGGACGAGCTGGGCGATCTCCTCTTCCAGGTCGTCTTCTATTCCCAGCTTGGTCGCGAGCAGGGCCTGTTCGATTTCGACGACATCGCCGCAGCCATCGCCGAAAAAATGATTCGCCGTCATCCCAATGTTTTTGCCGGTGAAAAGGAGCCGGATGCCGAGGCCCAGACGAAAGCCTGGGAAAGCCATAAGGAAAAGGAAAAACCAAGGGTTGGCGCCCTGGACGGGGTGGCCGTCACCCTGCCCGCCCTGACCCGCGCGGTCAAACTTCAAAAGCGGGCGGCGCGCATAGGATTCGATTGGGCCGACGCAGCCCCCGTTCTGGACAAGCTGCGCGAGGAACAGGCCGAACTTGAACATGAAATCAAGGCCGGATCGCCGGAGAGGCTGGCGTCCGAGATGGGCGACCTCCTCTTTACCTGCGTCAATCTAGCCAGAAAACTGTCGATTGATCCCGAGGCGGCCTTGCGCAGTGCTAACCGCAAATTCGAGCGGCGCTTCAGGCAGGTTGAAGCCAGCGGCGCCAAAACGCCCGAAGCCATGGAAGCCGCCTGGGAAGCTGCCAAGAAGGCTGAGTAACCAGATGATCCAAAACACGAATTGGCGGGCTGTGCTGGCCGTTCTGGCCGCAGGGATCGCCATGGCCATGCATGTCGGCAAGGTGCCGCCTGCCGTGGCCCTGGTTCGCGCCGATTTAGGCCTTGGCCTGATTGCCGTGGGCTGGCTGCTCTCGCTCTTTGCCTTGATCGGGGCCGGACTGGGCTCGGTCGTGGGCGGCGTGGTGGATCGCTTCGGGCAGAAAAAGGCCCTGCTTTTCGGCTTGGCGGCGACCGTTCTGGGCAGCCTGTCGGGCGGTCTATTGGCCGATGGCCCTGTTTTGCTTTTGCTTTCGCGCGCCCTGGAAGGTGTAGGGCTGGTGTCGGTGATCGTGGCGGCCCCTGCCCTGATCTGGCGCGACACCATCCCTCGGGATCAGCGTCTGGCCTTCGGGCTTTGGAGTACCTGGATGCCGACGGGTGCAGCCCTGATGATGGCGCTCTCGCCCTTGCTGCTGGCCGAATTCGGCTGGCGGGCCAACTGGCTGACGGCGGGCAGCCTGACACTGGCCGCCTTTGTTCTGGCGCTTATCTGTATCGGACCCGATGCACCAATCGAACTGCGCCCCAGGCGCGGCGGTCTTAAAGACGTCGTGAAGCTTCCCGCTGCCTGGATTTTGGCTTTAAGCTTTTGTTTTTACAGCATGTCCTTCCAGACAGTGTTCGGATTTCTCCCCTCCTATCTGATCGCTCAGCAACAGTTGGATGCCTCTTTGGCTGCGCGCCTGACCGCCCTTGCCATCCTGGTCAATGTGGTAGGCAATCTGTCGGCGGGCTGGCTTCTTCGCCATGGACTGGCCCGTTGGCAGGTGATCGCCCTGGTCTGTCTTGCCATGGGGCTTTGCGCCTGGGGCATCTTTTCAGAATCCCTGTCCATGCCCGCCCGCTATGGGTTTTGCCTGGTTTTCTCGAGCATCGGCGGCGTCATTCCGGCCGTCATCTTCATCGCCGCCCCCGGTTTCGCTCCAACGCCCCGCCATGTCGCCACCATCGGCGGCGTGATCGTGCAGGGCTTAAGTCTGGGACAGTTGACGGGTCCTCCCGTTCTGGCCTTTCTGGTCGAGCGCTGGGGCTCCTGGAGCATTGCTCCCGTTTTCCTGTCTGTATTGGCCGGAATTGGAATTGCCCTGGCCCTGGCTTTGGGCAGATTGGAAAGATTGAGGGCCTAACAAGTCCGCCGCTTTGTGCTAACCTTGCCTCATGTTCAAGAAGCGCCTGATTCCCCCCCTCTTCCTGGCTTTGCTGCTGCCCTTGCTGTCGTCTTGCTGGCTGCCCGGCCAGTTCGAGGCCATCATCAAGATCATGAAGAACGGCGCCTTTGCCGTTGAATACAAGGGCACGATGGATTACGCGCCTCTGGTCTACAAGATCAAGAAAGAGGGCTTGTCTCAGGAAGAACAGACCAAGCAGATGGCCGTGCTGGAACGCGATCTGCGCAGGGATTCCGGCTTCCAGGAAGTGTCCCTCATGGGCAACGGGCGCTTTCGCGTGCGCTACCGCCATGACGACCAGATCGAGGGGACATTTCTCTATACATTCGTGCGCAGAAATGCCGCCATCATGAAGGTGCTGGTGGGCAAGGACGGGCGGGCCTCGATCTGGATCGACACGCTCAGCACCGAGAACGCCCAACGCGCCGCCGCTCTCGGCCTGGCGGTCAACGGCACGGTCAAGGTGATCAGCGACCTGCCCCTTCTGGAAAGCAACGCGCCAGAAAAGAAGCAACAGGGGGCGGCAACCATCTATGCCTGGCGCATCACACGCTACGACCAGACACCCGCGCCTAAGATGATCTTGAAGATGTTCTGACCAGAAAGGCCCAACATGATCGATCTATCCCAGGAAACCGTTGTCGTTACCGGCGCTTCGTCGGGCTTTGGCGAGGCGATTGCCCGGCGCTATGCCGCCCATGGGGCGCGTCTGATTCTGGCGGCCAGGCGCAAGGAGCGGCTGGAAAAGCTGAAGGCGGAATTGAAGGTGCCAGTTCATATCCTGGAGTTGGATGTGCGCTCGCGAGACGCAGTGGAAGCCGCTTTCGCCTCCCTGCCCGCCGATTTCGCCAAGATCACCATCCTGGTCAATAATGCGGGCCTGGCGCTGGGGCTTGAGCCCGCCCACAAGGTCAATCTTGACGACTGGGAGACCATGATCGACACCAACGTCAAGGGGTTGGTCACGGTGACGCGTACATTGCTGCCGGGTCTGGTCGAACGCCAGAAGGGCCATATCGTCAATATCGGCTCGGTGGCGGGCAGCTATCCCTATCCGGGCGGCAATGTCTATGGCGGCACCAAGGCCTTTGTGAAGCAGTTCTCTCTGGCGCTCCGCTCAGACCTGTTGGGATCGAATGTGCGCGTGACCAATATCGAGCCCGGCATGGCCGACACCGAATTCTCACTGGTGCGCTTCAAGGGCGATTCTGGCGAGGCCTCGAAGGTCTATCAGGGGGTGGAGTCGCTGACCGGCGAGGATATCGCCGAAACCGTCTTCTGGTCGACCTGCCTGCCCCAGCATGTCAACATCAACAGCATCGAAGTGATGCCCACCCAGCAGGCCTTCGCCGGATTCAAAGTGGAGAGGAAGGGGTAGGTATCTCCGCGCTTTTCCAAGAATACGGATGCCGTGCGCTTTCTTTCTTCCCGCAGCCAAGCAAGATTTTTTTGGCTCATCGAAGCGACGAGTGGAAAAAGGCAAACATGATTCCTCACCCTGAGGAAGCCGCGAAGCGGCTGTCTCGAAGGGTGGGCGAGGGGAAAAAACCGAGCATTGACAGATACTCATCCTTCGAGACGGGCCTTCGGCCCTCCTCAGCGACTGTCTTGGAAGTCAAGCGCTTTGCCATGGTTGTTTATCCCTGATGATGGCATTGAGGATGGTTAACAGCTTTCTAGCAACGGCGATGATGGCGACCATTTTTGGCTTTCCGGCCAGAACGAGATGTTGATAGAAGGCCTTGAGCGGTTGGTTATGGCGCGTTGCTACGAGGGCGGCTGTGAAGAGGATTGTCCGCACGGACGGCCTGC
>JADFZV010000053.1:472-18281 GCA_015232335.1 Alphaproteobacteria bacterium | reverse complement strand
GGCCCCCGTCAATTTCTTTGAGTTTTAACCTTGCGGCCGTACGCCCCAGGCGGTGTGCTTAAGGCGTTAGCTGCGTCACTGAAAAGCAAGCTTCCCAACAACTAGTACACATCGTTTACGGCGTGGACTACCAGGGTATCTAATCCTGTTTGCTCCCCACGCTTTCGTACCTCAGCGTCAGTACCGAGCCAGGTGGCCGCCTTCGCCACTGGTGTTCTTCCCAATATCTACGAATTTCACCTCTACACTGGGAATTCCGCCACCCTCTCTCGGACTCAAGCCCGCCAGTATCAAAGGCAATTCCAAGGTTGAGCCCTGGGATTTCACCTCTAACTTAACGGACCGCCTACGTACTCTTTACGCCCAGTAATTCCGAACAACGCTCGCCCCCTTCGTATTACCGCGGCTGCTGGCACGAAGTTAGCCGGGGCTTCTTCTCACGCTACCGTCATCATCGTCGCGTGCGAAAGAGCTTTACAACCCGAAGGCCTTCATCACTCACGCGGCATGGCTGGATCAGGGTTGCCCCCATTGTCCAATATTCCCCACTGCTGCCTCCCGTAGGAGTCTGGGCCGTGTCTCAGTCCCAGTGTGGCTGATCGTCCTCTCAGACCAGCTACTGATCGTCGCCTTGGTGAGCCTTTACCTCACCAACTAGCTAATCAGACGCGGGCCCCTCAATCGGCGATAAATCTTTCCCCCTTGGGGCGTATACGGTATTAGCGGAAGTTTCCCTCCGTTTTTCCGAACCGAAAGATAGGTTCCCACGCGTTACTCACCCGTGCGCCACTAACGTATTGCTACGTCCGTTCGACTTGCATGTGTTAGGCCTGCCGCCAGCGTTCGTTCTGAGCCAGGATCAAACTCTCAAGTTGAGGTCTGGTTGCTTGCGCTTCCAGAACCAACGGAGCTGTACCTGTATATGCACATCACATAGCTTGCTTAAGCTTTACTATCCGAGATGCACTTGGTTTTGGCTCGTAAAAGCCGCCGCCCGCGCATCCCTTCCCAGATCCACAATGTCCAACAGCAGTGCCGCAAGCGGCAGGTATTTCCAATGCGTCGAACCGCCGAGGCGATCCTTAATTCCGTCGCTGCATCAGCAGCGGAGGCGGCCTTATACGGGGGCGCCCCGAGAGTGTCAACATCATTTTTTCGATGTCGTTCGGCGACTGGGTAAATCTCTCTAGAAGAGTGATTCGGCCTCGCCGACAAGAAACCCCAATATAGGGCGAATGGGGCTTGAGCGCAAGACGTTTTAGCTCAAGCCCCGGAAATACGGCCCTTTTATTAGTCGTCCCGAGGGGGGACGGGAAATTTGTGCGCAATACCCTTATGGCATTCGATGCAGGTGACGTTCTTGGGTGCCGCTTCCAGTTCCATTTTCTGCCGGGCGTCAGGCTTTTGCTTGTGAAAGGCCATGGCCTCGTAGCTGTGGCAGTTACGGCATTCCCTGGAATTGTTCTCCTTCATCGAGGCCCAAACCCGCTCCGCCATCTGGCGGCGGTTGGCTTCGAACTTCTCGGGCGTGTCGATGGTGCCCATGAGCTTGTGGAACAGCTCGTTGCTGGCCTTAATCTTGCGCACCAGCTTGGCTGTCCAATCCTTGGGGACATGGCAGTCGGCGCACACAACCCGTACCCCCGACGGATTTTGGTAATGCACCGAGGCCTTGTATTCCGGATACACCGTCTGCTCCATCTCATGGCAGGAGACGCAGAATTCCAGCGTGTTGGTGTATTCCATGAAGGTGTTGAAACCGCCCCAGAAAACAATGCCGCCGATGCCGCCCGCGATCAGAATGGCGCCGAAGGAATAACGGGCAGTGGGTTTCCAAAAGAAGTGCCAGCAGGAGGCAAGGAACCCCCGGCTCTGAGAGGATGAGTTTGTCATGAGCCTGTCCATGAAAGAAAGGTGGCCGGAGCCATCAGGCTCCGGCCGGGAGGGGTAGAAAACTCTAAAGGCTTACTTTTCCGGCAGCGTCATCATATAGGCCACCAGATCGACGGCGATCTGGGGGTCGAGAAGACGCAGCGCCGGCATGTTCTGGCCGGGCTGGCCGTTCAGCACCTTATGGAGCATTTCCTGGGGATTCTGCAAAGATCCCAGCGGGGGCGCATTGGTGATCTTCTTGCCATCGGTGCCGTGGCAATTGGCGCAGATGGTGTTGAAGTAGCCCTCGCCCTTGGCCGTGTCGCCCTTGGCCTTCTTGGCGGCATAGTCGATATACTTGGCCATGTCCACCTGACCCTTGGAAACGAACAGGGCCAGATCATGCATGTCCTGAGCGCTCAGTTGGGCATCGCCATAGCCGTGGGTCTTGTTCTTCATGATGGCGATGATGGCCTCGGGGCTCTTACCCGCAGCGCCTTGAATGCCCACGATGCCGGTGGCGTGACCGCCGGAGCCGTAAGCGCCGTCCTTGCCCTTGTAATCCCAACCGTGGCATTCCTTGCAGCGCCACGAGGCGTCCTTGTCATACTTGGCCGCCTTGTTGGCGAAGGCCGCATGTGTCGTTTCAGGCTTGGCGAGCTTGTTCTCGCCCCAGAACTTGTCATAAAGACGCCCGCCATGAGCGATCGAAGATGCTTCCTCGATGGCCTGAGCGCCCGTCGCCGTAAAGGTCAAAGCCAGGGCCACGAATAGCCCCTTTATTTCTAAGGAAATGCGCATTGCCGTCTCCTCTCGATTACCAGGATTAATGGGTAAATTATTGCATGGCAACATTACCCTAGTCTGACGGCCGCTTCTTCCCGTTGAGATTTATGGTGAAAACAGACCCGCCGCCCGGCCTGTCAGAGACCCCGAGCGCGCCACCATGCAGCTCGACGATATCCGAAGCGATGCTTAAACCCAGCCCAGCCCCGCCCCCCAGGGGGCTTTTGCCCCGCCTGAAGGGCAGAAAGATTTCCGATTTCAAGTGATCAGGAACGCCCGGCCCGCGATCGAGAACGCGAATGACGCCCTCATTATCCAATTCGACCTCCACCGTTTCGCCCACAGGCGACAGGCGCAGCGCATTCTCGACCAGATTGCGCAGCGCATCGCCCAGCAGAATATCGTTGCCCAGGGCAAGCCCCCAGGTTCCTTCGGCGAGAAAGGCCAGATCGCGGCCTTGATCGTGTGCCAGCGGGTAAAGATCGCCCACCACCTTCTGGCAGACCGCATTGAGATCGACCGGCGCATCCAGGGGCACTTGGCGCATTTCAAGCCTAGCGATGGACAGCATTTGATCGACCACGCGCGCCATGCGATCGACATCGGCGGAAAGCGCCGGGGCGATCTTGCAGCCCTCGCCCGAGCAGCGCGCCTTCAAAACGGCCAGCGGCGTTCGCAATTCATGCGCTGCGTTGGCCGTGAAGCGCTTCTGGCTTTTGAAACCTTCCTCGATTCTGTCCAATCCCTCGTTGACGGCCTTGACCAGGGGACGAATCTCGCCCGGCAGCCCCTCAAGTGACAGGCGGACATTCAAATGCGCCGCGTCGAAACCGGCGGCCAGACGCGACAGAACCTTGATCGGCGCCATGGCCTTTCTGATCGTCCAGGTAACGACCAGCAGATTGGCGATGAACAGGGGAATCATCAGCGGCAGAATATCGGTGACCAGTTCGTGAATCAGCCAGCCGCCAAACGCCTCCTGCCCCCCCACGATATCCAGGTCATGCTTCGTGGCGCCACGCCAGAGAAAGAAGGGCGTATTGGCAATCAGCACCAGGCCGGTGACGACCGCGATCTTGCCAATCAGTTGCTTACCAAGGGTAAATTGAGCCATACGGCTCATGGTTTCTTGTCCTCGGCCAGCATGTAGCCGACGCCGCGCACGGTGCTGATGGAAACCGTGGCCCCGCTGTCTTGAAGAATGCGCCTGAGGCGCGAAACATTGGCCTCGAGCGCATTGGAATCGATCAGGTCGTCGATGCGATACAGGCTGGCCTCGATGGCAGGGCGCGAAACCACGCGTCCGGCGGAACGCATCAAGGTTTCCAGCAGCATCAACTGGCGGCGCGCCAGGGTAACCGGCTTGCCCGCCACCTCGGCAGAGCCCTGCACCGTATCCAGCGCGATATTGCCCACATTCAAAAGAGCGCCCAGAGCCTTGCCCGAGCGGCGCAGAAGCGCTCTCAAGCGCGCAGTCAACTCGCCCAGGTCATAGGGTTTGACCATGTAATCATCCATACCGAGATCGAGGCCGTGAATGCGGTCGGTCAACTGATCCCTGGCCGTCGCCGCCAGAACCGGCGTCATGTCGCCCTTGGCTCTGAGCAGGCGCAACAATTCGATGCCATCGCCGTCGGGCAGACCCCGGTCAAGCACCACGGCGTCGTAGCGACTGGCTCTCAGCAGGGCGGTCCCTTCATCGACGCTGGCGGCCAGGTCGACGGCAAAGGGAATCTTGGACAGATGCGCCCTAACCAGTTCCGCCAGATGAGGTTCGTCTTCAACAACCAGAATATGCATGCCGATATCTTATACAGGAGAAACGCCCGCCTTCAACTGCGGCGAAAGCGCCCCCATCATTTCGTCCAGGGAGGCGTTTGAAACGGGATGCCGCCAGCCGGGAGCCACCTCGAACAAAGGCAACAGGACAAAGGCCCTCTCGCAAAGGCGGGGATGGGGCAACAGGGGCGCTTCGCTCCTGATCAGGCTATCATAATCCAGAAGATCGAGATCGAGCGGACGCGGCTGGTTGGGCTTATCCCGGACGCGTCCGAAGCGTTCCTCGATTTCATGCAGCCGGGTCAGAAGGGCAACGCAATCCAGGCGCGTCTCTATTCGGGCCACGGCGTTCCTGTATTCCGGCTGAGACGCATCCGGCCAGGCCGGACTGCGATAGAGGCGCGATCTAGCAAGCAACCCGATGTCGCCCGCAGCCGCCAGTGCTTTCAGCGCGGCACCGAAGGTAGCCTCCGGCGCGCCTGCAAAGCTTGGCAGATTGGCCCCCAGCGCGATCAGAATCACATCAGCCGCAGTTGAACATAGGAGCCCGGCGCCTCCTCGATCGGCTTCACCTTGCCGCCCCCAGGCGTTCTGGCCTTCACTTTCTTGGCGTCCTGTTTGGAAATCCAGGCATGCCAGTCGGGCCACCACGACCCATCGACCTGCTGGGCCGAGGCCAGCCAGGCATCCGGTGTTGCCGCCTTCTTCGCATTCGTCCAATGGCAGTATTTGTTGGAAGCAGGCGGATTGACCACGCCCGCGATATGGCCCGAAGCGGCCAGCACGAAACGAACGGGGCCGGAATAGGCCCTGGTTCCGGCAAAGGCGCTTTTCCAAGGGGCGATATGGTCTTCCCGGGTGGCCAGGATATAGGTCGGCAGGTCGATCTTGGCCAGATCGATCGGCACCTTGTCGATGACCAGTCCGCCCGGCTCGATCAGCTTGTTGTTCTGGTACATGTTGCGCAGATAGTAGCTGTGCATGGCCGCCGGCATGCGGGTCGAGTCCGAATTCCAGAACAGAAGATCGAACGGGAACGGCTCCTTGCCCAGAAGGTAATTGTTGATCACGAAGGACCAGATCAGGTCGTTGGCGCGCAGCATGTTGAAGGTGGTGGCCATCTCGTGACCCTCCAGAAAACCGCGCTTGTTCATGCGGTCTTCCAATGCTGCGATCTGCTCTTCGTCGATGAAGACCTCAAGCTCGCCCGCCTCGTCGAAATCGACCATGGTCGTGAAATAGGTGGCGGTAGCAATCCGATGATCCTTCTTGGCCGCCATATAGGCCAGCATGGTGGCCAGCAGCGTTCCGCCCAGACAGTAGCCGATGGCGTTGATCTGCTTCTCGCCGGTGATCTTCAGAATCACCTCGAGGGCGGCCAGGGGGCCTTCCTTCATATAGTCGGCGAAGCTTTTGCCCGCCAGCTTCTCATCCGGATTGACCCAAGACAGCATGAAGACGGTATGGCCCTGATCGACCGCCCATTTGACGAAGGAATTCTTGGGCTTCAGATCCAGGATGTAATATTTGTTGATCCAGGGGGGGATGACCATCAGGGGCCTAGCCAGAACCTGCGGCGTGCTGGGGTCATACTGGATCAACTGAATCAGGTCGTTCTGATAGACCACCTTGCCCGGCGTGGCCGCGATGTTCTGGCCGATCTTGAAGGCTTCGGTGTCGGTCATGCTGATGGCAAGCTTGCCCTTGCCGCGCTCGATGTCCGAAAGAAGATTGTCCAGCCCCTTCAGAAGATTCTCGCCGCCGCTTTCCGCTGTGGCGCGCAGCACCTCGGGATTGGTCATGGCAAAATTGGTGGGCGCCATGGCATCGACGAACTGACGGGTATAGAAATCGACCTTGCGGGCCGTCTTTTCGTCAAGCCCCTCGACCGATCCCACCACGGATTGCACCCAACGCGCCGTCAGCAGGTAGGACTGTTTGATATAGTCGAAGACCTCGTTGGTCTGCCAGGCATCGTCCTTGAACCGCCGGTCCGAGGGATCGGGGGCAACCAGGGGGGCGGTTTCCTCGCCCAGCATGCGCTGTGCCGTGTTTTGCCACAGCCGCATGTAATCATTCCATAAATTCATCTGGGCCTCGGCCAGTCGGGCCGGATTGGTCATCAACTGGCCCATCATCTCGACGAAAGCCTGGCCAATATTCAAAGGATCGCCCATGCCCAACCCCGGCTCCTGGGCCTGGCGGGACATGAAATCGGCCATCAGGCGCTGGCTCTTCTCGGCGATATTGGCCACGGCCCGGGATAATTCCTTGGGATCGGGCTGTTTTATGTCTTGTTGCGGTTGCTCGGCCATGCGTCCACCCCTATTATCCCGGATCGACTGTTCGGCCCATTTCGGGCACTGGGCTTTCGATCCTGAGACCTATATACTCCAGAACCCCATGCGGCAGGAAGCATGACTGGAATTTTTCCAGCTTTTTCCAGCCGCCTCTTGCCTTAAGGAGCCCGAAGGCGCCATGACGTTCGAGACACGCTTGCGGAAATTCGCCTTGCCGCCCCTGTTCCAGGGCAAAACCGCCCTGCTGGCCGCCACCATGCTGGCCTCGGCCTTAAGCGCCTGTTCGTCGGTGCCCGACGCCGTCAATCCGATCGAGTGGTACAAGGGCACGCGCGACCTCGTGACCGGAGGCGATGAGGAAAAGGCCAAGGATGCCGCCAGCCCCGCCGCCTCGACTGCTGCCCGCAACGAACCCGCCGGTGACTTCCCCAGTCTGTCCACGGTGCCCGAGCGCCCGGCCGTGACGCCCGAGAATCAACGCGCCCTGGCCGCCAGAGGCTTGGCCGCCGATGCCGAGCGCGCAAAATATTCCGACGAGGACATCCGGCGCGACACCGGAGCGGGTGCTGCCCGCCCGGCAGGCGTTTCCGGCCCGGCCCCTCAGGAGCAGGCCCAGGCCCCGGTCCAGCGCCAGCAGATTGGCGGGGTTGCCCCGCCGCCGGCCAGCACCCAGCCCTCGGGCAAAGCGATGTCGGCCCAAGAGGTCTTTCAAAGGCGTATTGCCGAGCAGAATTCCTCGAAGCTGACGCCCGAGATGATGCAGGGCTTCTTCACCCCTGAAGCCGCCCCGGTCGTCGTGGGTGGCAGACCGGCCTCTGCACCCGCCGCCACCGGCCCGACCCCCAAATCCATCAGCCTGGGCACGGCGGCTGCCGCCATCATTCCCTTCGAGCAGGGATCGGCCGACCTGACGCCCGCCGCCAACGCTCAGTTGCGCCAACTGGCCGACAACGTCATCGCCCAGAACAGGCGCCTGCGCATCGCGGGCCACAGTTCGAACCGGTCGCTGGATGCCCTGCCCGGCACGGATATCTCGGCGGCAAGGGCCAATGCGGTGGCCCGAGCTATGATCGGCCTGGGCGTAGCCCCAGGCCAGATCGCGGTGGCGGCGCTGGCCGACACCCAACCCGTCTCCAACGTCGAGGCCGCCAACCGGCGCGTCGAGATATTCGTCGAATAACATCGAGTTCAAGGCTTAAGTCACATGGACCAGGAATTTCATCGCATCAAGCGACTGCCCCCTTACGTCTTCGCGGAAGTCAACGCCATGAAGGCCAAGGCGCGCGCTGCAGGCGAGGACATCATCGATTTCGGCATGGGCAATCCCGACCAACCCACGCCCAAGCACATCGTCGACAAGTTGAAGACCGCCGCCGACGACCCCAAGGCGCATCGCTATAGCATGTCCAAGGGCATTCCCGGCCTCAGGAAGGCCTTGGCCACCTATTACGCCAGGCGCTTCCATGTTGAGCTTGACCCCGAATCCGAGGTGGTGGTGACGCTGGGATCGAAGGAAGGTCTGGCCAATCTGGCCTCGGCCATCACCAGTCCGGGCGACGTGGTGCTGGTGCCCAATCCCAGCTACCCGATTCACCCCTTCGGCTTCATCATCGCGGGCGGCACCTGCCGCTATATTCCGGCCACGCCGGGACCTGAACTTTTGAAGGCCATCGAGCGCGGCGTACATCACAGCGTTCCCAAGCCGGTCGCCATCGTTCTGAACTATCCCTCGAACCCCACGGCCTGTGTCGCCGATCTCGATTTCTATGCCCAGGCCGTCGATTTCTGCCGCTTCCACGGCATCTTTATCCTGTCGGACCTGGCCTATTCGGAAATCTATTTCGACGGCAACCCGCCCCCTTCGATTCTCGAGGTTCCGGGGGCGCGCGAAGTGGCGGTCGAGTTCACCTCGATGAGCAAGACCTACAACATGCCGGGCTGGCGCATCGGTTTCGCCGCAGGCAACAAGCGCCTGATCTCGGCGCTGACGCGCATCAAATCCTATCTCGACTATGGCGCCTTCACGCCCATTCAGGTGGCAGCGGCGGCGGCCCTCAACGGACCGCAGGATTGCGTCGAGGAAATTCGCCAGATGTACAAGCAGCGCCGCGACGTGCTGATCGAAGGATTGCAGCAGGCCGGATGGGATATTCCCAGCCCGCCCGCCACCATGTTCGCCTGGGCGCCCATTCCGCCCGCCTTCGCCCATCTGGGCTCGCTGGAATTTTCGAAGATTCTGATGCGCGAGGCCAAGGTAGCGGTGGCGCCGGGCATCGGCTTTGGTGAGCATGGCGATGGCCATGTGCGCATCGGGCTGGTGGAAAACGTCCATCGCACCCGCCAGGCCGTGCGCAACATCAAAACCTTCCTATCCAGCTACGACAAGGTGCTGGAAGCCAGCGAGCAGAAGCGAGCAAACGCAGGATGACGAACGAGCCCTTGAAAGTAGCACTGGCCGGGCTGGGAACGGTTGGCGGCGGAACAGTCACCCTGTTGCACGATCAGGCGGACCTGCTGGAATCCCGCGCCGGTCGCCCGATTCGTTTGGTTGCCGTCTCGGCTCTGGAAAAGCCGCCCGGCTTGCATTTGGGTGATGCGACGTTCTTTGCCGATGCCCGCGAGATGGCAAAGCAAGCCGACTACGATGTCCTGGTCGAACTGATCGGCGGCGCCTCGGGCATCGCTCTTGAGATCGTGAAGGTGGCCCTGGCCCGCGGCAGGCATGTCGTTACCGCCAACAAGGCGATGATCGCCCATCACGGCCTTGATCTGGCACGTCTGGCCGAAACCCTGGGCGCCCAGATCGGCTTCGAGGCCTCGGTCGGCGGCGGCATTCCCATCATCAAGTCACTGCGCGAGGGCTTGGCCGGAAACCGCGTCGCCAGCGTGATGGGCATTCTGAACGGCACCTGCAATTACATTCTCACCACCATGCGAGCCTCAGGCCGCGACTTTGCGGACGTTCTGGCCGAAGCCCAGAAGCTGGGCTATGCCGAGGCCGATCCCAGCTTCGACATCGATGGTGTCGATACGGCGCACAAGCTGGCCATCCTGGCTTCGCTTGCCTTCGCCATGCCGTTGAATATCGAGGCGGTGGCCTGCGAGGGCATCCGACACGTTTCAGCCCTCGACATTCAATATGCCGACGAGTTGGGCTATCGCATCAAGCTTCTGGGCGTTGCCCGCCAGACCGCGCAGGGCATCGAAGCCCGCGTCTATCCCGCCATGGTGCCGCTGTCCTTCCCTCTCGCCCATGTCGACGGTGTGTTCAACGCCATCGTCACCGAAGGCGATTTCGTGGGTCGCACGGTGCTGGAAGGCCGGGGCGCAGGCGCCCGCCCCACTGCTTCCGCCGTGGTTTCGGACCTGGTCGATCTGGCCCGTGGCCATACCACGCCGATCTTCGGCGTTCCCGTCCCCGCCCTAAAGGCCCAGCCTCAGGCCCCACTGGAAGCGCATACCAGCGCTTATTATATACGTCTGATGGTCAAGGACGAGCCTGGGGTCTTTGCGGAAATCGCCGCCGCCCTCAGGGACGAGCAGGTGTCGATGGAAAAGATCATTCAGCGCGGCAGAGCCCCCGGCGAGGCCGTTCCGGTGGTGATGACGGTACACGAAACCCGGGAATCCTCGATGCAAAAGGCCCTAGCCCGCATCGGCGCCCTTTCGGCCATGGCCGAACCACCCCATATGATCCGTATCGAATCCCCCTAGCGAGGACCTCCATGCCCATGTCTGAGCCGCATCTTCCCATGGACCGCAACCTGGCCTTGGAGGCGGTGCGGGTGACCGAGGCCGCTGCCCTTGCCGCCTCACGCTTCATTGGACGGGGCGATGAACAAGCCGCCGACACGGCCGCCATGGAAGCCATGCGCGGCGCCCTCTCCGCCCTCTTCATCGACGGGCGCGTGGTCATCGGCGAAGGGGATGCGGGCCAGGTGCCGATGCTGTTCACGGGCGACAAGGTCGGCAACGGCAAAGGCCCCACCATCGATCTGGCGCTGGATGCCCTGGAGGGCACCTCGATCGTCGCCAAGGGCGGCCATAACGCCGTGGCAGTGCTGGCGCTGACCGAGAATGGCGGCTTTTTGCCCGTCCCCGACATTCATATGGAAAAGATCGCCGTTGGACCGGGCCTGCCGATGGGCGTCATCGATATCGACGACGAGCCAGCGGAAAATCTGCGCAGGCTGGCCCTGGCCAAGGGTGTCGATCTCGAGGATCTGATGGTCTGCATTCTCGACCGCCCGCGCCATGAGGAATTGATCGACAAAGTGCGCACGGCAGGCGCCCGCATCGTCCTGATCACCGACGGCGACGTTTCAGGCGCCATCGCCACGGCCCTGCCCGGAAGCGGCATCGACATCTATATGGGCTCCGGCGGAGCCCCCGAGGGGGTTCTGGCCGCCACCGCCCTGGCTTCCACCGGGGGCCAGATGCAATGTCGGCTGATGTTCAGAACCGAAGCTGAAAAGGCCAGAGCCAGGGCTGCGGGTCAGTGCGACCACGCAAACAGGCTAACCATCGAGGACATGGTCCGGGGCGACGCCATGTTCGCGGCGACGGGCGTTACAGACGGCGCCATGTTGATGGGTGTGCGCAGGCATCGCGGCGGCGCCATCACCCATTCCCTGGTCATGCGCGCACGCACCGGCACCATGCGTTTTATGGAGTCGCACCATAATTTCCTGCTCAAGGAACCCGGCGACGTGCGATGAGCGCCTTTCTTGGCGTCGAACGATCCTTTAATGGGCGGCGCTGGGTTCTGCGCGACGCCGATCCCCGCCTCGCCCTGACCTTTTCGCAACGGCTGCGCCTGCCCGAAATCATCGGGCGCGTCATGGCCGGACGCGGCATCTCGCTTGAGGGGGCCGAGACCTATCTCAATCCCTCTCTGCGTACCGATCTGCCCGATCCCAGCCGCTTTAAGGACATGGATATTGCCGCCGAGCGCTTGGCAAGCGCCGTGATGTCGGGCGAGTTGGTGGCCGTTTTCGGCGATTACGATGTCGATGGCGCCACCTCGTCGGCACTTCTGAAACGCTTTGTCGAATCCGTGGGCGGCAGGGCGCGGGTCTATATCCCCGACCGCATGACAGAAGGTTATGGCCCCAACACACCCGCCCTTCGCAAGCTGAAGGAAGAAGGTGCCTCCGTGGTGGTCACGGTCGATTGCGGCACTACCGCCTTCGATGCGCTGGAGGACGCGGCCCAGCAAGGGCTTGACGTCATCGTGGCCGATCATCACGAGGCCGAGCCTAAGCTTCCCAAGGCGTTGGCCGTGGTCAATCCCAACCGAATCGACGAATCCGGCGCCTTCCACCATTTGGCCGCCGTGGGCGTGGTTTTTCTGCTGATCGTGGCCATCAACCGCCAGCTTCGCCAGGCAGGCTGGTTCGGACAGGGCAGGGCGGAACCCGATCTGATGGGATGGCTAGATCTGGTGGCTCTGGGCACCGTCTGCGACGTCGTGCCGCTTCAGGGGCTCAATCGCGCCTTCGTCACGCAAGGACTTAAGGTGATGGGGCGGCGGACCAATCTTGGGCTGGCGGCACTTGCCGATATCGCCAAGCTGTCCGAAAAGCCGGGGGCCTGGCATGCCGGATATCTTTTGGGTCCGCGCATTAATGCGGGCGGGCGCGTGGGGGCGTCCGATCTGGGAACGCGCCTTCTCTCCACCGAAGATTCCTTTGAAGCGGCGGAACTGGCCCAAAAGCTCGATGCCCTTAACAAACAGCGCCAGGAAATCGAAGCCGCCGTGCTGCTGGATGCCATCGAACAGGTGGAAAGCACCGCTTCGGAAGACACGCCCTTGCTTTTCGCGTCGGGAAAAAACTGGCATCCCGGCGTTATCGGCATCGTGGCCGGACGGCTGAAGGAACGCTATGCACGGCCCGCCTGCGCGATCTCGATCGAGAATGGCGTCGGCAAGGGCTCAGGACGCTCAGTGAACGGGGTCGATCTGGGGGCGGCCATCATTGCGGCGCGCCAGGCGGGCCTGCTGATCAACGGCGGCGGTCACGCCATGGCGGCGGGCTTCACCGTGGCCGAGGAGCGTCTGGCCGAGCTTGAGCTTTTTCTGGGCGAGCGCCTGCGGCTGCAATCCGATGCGGGCCTGGCTCCGGTGCTGGTCTTCGACGGTGCCGTCGAACCCGGCGGCGCCACTTACGATCTGGTGGAAACGCTGGAGCGTTGCGGCCCTTATGGTGCTGGCAACGACGAACCCAGATTCGCTTTGGCCGGTGTGCGCATCGCCAAAGCCGATATCGTGGGAACGGGACATGTGCGTTGTAATCTGGCCGGTCCCGGCGGCGGCTGGCTGAAGGCTATCGCCTTCAAGTCGGTTGATTCCGAATTGGGTCATGCGCTTCTTTCTTCGAAGGGCGAGCCTTTGCATATCGCGGGAAGTTTGCGCGCCGATACGTGGCAGGGCAGGCGCTCGGCACAGTTGGTGATCGAGGACGCCGCCCGCATTTCGTGAACCGCAAATGAACAGGCGGCTCAGCTTCAATTCATCTTGTCTTTGCTAGATTGCACCCTGTGATGAAGGTCACAGATCGGGTGTGATGATGCGCACTGCAGGCCAATCCGATCTTGGACATTCTCCCGCCATCGAAACCGACCACCCAAGGAGAAGACAACATGATCAAGCAGACCACTCTTGCCATCGCCATCGCTTTGGCCCCCACGCTGGCCCTGGCCGCGCCCAGCCAGATGACCGACAAGGCTTCCGCCAAGCAGACGGTATCCGCCCAGAATGTGCGCGACATGCTGAGCGCCCAGGGTGCCCTGCATGTGTCACCGGTCAAGCGCATCAGCGCCAATACCTATGAGACGAAGATTCTGACCAGCCAGAAGGGCTGGACCAAGGTCTATGTCGATGCCACCACCGGCAAAGAGATTAATGATCCGCTCTATGCCTTTCGCAAGAACTGAGTTCTGCTTAAGCTTGCGGTGATCCAAGGAGACAGGCGGACATCGTCCGGCCTGCCTCCTGGGAGCCCGAAGAATCAAGCCATCGCCGAAAAGACAGCCCCCAGATTAGCGCTGACAGTTTCCACGGAAATGCTGGCTTCGGCATAGGTCATCGATCCCATGGTCATGGCCTGGCCGCCGGAAGACACGGAACTGTCGCCTTCCTGCGAAGCCTCGGTTGATGCGGACGGTTTGGCCCCCTTCTTGTCCAACTCGTCCAGAAGCTTCATCCAAAAGGCATCGACGCTGAAGCCCCCGGTGCTGATCGGCTTTCCAGAAATGCCGTCCTGGCTGCGCATGTCTTCCAGGATTCCTTCGAACGAACCGGCGTCGCTTGAAAAGCCCGCAACTTGTGTTACTTCGGTGATGTTGAGCGAGGCTTCAAAGCTGGTCACCTTGATGACGGTATCCAGGCAGCTTTCGAACTGCTCCTGGCTAACCTGTCCTTTCCCCGAGGGATCCAGGACGCTGTAGATTTTTTGTGCGATCTCTTCATCCTCGACGACGGGCATCAATGCCTTGATCGCTTCTTCCTGACTTAAATAGCCGTCGCGGCTGGTGTCGATTTGCGCAAAGACGCCCTGGCAGGCGTCGCTTGGCACGATATAAGGTTTCACGTCCTGCGACTCGGCAATCGCCTCGGACAGCGCCTTCGAGAAGCTGTCGGTGATTTCCTGGCTGGTGCTGCAGCCCGAAAACAGATCCTTCTGTTCCCGGCTGGCCCCGGCTGAAACAGTTTTGATGAAGTCGAGCATCTTCCCTCCCTCGCGCGCGAACAGGCAAAGGAACATGCAAGCAACACGCCAGTTTCAAAATGGCGGAAAAGCTGGAGAAATTGACGCCAAAGGCCCTGACGGAATGGGCATTTCCTTCCCCAAGCCCCGCTTTTGCCCGGTAGAAAATGCCGATTCATACCCGTTTGCATTCATCGTAACCGATGAATGCAAGCCTCAAGCGCCGGGCGGGCGCTGTGCGCCCTTGGCTCCCGCTCGCCAGGAGGCTCGCGCACGGGCCTTGCCCGCGTCCGGCATGCGTCATTACTTCCGCATGCCGGTTTGGACCTCAGGCCAGATCCTCGCCGTTCGCAGCACGGGTGAGAAGTGCGATGCTTTCCGCCACCCCGTAAAGGGCGAAGAAGCCGCCCATGCGCGGCCCCTGATCCTGGCCCAGCAGAATCTGGTAGAGCGCCTTGAACCAATCCTTCAAGTCGGGGAAGGTTTCTGCATGCGCCTTACCGGTTTCGTAGACCGCACTTTGCAGGGCTTCGGCATCGACCGGGGACGATTTCAGTGCCTGCGCCAAGTCCGAAAGCGCTCTGGCCTCGGCATCGCTGGCCTTGCGGTAGGTTTTGTTGGGCTTCACGAAGTCGCGGTAATAGGCGATGGCGTAGCCAGCCAGGCGATCCATCATCGGATGCGTAGCGGGGCTGGCCTTGGGGGCGTAGCGCTGGATATAGCCCCAGACCGCCCCCTTATGTTCGGCATGGGCCACCGAAACCAGATTGAGCAGAAGGCCAAATCCCACCGGGGCAGCATCGACGGGTGGCTGGCCTGCGTGAATATGCCAGACCGGATTTTCCAGCTTCGCCTTGTCGTCCTGCTCGGGAAATTTGGCGAGATAGGTTAGGTAATCGTCGGCAGCCCGCGGAATGACATCGAAGAACAGGCGCTTGGCGGTCTTGGGCTTCTGGTACATGAACAGCGCCAGGCTTTCGGCCGGCGCGTATTTCAGCCAGTCCTCCACCGCCAGGCCGTTGCCCTTGGACTTGGAGATCTTCTGGCCCTGATCGTCGAGGAACAGCTCGTAGGTCAGATTCATGGGCGGACGGCCACCCAGGATGGTGGCGATGCGGGTGGACAACTGAACGGAGGGAATCAGGTCCTTGCCGCTCATCTCGTAATCGACGCCCAGCGCCACCCAGCGCATGCCCCAATCGGCCTTCCATTGCAGCTTGCAGGCGCCGCCGGTGACCGGGGTCTCCACCAGCGTGCGGTCCTCGGTCCGGTAGACGATGGTGCCGGCATCGGCGTTGCGCTCCACCACCGGCACCTGCAAAACCCGGCCCGTCTTCGGGCAGAGCGGCAGGAAGGGGGAATAGGTGGCGCTGCGCTCCTCGCCCAGCGTGGGCAGGATCACCTTGATCACCTCGTCATAACATTCAAGGATGCGCAGAGCAGCCTTGTCCATGCGCCCCGACCTGTACCAATCGGTGGCCGACTGGAATTCATAGTCAAAGCCAAAGGAATCGAGAAACGAGCGCAGGCGCGCATTGTTGTGGGCGCCGAAACTGTCATGCGTGCCGAAGGGATCGGGAATGCTGGTGAGCGGCTTGCCCAGATGGGGTGCCACCATCTCCTTGTTGGGGATGTTGTCGGGCACTTTGCGCAAGCCGTCCATATCGTCGGAAAAGGCGAACAGGCGGGTGGGAATGTGAGGCGCCAGAATTTTAAAGGCATTGCGCACCATGGTGGTGCGCACCACCTCGCCGAAAGTGCCGATATGGGGCAGGCCCGAAGGGCCGTAGCCGGTCTCGAACAACACATAGCCCTTGTCCGGAACCCGCCCTTTCAGGCGCTCCTCCAGCAGCAGCTTGGCTTCCTGAAAGGGCCAGGCGGTCGAGGCAAGGGCGGTTTGGGCAAGTTCTGACATGTTGGCAGGCCTTCTCGCAATGAGGGGATGTTGATAGGGCTCCAGAGCGTTTGCGTCAACACGCCTTGTCTTGCCAGGGCTTCAAAGCCATCATGGGATCATGATCGCGGGACTGATATTGGCCGGAGGGCAAGCCAGACGCATGGGCGGGGCCGACAAGGCCCTGATCGACTTGGCAGGCCAGCCCCTGATCGCCCATGTGATCGCGCGGCTTAGGCCCCAGGTGACGGCTCTGGCCATCAGCGCCAACGGCGATGCCGCTCGTTTTTCCTCGCTAGCTCTTCCCGTGCTGCCCGACCCGGCCCCCGATTTTCCAGGCCCTTTGGCGGGGATACTTGCAGGGCTGATCTGGGCCAGGGCCGGTCATCCCCAATGCCGCTGGCTGCTGACCGTGCCTTGCGACGCGCCCTTTATCCCTGTCGATCTAGCCGAACGGCTGCAAAAGGCCGTTCAGGCCGAGGGGGCCGATCTGGCCATCGCCACCTCGATGGGACAGGACCATCCCGTGGTGGGATTATGGCCGCTCTTCCTGGCCGAAGCACTTTCCCGGGCATTGTTGGACGAAGGGCTTTGTAAGGTTGGGGCGTTCGCCCAGCGCTATCGCAAGGCCCTGGCAGACTTTCCTGCCGCCGAGGGCATCGATCCCTTCATGAACGTCAATACGCCAGAAGACCTCAAGGCGGCCCTTGCCACCAGTCTTGAAGGGCCTGCCCATTCGGTTCAAGCACCGTCGCCAACCCTCCGGTAAAGCGTTCCCAGGCCTCGACATATTCTGGCGTCACGGTGGTCAGAACGGGAATTCCCTCGGCCATCAGGGCCAACATTTCGGCGGCCAAGCCCTGGCCCTCGCTTTCAAGGTGCGAGAATTTATTGATAACAACCAGAGCGGGCCTGGCCGACAGGGCGCGCCTCAAGACTTCGGTGGCCTCGGCCACACCTTGCGTGTCCACCTGACAACCAGCTGATTTTCCAAGATTTTGTTTGATCGAAAAGCGCTTGCCCGTGCCGACTTCGACCAGATCCATCGCCTTTTTCTGCCCCTGTTCGCGCCTTGTCTCCTGAAGCAGGCCCATCACCTGTACGCCTTTTGCGCTCAGGCTTTCGACAAAAGCCGCCAGCAGGTCCTGGGCCAAAGGAGCGCCAGGAACATTCAGGAGAGCGGCAAGCTTCAAATGCTCTGAGATTGACATCCCGAAGCTTCGCCCGTTTGATGCCCAAAGACAAGAAAGGGGACGCATGACTGGAGATTTTATTCGGCTGGCCGAACTTTTGTGCTCAAGGCTGTGCCATGATCTGGCAGGCCCTGCCGGGGCCATCGCCAATGGGGCCGAGTTAATCGGCGAGGAAGATCCCGAGACGGCCGCTGAGGCGGCGGATCTGATGGCGGGGGCGGCAGGGCAACTCGGCAACCGCCTGCGCTTCTTCAGAGCCGCCTTCGGCTGGGAGGG
>JADFZV010000053.1:0-458 GCA_015232335.1 Alphaproteobacteria bacterium | reverse complement strand
ATTTGACCGAAGCGGGGCGCATTGCCGCCGAGTTCCTGGCCCCCCTGCCCGGCCAGCCCCCCCGCGTCACCCTCTCTGGCCCCGAAGGAGCCAACCCAGGGCCTGACGGATTGAAATTGCTACATCTTTTTGTGTTGCTGGGCTCGGAAGCCCTGCCCCGCGGCGGAAGCCTGCGCCTTGAGACGCAAAGCGACGGCGTCAGCCTTTTGGCAGAGGGCGCCGGAGTTGGGCTCTTCCAAGAAACAGAAGCCCATCTTCTGGGACGGGACGACACCCCACCACCCTCTCCACGTACCGCCCCTGCCCTTCTGGCCAGAAGTTTGGCCCAAGATACGGGATGGCGCCTATCCGTCGAAACCAGCCCAGAGCGTCTTTGCCTCAAGGCCAATCGATAAATTCCTGCGATTTGGCCGGGTTAGCCGAACGGAGGGCTTCCGTTCAGACTCTTTTGCATGGTA
>JADFZV010000052.1:584-18475 GCA_015232335.1 Alphaproteobacteria bacterium | reverse complement strand
GCGCCATCCCCTCACCAGGGGGCGGCAGGTGGCACCTCCCATCCGTCCATCGCCTCTTGACCCGGCTGGCTGGCTAGGGCGCAAGGGCTGGCTTTGGTTGAGGCTTGCCAAAAGGTTGTGGAGGCCACTACCATCCTTGGCAGGCAGCAACCCTGAGACCAGAGAGTCGTCATGCCCCCACCGACAGCGTTCTGTCCCGTTTGCGCATCTCCGCTTAACAACCCTCATGTCTATAATCACACGGGTTGGATGCTCTTTGACTGCCCAAGATGTGGGAGGTTTAGTCTCACTGAAGAGGCATATGAAGACCGGGACACATATCTCAGGAATGAACGGCAGAAGGCAGCTTTCAGCTATACCATCAGACGCGCACAGAGCCAAACGCCACCTCGTTACGAAAGTTGGCAGGTTGAACAAATTGCCAGGGATGCTTATTTGCCGTCGCCCAAGGAGCAGGCAGATAATCTCATCCGTTGGATTGGAAGTGAAAGCAAAGAGGCTGGTGAGCTAATCCAACTTGTAGAACCCCTAGTGCTTTCGGTAATCGGCTGCATCACAAAAGACGGCCTAAGGTTTGTAATGACTAGCCTGGAAAAAGCCGGATTGATAACGGTGGTAAATCGAGGTCAGTTCTTCGAGACGCCGCTTACCATGCTTGGTTGGGAACGATTTGAGACGCTTGAACAGGGCGTTGTATCTGGAAGGGTTGCCTTCATGGCAATGAAGTTCGGAAACCCCGAGCTTGATCGCATCGTTGACGACCACCTTAGACCTGCCGTTCATGCTACGGGCTTTGTCCTCCGCAGATTAGACGATGCGCCGAGAGCAGGCCTAATTGATGACCGCCTTCGTGTTGAAATCAAGTCTTCCAGGTTCTTGATCTCCGATCTGACCCACGGCAACAAGGGGGCCTATTGGGAAGCTGGATATGCGGAGGGGTTGGGCAAGCCGGTTATCTACACCTGCAAGAAGGAGGTGTTTGAAGGCCAGGACCACCCCGAACGCCCGCACTTTGATACGAACCACCACCTGACCGTAGTATGGGACAGTGCCGCGCCAGAGGAAGCGGTCAGTAGGCTCAAGGCGACAATCCGCGCCACCCTTCCTGAAGCTAAGCAGTCGGATGATTGAGCATGACAGGTGGCCTATCTACAATCTCAACACAAGACCTCTAAGCCGCCTCTTCGCCGCCAAGATCGCGTAGCAGTTCGGGGCGCTTGTCCAACAGCTTCAGCAATTGGATAGTCGGGCCGCTGGGCTCGATAAGATTGCGCTCGTATTTGTCGAAAGCGCTGGGGCCGACGCGAAACAACGCTCCCGCCGCCCGCTGGCTCAAGCGCAGTTTGGTGCGAATGCGCCGGATTGTTGCGGGCGATGGCAGGCCATCCACCTGTTCCTTCAGCATGCGCAAAGCTTCGTCGGCTGCCGCCATATTGTTGCCGACATGCACTGACTCGCCCTCGCCCTTCGGATAATATCCCGGCAGATCGACCACCAACTCATGGCCCTTGTAGCGCACGGTAAATGGCCGCACTGCGCGGCGCAGCTTCTTATCCCCCTCTGGGGGCATCGTGGCTCGCTTGGGTATTTTCATGGCTCAAGTCTGCAACGATTATGCTGTCACAGCAAGGGGGCGGATGGTGGGTTAGATTTCCCCAATCGCCCCATATACTCGGTCCAACTGGCTTTCGCTGATGGAGTAGGGTGGCATCACATAGATGGTGTTGCCAAGCGGCCTTAGCAGCACACCCGCCTTCATGAAACCGGCATAAAGCCTGGGGCCGATGCCCGCCAGATAGCCCTGGTCCGCCACCTTGACATCAAGGGCCGCGATGGTGCCGATGCGCCGCACATTCTTGAAACGGGCATCGTTCCTGAAGGCGGCCAAGCGCTCCTCCTGCCAGCGTCCCAGCGCCGCCACGCGGTCCCGCACGGGTTCCTGCTCCCACACATCAAGGTTCGCGTTGGCGGCGGCACAAGCCAGGGGGTTGGCCGTGTAGGAACTGGAATGGAAGAAGGTCTTGGCGCGGTCCTCGGAATAATGGGCGTCGAAGATGTCGGCCCTGCAAAGTGTTGCGGCCAGGGGCAGGCTGCCTCCGGTGATCCCCTTGGCGAGGCACAGGATGTCGGGAGAAATGCCCGCCTGCTCGCAGGCGAACAGGGTGCCGGTGCGCCCGAAGCCGGTCATCACCTCGTCGGCAATGAACAGCACGCCATGATGGGCGCAGATGCGCCGCATCTCGGCCAGAACGGCAGGCGCGTAGAGAAGCATGCCGCCCGCCCCCAGGATCAAGGGCTCGACCACCAGACCCGCGATATCGTCGCCCCGGCAGGCCGCTTCCAGCGCCGCAAATGTGCGTTCCTCCTGCCCGGGATGGGGGAATGGAATGCGCTCAACCTCGAACAGCACCGGCTCGTAGCTTGCGGTGAACACGCCCCTGGCACCCAGCGACATGGTTCCCACCGTATCGCCGTGATAGCCACCCTCAAGGGCGATGAAGCGCGTTCGCATCTTCCCCCCATGACGCCAGTATCCCAGCGCCATCTTAAGTCCAACCTCGACAGCAGTGGAGCCCGAGTCCGAGAAGAAAACGTAATCAAGGCCCGAAGGCGCGATTTTCACCAGCCGCGAAGCCAGCCTCTCGGCGGGCTGGTGCGTAAGGCCCGCAAAGATCATCTGATCCAGCTTGGCGGCCTGTTCCTGAATGGCTTTCACGATGGGGGGATGGCAATGACCGTGCGTGATCACCCACCAGGATGAAATGGCGTCGATCAATTCCTTGCCGCCTTCCTGCTTCAGCACAGCACCCGAGGCGCACTCGATCAGCGGCATGTCGGGAAACAAGGCATGCTGAGTGAAGGGATGCCAGACCCGCGACGTCATGACACGAAATCCCCAAGTGAGAACCCGCTGCCGAAGGCCTGCCCCAGGCTTTCTGATGTCAACGGATCAAGCCAGGAAAGACGGCCCAAGCACTTTACCTTGCCCAGGGTGCAGATGCTTTGCTCGGATTCCAGATTGGCTTCGCCGATGAAGGCCATGCCCAGAACCGAAATGCCCCGCGCCCTTAGGGCTTCCAGCGAAAGCAGGCTGTGATTGATCGTGCCCAGGCTGGTGCGTGCGCACAGAATCACCGGCAGGTTCCAACGCTTGAAGAGATCGGCAAACAAAAAAGAGTCACTCACCGGCGACAACACGCCGCCCGCCGCCTCGATCACCAAGGGATCGGCATCGGGCAAGGACAGCCTGTCTGGATCGATGACAACGCCGTCGATACGTGCGGCCAGATGGGGCGAAAGCGGGCGGGAAAGGCGATAGGCCTCGGGCAACACCGCAGCGCCCAGACGAGATGCCATCTCGGAATCGGTTTCACCCTCAAGCCCGGCCTGCACCGGTTTCCAATAGGCGGCCGAGAGCGCCAGCGCTAGGCCTGCCGCGAAGACGGTCTTGCCGATGCCCGTATCGGTGCCTGCCACGACGTATTTCATGGCCGCAAGACCTCGGCCAGATCATCCAGCATGCGGCCCAGAATCACCTCGTCAACATGCAAGGTGATGGCCAGGCGCAGGCGCGACGTGCCCTCGGGCACCGTGGGCGGGCGGATGGCGCGGATATCGTAGCCCTTGGCCTGCAGGGATTTCGCCAACGCCACGGCGCGTTCGGGCGAGCCCACGATGACGGGCTGAATCTGCGAGCCGCTGGGAACCAGATCCATCTTGCGCAGGCGCTCGCCGGTAAACGTCACCAGAGCAGCCAACCGCTGGCGCCTCTCTGGCTGCTCTTGGCACAGCTTCAGGCTGGCGCGCACAACAGCGGCCATCAGGGGCGAGGGTGCTGTGGCATAGATGAAGGGCCGGGCGCGATTGATCATGAAATCCCGAAGCGGCTTGGCCAGGCAGAGCAGGCCCCCCGAAGCCCCCAGGGCCTTGCCGCAGGTATGCAAGGTGATCACGTTTTCGGCGCCTTCGAATTTTGCCGACAGGCCGCGCCCTTCGGGCCCCAACACGCCGGTGGCATGGGCCTCGTCCACCACCAGCATGGCCTGATGGCGATCGGCCAGGGCCATCAACGCCTCGATCGGCGCCAGATCGCCATCCATGCTGTAAAGACTTTCCACCGCGATCCAGCAGCACCCCTTGCCCCGATGCGCTTTCAGCGCCGTCTCAAGCGCCTCCAGGTCATTATGGGGAAAGCTTTTGCGCTCGGCGCGGCTGATGCTCATGCCGTCATGAACGCTGGCATGAATCAGTTCGTCGTAAAGGATCAGATCGCCCTTTTGCGGAAGCGTGGCGAACAGGGCGGCATTGGCCGGAAAACCACCCCCGAAATACAGGGCTGATTCCGCGCCGAAGAAGCGGGCGGCCTCTTCTTCCAAAATTTCGTGTTCAAGGTGATTGCCACGCAGCAGACGCGATCCCCCCGCCCCCACCGGAACAGCCCGAGCCAGCGCCTCGGAAACGGCCCCAGCCAGTTCTGAGGAATTGGCCAGAGCCAGATAATCGTTCGAGGAGAAATCATGGCCCAATCGGGGGGCCAGCGCTCTTAGGCGCCCGCCCCGCTCCAGGTCATCCAAGGCCCTGCGGTAGGTTTCGAGCATCCCGATGAGTTACTGGAAAAGGGGCCTTCGGTCAAAAGATTACCGACCGGCGACGATGGCGCCCCCGGCCTGGGCCCAGGCGATGATCCCACCCAACAGGCGGTGAATATCGCCCTGATAGCCCGAGGAAGCCAAAAAGGTCGCCGCCATGCCGCAACGCTGCCCACTGCGGCAGTGGATCAGCAGCTTCTTGCCCTCGGGCACCTTGGGCAGGCTGCCCGGATTGAAGCGAGAGAGAGGCAGCAGGGTAGCCCCCGGAATGTGGCCTGTCAGAAACTCGTTTTCTTCGCGCACATCGACCACCACAGCCTTGCCCTCGGCGATCCAGGCCTGGGCCTGCCCGGCATCGATCATCTGGATGTTGTCGTAGGCCTTTGCCTGGGAAGAGCCAGAAAACTGTCCGAACATGGAAGCGCACCTGCGAAAGGGAAAGGGACGAGCATTAGATGGTTCTTATATTAAAGGGTTTCAAGGTCCGCAAGCCCAATTTGCCGACCCCAAAGACAAGAAGGGCGGAACCTGTCGGCTCCGCCCCCCTCATCCTTGACGGTGAAAGCACCCTATTTGGGCGCCATCACCATGACCATCTGGCGGCCTTCCATCTTGGGAAACTGCTCGATCTTGGCCATCAAATCGAGTTCATCCTTAACCCGATCCAGAACCTTGACCCCCAGTTCCTGATGCGCCATCTCGCGGCCCCTGAAGCGCAGCGTGACCTTAACCTTGTCACCTTCCTCCAGGAACTTTTTCATGGCCCGCATCTTGACCTGATAGTCGTTCTCGTCGATGCCCGGACGCAGCTTGATCTCCTTGATTTCGATCACTTTCTGCTTCTTGCGGGCCTCGTTCTTCTTCTTCTGCTCCTCGTACTTGTATTTGCCGAAGTCGAGGATTTTGCAGACGGGAGGCTCGGCATTGGGCGACACCTCGACCAGATCGAGTCCGGCCTGGGCAGCCTTTTCCAGAGCTTCTCGGATTTGAACGACGCCTTGCATCTCTCCATTTTCGTCGACGAGCCGCACGGAACGCGCTGTGATCTCGCCGTTGATGCGCGGCCCTTCGCGGGCGGGCGGCGCAGGCAGTGGTCCTTTAACGATCAGAAACCTCCATCGGTTGCGTTACAATTACGGCAAAAGCGCATCGCTAAGCCGTTTCCCGCCGAACATCCGGCGGGGTCGATTCTGCCCTAAGCATAGCTACAGCTTCATCAAGCGCAAGCACTTCTTGCTTCTCGCCGCCAAGTCGCCTGAGGGCCACCTGACGATTTTCCGCCTCGCGTTTGCCCACCACCAGCAGATAGGGGACCTTGGCCAGCGAATGCTCGCGCACCTTCAGGTTGATTTTCTCGTTGCGCAGATCGACTTCCGCCTTGAGGCCCGCCTTTTTCAACAGCCTGCGCACCTCTTCGGCATAAGAATCGCCGTCGCTGGTGATGGTGGCGACCACAGCCTGCACGGGTGCCAGCCAAGCGGGCAGCCGGCCTGCGTAATTCTCGATCAGAATGCCGGTAAAGCGCTCCAGCGAGCCGAACAGTGCTCGATGCAGCATGACCGGGCGGTGCTTGGCCCCATCCTCGCCGACATAGGTGACATCGAAGCGCTCGGTCAGATTCATATCGACCTGCAACGTGCCGCACTGCCAGTCGCGGCCGATGGCATCACGCAGGACGAATTCCAGTTTGGGGCCGTAAAAGGCGCCCTCGCCGGGATTGAGCGTATAGGCCAGCTTCATGTGGTCGAGCGCTCCCTTAAGCGCCGCCTCCAGCTTGTCCCAAACCTCGTCCGAGCCGATGCGCTTTTCCGGACGATCCGAGAATTTGATCCGCACATTGTCGAATCCGAAATCCTTGTAGATGTCGAGGATTAGATCGACCACGCGCTTGCACTCGTCTTCCATCTGCGAAAGCGTGCAGAAGATGTGGGCGTCGTCCTGGGTAAAGGCGCGCACACGCATGAGGCCGTGCAACGCGCCCGAAGGCTCATAGCGATGGACCTTGCCGAATTCGGCCATGCGCAAGGGAAGGTCGCGATAGCTTTTGATGCCCTGGGCGAAGACTTGAATGCCACCCGGACAGTTCATCGGCTTGACGGCATAAATGCGCTCGTCCTCGCGATCAGGAAAAAAGCGGGTGAAAAACATGTTTTCGCGGAAAGTGTCCCAGTGGCCGCTGGTCATCCACATCTGGCGGTCCATCAGTTCGGGCGTGTTGATCTCGACATAGCCCGCCTCGTCCTGGCGCCTGCGCATATAATCCATCAAGGTGCGGAACAAGGCCCAACCCATGGGGTGCCAGAACACGGCGCCCGGCGCTTCTTCCTGGAAATGAAAAAGGTCCATTTCCTTGCCCAGACGGCGATGGTCGCGCTTCTCGGCCTCTTCCAGCATGGTCAGATAGGCGGTGAGATCCTTCTCGTTCGTCCAGGCCGTACCATAGATACGCGACAACATGGCGTTCTTGGAATCACCCCGCCAATAGGCGCCCGCCACCTTCATCAGTTTGAAGGCCTTGCCCAGTTTACCCGTGCTGGGCAAATGGGGGCCGCGGCACAAATCCATCCAATCGCCCTGGCGATAGATCGAGATTTTCTGGCCCTCAGGGATCGCCGCAATCAGCTCGGCCTTGTACTGCTCGCCGATGCTCTTGAAATGCGCCACGGCCACATCGCGTTCCCATTCCTCGCGCAAGATCGGCAGATCGCGCTCCACGATCTGCCCCATCCGCTCTTCGATTCTGGGCAGGTCCTCCAGGGTGAAGGGGGCCTTGGCCGCGAAATCGTAGTAAAAGCCATTCTCGATGGCAGGCCCGATGGTGACCTGTGTCCCGGGAAACAGCTCTTGCACCGCCTGGGCCATGACATGGGCGGCATCGTGGCGCAGCAGTTCCAGCGCCTCGGGGTCCTTGGCGGTGACGATGGCCACCTTGGCATCTTGTTCGATGCGTGTGGAAAGATCGACCAGTGTACCGTCCAGCTTCAGGGCCAAGGCAGCCTTGGCAAGGCCGGGACCGATCCCGGCCGCCAGTTCGGCGCCGGTGACGGCGCCCTCGAACGAGCGCTGGGAACCATCGGGAAGAGTGAGGACAGGCATGGGAAAGCTCATAATTTTGGCAACAGGAGGCGAGAGAGTAGGCCCTTTCGCCAATCTGTCAAGGACACCCGTTTATCTGCCTCGAATATCGGCATCAGCCAAGCCCCACCAGCGAGCGGGCGAAGGCAAGCGGCTCGAAGGGCTGCAGATCGCCCTCCTGTTCGCCCACGCCGATGGCATGGACGGGAAGGCCGAATTTCTCGGCCAAGGCCACCAGTACGCCGCCCTTGGCCGTGCCGTCCAGCTTGGTCAGCACCAAGCCGGTGATCTCGGCCATGGATTTGAAGGTCTCGACCTGATTGAGCGCGTTCTGACCGGTGGTGGCGTCCAGGACCAGAAGGGTGGCATGCGGCAGGCTTTCATCTTGCTTCTTGATGACGCGCACCACCTTCCTCAACTCGTCCATCAATTCGGTCTTGTTGTGCAGTCGCCCCGCCGTGTCGATAAACAGGATGTCCACCCCATCCGCCTTGGCCTTGGCCACGGCGTCAAAGGCCAGACCGGCTGCATCGGCCCCGGTCTCGCGGGCGATCACGGCGGATCCCGTGCGCTCACCCCAGACCTTCAACTGCTCGACGGCGGCAGCGCGGAAGGTATCGCCCGCCGCCAACATCACCTTCCGGCCCTTGGCGCGCTCCAGGCTCGCCAATTTTCCGATGGTGGTGGTCTTGCCCGTGCCGTTGACGCCCACGACCAGTACCACCTGCGGCTTTACGCCCGGATCAAGGGCCAGCGGCAGTGCCACGGGTTCCAGAAGCCTGGCAATATCGCCCGCCAGATGTTCGCGCACGGCTTCATCGGTAGCGCCTTGCTCGAAGCGGGCCTTGCCAAGCGACTGTGTCAGCTTGAAGGCGGTGGCCGCCCCCAGATCGGCCCCAATCAGCAATTCCTCGATGCCACCCAGCGCCACCTCGTCCAGCTTGCTTTTGGTCACCAGATCGGTGATCCCCTGGCCCAGTTGCTTCGAGGTACGCGATAGGCCTTCCTTCAGACGATGAAGCCAGCTCATGAAATGATGTGTCCTTGCAATCTGTCTTTTTGAACCCCGTCAATCTGCACGGTTGCAATGGTTCCGGGGACACCTCCCTCGAAAACAACAGGCAGATAGGCTTCGCTGAGCCCCCTGCCCGTTTCCTCGACCAGGACCCGCACGCATTTTCCTACGAAGGAAGTCCGAAGTTTTTCACTCTGGCGCTCGCCTGCCTGACGCAAGTCGGCGGCCCTAAGCTTCACCACATCGCCCGTCAGGCGTTTTAAGCGTGCCGCAGGTGTGCCCGGCCTGGACGAAAAGGGAAAGACATGCAGATGCGCCATGCCCAGCCGCTCGACCAGTTCCAGGGTTTCCTGATGATCGGCCTCGCTCTCAGCAGGAAATCCGGCGATGAGGTCAGCTCCCAGGGCGATATCGGGCAAGCTGTCGCGCAGCCGCAACAGATCGACCCTTCGATGGCGCCTAGCCATACGCTTTAGCACCGCATCGGCACCCGATTGCATGCTCAGATGCAGATGTCCCATCAGACGGGGTTCCGCTTTGAAGAGGGCGATCAGTTCAGGCGTGATTTCCGCTGGGTCCATCGAGGTCAGGCGCAGCCGTTCGATGCCCGGAACCGCCTTCAGCAAAGAGATGATCAACTGATCCAGCCGCCCCCACGAGGCGATATCGACCCCGGTCAGCACGATTTCAAGGTATCCGGCTTCGACCAGCTTTTCGGCCTGAGCCACGATGCGCTCGACGGCAATGCTGCGCGACGGCCCCCTGGCCTGGGGCACGATGCAGAAGGTGCAACCATGATCGCAGCCCTGCTGAATCTGCACGAAGGCGCGCGAGCGGCCTTCGAATCCCTCGATCAGATGCGGCGCCAGCTCGGCCAGTTCCTTAAGGTCGCTGATCACCAGCCGCTCGGACGAAAGCAGCGAGCCAACATCCAGCTTGGCGGCATTGCCCAGCACGCGGTCAACCTCGGGCATGTCGGCAAAACTTTTCGCATTCACCTGGGCGGCACAGCCGGTCACGATGATGCGGACGCCGGGGCGTTCGCGCCTTAGCTTGCGAATGGCCTGGCGGGCCTGACGCTCGGCCTCGGCGGTAACGGCGCAGGTATTAATGATCACGGCATCATCCAGCCCCGCCTTGGCCGCCGTCTCGCGCAGCACCTCGGACTCGAAGCCGTTCAAGCGGCAGCCAAAGGTCAAAATGTCGATCGTCAAGCCAGACGCCCCTCGGCAACCAGCGTAGCCGAACCCGTCATCAGCACATGGCCGTTTTCAAGATAGTGAAGGCGCAACGTACCGCCATCGAGAACGATCTCGACTTGGCGACCGGCAAGCCCACGGCGGTGCGCCGCCACGGCGGCGGCACAAGCGCCCGAGCCGCAGGCCAACGTAATGCCAGCCCCGCGCTCCCAGACGCGAAGGCGCAGCCTGTCTTGCCCCAGAACGGAAACCACCTCGACATTGGTGCGGTTGGGAAACTGCTTGTCATGCTCGATCAGGGGACCATGTTGGGCCAGATCGATTCCTTGCGCATCGGGCACGAAAAACACAGCATGCGGATTGCCCATATTCACCGAGACCGGATGCGACAAAGGCCCCTGGGTAAGATCGAGATCAGCCACATCGCGGGCCGGGCCCATGTCCACCTCGATCATTCCGCCCTGAACGGCGCGACAAGGCAGAAGGCCCGAGCGGGTCTCGATGACGCAGGATTCCAGATTCGCCTGGCGCATGATCAGCATGGCGGCACAGCGCGTCCCGTTGCCACAAGCCCCCGCTTCGCTGCCATCAGCATTGAGAAAGCGCACGAACAGATCTGCACCTTTCGACTTTGCAGGCTCAAGAATCACGATCTGGTCGCAGCCGATGCCGAAATGGCGATCAGCCAGATGCTTTGCTTCGTCGAGACTTAGGGAAACGGACAGGCTTCGCCCATCCAGCACGACAAAATCGTTGCCAAGCCCGTGCATCTTCAGAAAGGGGCGACCGGATAAGCTCATAAGGGCTTATATAGTCTCCCTACCCGAAGCTGTCCAGGAAGGCCCGGCTATGAAAGGCCCCCTGTTCCTGGCTGTAGGCATGTTCAGCCCCCACCGGGCAGGCCCTGCGGGCCAGGCAGCCATCCTGGATGCAGGGATTGCCAGTGGAGGCGAGACGAGACGAGCAGGCCTCAACATCATAGTTCCCCTTAGCAAAAACGCCCGCTGGACAAGCGGACAGGCAGGGCTTGGAAGAACAGGCGGCGCAGACATCAACCGGACGGGGCGTTTCCTCGATGGGTAAGCGCTCCTTGAAACCCAGGGCCGCCCGATAGCCGTGCCAGGGGCCGTAAAGCGGATGAATCAAGAGCCCTATGGGCGAGGACGATAGCCCCTCGGCCTTGCTTGCCCAGCGCTGAAAGGGCCACCAGGGCGGGCCGGTGAAGGGATAGAGCGCCACCGCCCCAGCTTCGGCGGCCAACGGGTCGATGACGCGTTTCGTCCAGGAATCAAGGGGATCGGACTCGTCCTGGCGACCGCTCGTAAAGGCGGGCCAGAGTTCCCGGCCCAGATACCCCAGCAAGAACACCGTCACGATCCCCTGAGGGGTGCCGTCCTCGCATGTCGCGTGAAATGCGCCTCGCAGACGAAGGCCCTGCCCGCTCAAAACGCCAAGTGCTTGCCCTTGCATATTTCTCAACTTCACGATTTCAGCCCATTACAAGGCAGTTAAGAGCGATCTTACATTCCGTAAATCAAATGCACCGCCTATATTGCACCGCAACACCCCTATAAAAGTTATGACTTTGTCTTGCCGGGAGTCCAGGAACCATGCGCCTTGCCGATCTTAAAATCGTTGTAAAACTGTCGCTGATCGTCGCCGCCGCCTTTGTCGGCATCGCCACGATCACCGCCTTCACGCTTTACGACATCAACAGCGTCATGTTTGCCGACCGTCAAGTCAAGACCAAGGCCATCGTCGAGTTGGCCCATTCCACCGTGGCCGGTTTCGAAAAGCGGGCTGCCGAAGGGGGCTTGAGCGCGGACGAAGCGAAGGCAGGCGCCCTGGCCGCCCTGAAATCCATGCGTTATGAAGGCAACGAGTATATCTGGGTCAACGACATGGCGCCCGCCATGGTCATGCATCCGATCCGCCCCGAGCTTGACGGCAAGGACTTGTCGAAGAATGCCGATCCCTCGGGAAAGCTTCTGTTCATCGAGTTCGTCAACACGGTCAAGGCCAGAGGCGAAGGCTTCGTCGAATATCTTTGGCCCAAGCCCGGCTTCGACAGCCCGGTGCGCAAGATCTCCTACGTCAAGGGCTTCGCCCCTTGGGGCTGGGTGATCGGGTCTGGCATCTATCTCGACGACGCCGAAGCGGCATTCCGCTCGAAGGCCCTGGTCTCCATCGCCATCGTTGCCTTGATCACGATTCTAGTGGTCGTTCTCTCCATGCTGGTGGCGCGCAACACCGCGCGCCCCATCGTCGAAACCACGGATGAGATGAAGCGCCTCGCAACGGGCGACACCTCGGTCGAAATCCATGGCTGCGACCGCCTGGACGAAGTCGGCCACATGGCCAATGCCGTACAGGTCTTCAAGGACAACATGATCCGCAACCGCCAGATGGAGGCCGAGGCCAAGGCCGCTCAGGAACAAGACATGCAGCGCGTTAGGAAGCGCGAGGAACTGACGGCGAAATTCGATCAGGCCATCACCGGCATGCTTAAGGCCGTCTCTCACTCGGTCCGCCAAGTGCATGATGCCTCCGCAGGCCTGCATGCCGCGGCCGAGCAGACCAGCCGTCAGAGTTCAGCCGTGGCGACAGCGGCGGACCAGGCCTCGGCCAATGTGCAGACCGTTGCCAGCGCCACCGAAGAGCTGGGCGCCTCGACCCAGGAAATCAGCCGCCGGGTTCAAGAGACCACCCGCATCACGCAGGAGGCAGTGGCAGGCATCAATGACGCCAACGCGACCATGGACGGGCTGGCCACAGCGGCCCAGAAGATCGGCGAGATCGTCAACCTGATCAACGATATCGCCAGCCAAACCAATCTGCTGGCGCTGAACGCCACTATCGAGGCCGCCCGCGCCGGTGAATCCGGCAAGGGATTTGCCGTGGTCGCCAACGAGGTGAAATCCTTGGCCAATCAAACCGCCAAAGCGACCGAGGAAATCGGAAACCAAGTGGCAGGCATGCAGACCTCGTCCGGTCAGGCCTTGACGGCGACCAAGCTGGTGGCGGATGTGATCGCACGCGTTGACGAAGTCGTTTCCTCAATTGCCAGTGCCGCCGAAGAGCAAGACGCCGCCACGCATGAAATCGGGCGCAATGTCTTGCAGGCCTCGCAGGGAACGACGGAAGTCACGGCCAGCATCTCGGAAGTTTCAGAAGCCGCGGTCGAAACCGGAAGGCTGGCAAGCGGCATGACCGAGGTTGCCCAGGAGCTTCAAAGCGAAGCGGCGAATCTGAAGGCGCAGGTCGAGACGTTCCTGGCCGAGATGCGGGCGGCTTAATTCTGTCCCTCAGTCGCCGCATGCTTTGCATGCTGTTCGCTATCTGCCCGCAAAGCGGGCGGGCGCGAGTCGTTATTGTCCCTCGGCCTCGCGCGTTTCTGCGAAACGCTTGGCCGCCGCCTCAATGGCGGCTGGGACGCGAAAATTCGCGCGGGTTACACTTCGTCTGAAGATTGTTTCTTCTCGCCGATCTTAGGCTCGGTACCCGCCATCAGGCGTTCGATATTGGCCCGGTGGCGGGCCATGCCCAGCACGGCCAGCACCAAGGCCAGGGCAGCATGACGCGGCGAGGCAAAGAAATAAGCGTACAGGGGCGAGGCCCCCAGCGCCACCAGGGCGGCCAGCGAGGAAATGCGGAAAAGCTTGGCGGTGATCAGCCAAGTGGCGATGCATAGAAGGCCGGTGGGCCAGGAAACGGCCATCATCGTGCCCAGCGTGGTTGCCACCCCCTTGCCGCCCTTGAATTTCAGCCAGACCGGAAAATTATGCCCCAGCACGGCAAACAGTCCGGCGATCAGGGCGATGTCCTCAGACGCCAGCCAGAGGGCGAGCAGAACGGCCACGGCCCCCTTGACGCCATCCAGGATCAAGGTGGCGGCGGCCAGCTTCTTGTTGCCGGTGCGCAGCACGTTGGTGGCACCAATATTGCCCGAGCCGATGGACCGGATATCGCCAAGCCCTGCGGCCTTGGTCAGCACGAGGCCAAAGGGGATCGAGCCCAGCAGATAGCCGCCCAATGCGGCCAGCAAAGTTTCCATCAGCCTTCGGCCTCAAGCGCGAAGACGGGGCGCCCGTCGATGATGGTCTTCAGCACACGACCCTGCACGGGGCGCCCGTCGAAGGGCGAGTTCTTCGATTTCGAACGGAAATTGTCGGCCACCACCTTCCAGGGCCGGTTGGGATCGAACAGCACCAGATCGGCAGGAGCCCCCTTTTCCAGCCGTCCGGCCTTGAGCCCCAGAATGCCCGCAGGCTTGACCGTAAGATGGTTCAGAACCTCAAGCAGGGTCATGGCGCCGTTGTGGTAAAGCTCCAGCGACACCGCCAGCAGGGTTTCCAATCCAACACCGCCGAAAGCGGCCTGGGCGAAGGGCAGGCGCTTTGAATCTTGATCCTGCGGCGCATGATCTGAGGCGATGGCATCGATGGTGCCGTCTTTCAGGCCCTCGGCCACGGCCATCCGATCAGACTCGTCGCGCAAGGGGGGCGACAGCTTGGCGAAGGTGCGCCAGCCGTTCACTTCCAATTCGTTGAGCGCGAAATAAGGCGGCGCCGTATCGCAGGTGACCCGCACTCCCCTGGCCTTGGCCCGGCGGATGGCCTCGATGCCCTCGGCGGTCGAGACATGTGCGGCGTGATAGCGCGCCCCAGCGGCTTTGGCCAAGCGCAGGTCGCGCTCCAGCATGATGACTTCGGCCTCGGCGGGGATCGAGGGCACACCGAGGCGTGTTGCCATCTCGCCCGAATTCATGGCCCCACCCAGGGCCAGCGCCGGTTCCTCCGGATGCTGCACGATCAACAGATCGAAGGTGGAGGCGTAGGAAAGGGCGCGGCGCATCACACGAGCATCGGCCACGGCATGAACGCCATCGGTGAAGGCCAAGGCCCCCGCCTGGGCCAACAGCCCGTATTCGGCCAGTTCCTTGCCAGCCAGACCCTTGGTGGCAGCGGCATAGGGATAGACCTTGACCAGCCCCACCTTGCGGGCGCGCCGGGCTACGAATTCCACACTGGCCACATCGTCAATGATGGGATCGGTATTGGGCAGGCAGACCATGCTGGTCACTCCGCCCGCCACTGCCGCCTCGCCAGCCGTCTTCAGGGTTTCCTTGTGTTCCTCGCCGGGCTCGCGCAATTGCACGCGCATATCGACCAAACCGGGGGCCAGACAGGCCCCCTTGCCGTCCACCGACTGGATGCCCGAGGGAACGCGCCAACCCGCACTGGCGCGAAACAGGCCGGGGCCGAAATCGACGATTTCCTCGCCCTCGGTCAGCACGGCGCCCATGGCATCAAGGCCCGAGGCGGGATCGAGCAGACGCACATTGATATAGGCCGTCTTAGACATGGTTCGGCCTCGCCAGATCCAGATTGCGCGTCATGGTCTCAAGGCAGGCCATGCGCACCGCCACCCCCATCTCCACCTGTTCGCGGATCACGCTGCGCTCGAAATCGTCGGCCACCTCGCTGTCGATCTCAACGCCTCGGTTCATCGGGCCGGGATGCATGATCAGCGCATCGGGCTTGGCTTCCTTCAGCTTGTCGTAATCAAGCCCGAAGAAGTGGAAATATTCACGCACCGATGGGATGTAGCTGCCCTGCATGCGCTCGTTCTGCACCCTGAGCATCATGACGATATCGACGTCCTTAAGACCAGCCGCCATGTCGTGCGAGATTTCAGCCCCCAGCCGGTCGGCCTTGACGGGCAGCAGCGTCTTAGGCGCCACCAGACGCACCCTGGCCCCCATGGCGTTCAGAAGATAGATGTTCGAGCGGGCCACCCTGGAATGCAGCACATCGCCGCAGATGGCGACCAAAAGACCCGAGAGGCGCCCCTTGCGCCTGCGGATGGTCAGCGCATCCAAAAGGGCCTGGGTGGGATGCTCGTGTGTGCCGTCGCCGCCATTGATCACGGCGCAGTTCACCTTGTCGGACAGCAGCTTGACCGCGCCTGAGTCGGGATGGCGCACCACCAGCACATCGGCATGCATGGCGTTCAGCGTCATGGCGGTGTCGATCAGCGTCTCGCCCTTGGCCACCGAGCTGTTGGCCACCTGCATGTTGATGACGTCGGCCCCCAGTCGCTTGGCCGCCAGCTCGAAGCTGGTGCGGGTGCGCGTGGAATTCTCGAAGAAGAGATTGATGATGGTGCGCCCGCGCAAAACATCGAGCTTGCGGCCCGGGCGGCGGTTCTGATCGACATAGCCGTCGGAAAGGTCGAGCAGATACGAAATCTCCTCGGCGCCAAGTCCCTGGATGCCGAGGAGATGCCGGTGCGGAAATGGGGTTGTGTTCATGAGCCCCTATCCTAGGCAGGGTTTGGCCAATGGGCAAGGCTTTGCCGAGATTTGGGCGGTTTTGCGGGGGTTTTAGCAGGGAGACAGGCCGAGGGGGGTTGAAAAGGCCAGCGAATCGCCTCAAACGGCGCACAGGCCCAGATGCGCGACATAGGGGTCGAAATCCCGATCACAGTGCAGAAGGGGCAATCGATGGCGGATGCAAAAGGCGGCGATCAGGCTGTCGATGGTTTTGCGCACGGTAATCCCGCGCTTTCGCAGAAATCTGTAATGCCTCGCCGCTTCGATGGCCGTCGCCTTGCCGACCAGATCAAGGCAATCCAGCCCCGAAAGCAGCGTCAGCACCCGGCGATAGGACCCGTCTTCGCGAAAGCCCCGAAGTACCTCGGCCAGGATCAGATCGCCCATCACCACCAGCTCGCGCCCAAGCAGGTCATCCAGAAGGTCGGTCTCGCGGCTGGGAACGCCGTTGAAATAATTGATCCAGACAGAGGAATCGACCAGGATCATCCGTCGTTTCTCGCCTCGTCCAGGTCCCCCTCCCAGAGTAGGCGTCCGCGCCAGGCTCTTATCCGCTTTTGCCTGGCCAAACGAACCAGCAGCTTCAGCCCCTCATGCACGGTATCCTTCTTGCTTTTGCAGCCAGAGGATTTGAGGGCCTGGCTCATCAGCCGGTCGTCGATCTCGATATTGGTGCGCATGAAGACCTCGTGTGTATCAACTGGCAAATCATACACATTTCTTCCGGGAAAGTCATCCCCCGACAGCCTCCCTCAAAAATGTTTTGCGGTCCGGGTTCCTTCAAGCTGGCCCACTCTCCTGGGAAAACACACGGGGCACATCACGCGCTGCATGCACGACATGCACCACCAGAATTCCACCGGGAACAATATCGTAGAAAATTAAATAGTTCCCAAAGGGAAAGACGTGAACATTGGGCATCAACTCATCGCGAACCCGCCCAACGCGTGGCGAACCCGCAAGCATCTGACATTTTTCACGAAGAACGGAAAACCATTGTTTTGCCGCAAATGGATTTTCCAGACGAATGTGCGCAACAACATCGCTGATATCTTGTCTCGCGCTTGGCGCAAATTGATAACGTGGCATCCCTGTTATTTCTTAACAGGTTCAGAGAATAATTCAGCCTCCAATTCGGCAAACATCGTTTCTCCGTCGATGGCAAGTCCGGCAGAAAACTCATCACGGCCTTTTTGAATTGCCGCGCGAAGAGTCGCAAGTTTCTGTTCGTCGGACTCCTCAAGTTCCTCAACCGTAATCCGAAGATGCGAGCCGCGCACCGGGCGTTCCCTCAATACGCTCGCAAATTCCTTGGGCAGCTTATCTGCCTCGATCATCACGGATGCACTTTGGCGCATGAGTGCGGCCTCCAGGATTGTCATATCCCGATCATATATCACTTTGCCTGTTCAAAACACCCCTGCCTGTCGCCCGGTTTTATCCCTTTGGAATGGACGTCATATTCTTCCGCTCTTTAACGTCATCGTCCGTGTTCTCCAAGCCCCACCCGAGAACCAGAGGGCAGGTAAGCGTCGCGGCGTGACCTGTATGTGGGAAGAATGCTCCTCTGGCCTCAATAGCGACTGCGGGAAAGTAATCAGGCAACTTTCAAGACCTGACCCTCTCCCCATATTGGCGCATGACTGCGGCCTCCAGAGTTGCCATAGCCCGATTATATA
>JADFZV010000052.1:0-505 GCA_015232335.1 Alphaproteobacteria bacterium | reverse complement strand
CCGCCCTTTGACGTCATTATCAGGGGTCCCCAAGCCCCTCCCGAAGACCGGCGGGCAGGTAAGCGTCGCGGCGTGACCTGAAAATCGACTCTGACCCCAATAGCGCCCCAATAGCGATGCACCAAAAGCGATGCACCAATAGCGATGCAATAGCGCCAAGATGTTTCTATGTGCTGGCATGGGAAGTTATTGCAACACTATCAATCGCAATGAAGCTCGACCAACGCGGGTTTGCGTGAAAGACCGCTTTAAAGTCTTGGCCAAGGCCAGTTCTGCTGTTTGCAAGGGCGCGGGCATGGCGACCAGCCGCGTGGACAACAAAATCGGCAACCTCAAGTGCCTCGTCGGCAGATTTAGGCATGAACCCATGATGTACGGGGAGCGATTTTCCATCTATCTGAAAAGTGGATTCTCCGAAATATCGCTTTACAAGAACATCCCCTCGCTGAGATGCCTCATGTAGCAGAGCAATCTCAACAGGCTCTGGCCGACACCTGGATGCGAG
>JADFZV010000051.1 GCA_015232335.1 Alphaproteobacteria bacterium | reverse complement strand
TGGCAAGCTTAAAGGGCAAAAAATCGAGCGCATCACCAGGCGGGCCAAATATGTTCTTTGCCATCTGTCGAAAGGACAGGTTCTGCTGATTCATCTGGGCATGTCGGGTCGCGTCAAGCTGGGCAAGGGCGCAATGCCTGAGGGGAAGCACGCACACTTCATTATACGGACAGAAGACGGAAACTGGGCCTGCCTGGAAGACCCCAGACGGTTCGGCGCCGTCGACTTGATCGATCAAGCCCTTCTGTCCGACCATCCCTTCCTGGCTGGGCTCGGCCCCGAGCCGCTGGAGAAGGACTTTAACGGAAAGATGCTTCACAAAGGGCTCGCCCGGCGCAAGGGGCCCATCAAGCCCGCCTTGATGGATCAGAAGCTGGTGGCCGGAATCGGCAATATTTATGCCAGCGAAGCTTTATTCCGCGCCTTTATCTCGCCGCTCAGGCCCTGCTGCAGTCTGACCCTGACGGAATGCAAGGCCCTGGTCAGGGCGGTCAAGGACGTCCTTGCCGCTGCCATCGAAAGCGGCGGCTCTACCTTACGCGATCATGTGCGCCCTGACGGCGAGCTTGGCTATTTCCAGCATCATTTCGCGGTTTACGCTCAAGAAGGCGAGGCTTGTCCGCGCTGCCGCGCCAAGGCCCGCATTCTGCGCATCGTTCAGGCCGGACGCAGCAGCTTCTATTGCAAGCGCTGCCAGCGGTAAGGTAGAACCATCCCTTATGAAATGGTCCGTCTTTCTTGCCCTGATCCTGATCCTGATCCTGGCGCAGCCCGCTCTGGCGGAAAGCGCCTTTCTGTCGGGGTCGGGCGATCTGCCTTTGATGCCGGGCCTTCTGGAAGATCAGAAGGCGGCGGTGATCTTCGATACGCCCGAGGGCAGAATCGCCCATTTCGCCGCCCAAGGCGCTGCCTTGCCCGCCGAGGTCAAACGCTTCTACGAAGAAGCCCTGCCCGAACTGGGCTGGACATCGACCGGCCCCAACCGCTTCAAGCGTGAAGGCGAAATCTTGCAACTGACAATCAAAAAGGACGGAAAAAAAGGCCTCGAAGTCCGTTTCGATCTGTCCCCGTCTCGTCCATAATAAGACAAAATCCCACCAGGAGATGCCGCATGACTTTTGAAAACATCATCGTCGAAGCCAGGGGCCGCGTTGGCCTGATCACGCTCAACCGTCCCAAAGCCCTGAATGCGCTCTCCAGCGCACTGATCGCCGAACTGGGGCAAGCCCTCGACAGATTCGAAGCCGATGCCGAGATCGGCTGCATCGTGCTGACCGGCAGCGAAAAGGCCTTTGCCGCCGGGGCCGACATCAAGGAGATGGCGCCCAAGACCTATATGGACGTCTACCTGTCCGACTTCATCACCAAGGACTGGGAGCGCGTGGCCAAGTGCCGGAAACCCGTGATCGCCGCCGTGGCCGGCTATGCGCTGGGTGGCGGTTGCGAACTGGCCATGATGTGCGACTTCATTCTGGCCGCCGATAATGCCAAATTCGGCCAGCCCGAAATCTCCCTTGGCATCATTCCCGGAGCGGGCGGCACGCAGCGCCTGACGCGCCTTGTCGGCAAGTCAAAGGCGATGGAAATGGTTCTGACCGGACGCAACATGGACGCTGCCGAGGCGGAACGCTCAGGCTTGGTCAGCCGCATCGTGCCCCTGGCCGATCTGTTGGATGAAGCCCTGAAGGTGGCCGAGCGTATCGCCGCCATGTCGCTGCCTGCCACCATGATCGCCAAGGAGAGTGTTAACCGCGCCCTGGAAACCACGCTGACCGAGGGTGTCCGCTTTGAGCGCCGCCTGTTCCATTCCCTGTTCTCGACCGAGGACAAGATGGAAGGCATGGCCGCCTTCAGCGAAAAGCGTCAGCCCGACTTCAAGCATCGTTAGTTCCCTTGCCCCGACCGCCTCCTTGCCTTGCGCAAGGCGGCGGTCTTGGCTATGGTCCCCCCCCCAGGGACAAGACGTAGGAAGGACGCCATGGATATCGTGCTGGTTCCGCTATTCGGATTGATCAACCTTCTGATCGATCTTTATATCTACGCCCTGGTCGCTGTGGTCATCTTAAGTTGGCTGACCTCGTTCGGGGTGATCAATAACTACAACCAGTTTGTCGCCAGTGTGCAACGCTTCTTGTACCGCATTACCGAACCGGCCCTGGGCCCCATCCGCCGCATAATGCCAGACCTGGGCGGACTTGATCTGTCGCCCATGATCCTGCTTTTAGGGCTTTGGTTCCTTCAGGGCATGTTGAGCCGTCTTGCCCTCCGCCTTCTATCGACCGGCTGACCACCGGATTCGCCTGTTCGTGCGCCTGACTCCCAAGGCGCGCGCCGAGCGCATCGAAGGCACCATCTTGGATGGCGACGGTCAATTGCGCTTGAAGATCGCGGTCACGGCACCGCCCGAGGACGGCAAGGCCAATGCCAGCCTGATCGCCTGTCTCGCCAAGCGCTTGAAGATCGCCAAATCTGCCATTCAACTTGAAAGCGGTGCCACCAGCCGCCTGAAAACCCTGGTGATCGAGGGAGCGGCTGACGACATGGCGGCCAAGCTGGATGCGCTTGTTGATTAACCCTCATCAAGGCCTGTCCAGAGTTGTGCCTTTTATGCTGGCCTCATGACGCTGCTGCTGCTTTCCATCCTTCTTTTTTTGGTCGCCCATATCCTGCCGGCCCTGCCCATGGCGCGCGCCCGCCTTGTCGCTCGTTTGGGCGAGAAGGTTTACCTGCTGGCCTATGGCGCCCTGTCGCTTCTGCTTCTGGCCTTGGTGGCCCATGCTTACGTCCTGGCTGAACGCAGTCCGCTTTGGCCGGTCGAGACCTGGATGCGCCACACAACACTTCTGGTCATGCTGCCCGTCTGCCTGCTGCTGGTCATCGCCTTCACCACGCCCAATCCCTATTCGATCGGCATCGGCGCCAGAGGCTTTGACCCAGCAAACCCGGGGCCGCTGCGACTGACCCGCCATCCCCTGCTGCTGGCCCTGGCACTTTGGGCGGCGATTCACCTGCTTCCCAACGGCGATGGCGAATCCCTGGTGCTGTTCGGATTTTTTCTGCTTCTGGCCCTGGCCGGATTTCCCATGATGAAAGCCAAGCGTAAGGTCCCGCCCTTCCCCTCCCGGCGGCTGGTTCTTTCGGAAATCGGCTGGTGGCGTTTGGTCCTGGCGGCTTTGCTCTATGCCGCCCTGCTTTTGGCGCATCCCGTCGTTATCGGGGTTGATCCGCTATAACAGTTTGCATTCATCGTGACCGATGAATGCAAGCCTCAATCGCCGGGCGGGCGCTGTGCGCCCTTGGCTCCCGCTCGCCAGGAGGCTCGCGCGCGGGCCTTGCCCGCGAAAGTCTACATGCCGGTATTAGACTGAATACGCCCTTACTGCCTGCCGCTGCTCGCCCAGGCCCTCGACGCCAAGATGCATGACGTCGCCGGGGCGCAGAAACCGCCCGCTCTTCAGGCCAACGCCCGCGGGTGTGCCGGTGGTGATGACATCGCCCGGCTTCAGTGTCAGGAACCGGCTGACATAGGAAATCAGGAAGGCTACGGAAAACACCATGTTCCTGGTATTGCCGGTCTGCATGCGCTGGCCGTTGAGATCAAGCCATAGATCGAGATCTTGAGGATCGGGAATGTCGTCGCTCGTAACCAGCCAGGGGCCCAGGGGACAGAAGCTGTCGGCCGATTTTCCCTTGATCCACTGGCCGCCCTGTTCCAGTTGGAAGGTGCGCTCGGAAACATCGTTGCAGACCAGATAGCCCGCCACATGGGACAAAGCGTCCTCTTCGCTTACCTGGAAGGCACACCGTCCGATCACCAAGGCCAGTTCGACTTCCCAATCGCCTTTCAAAGCGCCCGGCGGCAAAACGACTGGATCATTCGGACCAGATAAGGCGCCCGTGGCTTTGCTGAACAGCACGGGCTCGGTTGGCAGAGCCATACCCGCCTCGGCGGCATGGTCGCGGTAATTAAGTCCGATGGCGAAAATGTCGCGAATACCCGCCACCGGAACACCCAAGCGAACGCCCTCGGGAACCAGAGGCAGCGCTGCGGGATCGATGGACCGCAGGTTCCGAAGCCCCTCGGGCGACAAAAGTTCGGGTGTGATGTCGTTTGCAAACGCCGAGAGGTCGCGCACTCTTCCCTTTGGATCGAGTATGCCGGGGCGCTCGCTCCCCCTCTCTCCGAAACGCACGAGTTTCATGAAGGCGTCTTCAGAAGCTTTGCGAAATCCGCAGCCGTCATCGGGCGACCGAACAGATAGCCCTGGGCCAGCTCACAGCCCTGACGGATCAAAAAGGTCTTCTGGGCCTCGTTCTCGACACCCTTAGCCACCACTTGGCGCTTCAGCGAATGCGTAAGGCCGATGATGGCGGAAACCATCTTGGCTTCGTCGCCGGGATTGACCACTTCTCGCAAGAAGGAATGGTCGATCTTGAAGCTCTCGACGGGCAGACGCCCCAATTGGGCTATCGATGAGAAACCAGAACCGAAATTATCCAGCGCCAGATGGACACCCAACGCCTTCAACTCGGCAACGCCCTTGCCGCCGGTACGGCTGTCTTCCTCGATGGCCGTTTCCGACAGATCGACCTCGATCATCGACGCATCAAGGCTTGAGGCGGACAGAATGGCCTTGAAGGAATTCAGGTACGCCTCGTCTTGCAGTTCCTCGGCTCCGAGATTGAGGACCAGACGGACCCGATGGCCCTGACGATTCCATTCGGCAATCTGCAGCATGGCACTTGCGGCGACCCTTCTCGCCATCTCCGGCATCATGCCCGATTGGCGCATCACTTCCAGGAATTCTCCGGGCGCATCCAACTTGCCGTCGGCATGCTGCCAGCGGACCAAGGCCTCGGCAGCCACGATATTTCCTTCTGGCAGGGCAACCACGGGCTGGTAGAAGACCACGATCTCGCCCAGTTCCAATGCCTCGGAGAGATTGCGCTCCATCACCAGGCGCTCGATGGCGCGCCCGTTCAATTCCTCGGAACTGAAACGGGCCTCGTTGCCGCCCATGCGCTTGGCCCGGTACATGGCGGTATCGGCCGCCTTGTAAAGCACGGTCCCTTCAAGTCCGTCCTCGGGGTAAAGGGCTATGCCGATGCTACCATCCAGCTTGATGGCATGTTCCTCGATCTGGAACGGATCCTTCAAGGTATCGAGCGCCTTCCTGGCCACCGTGGCGGCGATTCTGAAATCGTCGAGATCTTCGACAATCAACAAGAACTCATCGCCGGAAATCCGGGCCACCGTATCGCCCTGGCGGACACAGGTGGTCAGCCTTTCGGCCAGTCGCTGCAGCAGCACATCGCCGACCGGATGGCCGAAGCGCTCGTTGACATGCTTAAACCCGTCGAGATCGAGAAAGAGCAGGGCAACCTTGAGGCCGGCCCTTCTTGCTCGCGAAAGCGCCCGATCAATGCGTTCCTCGTAGAGGATGCGATTGGCCAGACCGGTCAAAGGATCGTGATTGGCCAGGTAGGTCAGGCGTTCCTCATTCTGCTTCCTGGCCGTGATGTCGTGGAAGACCGCCACGTAATTGACGATCTCGTCTTTTTCATTGCGCACCACGCTGATGTCAATCCAGCAGGGAAAAACCTCGCCGGACTTTCTACGGTTCCAGATTTCGCCCTGCCACATTCCGGCAGAAGCAAGGGCCGCCTCGATGCGGTCGAAGAATTCATGGGAATGGCGGCCCGAGGCCAGAAGGCTGGGCGTCATTCCCACCGCCTCGTGGGAATCAAAGCCCGTGATGCGCGCGAAGGCCGGATTGACTTGAAGGATGATCCTGTCTCGGTCGGTAACGAACACGCCTTCGCTGGCCGCCGCGATGACGCGGGCATCCAAGCGCATGCGTTCTTCCAGCTTCTTGCGCTCGTCGATATTCTCGATGATCGAAAGCCCCATCTTGGGCTGGCCCAGCGCATCGCGCACTAGCGACTGGGTAACGCGGCCCCAGACGAAGCTGCCATCCGCCTTGCGGTAGCGTTTCTCCAGAAAGACATGAGCCCGCTTGCCGTCGATCATCTCCTTGGTCAGGCGCTGGCTTTCCACCCTGTCGTCGGGATGGGTCACGGCGTCGGGCGTTATCCCCAACAGCTTTCCAGGCTCGTAGCCCAGCATGCGCTCGAAAGCGTGGTTGACGGCCAGAAGCTTCAGATCCGTATCAAACAGAACGATGCCAAGAGCCGCCTGCTCGAAGACGACGCGGAACATCGATTCGCTTTCGCGCAGCTTTTCCTCGGTCCGCCCGCGCTCGATGGCATAGCGGATGGCGCGCTGCAAGGCCTCGGCTCCGCCCCAGCCCTTGACCAGATAATCCTGAGCGCCCTGTTCCAGCGCCTCCATGGCCATGCGGTCGTCGGAATTGCCGGTCAAAATCACGATCGGCAGACCGGGAGCGGCCACCGCCACGCGCTTTAGCGTATCCAGCCCCAGAGAATCGGGCAGGCCAAGATCCAGCAGGGCGACGTCGAAACATTCCGACGCCAGAAGCTTGAGAGCATCATCCAGCCGTTGCGCTTCTTGCGTCTCGAAGGCGACCGGGGCCTCGGAGAGCATGATGCGGACCAGCCTGGCGTCGCCTGGATTGTCCTCGACCATCAGCACCCGCAAAGGACGTGTCGCCCTCGGAGCGATGCCGACCGGACCAAGTGCCCCGGTATCGGACAGAGACGTCATGGTCAGCGCGGCGGCAGTTTGACGGTCTGGCACCAGAAGCCTTCGATCGTCTTGACCACATTGATAAATTGATCAAGATCGACGGGCTTGGTGATAAAGCAGTTGGCATGCAGCTCATAGCAGCTCATGACATCCTGCTCGGCCTGCGAGGTCGTAAGAACAACGACCGGAATGCGGCGCAACTGCGGATCGTTCTTCACTTCGGCCAAAACTTCGCGGCCATCCTTGCGGGGAAGATTGAGATCGAGCAGCAAAAGATCGGGCCTGGGCGCATCGCCATGCGGCGGCTCGCGCTTCAAGAAAGCCATGGCCTCGACCCCGTCCTGAGCCAGATGCAACTGCACCTTGGCTCCGCCCTCGCGCAGTGCCTCAACCGCCAGTCGGGCATCCCCCGGGTTGTCTTCAACTAGAAGAACATTCAGCATTTTGGTTCCGGAACCTTTTCCCCATCGGCTTCTTACTTCGATACATTAATGCACGAATCGATACTTATCCCAGCACTATTTTATATTTTTCACCCCATTCACCTCCACCTTATCCGCCAATAGCGCCTAATAGGTGCAAAGGGCTTTCCTTTCTGGCCAAAAAAGCAGGTTCTCCAAATTTTTCTTGTTACATCACACCTTCTTCATATACGTTGTTTCCACAATTGACTTTGCTTGAATCCGTTCCGGAGACGCCCCTGGCGCACTCCCCAGCAGGGATTTTTTCGATGAAGATCGCAGCCATCGCCCTTAATGGGCAGAACCTTCGCACCCTCATCCTTGGGGTTGTCAGCCTCATCCTCTACATCATCTTGTTTTCGAATGAGACGACCGTGTTGGAATTGAGCATGACCAAGGGGTGGGGCTTCCTGGTTCCCATCGCCATCGCCTTTCTGTTCTCCTTCGTCCACGGCGCCTTCACCGGCGGCTTCTGGGACATGCTGGGATTGAAGGCCAAGACCAGAAAGGAGCCCAAGCGTTGGAGCAAGTAAGTCAGTTCATCGCCCTCGACTGGACGGGCATGACCGGCCTGTTCCTGGTCGGTTTCGTGGGCGGCATGGTCTCGGGCTTCATCGGCTCGGGCGGCGCCTTCGTGCTGACGCCCGCCATGATGACCATGGGTGTACCCGGCATCGTGGCCGTGGCCAGCAACATGTGCCACAAATTCCCCAAGGCCCTGGTGGGTGCCTACAAGCGGGCCAAATACGGCCAGGTCGACGTCAAGCTGGGCCTGATCATGGGCGTTTCGGCCGAGGGCGGCGTGCTGTGGGGGGCTCACCTGCAACAGCAGATCAAAACCGCCTTCGGCGACACCGGATCGAATCTCTATGTCAGCTTCGTCTTCGTGGTCACCCTGGCCATCGTGGGCAGCTTCGTCCTGAAGGACGCCTACAAGCAGTACAAGCTGGGCCCTGCCGGCAACGACGAAAAACCCACCAAATTCGCGCTCTGGGCCCGCACCCTTAATATTCCGGGCACCATGGTTTATTTCAAAAGCATCGATGCCAGGGTCTCCTGGCTGATCACCGTTCCCATGGGCTTTTGCACCGGCCTGCTGGCCGCCACCATCGCCGTGGGCGGCTTCATCGGCGTGCCTTCGATGATGTACGGCCTCGGCGTGCCCTCGCTAATGGCCTCGGCCACCGAATTGGTCATCGCCTTCGTCATGGGCCTGGGCGGCAGCATCAAGTTCGCGCTTTCGGGCTATGTCGATATCCGTCTGGCCATGATCATCCTGGCCGGATCGCTGTTCGGCATTCAGATCGGGGCCATCGGCACCACCTATGTGAAGCCCTATATGATCAAGCTGGTCATGGGCCTGATCATGGTAACCGTGCTGTTCTCGCGCCTGTTCGTCATCCCGGTTTATCTCAGCCAGTTGGAAATCATCGCTCCGATGAGCCCCGATCTGGCATCCGCGTTGAAGTCGATCAGTTTTTGGATCATGGTATTCGCGCTGGTGATGGGAGCAACCGTCATTCTGAAGGCCATCTGGAGCGGCATGCGGGAAAGCCGCGAAGCTGCTCAAGCCGCCCAATGACGCGATAAGGGAGAGACAGTCATGGCCGATCAGCTTTCGCCCACGGGGCGATTCGAGCGCATCTTGCTTGCCACCGACGGCTCGGATTTCTGCACGGGCGCCGAGCGCGTAGCCATCGCGATGAGCGTGAAAAGCGGGGCGTCGCTCACCATCACCACCTCGGTGATCTCAAGCCCCGAATTCGACACTCACGGGGCCAGCGAGGCCCAGGACCAGCGCGAGGCCGAGGCCAGCGCCCATCTGGACAGGCTGGAGGCCCAGGCAACCGGCTTGGGGATCGCCACCACCAAAGTCATCCGCTATGGCGACGATCCCTATAAGGATATTCTGGCCGAGGCCGAGCATGTAAAGGCCGATCTGATCGTGGTGGGACGCCGGGGGCGCCGGGGTTTGGCCCGCCTGATGCTGGGCGATGCCACGCTGAAAGTGATCTCGATGGCAAAGTGCAATGTCATGGTGGTGCCCAAGGCCTGCGACATGTGGAAGAGCCGCCTGCTGCTGGCTACCGACGGCTCGCGCTCGTCCGACGCCGCCGCCGTGGCCACGTCGCGCATCGCCCATTGCTGCGCCGTGCCGGTGAGCGTGCTGTCGGTCGAGGTGCCCGGACATTCCGCCGAGCGCCAGGCCCAGGCCCGCCCCATCGTTTCGCGCGTGGTGAAGTTGAAGCGCGATCCCTGCCCCGGTTCGCTTTCCACCCAGATGCGCCCGCCATGGCGTTCCACGATGCGCCGGCAAACCGCCAGCCCAATGCCGTAACCCTCGTAGTTGTTCCTGGCATGCAGTCGCTGGAAGACTTGGAACAGGCGCCCGATATCCTCGGCCTTGATGCCGATGCCATTGTCGGCGACGGTGATGATCCACTGATCCTCCTCACGCACGGCCGAGACGACGACTTTGGGGGGCTGTCCGGGGTCTCGGTACTTCAGGGCGTTGCCGATCAGATTTTGCATCAGGCGCATCAATTGACCAGGATCGCCCATAACCTCAGGCAGAGGCTGCAGATCGACCGATCCTTCGCTTTCGCTAAGAGCAAGGGCCAGATTGACCAGGGCGTCGCGGGTAACGCTCTCCAGCCTGACCTGGCGGAAGCTTTGTCCCTTGCGGTTGACGCGCGAATATTCAAGCAGGCCTTGAATCATGCCGCTCATGCGCTTGGCACCATCGACGGCGAAGTCGATGAATTCCAGTCCGTCCTTGTCCAGTGCTTCCTTGTAGCGACGCTCGATCAACGTCAGATAGCTGGACACCATGCGCAAAGGTTCCTGAAGATCATGCGAGATGGCATAGGAAAATTGCTCAAGCTCGCCGTTCGACCGCTTCAACTCGTCCTCGATCATTTTCTGGGCCGTGACATCGATGATGATGCTGATGATGGCCGAGCCGCGCCCCTCGATTCCCTGATGCGCCGTGCGATAAATCATGGCGTATCTGGCTTTTCCGTGCTGATCGTGCCATTCGACGTCCAATATTATTTGCCCTCCCGCCTCCAGAATCTCATCGAAGGACTTGCTATATTTTTCGACCACAGGGGCGGGCATAATGCTGGAGCAGGTGCGGCCCAGGACTTCCGTCACGGAAAGGCCAATCCAACGCAGAAAGGCGTTGTTGCACTGAATGAAGACGCCGTTGGCATCGCTGGTGGCAATCGGCACGGGAATGGCGTTAAGCAGGGTCTGCTGATACTGAAGCTGGGCGGTGACCGAAGCACGGCTTTCGCGCAGGCGCCGGATAGCGCGCTCGCGCCGTTCAAGTGAGCCTGCTATGCGCCATATCGCGAAAATGGTGGCCGATGTGACCGCCAGGGACAGGAAAATAGCCAGGGACAAATAGCGATACCAGTCAGCGAAGATGTATTTCTTCAAAATGGACACGCTGACCGTGATCGGAAAACCAGGGACATTATGATATCCGATCAGTCGTTCCTGCTGATCAAACGGCGAGATGACGAACAGAATAGTCAATTCCGGATAACCGCTATTGCGTCCCTGAAAGGAAGGCAAGGTGCTTCCTGCGATACCCTCCCCCTCGGGTTGGCGCAAAAGAACCTGTCCATTGAAATGCGCAAGAACGACAGATGCGCCGGGCGTGTCGAAAATGGCCAGGAATCTTTCATCCAGTTCATCGAGGTCGAGAGTGACGGCCAGGCTTCCGTCGAAGGCGCCATTCGCTGTTCTGACGGCGCGGCTTAAGCTAATGAACCATTTGCCGGGTATCAGGCGCGATTGTTTGGGGCTGTCGACATACAGCCCCAAGTCCGGTTGATCGCGGTGCAGGGTGAAATAGGGGCGGTCGGTGACATCGGGCTTCCATTCCCCACCTGTCCAGGCCCCAATCTGTCCGTTCCTCTCGACCCGGAAGATGTGCAGAATGGAAGGGTTCTGCTTGCGCTTGAAAAGCATCAGTTTTTCCATGTCCTGGGAACTGATGGCGTAGGGGTAGTCCCTGAATTCAAGGATGTCGTGATCGATCTCGTTTAGCAGCCGTTCCGCATGGGTTCGATAGACTGCGATCAGGCCCTGAACGGTATCCCGCCCGTGTTCCAGCATGGCTTGACGCAAGCTGACGAGCCAGCCTGCCAGAATGCCGTTGAAGAGTAGGATGAACAGAATCCCGACAAGGAACGTCAAACGGCGCGCTGGCATGCGCGTCGTCCGTGCCATATGTGAGACTTCCGGCATGCCCACTGATCTCCCGAATCTTGTCTTTTATATTCCATCCGTAATTTTCCGGCAATTCGCCAGATTGAATGAACGGAGGGACGGCGGCCCTAGAGCAAATCGGAAGAATCCTGAGCCATTAATCGGCTCAGGATTCGCGCGTGAATCTGCTCTAGCAATTTGTTTTAGCGAAGGATTCACGTTTAACTCCGGGTCACTGGAGTGACTCGGAGTTAAACGATCCTGCGCTAACGGCGCGAGATTATCGTTAGGCAAATTCAGGAAGTACGCGTGGACTTCAGAGAGGCAACCGGTCACCCGGCCCGGATGTCCAATTCGCCGCCCTTGACGCCCACCTTGACGGTTTGACCATCCTTGACCGTGCCTTCCAGCAACAGCCCGGCCAGCGGATTTTGCAAGGCCTGCTGAATGAGCCTTTTCAAGGGTCTGGCCCCATAGACCGGATTATAGCCCTGATCGCCCAGCCAAGTGATGGCCTTCTTGTCGAGATCCAGCGTGATCTTGCGATCAGCCAGCAGCTTCCTCAAGCGGCCCAGCTGGATATCGACGATGCCGTCCATATGGGGGCGGCTTAAGCGATGGAAAAGCAGAATCTCGTCCAGGCGGTTCAGGAATTCCGGGCGGAACGAGGCCCGCACGATCTCCATCACTGGTTCCTTGACCGAGGCCGAGTCTTCGCCCTCAGGCTGATTGGCCAGAATATCCGCACCCAGATTAGAGGTGAGCACGATCAGCGTGTTGCGAAAATCGATCGTGCGGCCATGGCCATCGGTCAGGCGGCCGTCGTCCAGAACTTGCAAGAGCACATTGAAGACGTCGGGATGGGCTTTCTCCACCTCGTCGAACAGAATGACCTGGTAGGGCCGCCTTCGCACCGCTTCGGCCAAAGCACCGCCCTCGTCATAGCCGACATAGCCGGGAGGGGCGCCGATCAGACGGGCCACCGAATGTTTCTCCATATATTCCGACATGTCGATGCGCAAAAGCGCCGTGTCATCGTCGAACAGGAATTCCGCCAGGGCCTTGCATAATTCCGTTTTGCCAACGCCGGTGGGGCCCAGAAAGAGGAAGGAGCCGATGGGCCGGTGCGGATCGGCCAGGCCTGCGCGCGAGCGGCGCACGGCATTCGAAACGGCAAGCACGGCCTCCTCCTGGCCAACGACGCGCCTTTGCAGATTCTTTTCCATGGCGAGCAGTTTGGCGCGCTCGCCCTCCAGCATCTTGTCAACCGGAACGCCGGTCCAGCGCGAAACCACGCCTGCGATCAGTTCAGGCGTGACGGTTTCTTTCAGCCCACTTTTGTCCGAGCCACCATCGGCCTTGGCTAGCTTCTTTTCAAGTTCGGGGATGGCGGAATAGAGCAGTTCTCCGGCGCGTTCGTACTTGCCCTCGCGCTGCGCCTTTTCAACCTCGATGCGAGCCTGTTCCAGCAATTCCTTGATCTTGGTGGCGTTGGCCAGCCCGTCTTTGGCCGATTTCCAACTGGCTGCCATGTCGGAGGCTTTCTTTTCAAGCGAGGCTAATTCGTCTTCCAGCTTTTGCAAGCGGTCCTTGGATGCGGCGTCGGGCTCCTTCTTAAGCGCCTCGCGCTCGATCTTCAACTGCACGACGCGGCGGTCTAGTTCGTCCAGCGCCTCGGGCTTGGAATCGACTTCCATACGCAGGCGGGAAGCCGCCTCGTCGACCAGATCGATTGCCTTGTCGGGCAGGAAACGGTCGGTGATGTAGCGGGCGGATAGCGTGGTGGCCGCCACCAGGGCACCGTCGGCGATACGTACGCCATGGTGCAATTCATATTTTTCCTTGATGCCACGCAAGATAGAGACCGTGTCCTCGATGGTGGGTTCGTCCACGAAGACAGGCTGGAAACGCCTAGCCAGGGCGGCATCTTTTTCTACATGCTTGCGGTATTCGTTCAACGTGGTGGCGCCCACGCAATGCAATTCGCCCCTGGCCAAAGCGGGTTTCAGAAGGTTCGAGGCGTCCATCGATCCTTCGGCAGCACCTGCGCCCACCAGCGTGTGCATCTCGTCGATGAACAGAATGATGTTGCCTTCGGCTGCCGTGGTTTCGTTCAGCACGGCCTTCAAGCGCTCCTCGAACTCGCCCCTGAACTTGGCGCCCGCCACCAGGGCTCCCAGGTCCAGCACCATCAGCTTTTTGTCCTTAAGCGCCTCGGGCACGTCGCCATTGACGATGCGCAGCGCCAGCCCTTCGACGATGGCGGTCTTGCCGACACCGGGTTCACCGATCAGCACGGGATTGTTCTTAGTTCTGCGGGCCAGCACCTGAATGGTGCGCCGAATCTCCTCGTCCCGCCCGATCACGGGATCAAGCTTGCCGTCCCGGGCGGCCTGGGTCAGATCGCGGGCGTATTTCTTGAGCGCGTCGTAGGAATTCTCGGCCGAGGCGGAATGGGCCTGCCTGCCCTTGCGCACATTCTCGATGGCGCGGTTCAGATTGTGGGCGGTGGCCTTGGCGTCGGTCAGCGCCTTGGCCGATGGCGTTCCGGCGGCCAGGGCCAGTGCCATCAGCAGGCGCTCGGCGGTGACGAAGGAATCGCCTGCCTTCTCGGCCAGGGTCTCGGCACTTTTCAGCACACGGGCCAGTTCGGGGGTCAGATAGATCTGCCCGGCGCCGCTGCCCTCGACCTTGGGCAGCTTGTCCAGCACCGCCTCGACGGATTTGAGGGCCGCCTTGGCATCGCCGCCTGCCTCGGTGATCAGGTTGGCTGCCAGCCCTTCCTGGTCCTCCAACAGGACTTTCAGAAGATGCTCGGGCGTGAACATCTGGTGACCGCTGCGCAAGGCCAGCATCTGGGCCGACTGCATGAAACCCTTGCAGCGGTCGGAATATTTCTCGAGATCCATCTGTCTCATCCCTCGTGACGGGGTTTCCGGCTCCACATCGGGCCGCCCGGATACCCCTCTAGATTAACGTCTTGGCAGGGATATGGGGAAAAAAACCTTATCCGCAAGAGGGGGTTTTAAGGAAGCTGTTGCCTCCTGCTCCCGGCTTTGGCAATCTGCCGCCCTTCGAGTTCAAAGCAAGGATAGCATCATGTCGGCGGACAAACCCAACAACAAGGGCGGCATTACGGGCGAACGCCTGAAGTCCTTCATCGAGCGCGTCGAGCGTCTCGAAGAGGAGAAAACGGCCCTGGCAGCCGACATCAAGGATGTCTATTCCGAGGCCAAGTCGGCCGGATTTGATACCAAGATCATCCGCCAGCTCATTCGTATCCGCAAGGCCGATCCCCAGGATCGCAAAGAGCAGGAAGAACTGCTCGAACTCTATATGCAAGCCATCGGCATGGTGTGATTAGCGCTCAAGCCGGTAGACGCGGATGGCGTTTTCGTAACCGACCTTGATCGCCTGATCCCGGGGCAGGGCGTCCAGAAGGTCGCGCACCGGGCGCATATGGATGGGAAAGCGCTTAGGCGAGGCCGGTGTCACATAGAACTGGTCGCTGCCCAGCATGATGCGGTCGGTAAATGTCGCGATCAGTTGCGCCCATTCTGGAACCAGCCCGCTGCCCCTCTCTAGAGGGCGGTTGATGGGCAGGCTGTCGGGCCCCATCTTGATATTCACGAACAGGTTGGGGTGGGCCGCCAGCAGGCGGGCCATCAGGGCGGGGGTGCGCTGTCCGGTATTGTCCCAGCCCATATGCGCCCAGACGAAGCGGGTTTTTGGATTGTGGGCGAGCAGGCGCTCGAAGGCATCGATATTGGGCTTCATGATGGCCGGATTGCCGAAGGCAACGTAGCGCGGGGCGGCGGGGGCCTCGCGTTCGATGGCCTCCATATGCACCTCAAGCGGCATGTCCTTCTCAGCGCCGATGTCGGCTAGCAGCAGCATAAGCGGATGATCGGGCGGCACATATTCGTACTGGTGGCCGGGACCCAGCCCGAAATGCTCAAGCGCCAGTTCGCCGAAAGCGACAGCCCCCGAAACCGCCACCCGTTCCGTCGCCGCGATGAAGCGGCTCCTCGTCTCCTCGCTGACTTGGCCGTTTTTGGCGGCATCGAGCAGTAAGGGGCTCAGGCTGCCGCCGCCCGCCATGAAGCGGAAACGACCGGGATATTTGTCGGTGACCGGCTTTAGGGTTTCGATGTCATAGGCGACGTCGTGGCCCGAAGTAAAGGGCGGGGGAAGCAGGATGGTCTGGCGGATGCCCAGTTCGTCCATGACCTGGAGGGCCAGGCGCGCCGCCCCTTCATAGTCCGAGCGGCCCTGACCGATCACCCCATGAAGATGGGCGTGGGTGTCGATATAGGGCACTTGCCCGCTTTCCTGGGCCGGAACGCTTGGCCCGGAGATCATTAGCAGGGGCAGCAGCAGCCAGACAGGTTTCATCAAAGCGGTCCTCCAAACAACCTTGGAGACCAAGTATCCGCCCCTGGCCTGTTCGTGCGCAAGGCCGCTTGAGAGCGACTCGTCATGGCCATGCCCGACTGGCTGACCGATCTTGTGACCCGCTTCTAACCCCCTGGATTCCTGGCCTTTCATGGCGGCCTTTGCCAAACGGGGCGCTTGGCTTTATGAAAGGGGCGGTTTTTCCCAGCAAGCCGAGGCCCCCCTTGAAAGCCGCCGTCATCGTCTTCCCCGGTTCCAACTGCGACCGCGACGTGGCAGTCAGCCTTAGAGCCGTCACCGGCAAGCCGCCTCTGATGGCCTGGCACCGCGACAGCAGCCTGCCCAAACTCGATCTGATCGTGGTCCCGGGCGGGTTCTCTTACGGCGACTATCTGCGCTCGGGCGCCATGGCGGCCCATTCGCCGATCCTGCGCGAGGTGAAGGCACGGGCCGATCAGGGCGTGCGGGTGCTGGGCATCTGCAACGGCTTTCAGATTCTGACTGAGGCGGGGTTGCTGCCCGGCGTTCTCATGCGCAACCGGGGCCTCAAATTCTGCTGCAAGGATGTGCATCTGACGGTGTCGCGCAACGATACCGTTTTCACCGCCAAGTACCGAAAGTCCCAGGTGATCCGCGTTCCCATCGCCCATGCCGACGGCAATTTCTTCGCCGGTCCCGATATGCTGAACCGCATCGAGGACGAGGGGCAGGTGGCCTTCCGCTATTGCGACGAGGAGGGGAATCTGACCGAACAGGCCAATCCCAACGGCTCGCTCAACAATATCGCGGGCGGCTATAATCTGGCGGGCAATGTGCTGGGCCTGATGCCGCATCCCGAGCGGCTGGCCGATCCGCTTTTAGGCGGTACGGATGGCATGCCGATGTTCGATTCCCTGCTGGAGGCGCTGTCGTGAGCCAGATCACCCCCGACGTCGTCAAATCGCACGGCCTTAGCGCCGATGAATACAAGCTGGTGCTTGAGATCATGGGGCGCGAGCCCAATCTGACCGAGCTTGGCATCTTCTCAGTGATGTGGAGCGAGCATTGCTCGTACAAATCCTCGAAGAAGTGGCTGAAGACTCTGCCCACCACCGCACCCTGGGTGATCTGCGGGCCGGGCGAGAATGCGGGCGTCATCGATATCGGCGAGGGCCTGGCCTGTATCTTCAAGATGGAAAGCCACAACCATCCCAGCTTCATCGAGCCCTATCAGGGGGCGGCCACCGGCGTTGGTGGAATCTTGCGCGACGTCTTTACCATGGGGGCGCGCCCGGTCGCCAACATGAATGCGCTGCGCTTCGGCGCTCCTGATCATCCCAAGACGCGCCATCTGGTTTCGGGCGTGGTGTCGGGCATCGGCGGCTATGGCAATTGCGTGGGTGTGCCTACCGTGGGCGGCGAATGCGATTTCCACGCGGCCTATAACGGCAACATCCTGGTCAATGCCATGACCGTGGGCCTGGCCGCCAAGGACCGCATCTTCTATTCGGCGGCTGCGGGTGTGGGCAATCCGGTGGTCTATGTCGGCTCAAAAACGGGGCGCGATGGCATCCACGGCGCCACCATGGCCTCGGCTGAATTCAACGAGGATTCCGAAGAGAAGCGGCCCACCGTGCAGGTGGGCGATCCCTTCACCGAAAAGCTGTTGATCGAAGCCTGCATGGAACTGATGGCGACCGATGTCATCGTGGCCATTCAGGACATGGGGGCGGCGGGACTGACCTCGTCCTCCTTCGAAATGGCTTCCAAGGGCGGCCTGGGCATTGAGATGGATCTGGATCGCGTGCCCATGCGCGAACAGGGCATGACGGCCTATGAGATCATGCTCTCGGAAAGCCAGGAACGCATGTTGATGGTCCTGAAGCCCGGTCGCGAAGAGGTGGCCAAGGCCATCTTCGACAAATGGGAACTCGATTTCGCCGTCGTGGGTGTTCTGACCGATAGCGGGCGCATGGTTCTGAAGCGCTTTGGCGCCGTGGTGGCCGATCTGCCCATCGACCCCCTGGCCCAGGCCAGCCCGGAATATGACCGGCCCTGGGTGGCCCCCAAGCTGGCGGCCCCCATCTCTGCGGATGCGGTCAAGGCAGTGGCGCCGCTGGAAGCCTTGAAGAAATTGCTGCACACGCCCGATCTGTGCTCCAAGCGGTGGATCTGGGAGCAGTACGACCATATGGTGATGGGCGATACGGTAGGGCGCCCGGGCGGCGACGCCGCCGTGGTGCGCATCCATGGCAGCAACCGGGGCCTTGCCATCACCACCGACGTCACACCGCGCTACTGCCAGGCCAATCCCTTCGAGGGCGGCAAACAGGCAGTGGCGGAGGCGTGGCGCAACCTTACATCGGTAGGCGCCAGACCGCTGGCCGTGACCGACAACCTCAATTTCGGCAATCCCGAAAAGCCCGAGATCATGGGTCAGATCGTGACCGCCATCAAAGGCATGGGCGAAGCCTGCGTAGCCCTTGATTTCCCGGTCGTCTCGGGCAATGTCTCGCTTTACAACGAGACCAACGGCAACGCCATTCTGCCCACACCCGCCATCGGCGCCGTGGGGCTGATCGACGATCTGGAAAGCTGCGTCGGCATGGCCTTCGAGGCCGATGGCGAGGCGGTGCTGGTTATCGGCGCCACCACCGGCCATCTGGGGGCCTCGCTTTACGCTCGCGAACTGGCGGGACTTGAGGCGGGAGCGCCGCCGCCGGTCGATTTGTCGGTCGAACGCAAGAACGGCGATTTCGTGCGCGGGCTGATTGTTTCCGGGCGCGTCACCGCTTGCCATGATGTTTCGGGCGGCGGCTTGCTGATTTCGGTGGCCGAGATGGCGATGGCGGGCGGGCTTGGCGCAACACTGGCCGATGCGCCCAAGGATGTGCCTGAACATGCCTACTGGTTCGGCGAGGATCAGGCGCGCTATGTGGTAACGGCGAGCGCTGGCGAAGCCGGGACGATTTTGTCGGAAGCCGCAGCCCTTGGCATCAAGGCGGCGCTGATTGGCACCACCGGCGGTGACAAGCTGATCCTGGGAGCCTCCAGCGCCAGCCTGACCGATTTGGCCAGTGCCCATGAAAGCTGGCTGCCCGAGTTTATGAGCGGGCCGGACAGCAATTAAGGATCCCAAAGCCGTCTCGACATGAGCGGGAAATTGCGCTATATTCGCATCTTATTCGATGCTTTGCAGATGCGTGGTTTATGGACATCACCAAGGACATTCGACCGCTGACCGAGTTCAAGCGCGACACCGGCAGTTTCATGTCGCACCTGAAGGAAACCGGTCGCCCATCGATCCTGACGGTCAACGGCAAGCCGTCGCTGGTCGTCATGGATGCTGGGGCTTGGCAGAACATCCAGGACCAACTTGATTACGCCAACACGGTCACCGCCATCCGCAAGGGCTTGACTCAAGCCCGTGACGGGCAGGGGACGGATGCCGCAGACTTCTTTAATCAACTTGATGCGGACAAGGTATGAAGCGGTACAGGGTCGTCATCACGCCCTATGCCGCCGAGAACATCCGCCAAGCCTACGAATGGTTGGCTGCTGAAAACCCAACCTACGCGGCCAAGTGGCTGACGGGCATCCGCGAAAAAATCCTGGGTCTAGAAACGTTGCCGGAATCCCACGCCCTTGCGCCGGAAAGCGAGTCCTTCGATTGCGACATCCGCCAAGCCCTGCATGGGCGCGGTACGCCATGGCGCATCTTTTTCACCATCGACGGCAACATTGTGCATGTGCTTCACATCCGCCACGGCAGTCGAGATTATTGGTTGCCGTGAGGGATCAAAACCTCATCTCTCCCACCGCCCACAGCC
>JADFZV010000050.1 GCA_015232335.1 Alphaproteobacteria bacterium | reverse complement strand
CGACAAAACGTAGACGTTCTTCCATAACCGAACTCGCTTTCCACGGCATCGACACCTCCCGCCAAATGGCGAAAAGTGTTACCCATGTGTCCGGTACAAAACGTCACCTATCTCTCAGGTCGGTCATCAATAAGTTACAGTTTTAGATGGCCCTTCCTGGCCCAGGCGTCTTCCTGTCGGTTACTCACCAGTTCTTGGGGAAATTTGCACGTAGCCCTCTTTCTTCCTGTCCCCTCCATCGCCAGAGCCAGAGAAAATTGTGACGGCATCTTCAAAATCTTTGCTTTCCTACATATCTCGTTGGGTTGTCGTTGCGGTGATTGCGTCGGCAGCGCTCTGTTTTGCCGCCTTCTTCGTCAATAATCTGCGCAACGCCTGGGCCTTTGCGGGATCGCTTCCAGATATCGCGCTCTATTATGGCCTTCCGGCCTTGGCGGCGCTTGGCCTGCTGGCAAGCCTTCGGCTATCGGCAAGCAATCGGCTCGCCCTGGCTCTCTGCCTTGGCTCCGTGCCACCGGCCCTTTATGCCGCCGAGGGCTATCTGTGGTATCGATATTTCACCAACAAGGGGCAGGTGGCGGCGGATTTCGACAGCCGAAGCAAGCTGGATGTGATCACCAGCCTGCGCCAAAACGGTGTTCGCGCCTATCCGGCGGTGCGCGCAAGATCGATTCTTGTTGAAACCAAGGAAGGAACCTTGGCGTCCCCGCTGCAGCACGCGGGCAAGCAATTTCTGCCGCTGGCCAATGCCCCTGGCCGAACCATCGTTGCCTGCAACGAGACCGGCCAGTGGATGATTTTTGAGGCAGACCAATTCGGATTTCTCAATGCCCCCGCTGCGTGGGAGCGCTCTTCAGGCAAGATCGCCTTGGTTGGCGATTCATTCACCCAGGGTTACTGTCTGCCGCCAGATCAGAACATTGCCTCGCATCTTCAAAAGGCAGGGTACGATATCGTCAATTTGGGAACGTCAGGATTTGGCCCTCTGTCAGAACTGGCTTCAATCAAGGAGTATCTGGGCGATCTTAGGCCGCAAACCGTGATCTGGATGTATTTCGAGGGCAACGATATCATCAACGACCTTGGCTCGGAGCTTCGCTCCCCGATCTTGCTGGCCTATCTGGACACGTCGTTCAGTCAGGAACTGAAGGCGCTCGGGGGTGTGCTCGCCTCCTCTTTGGAGACGTATCTCGATACCGAGATGGTCGCTGCGATAGCGCGCGTTGACCGCCCTCATGAGAAGCTTCTGGATTTTCTTGAATTATGGCGTCTCCGAGAGTCCCTCGGTATGGATCAGATAGCGCTTGGCGCATTCAATGCCGATACAAAACAGCGCCTGGCGATCTTTGGCGATGTCTTGAGCGAGGCCAAGCGGACTGTGGAAGCCTGGGGCGGAAATCTCGTATTTGTTTATCTGCCGGACAGCGCCAGATACATGGGGGCGCGCTACCGTAGTCCTATCCGCGAACATCTTCGGGCATCGGTTCTCAAATCGGCTCAGACTCTCGAGCTTCCCGTTATCGATCTGCACACGGCGTTTTCGGCCTCTTCCGATCCCGGCAAGTTTTTTGTTTTCCCGGGCTCCCACTACAATGCCGAGGGCTATGAATTAGTGGCCAAGACTCTCGCTGGGGCCTTGCTTCGCAAAGGCCAGCCGCATCACGGCAAGCCCTGAAGGCCGCGCGCAACACGGCCGGTCGCTGATCAGCGATCAGGCGGTCGCCTCGGCTCTGAGGACGGATTTCTGCACCTTCTCGAAGGCTCGCATTTCGATCTGTCTTACCCGTTCGCGCGAGATGGTAAAGCGTTGGGACAGTTCTTCCAGCGTCGCCGGCTCATCCTTCAAGCGCCTTTCGGAGAAAATAATGCGCTCGCGCTCGCCCAACCCCGTCATGGCTCCGCCCAGAAGTTGGCGGCGTTGCTGCGACACCTGATTCTCGGCCAGCACGTCTTCCTGGTTGGCGGCGCCGTCTTCCAGAAACTCCATCCACTCGCCCTCGCCCTCGGTTCGCATGGGGGCATTCAGGGAATGGTCGGGCCCGGCCAGGCGGCGGTTCATCTGAACGACCTCGTCCTCGGTGACGGCCAGCTTATGAGCAATAGTCTTGACCTGATCGGGATGCAGATCGCCCTCTTCCAGCGCCTGCATGCGGCTTTTCATGCGCCTCAGATTGAAGAACAGTTTCTTCTGGGCTGCCGTGGTGCCCATTTTCACCAGGGACCAGGAATGCAGGATGAATTCCTGGATGGCAGCGCGCACCCACCACATGGCGTAGGTGGAAAGCCGAAAGCCCCTTTCCGGATCAAAGCGCTTGACGGCCTGCATCATGCCCAGATTGCCCTCGGCGATCAGCTCGCCCAAAGGCAGGCCATAGCCGCGATAACCCATGGCGATTTTGGCCACGAGGCGCAGATGGCTGGTGATCAGCCGGTGAGCGGCTTCCTGGTTGCCCGTTTCGCGGTAACTTTTGGACAGCATATACTCTTCGTCAGGCGCAAGCATGGGGAAGCGGCGGATGTCTTGGAGATAGCGGCTGAGATTGCCCTCGGGCGCCAATGGCAGACGGACAGCGGTCGCGTTCATGATCAGGTACTCCTTCCCGCACATCGGAGGCCTTGATCTGCGCCCCCTTATTAACCAAGTGCTGGGGTCAGGATTATCCGCTTTTTAGTCCTTGTCTAGATTAAATATCAGCTCATTGAAATCCTGTGGAAGTGGAGCATCAAATTTTAGATAATTTCCATCAACAGGGTGGACAAAACCTAGCTGGAAGGCATGTAATGCCTGACGAGGAAAGGCTTGAAGTTGCAAACGATTCTCGTCTGACAGGTTTTTGAGACGGACACCGCGGGTCTTGCCGCCATAAACCGGGTCCCCCACCAGCGCATGACCGGCATGCGCGAAATGCACGCGAATTTGGTGGGTCCGCCCGGTCTCCAGGCGGCAATCGATCAGGCTGACAGCACCTTTCCAGCTCTTCAGGACCTTATATCTTGTCAGGGCCGACCTTCCCCGGCCCTCGGGAACAACGGCCATGCGGGTGCGGTGCTTGGGATCGCGGCCGATGTCACCAGAAAACTTGCCGATGGGGGGAATGGGCACACCCCAGATCAGGGCTCGATAGGCTCTTTCGATATCGTGGGTGGCAAAAAGCCGGGCCAATCCGCGATGCGCCGCGTCCGTTTTGGCCGCAACCAGAAGGCCGCTGGTTTCCTTGTCCAGGCGATGCACGATGCCGGGGCGCTTGACCCCGCCGATGCCCGACAGGCTGTCGCCACAATGGGCGATCAGGGCATTGACCAGGGTCTGATCAAGATTGCCCGGAGCCGGATGCACGACCAGTCCTGCCGGTTTGTTCACGATAATCAGATGGTCATCCTCATAGCGGACATCCAGGGCAATCGGTTGGCCCTGAGGTCTTGCCGGTTCGGGCTCGGGCAAGTCTATCGAGAAGGCAACCCCTGGTTTGACCACTGCCGAGGGGTCGGTTATGGTCAGCCCGTCCTGGCTGACCTGCCCGGTGGTGATCAGGGCCTTCAGGCGCGAGCGCGACAGGGCTGGCACCGCCTGGGCCAGCCACTTGTCAAGCCGGACGCCCGACTCCTCCAGGGAGGTGGCGGGCAGGGTGATGCGGGTCGTTTCGGTCATTCAAGGTCGCAGTCTAGTGCAAGGAAATTTGAAAAGCATGAATATCACGGTTCTCAAATCCGTTGCTATCGGCCTTGGCTTCATGATTTTGGGCGGGCTGGTGCTCTTGGGTTATGGCGTGGTGCAACAGGTCGGCAAGCTGAAGGGGGGCAAAGAAACGCCCGCGGCCGTGGTTTTGGCCCCAGACTCGCTGAAACCCTTTGGCACCCTGGAATTGCAAGAACCGGCCGGAACGGAAATTCTGGAAATGGCCACGGGATCGGGGCGTCTGTTCCTGCGCCTTGGCGGCGGGGGCAAGGCCGAGCGCATTCTGGTGCTGGATTCGCAGACCAACGAGATCCTGGGCACCATTGCCGTTGTGCCCTCGGCGCCGGCTGCATCCGCAGCACCCGCAGCAACGCCGCCCGAGAAGTGATCAGGCTTAGACCGGCTCAAGCGGTTTTGTTGCGCCGTCTCGCCGAGGCGGCCCATCCCAAGGAATGTTGCGGCCTGCTGATCGGTCGGCGGCTTGCAGCGGCCACGCAAGTCGACGAAATCCGACCCTGCCGGAATCTGCTGGACAAGGAGTGCCAGGACCGCTTCGAGATCGATCCCACCGACCGCTTTGCCGCCATGCGCCAGGCCAGGGCCATGGGCCGCGAGATCGTGGGGCATTATCACGCGCATCCCCAGGGCCCGGCCAAACCTTCAGAAACCGATCGCGGCATGATGTATGAACCCGAACTGATCTGGCTGATCATCGGCATGCAAAAGGGACAGGTTGAGGGGATCGCCGCCTTCCGGCCCAATACCGAGGCTGGCGACTTCGATGCCGTACTACTTGTCATCGAGGCTTCGGACGATCAGAATTCCCCATCATGACGACTTCTGTCCTTCTTCGCCCAAGGCGCAGTCTGCTCTACATGCCGGCCAGCAACGCCCGCGCACTTGAAAAGGCGCGCGCACTTTTGGCCGATGGGCTGATCTTCGATCTTGAGGATTCGGTAGCACCCGAAGCCAAGGAAATGGCGCGCAGGCAAGCCATAGCCGCTCTGGCAGAAGGCGGTTACGGCGACCGTGACTTGATCCTCAGGGTCAATGCGCTTTCAACCCCCTGGGGGCTTGACGATCTGAAGGCGGCAGCCCAGTCGAAAGCCCACGCCGTGCTGCTGCCCAAGGTGGAGACGGCCAAACAGGTGCAGGAGGCCGAGGCGCTGTTGGACAATCACGATATCGCTCTTTGGTGCATGATAGAGACACCCAGGGGCGTTCTTGCCGCAAGCGAGATCGCCCAATCCTCGGCCCGCCTTGGCGCCTTCGTCATGGGTACGTCCGATCTGGCCAAGGATCTGCGCTGCGTCCATACGCCGGACCGGACCGCACTCCTGACCAGCTTAGGCCTGGTGCTTTTAGCAGCGCGCGCCCATGGGCTGGCCTGCCTGGACGGGGTGCATCTCGATTTGAATGACGAGGAGGGTTTTGAATCCGCCTGCCGCCAGGGCCGCGAGATGGGCTTTGACGGCAAGACACTGATCCATCCCAAAACCATCGATGCCGCCAACCGCATCTTTGCGCCCAGCGAAAATGAAATCGCCGAGGCCAAAAAAATATGCATTGCCTTCGAGGCGGCCCAAGCGCAAGGGAAGGGCGTTACCCTGGTCGATGGCCGATTGGTCGAGCATCTGCATGTCGCCCAGGCCAAACGCCTTCTGGCTGTGATGGATGTCATAGAGGCAGGCCGGAAGGCATGAAACAACAACCAAGCGGACTCTGAATATGCGGCGGAAGTGATATGCCCCTTCTCTCGTGCAAGACGTGTCACATTCTTGACATATTGTTTCTGTTACCCTTGAGATCGTTTTTTCTGGGATAACTTCGTGGCAATGGGGACTTTGGGGAGATTGGCAATGGCTGGAAATCTGCACGGGAGTTTAAGGCGCTTGATCGTCGCTGCGGCCTGTCTGCTGGCCACACCCGCTTTGGCCTCGGGCGAACTAGTGGTCATTTCCATCGAGGGCAGCGTTCTGGGAATCAAGGAAGGGCAGATGATCGCCCCCGGAAAACAGCTAACACTTCCGCCTGCGACAACCTTGCGTTTGCTTTCGTCGGCGGGGAAGGTGATGACGCTGAAGGGGCCTTTCTCGGGCGCACTCCCCGGCGCAGAGGATGTCAGGGCGGATACGACCGGAGAGACCCAAGACATCACCAAGCTGGCGCAATTTCTGACCGAGCGCCCGAAAGCGACGACGGCGCTGGGCACGATGCGCTCGCTTGGGCCTTCAAAACATGCGCAGGGGGCCAATGATCCCTGGCTGATCATCGCCGGGCAAGGCGGCGAGCAGTGCGCCCGCCCGCCCAAGGCCGAACTGTGGCGCAAGAATGCGAAAGCCGACGAGACTCTGATCCTGTCTTCAAAGGAAGGCATTTCCGCAAAGTTCACCTGGCCTGCCGGAAAGAACAGTCTGGAAATGGCCCGCGAGTTTGCCCTTGATGGCGAGACGGTTCAGGTAACACTGGGCAAGCGCAAGAGCATGATCACGCTTCATCTGCTGCCCATGTGGCTCAACAATCATTTCGAGATCGTCAACTGGATGATCAAGAAGGATTGCCGCCGTCAGGCCGATCAATATCTAAGCCTGCTGCAGTGACGCCGGGCAGAGGCGATATCTGGGCGCTCAGTCTTGGAACTGCCCTGCTCATCTGGTTGGCAGGTGCTCTGATCCCCGCCTTGCGGATGGCCGAGAACGGGATCGCGGACTGGGTGCGAGTCAGCTATGCTCCTGCTCCGCCGATGTCCAAGGATATCGCGCTGGTCACAATCACCGAAGAAACGCTGGGCAAAATGCCCTATCGCTCCCCGGTCAATCGCGCCATGCTGGCCGATGCCGTGGACAAGATCGCCGCCAGCAAGGCCAAGGGGCTGGCCTTCGATATCCTGTTCGATCAGCCGACCGAGCCCGAGGCCGACCGCCGTCTTTACGCCTCTTTGCGAAAGGCGGCCCAAACCATGCCGGTGGTTGCGGCCTATGCTGGCGACGACGACCATCTGACGCCCGCCCAGACGAAATATCTGAACCAGTTCACGGAGGGGTTGGGGCAGGGGTTGGTTAATCTGGTGGCCGATCCCGATGATGGTGTGGTGCGGTGGACTCTTCTGGGCAGGGACATGCGGGGAAGGGGTATCGTTCCCGGTTTTGCCGCCGCTCTGGCCGGTGGGCGCGCTTCCACAGAGACAGGCACGATTCCCCTGGCCTATGCCCAACCGCCAAGCGACATGCCCGCTTATCCCCTGCATATGATTCCCCTGCTTCCCGCCGCATGGCTTGAAGGAAAATATCTGCTGGTGGGAAGCGATCTGCCGCATTCCGATCTGCATCGGACCCCCTTGCCTGCATTGCTGGGACAGAATAACGGCTTCATTCCCGGCGTTGCCATTCACGCCCATGCCCTGAATCAGCTCCTGAGCAATGTCCGGCTGCAAGAAGCACCGCCCTGGGCTCCGGCTCCCATCGGATTTCTTCTGGCCCTTCTGGGGGCTTTGGCCTTTGGCGCAAAGCTGCGCATGGGTGTCAGAGTGGCGATGGGGGCCTCGCTTCTTCTGGGCTATGGTGCGCTGGTCTTCCTGTCGGCCAGGATTGGGTTGCTGCTGCCGATCCTGTCTCCCCTGCTGGCCGTTCTGATTTCTTGTGCCGTCAAAGGCGCCAGGGAATGGCGTCAGGAGCAAAGGCAGAGCCTTTTCATTCAAGAAGCCTTTTCACGCTATCTCTCGCCTGCCGTGGTCAAGTTGCTGGTGCAAGACCCATCGCGCCTCAAGCTGGGCGGTGAGCAGCGTGAAATCACCTATGTCTTCACCGATATCGCAGGGTTCACCACGATCAGCGAGAAACTGGCGCCGGACGTCATGGCCGAAATTCTGAACGGTTATCTGGATCGCATGTGCCTGATTGCGCTCGAGCATGAAGCGACCATCGACAAGATCGTGGGCGATGCCGTGGTTGTCTTCTTCAATGCCCCGCTTGATCAGCCGGACCATGCCAGGCGCGCCGTGGCTCTGGCCCTGGCCTATGACCGCTTTTCGGAAAGCTTCAGGGCGGAATGGCGCGCCAAAGGGATCGAGATCGGAGAGACCCGAGTGGGTGTGAATACGGGGCGCGCCACGGTGGGCAATTTCGGCGGGCAGCGCTTCTTCAATTACACCGGTCACGGTGATTCGGTGAATACGGCGGCTAGGCTTGAGGGGGTGAACAAGCATCTCGGTACACGCATCTGCGTCAGCGGCAAGACAGCGGCGTCTTGTCCCGATGTGCGCTTTCGGCCGATCGGCATGCTCTTTCTCAAAGGCAAGGCGCAGGGACTGGAAACTTTCGAGCCTCTGACCGGGCAGGACGGGTATGCGCTGTCTGAAGACTATCTTGGTGCTTTTCGCATGATGTCGGATTACGACCCCGCCGCCCAGGAGGCATTCACCGGATTGGCACAGAAATATCCCAAGGACCCCCTGGTCTTGTTTCACGCCAGGCGCTTGGCGGATGGCGAGACGGGAGCTGAAATCATCATGCTGGAGAAGTGAGTTACTTTGAGGTCAGTGTCCACACGCCGTCCCAGTCCTTGGGCGGGTTGGCCTTTAAGTGTTCGCAGCGCTCGATATACATCTGCGAACAGAAATCCGTGGGGTTAAGCCGCATGGCTTCGCGAAAGGCCTTTTCGGCCTCGTCGAAATTTCCGGCTCGGAAAGACTGAATGCCAAAGCCGAAGGTGCTGAGCACACCCATCATGTTCGGGAAATCCGCGTCGGAATAAAAATCGACGACCTCGAAGATATCGACCGGCTTGGTCTTTCCCTTCACGATTACCTTATCCACCTCGCGCATGCGATAAGTGCCCTTCAAGCGCGCCTTGGTGAATTCGCTGATCAGAAGCTTGGCATGATATTGCTTGGTGGCCGATTCCAAGCGTGCCGCCAGATTCACGCCGTCACCGATGACGGTATAATCCATGCGCTTGGGGCTGCCGATATTGCCCGAGACGATGGTGTCGGTGTTAAGGCCGATGCCGATATCAACCGGACGCTTGCCCTCGGATGCGCGACGTTTGTTGTACTCGGCCAGCCCCTTCAGCATGTTGATGGCGGCCCGCATGGCGCGGTCCTCATCATCCTCGTGCGGCAGGGGTGTGCCGAAGACGGCCATGATGGCATCGCCGATGAATTTGTCCAGCATGCCGCCTTCGTTGGTGATGCAATCGACCATAATGGTGAAATATTCATTGAGCAGGCTGACCGTGCCTTGCGGACCCAACTCCTCGGTCAGCGTGGTAAAGCTGCGGATATCCGAGAACAGCACGGTGGCGATGCTGGACAAGCCGCCCATCACCGCCTCGCCGCCCGCCAGCAGCTTGTCTGCCAAGGCCGGGTCCATATAGCGCGACATGGTCGACTTCATGCGCTTTTCGGAACTGATGTCCTCGATCATCAAGGTGCTGCCCAATTTCTTGCCACCAGAATCGGTCAGCGGCTCGAAGGTCAGGTTAACCGAAATGTGCTCGCCTTCGACATCCAGCTCGGCATCCATCATGACGTTGCCTTCCTGGCTTTCCTCGCATTGCTTGATCTTCTCGAAGATCCAGTCGTTGGGAGGGGCGAAGAAGTCCTGGGCCGGGCAACCGAGAATCTGTTCGGGTGTTACTTGCAGAATGCGCAGGCCAGCCGCGTTGCAGGTGACGATCTTGCCGTCCTCGTTCAAGGTCAGAACACCGTTGGTCATCGATTCGAGAATGGATTCGTTGTAGTTCTTGATGTTCTGGACATCGTCGAACAGCTTGGCATTCTCAAGGCCGATGGAGATTTGCGAGACAAAGCCCTTCAGCCTGGCTTCGTCCTCAGCCGTGAAGGCCCCGCCCCGTTTGTTCAGCACCTGTGTTACGCCGATGCACTTGCCGATTTTGTTAAGAACGGGAACGCACAGGATCGAGCGCGTGAAGAAGCCCGTCTTGCGGTCGAAGGCGGGGTTGAATCGCAAGTCAGCATAGGCATAGGGAATATTGATGGTTTCGCTCGAGGTGAAAACCGCGCCCGCGATGCCCAAATGGTTGGGCAGGCGTATCTGTGTAGCCCCCAGCCCCTCGCCGACCATGGTGAACAATTCCTTGGTCTTCTCGTCGTTGATGAACAAGGTGGAGCGCTCGGCATCCAGCATTCTGGTGATGGCGGCAATGATCTTCTGAAGCAGGGGACCCAGCTTCAATTCCGACGAGATGTCGGAAACGACACCAAGAAACTCCAATTCCTGCTTGCGCTTCTTCTCAAGCCCCTCAACGGTATGCAGGCTTTCAAGCGCGATGGCCGCTTGCTCGACGATGGCTTCAAGCAGTTCCATGTCTGCCTGGCTGAAGTCGCCGCTTTTCTTGTTGAGCAACTGGGCGACGCCGATACGCTCGCCCTTCAGGTTGCGCAAGGGTACGCACAGGATCGACGTCGTCTTGAAGCCGGTCAGTTGGTCGACGGACTTATTGAAATGCGCATCCGAATAGGCGTCGTGAATCATCACGCCCTTGCCCGTCGTGAAGACATGGCCAGCGATGCCGCTGCTGTTGAGAATGCGAATCTCGCGGGTGAATTTCCCCTCGGAAACCAGCGAATACAGCTCGCCGGTCGCTTCTTCATTCAAGAAGGCGGCGCCGCGTTCCGCGCCGATCGTGCTGGTGGTGATGTCAACCAGCGTGGCCAGGGCTTCCAAAAGGTCGTGCGAAGCGGCCAGACGATTGGAAACGTCGAGCAGCAAGGAAGGGCTGTGCAAGCGGTGCTTGCCCTTTCCCTTCCTGGCGGTGGCTTTCCTGGAAATTTCGTTCATGACGCCCCTTCCAAGCGCAGCCTGAGAGCCGCGATGGTTTTCTGAAGCTCGGCCATTTCACTGGAGCGCTGGCTTTCCTGCTCGCTCATGCGCTTCTTATTCTCGAATGCCTGTGCGTCGAGTTGTTGACGCAACGCGTCGGCAGCGCCGCGCAATTGGCGAATTTCCTCCTGCATCTCGAGCGCCGCCCGCTGCAAGCGTTCTGTTTCACCTATGCGCTGACGATCCAACTCGTCCCTGAGAGCGTCCGTCATCTGGCGCAATTGCGTAATTTCGGCCTGGGCGTTTCCCATGACGGCTTGTGTGCGCTCGGACTCGCCGATCCGTTGTTTCTCAAGCTCGTCTCTGAGAGCGTTGACGGTTTCCTTAAGCTGAAGCATCTCGGTATTGGCGTCATTGGCCGCCTTTTGGGCGCGCTGGCTTTCCTCGATCCGCTGCTGTTCCAGGCCGTCGCGCAATGCGTTGATAGTGGCCTTCAGGTGCGCGATTTCAGCCTGGGCGCCGTTGACGGCCCGCTGGACCGCCGCATCTTGGCCAAGCGTCAACCGTTCGACCTCGGCTCTTAGCCGGGCGAATTCGTCAAGCTCACATCTCGCGTCACGGGCAGCCGCCGCCATGCCCTGCATCCCCCTGAACAAGTTATTTCGTGCCAGTATAGCAGCTTATCGCAAGCTTTCCAGCCGCCTAGAGAAATGCTAGGGTGGAAGCGGTTATGGGAGAATTATCCTGGAACGTCGCAGATTCACCCGACACGAAGTGGCCGTTCCCGTCCAGATCAAGGACGGGGATCGGGGCATCGTTGCTCAGACTGTCAATATTTCCGGAAGCGGCCTGGCGCTCAAGCTGGACAGCTCGCCGCTGACCAATGGCAAGGTCATGGTGACGATCGGCGGATTGGGCGAGTTCGCCGCCGATTTCGTGGGGGATGGCGAGGGAGGGCGGCTCAGGCTGGATATTTCCGAAAGCGAGCAGGCTCAATTGGCCGATGACATCGTCCAGAAATTCGCCCATCTCCTGCCGGTGTGACGGCCAGCCTACTTCCCCATAGGCCTACTTCCCCATCAAAATGTCTCTGGCTTCGTTGATCTTGGCAGCCAGGGCAGAATTGCCCCCGGCGTCGGGATGCACCTTTTGCATCAGACGCTTGTAGGCGATCTGGATTTCCTCGGGCGAAGCGCCGGGTTTCAGGCCTAACAGGGCATAGGCCTCGTCGCTCGACATCCGATTTTGTCCGGGGCGAGGTGGCGGTGGCGAGGTCTCGCCTGGCTTGCCGAAATGGCGTCTGACCTCGCGCCAAACGGCGTGCGCCCGCATGGCCCGCATAGCCCAGGGCACCAGGGCCGAAAGGGCTGCTCCGGCCCAGGCTAGGCGACCGGTCAGAGCCAGGAAAATGGCGGCAAGAACGACGATGCCGACCAGCGTCCAAGCCAGCACTCGCTTGGCCTGGCTGGGGCTGGTGACAGACAGCCAGCGCATAAGCAAGATCAGCCCGATGCTGGAACAGACGCCGAAAGCCAACCAACCCATGATCAGATCCTCAAGGTGTCAAGCAGGCCGCGCAATTCCTGGCGGGCCGCGACATGCGACATGGTGAAGGGCACTTTTCCTTCGGCCATGTCCAGAAGCGTCAGGCCGCGCAGGAAAAGTTCGCGGAAGATGACGCGCTCGGACAGGCCGGGTGCTATACGAAAGCCGATACCCGGGCGTTTCGAAAGCTCGCCCAGCACCTGCTCCATGGCCCGGGCATTGCGGTTGTCAAGCTGCGCCAGCCGGTTGCGGGCGACGATCCAGTCGATCTGGCCTTTGTCCTTCTTGAAACGGTCCTGGCGGGCGCGCCAGACCATCTCACTATAGGCGCTGATGCGGGTGATCTTCTGACTGGCGGGGTCAACCCTGGCCAGCACGTCGAGATCGAGAAAGCTGTCGTTCAAAGGGGTCACCAGCACATCCGCGCGGGCATGCCCGGCTCGGGCCAGCGGCGTGTCCGATCCTGGCGTGTTGAGGATCAGAACGTCATGGCCGGGCGCCAGATCGGCAATCGCCTGGGCCAGTTCCGCCATGTTGGCGTTGGGGGAGAGAGAAAGGCTGTCCGGCGTCGAAAGGTTTGCATTCTGGGACGCTCGATTTTCCAAGTAACGCGTCAACGTGCCTTGCGCTGGATCGAGATCGAGCACGGCCACGCGATGGCCCTGTTGCAACAGGCCGATCGCCGTGTGCAAGGCAAGCGTGGACTTGCCCGTACCCCCTTTGGCGTTTCCGAATACAAGAATACGGGTCATGGTGCGCTTAGCCATACCTTCGTATCGTGAAAGGCGGCTCCGCCATGGGGGGGAACGGCCTCGGCGCTGGTCAGAAGATTGATCCCCAGGCCTTCCTTGAAGTCGGCGTTGCTCCATAGGCCTTCGGCGATCACCACGCCTCTTTGCACGCCGTCGAAGGATTTGGCCGTCAGCAACAACGACCCCTTGTCGTTGCCGACGCGAATGTCGGCGCCGCTTTCGATGGAAAGCGTCTTCAGATCGGCTGGATGCACCATCAAGATCGGCATGGCCTCGGCCTTGCGCGATGACACCGTCTCGTTGAAGGAGGAGTTGAGGAAATGATGTGCCGGTGCCGTGACCAGCCTGAAGGGGTGCGCCTTGTCCTCGGTATCGATCAGGTCGGCATGATCGGGGAAGGCGGGCAGGCGGGCATCATTCCAGACCGGCTTGAAACGAAAGCGTTTGTCGGCATGTCCGAACCCATTCAGAAAGTGCGCGTCCTTGAAGCCGGGCGCCATGTCGAGCCAGCGCAGATGCGCCATTTCCTCGGCATCGGGAAGGCCCGACAAGACAAGCGTGGAATCGATGATTTCCCAGGCCGTCATCTCAAAGCCGGGATGCCTTGCCCCCAGCCGGTGGGCGAGCGCCTTGATAACGTCGTGATTCGAGCGCGATTCGCCCTCCGGTGCAATCACCGCCCGTGAGACCTGAAGGAAGGATGTGCCATACGAGGTATAAAGATCGTCATGCTCAAGAAATGTCGTGGCGGGCAGAACGATATCGGCCATCATGGCGGTTTCCGTCATGCGTTGCTCATGGACGCAGACGAACAGATCCCGATTTGCAAAGCCCTTGCGCACCTTTGCGTGTTCGGGTGCTACCACCATGGGGTTTGTGTTCTGAATCAGCATGGCGCCAATCGGTGGGCCCTGGCCGATATCCTGGGGATCACGGGTAAGAATGGGGCCGATCCGGCTCATATCAAGCTGGCGGATGCCGGGCTTCGTTACGTCGGAACCATCCAGCAAGCTCCGCTTAAGCTGTTTGAAACAGTCGCTGCTGTTCATCAGAGCGCCGCCGCCTTCCTCCTGCCAGGCGCCGGTCACGGCGGGCAGGCAGGAAACGGCATGGGCGGCCACGGCCCCATTGCGCTGGCGGGTAAAGCCGAAGCCCAGGCGCAGATAGCTTTTCTTCGTGCTGCCATAAAGCCGGGCGAAGGCGATGATCTCGTCTTCGGAGAGTCCTGTAATCTTCGAGGCCCAGGCGGGTGTGCGGCCTTTTAGATGCGCTTCGACATCGGGGCCGAAATCGGTCATGCGTTCAAGATAGGCGCGATCAGCCAGCCCCTCGGCCAGCAGCACATGCATGACAGCCGCAGCCAGGGCGCCGTCCGTGCCGGGTTTAAGCATCAGGTGTAGGTCGGCCTTCTCGGCCGTGGCGTTGCGATAGGGATCAATCACCACCAGTTTGGTGCCCCGCTCGCGCTTAGCGCACGTGATCAGCGTCATCACCTGAATCTGCGTCGCCACGACATTGGTGCCCCAAACGACGATCAGGTCCGATTGCGCCATCTCGCGCATATCGGTGCCCCATTTGGCGCCCGCACCGGCCATCCAACCGGCGCCGCCAATGCTGGAACAGATGGTGTAATGCTGACCAGCATAGCCCATGACGTTGCGCAGACGCTCGATCGAATTGCGCATCACCAGCCCCATCGTGCCCGCATACTGATAGGGCCAGACTGACTGGGCACCCGCTTGGTCGGTGGCTTGGCGGAAGCGATGGGCCACTTCGTCCAGCGCCTCGTCCCAGCCGATTTCGGCGAATTTACCCTCGCCCTTGGCGCCGATGCGCTTCAAGGGCACGGTCAGGCGGTCTTCGTGGTACACCCGCTCGGCAAATCGCGCCACCTTGGCGCAGATCACGCCCTGGGTGTGCGGATGGTCCTTGGCACCGTGCAAACGGCCAATGCGTCCATCCTCCTTCAGCTCGACATCGAGCGCACAGGCGCTGGGGCAATCTTGGGGGCAGACGGAATAGCGGTTACGCATGCCAGGCTCCTTCGGGGAAAGTGAATCTAGCCCTTCCTCCCCGTCTTGACCACCCCTCGGCTGCAGACCACAATCCGGCCATGGATAAACAAGACGTTGTGGTGATCGGGGCGGGCGTGGTGGGGCTGGCCATTGCGCGGGTCCTGGCCATGGCCGGGCGGGATGTGCTGATCTTGGAGGCCGAGGGGGCCATCGGCACCCAGACGAGTGCCAGGAACAGCGAAGTCATCCATGCCGGCCTCTATTATCCCAAGGACAGCCTGAAGGCCCGCTTTTGCGTGGCTGGAAACCGCATGTTGTACGCCTATTGCCAGGACAGGGGCATTTCCCACCAGCGCACGGGCAAGCTTCTTGTGGCGGTGGACGAGACGGAACTGGAGCTTCTGGACCGGTTAAGCGCAGCCGCCCTGGCCAATGGGGTTCAGGATCTAAGCCGTCTTTCCGCCAGTCAGGCAGAAGCGCTGGAGCCCGAGCTTTCCTGCAAGGCGGCCCTGCTCTCGCCCTCGACCGGCATCATCGACAGCCATGGGCTGATGCTTTCGCTGCTGGCCGACGCTGAGGCCAAGGGCGCCGTGCTGGCCCTGAAATCCGCTGTCACGGGCGGGCGGGTGAGTGAAGGCGGCATAACTCTTGCCGTTGATGGCACTGAAATCGAAGCCGCACTGGTGGTCAATTCGGCGGGGCTGGGGGCCTGGGCGGTGGCGCGCTCGATCAAGGGCATTCCCGAGGGCAGCATTCCGCCCTGCCATTTCGCCAAGGGCAATTATTTCAGCCTGACCGGCAAGACGCCCTTTAAGCGTCTGGTCTATCCCGTGCCGGGCCATGCCGGTTTGGGGGTTCATTTCACCCGCGATCTGGCGGGCCGGGCGCGCTTCGGCCCCGATGTCGAATGGGTCGATGCCATCGACTACAAGGTCGATCCCAAACGGGCCGAGGTTTTCTACGAAGCCATTCGCAGCTATTGGCCGGGCCTTAGGGACGGTGCGCTCGAACCCGGCTATGCCGGAATCCGCCCCAAGCTGCAAGGCCCGGGTGACCCCCAGCAGGATTTTTGGATCGGTTCCCCGCTTCCAGGCCTGATCGCCCTTTACGGCATCGAATCGCCCGGCCTGACCTCGTGCTTGGCAATCGCCGAACATGTTGCCAGGATGGCGGCATGAAAATCTGTTTCATGGACCCCATCGACTGGGATTACACGGTCGAAGCACCCTATCAGCGCCCCCTGGGCGGGTCGCAGTCGGCACTTTGCTATCTGGCCGCCGAAATGGCCAAGCTGGGGCACGAGGTCAGCTTTGCCAACAAGACGACAACGCCCGGCGTTTATCGCGGCGTTGATTGCGTTGGCCCACAGACCGGGCTTTCCGTGGATTTTCTAAAGACCCAGGATGCCGTCATCGTCCTCAATGCCTGTGTTGGCGAATCCCTGCGCAAGGGACTGGGCGGCGAAGGACCAAAACTGATTTTGTGGACAGGGCATGCCGACGATCAGAAAATCATCTCCTATCTCTCCCTTCCCGAAGAACGTGACGCCTGGGACGCCTTCGCCCTGGTCAGCCAGTGGCAAAGCAACGCCTTCGTTCAAAAATTCGGGTTGGACGAGACGCGCGTTAACGTGATGCGCAACGCCATCTCGCCCGGTTTCGAAAATCTGGCTCTGTCCAAGCCCTGGTTCTTAAACGGCCAGGCACCGGTCTTTGCCTATACCAGCACACCCTTTCGGGGGCTTGATGTGCTGTTGATGGCCTGGCCCAGCATCAGAAAGGCCTTGCCGGGAGCCACGCTCAAAATCTATTCCAGCATGAAGGTCTATCATGCCGAGGAAGAGGCGCACGAGGTGCTGTACGCGCTGGCCCGCGATCTCAAGGGCGTCGAACATCTCGGCTCGATCCCGCAGCCCGAACTTGCCAAGGCGCTGGCCCGCACCTCGGTGCTGGCCTATCCCAACACTTTCGCTGAAACCTCCTGCATCGCGGTGATGGAGGCCATGGCGGCGGGGTGCCTGATCGTGACGTCCGATCTGGGGGCGCTGCCCGAAACCACGGCGGGCTTCGGCATTCTGATGAAACCCCAGGCCTCGGTCATGGACTTTGCCTGGGCCTACGCCAGGGCCATCGGTCAGGTGATGGAGAAGGCCAAACAGGAGTCAAAGGATTTGGCCGATCATCTGACGCGTCAGGTTGCCTATATCAACAGCGAGTGCGTTTGGTCCAGGCGCGCCGTTCAGTGGGAAATCTGGCTCGGCCAGCTTACCGGGAAGTCGTAGAACAGTATTCCCGCCACAGGCCCTGCAGGGCTTGTTCCAGATGCGCCACAAAGCCCTTGTGGTCCAGCAGCGGCGAGGTGCTGAGCTGCGATCGAAGATGTGCGCGATAGCTAGATAGGCGCTCCTTGTCTTTCGCCAGGGCCACGGCTTTTTCAAGATAGGCTTCCTCGCTGTCGGCAATCAGCTCCTGCCGCCCGATGGTCGATAAGAAGCTGGTCGAATGGCGTCCGGGAAAACTGGCGCCGGTCTTGGTGATAACCGGCACTCCCATCCACAAGGCCTCCAGCGTGGTGATGCCGCCCGAATAGGGGAAGGGATCGAGTGCGATGTCGATTTCGCCATAAGCTTCCAGCAACTTGTCTTGCGCCAAAGCGGGCATGAAGTCGATGCGCGCCACATCGGCCCCGGCCTCGGAAAAGCGCTGCCGGTAGATGGCGATCTGCTCCTCCGTTCTGAAGAAGGCGGCGCGAATGCACAGCCTGGCCCCCGGAACCTTGTCCAGAATGCGCTGCCAGAGCCTTATGCTGGCCTTGGATATCTTGGCGGGATTGTTGAAGCAGCCGAAGGTGACGTGGCCCTTGGCCAGGGCTGGTACGGGGGCCACGGGCGGGGCGGCGGCGGGTGGTGTGTAGCACAGCCAGGAATCGGGCAGGCGGATCACCCGCTCGACATAGAAGGAGTCCTCGCCGGGTGGGATGTGGTGGCGGTCGGCGATGAGGACGTCCATGGCCCGAAGGCCCGTGGTGCCAACATAGCCGCACCAGGCCACCTGAACCGGAGCGGGCTTTCGGCCAAAGACGGTAAGGCGGTTGTTGGCGGTGTGCCCGGCCAGATCGATCAGGATGTCGATGCCGTCCTCGCGGATGCGCTGGGCCAGGGCCTTGTCGTCCAAGCCGGAGACGGTGGTCCAGGACCCCACGGCGCCCTTGAGCTGGGCGCTCAGATCGTCTTCCTTTGGATGGTTCGAATAGACATGAATCTTGAACAGGTCAGGGTCATGGTTGGGCAGAACGCCCGAAAGAAAATAGCCGACGGGATGGCGTTTCAGATCGGGCGAGACATAGCCGATGCGCAAGCACCGCTCGGGATCCCTGCTGTTGCCGTGCGGCTTCCAGCGCTTGCTTAAAGAGGCTCCGACATGGGTCTCGAAATCCTGGCTGAGGGCGAAGATCGAGGCGGCGGAGACGCCCTCGGCATATTGCGAACTGAGAAGATAGTTGTTCCAAAAGCCCGCATTGCCCGGCTCAAGGTCCAGGGCCTGGCGATAGGCCAGGGCGGCTTCGTCATGCAGGCCGATATCGGCCAGGCTGTTGCCGAGATTGACCAAGGCCCAAGTGAATTTTGGGTCAAGCCGGACGGCTTGGCGATAGGCCTCGATGGCCTGCTGGGGTGAGCCCGATTCCGCCAGCACCTTGCCCAGATTGTAAGCCAACTGGGCATTGGTGGGCGACAGGAGGACGGCCTTCTTAAGGAGCGCAATCGCCTCGCCACTCTGGCCGATCCGGGCCAGAAAAGTTCCGAAATGTCCCAAGATCAGCGGCGCATCAGGGGCCAGGGCATGGGCTTTGCGGTAAAGTGCCAGCGCGGCCTCGGCCTCACCCATCTCGGCGGCGGCCCCCGCCATCTCCAGGACGGCCAGGGCATCGCCGCCAACTTCTTTCATGAGCTGAGAAAAGAGGGCCTCGGCCTCGCCAAGCCGCCCGCCAGCATGCAGCCTTTTGGCCTGGGCAAGCCGAGCTTCGACAATTTTATGCAATTTTGCAGGAGTGTTGTTCATCGTCCACTTGCAAAAACAGAGCGTTAAGAGTGACTTCAATCACAGCGCAGATTGCCAAAATGCCCCAGGATCAGGTCAGAGTAAACCAGGATGTCTGCCATGCTCCGCCTTCTTGCCATCGTAAGAAAACGCGCAAAGCGCCCCAACAGAGGAAGTCTGGGTGTCGAATTTGCCATTCTGGCTCCCTTCTTCCTGCTGCTTCTCTTCGCCATCATCGAATCGGGGCTTTTGCTGCTCAACTCAGTGGTCCTTGAAGGGGCGGCGCAGGAGGCTGGGCGCCAGGTGCGCACCGGAAGTGTGCAGAACGCCGGATCGCCGGAAGTCGAGTTCAAGCGCCTCTTGTGCGAGAATCTCTATGGCATAATGCCCTGCACCGAGCTGACCTATCTCGTTTCAAGCTTTCCCGATTTCGCCACGGCCAATATTCCCGACATGTACGATGCCAACGGCAACCAGATCGCCTCGTCTTATCTGGCAACCTCGCCCGGCGACATCGTGATCGTGCGTGTGGCCAGGCCCTGGAACTTCATTACGCCGATCGAAGGCCTGCTTTCCCTGATCGCGGCGCGGTCGCATTCCGGTTCCTATATCGGCTGGGATATTTTCAGGCTGCAGACCACGGTGGTTTTCCGCAACGAACCTTTCAACCCTCCGGGCACGTAAGATGTGCAAGCCGCCTCTCCGCCTGCTTTGCAGCAAATTAAGGGAGAGCCACGGTGTGGCGGCAATCGAATTCGCCCTGGTGGCTCCGATCATGATAGCACTTTTCTGTGCCACCATCGAGCTGACGGGTCTTTTGATGGTCGAGCGCAAGATCATTGCTGCTACGCAGACGGTTTCCGATCTGGTGACCCAGGAAACCACGGTCACCAGCACCGACCTTGACGACATCATCACAGCGGCAAGATTGATTTTCGATCCCTATCCCACGGTAACGCTGACCTTCAACATCGCCAGCATCCGCTACAACACCACCTCCGGCGCGCCTGAACTTATCTGGCAGCGCCTAGTTGGCGGATCGCCCGGCGGCAGCGATATCCTGACCCAGGCTGTGGGAATGGGCCAGCCGGGAGAGGGGATCGTCATTTCCTATCTTACTTATTCCTACACCCCAACGGAATCATCCTCCTGAACGAAACGAACCTTGTCAAAACCGGAAATAATATTCTCATTCGCGCCCCACTGGTCGAATTCCAGGATCAAGGCCTTTTGGGTAGCGGCATCAACCTTCGTGCT
>JADFZV010000004.1 GCA_015232335.1 Alphaproteobacteria bacterium | reverse complement strand
CCTCACATCGCCTGCGGGCTTGCGCCTGCCATTCGGGCCAAGCGAAGCCAATGAAACTCCATGAAAACCTCCCGGACAGGCTCTCAGATGGCATCCTCGAGTTTGGGCGTCACATCCGGCGCATTGTCCAGGAAGGCCAACATGCTGGAGGGGTTCGCTTCTCCTGCCCGCGCCTTCAGGAAAGCTGCGGCGGTTTCGACCACCCCCACTTTCTCAGCCACTGCCGCCGCAATCCACTGGTTGAGCGATACGCCATCTTCCCGAGCCAATCGCCGGGCAGCATTCTTGACCGATTCTGGAAGCTTCAGGGGATAGGTGGCCTTGCTCATGTTTGTATCTCCTTCAACATGTCTCGCGGCGTCTTCACCGCTAGTCCGAACAGCGTCGCCGAACGAATGAAGTCGCGGATATTGTGCGTCACCAACGCATCCGCCCGCCCGTTCACCGCCGCTTCCAGAACCATCTCATCATCGGGATCGTTCAGTTGCGGACGCCAGCGCAGATGCACGTCCACCCCTTCGCAACCCGATGCATAGGACGCTAGAAACTGCTGCAAGGCGTCTGGCCCAAGCCCATGCTCGAGGCGATGCTCAGGGCGCGACAGGACCGCTTCATACTCAAGAAACAAGGCTGTCGAGCAGAGCGGGCGGATATGCCCCAACGCCACCAGACGCAGAAGCCTGTTACTTGCCCCGTTTCTGCTGCGCAGTCCGGAAACCAATACACAGCTATCAAGAACCAAGCGATACATACCATATAGAATGCCACATCCCATAGGATGTTTCAATAATAAGTGAATGCCGGTAACCGCTAAATCTTGACCGCCTCGATGATCACCACGGCTTCGGCCATCGGCGGTTCGTCGGTCATGGTGAGGTGAAGGATGGCCCTATGGCCGGGGGGCGTCAGGGCCTGCAAGCGGGCCAGGGCACCGCCGCTCAGCTCCAGCGAGGGACGGCCCGAGGCGTCGTTCACCACGCCGATATCGCGCCAGAAGACGCCATGGCGAAAGCCGGTGCCCAGGGCCTTGGAACAGGCTTCCTTGGCGGCAAAGCGCTTGGCGAAAGTGGGGGCTGGCTGGGCACGATTCAGCGACTTGGCGATTTCGATATCGGTGAAGACGCGTTTCATGAAGCGCTCGCCAAAGCGCTCCAGCGTCTGCTCGATGCGCCGAATATCGACCAGATCGTTGCCGAGGCCCAGAATCACGATCTGGCCTCGTCCATCAAGCGGCGCATCTCTAGGATGCTGGCCTTCAGCCCCACGAACATCGCCTCGCCCATCAGGAAATGGCCGATATTGAGTTCGAGGATGTTGGGAATGGCCGCCACGGGAGCGACATTGTCATAGGTCAGGCCATGACCGGCGTGGCATTCCAAGCCAAGCTCCTGGGACAGATGGGCTGCTGTGCGAAGACGTTCAAGTTCCCTCCCCTCGCCGCCCCCGCGTTCGGCATAGGTGCCGGTATGCAACTCGATCACCGGAGCGCCCACCCTGCTTGCCGCCTCAACCTGTTTGGGATCAGGCTCGATGAACAGCGAAACCCGAATGCCCGCATCGCTGAGGCGCCCCGTGACATCGGCGATGCGCGCCAGATCGCCCGCCACCTCCAGGCCCCCCTCGGTGGTCCGTTCGCTGCGCTTCTCGGGCACCAGGCAGCAGGCATGCGGACGAAAACCGATGGCGATTGCCACCATTTCATCGATAGCTGCCATCTCCAGATTGAGCGGACGCTTTAGCACCTCCATCAGCCGCTCGATGTCGCCGTCGCGAATATGGCGTCGGTCCTCGCGCAAATGCGCCGTGATGCCGTCGGCCCCGGCTTCGATGGCGAGAAGGGCAGCCGCCACGGGATCGGGATGTTCGCCCCCCCTTGCATTGCGCACGGTGGCGACATGGTCGATGTTAATGCCAAGGCGTTGATGGACGAGGGGCATAAGATGTCTCATGGGAAAGTTGCTGTCAGCTTCTGGCCCGTTCGACCGAGCTGATTTCCGGGGTTGCCCTGAGGGCGGCGATGATGTTGGTGAGGTGGCGCACGTCCCTGACCTCGATATCGACGATCAGTTCGAAGAAATCGGTCGAGCGGTTGGTGACTTTCACATTGGTGATGTTGCCAAGGCTTTTGGCGATCACGGTGGCCAGAGAGGCGAAGCTTCCCGCCTCGTTGGCCACCACCATGGTGATGCGCGATGTATGAGCCTCGGTCTCGGCACCGTGGTCCCAGGCGATATCCAGCCAGCGCTCGGGCTGGTCTTGCAGATTGGTCAGCATGTCGCAATCGATGGTGTGGATGGTCACACCCTTGCCGGTGGTGATGATGCCGACGATGCGATCGCCCGGCAGCGGGTGGCAACAGCCTGCGAAATGCATGGCCATGCCGGGAATAAGGCCCTTGATGGGCACGGCATTCTCGCGCTTGACCTGCTTGCCCGTTCCCTTGGGCTTGCTTGGCAACGACACCACATTGGCCGCATGCGCCTTGTCCTTGAGGCTTGGATAGACCGCCAGCAGAACTTCGCGCCCGGTGTGATGCCCCTCGCCCACGGAAACGATCAGATCCTCAGCGGACCCCGACTTGAAAAGCCGCTGCACACCATCCAGCGACTTGTCGGCAAAGTCATAGCCTTCCTGGCGAAAGGCCTTGGTGAGGATTTCGCGGCCCAGGGCCACGAACTGGCTGCGCTGCTGATTGCGGATGAAGCGGCGGATGCAGGCCCTGGCCTTGCCGGTCACGACGAAGCGCTCCCAGTTGGGCGACGGCGTCTGGGCCTTGCTGGTCAGGATTTCCACTTGATCGCCATTGCCCAGGGCCGTCTTCAAGGGCACCTGACGGCCATTGACCTTGGCGCCGACGCAGGTGTCACCCACCTGGGAATGGACGGCATAGGCGAAATCGACCGGACACGAGCCCCTGGGCAGGGCGATCAGGTCGCCCTTGGGCGAGAAGCAGAAGACCTGGTCTTGGAACATTTCAAGGCGCGTATGTTCCAGAAATTCCTCAGGCCCGGAGGCGTGATCCAGAATATCCAGAAGCTCGCGCAGCCAGCGATATTGCTTGCCGTCCGTCTTGGGGCCACCGTTCTTGTAATTCCAATGCGCGGCAACGCCCAGTTCGGCCACGTCATGCATGTCGCGCGTTCTGATCTGAACTTCGATGCGCTGATGTTCCGGCCCCAGAACGCCGGTATGCAGCGACTTGTAGCCATTGGGCTTGGGCAGGCTGATGTAATCCTTGAAGCGCCCGGGCACGACCGGATAGTGGCTGTGCAGAACACCCAGCGCTCTGTAGCAGGAATCGACATTCTCGACGATGACGCGAAAGGCCATGATGTCGGATAACTGCTCGAACCCCACATCCTTCCTTTGCATCTTGCGCCAGATGGAATAGGGCGTCTTTTCACGCCCGGAAATCTCGGCCGCGATCTTGTTGCCGCCCATCACGTCATTCAATTCGGCCAGAATGTGACCGATCAGATTACCCCCACTTTGCTTTAAGAATTCCAGCCGGGCGGTGATCGACTGGCGGACATCGGTATGCAACTCGCCGAAGGCCAGATCTTCCAACTCGTTCTTGATTTCTTGCATGCCGATACGCTCGGCCAGGGGCGCGTAGATTTCCATGGTTTCCATGGCGATGCGCCGACGCTTTTCGGGATTTCCGATGTAATGCAGCGTGCGCATATTGTGCAGCCGGTCGGCCAGCTTGACCAGAAGGACGCGGATGTCCTCGCTCATGGCCAAGACGAGCTTGCGGAAATTCTCGGCCTGCTTGTTGGCCTGATCCGACGTCAGCTCCAAGCGTGTCAGCTTGGTCACCCCATCGACCAGTCGGGCGATTTCGGCGCCGAAGATTTTCTGAATGTCTTCGAGAGTCGAGGTGGTGTCCTCGATCACATCATGCAGCAGGGCGGTGATGATCGAGGCGCCATCGAGATGGAAGTGGGTCAAGATACCCGCCACCTCGATGGGATGAGAAAAATAAGGATCGCCGGAAGCCCGCTTCTGCGCGCCATGCATCTTCATTGCGTAGACATAGGCGCGGTTGATGGCATCCTCGTCGGCGGCGGGATCGTAGGCTTTAACGCGCTCGACGAGTTCGAATTGCCGGATCATCCGCTTTCCAGGAGAGTGGGTTAAGCCTCCTCGCCCGGCGCGATGTCCTCGAAGCCCGCCATCTCGGGCTCTTCCTCGATAGTCAGGCCGTCTTCGATGACTTCCTCGTCGAGATTGGCCTCGCCCACATCCAAAGCCATGTCAGCGGCGGCCAGACTGCCTTCGAGATTGTCGTCCTCGGGCTGGTCGTTCTCGACATGCTTCTGAAGACCCTGCACCAGGGAATTCCTGAGAACGTCAAGGCTGACCGTCTCGTCGGCGATTTCGCGCAGGGCGATGACGGGATTCTTGTCGTTGTCGCGATCCACGGTGAGCGGTGCCCCGGTGGAAATGTCGCGCGCCCGTTGGGCCGCCAGCATCACCAGCTCGAAGCGGTTGGGGATCTTGGTTACGCAATCTTCAACTGTTACGCGGGCCATCTAATGTCAACTCCTTGCCGGGAGATTATAGAAAATATAGGTCATCACAGGCGCCAAGCCAAGGACTCAGGCTTTATGCCCCTTCCGCCGCTTCCGGGCGCTTGGAAAAGACCTGATCGATCAAGCCGAAAGTCTTGGCTTCGTCGGCGGTCATGAACTTGTCGCGCTCCATCGAATGCTCGATATGATCCAGGGCCTGGCCGGTATGCTTAACGTAAATCTGGTTCAAACGTGCGCGAAGAGACAGGATTTCGCGGGCCTGAATCTCAATGTCGGTGGCCTGTCCCTGCGCCCCACCCGACGGCTGATGGATCATGATGCGCGAATTGGGCAGAGCATAGCGCTTGCCGGGGGCACCGGCGGCCAGCAGCAGCGAGCCCATCGAGGCGGCCTGACCGATGCAGACCGTCGAGACTTCGGGACGAATGAACTGCATGGTGTCGTAGATGGCCAGGCCTGAGGTGACGATGCCACCCGGCGAGTTGATGTAAAACGAGATGTCCTTGTTGGGATTCTCGGATTCCAAATACAGAAGCTGGGCACAGATCAGGCTGGCCGTGTAATCCTCGACCTGCCCCGTCAGGAAAATGATGCGCTCCTTCAAGAGGCGCGAATAGATGTCATAGGAGCGCTCGCCCCGGCTGGTCTGTTCGACCACCATGGGAACCAGCGTGTTCATGACGACGTCGGCAGGATCGCGCGGGCTCATGGGCTTAGTCCTCTTCCTTCATCAACTCTTCCTTGGAACCGGGCTTATCGCTTACAGAAGTCAGTTCCAGAATGAAATCGACCACCTTCTCTTCCAGAATGGGCGACTTTAGGGATTCCATGGCGTCGGGAGTCTCGCGGTAATACTTGAAGACCATGGCTTCCTGACCGGGAAAGCGGCGCGCCTCGGCGACCAGGGCGCGGTTCAGATCCTCTTGGCTCACCTGAACATTGTTGGTGCGTCCCACCTCGGCCAGCAGAATACCCAGGCGCACGCGCCTTGCCGCGATCTTCTGATATTCCTCGCGCAGAACCTCGTCACTCTTGGCCTTGTCGGCCTCGTCCAACTGTCCCTTGGCCTTGGCTTCCTCGATCTGCTTCCAGATGGCCTGGAATTCGGCGTCCAGCAGGCCGGGCGGCACCGGGAAATCATGACCTTCGGCCAGCTTGTCCAAAAGGGCGCGCTTCAACTTCATGCGTGACAGGCGGTCGTAATCGCGCTCGATCTGCTCTTTGACCGTCTTCTTAAGGGCATCCAGGCTTTCAAGCCCCATGACCTTGGCCATTTCCTCATCGATCTGGGCCGCCACCTTTTGCTTCAGGCTTTGCACCTTGACCTCGAAAACAACCGGCTTTCCTGCCAGTTTCTCGTTCTGATAGCCCTCGGGGAAGGTCACGTTGACCTTGACCTCGGCCCCGGCCTTAACACCGATCAACTGGTCCTCGAAACCGGGAATGAAGGTGTTGGAGCCCAATTCCAGCTCATAGCCCTCGGCGGTGCCGCCGGCAAAAGCCTCGTCGCCCAGCTTGCCCACGAAATCAATCACCAGCACGTCGCCCGACTTGGCGGCGCGATCTTCGGTTACCGGCTCGGAAGTCCCTCTGGCCTTGGCGAAATGATCAAGCGCCTCGGCCACCTCATCCTCGCCCGCCTCGACCTTCAACCGCTCAAGCTTGATCGACTTGAAATCCATGGGCACGACATCGGGCAGCGTCTCGATGGCCAGCGTGAATTCCAGATCAGACCCCTCGGCATAGTTGGTGATCTCGATGTTGGGGCGCAGGGCCAACTTCAGATTATTGTCCGTCACCGCCTGGGTGGTGCCCGCATTGACGGCCTTTTCGATGACCTCGCTCATCACCGAGGCGCCATATTTCTTGCGCAGGATCGGCATGGGAATCTTGCCAGGGCGAAAACCGGGGACGCGGGCATCCTTGCCCACCTCGGTCAAGCGTCCCAGCAGCATGGTCTCGATCTGTCCCGCAGGCACGGTGACCTTGTAGGAACGCTTGAGCCCGTCAATATTGGTCTCGGTAACTTGCATCGACTGCCAATCCTTGATGAATATGAAAAAAAGCGACCCCAGCTAAGGGCTTTGATCTTGGTGCGGGCGAAGGGACTCGAACCCCCACGCCTTGCGGCAATGGAACCTAAATCCATCGCGTCTACCAGTTCCGCCACGCCCGCGCCTTCCGGCCAAGCAGGGCTTGCCGAAGCCGGGTCTTATAGACCATCACCCGCCCCGAGACAACCGTGAAACGCCAATGTCTCTGGATCGACCAAGGCGCATTTTTCGATGAAGGATCAAATGGCACAGGGAAGTGTCTATATAACCTCTGTTTTTCTGTGGCTATCTTGTGGCAGGGGCCTTGAAGATGTGGTAAACAAGCTTACTTCGAATGATACTGGGCGCTACGACTAAACCTTGTAGAATTTCCAAGTTTTATCTTTCCGGTAAATTTATCAACCTACAACCGAGGGCACGGGACCATGGCTAACGAGAATACCGGCTTCGCCTCGATGGCAGAACGGACCAAATACTACCAGATCGACGACAAGGCTATCTCTTGCCTGCGCGACTTCAATGGCATTCTTTCTAGCAATATCGACAAGATTCTTGACGATTTCTACGCCTATGCCACGTCGCACCCCAATCTGAACCAGATGTTTCCCAACCAGCAGGTGCTGCAGCATGCGCGCGCCCGGCAGAAGGACCACTGGCTGAAGAACGTGTTTTCGGGCAATTTCGATGACGCCTATATGCGATCGGTGCGCACCATCGGTGAAATTCATCAGAAGATCGGCCTTGAGCCGGGATGGTATATCGGCGGCTACAGTTTCACGCTGTCCAAGATTTTCGAACTGGCCGTTCTGGCCTATCGCAAAAGGCCGGACATCCTGGCCGACGTCTTGAAATCGATCAACAAGGCGGCTTTGCTCGATATGAGTCTGGCCATCTCGGTCTATGCCGAGGCCAATACGGCGGCCATCATCGCCAAGGAACTGGGCGACAAGGCCAACCTGTTTGAACGTGAGGTCAAGAGCGTGGTGGCCTCGGTGGGCACATCGGCCACCGAGTTGCAATCGACGGCGCAAACCATGACCGCCACGGCCGAGGAAACCTCGCGCCAGTCCACTACGGTGGCGGCGGCGGCCGAGGAAGCCACCGTCAACATTCAGACCGTTGCGGCGGCGGCTGAGGAATTGTCCTCGTCGATCTCCGAAATCAGTCGGCAGGTCACCCAATCGGCCCAGATCGCCAGCAATGCTATGCAGGAAGCTCAACGCACCAACAGTATGGTGCAGGGCCTGGCCAAGGCCGCCAGCAAGATTGGCGAGGTGGTCAAGCTGATCAACGACATCGCCTCGCAGACAAATTTGCTTGCCTTGAACGCTACGATTGAGGCCGCCAGAGCGGGCGATGCGGGCAAGGGATTCGCTGTTGTCGCCAACGAGGTGAAGAGCCTAGCCAACCAGACCGCCAAGGCGACCGAGGAAATCACCACCCAGATTCAGGGGGTCCAGAACGCCACCAAGGAGACCGTGACGGCGATTCAGGGTATCTCTGGAATCATCGGTCAAATCAACGAGATAGCATCAGCAATTGCCACGGCAGTTGAAGAACAGGGAGCCGCCACCGGCGAGATTGCCCGCAATGTCCAGCAGGCCGCCACTGGTACGCAGGAGGTCACCGATACCATCGGGCGGGTCAATCAGGCCGCCGGTGAAACCGGCACTGCCGCCCGCGAAGTTCTGAATTCCTCAAGCAGCCTGTCGCGTACCGCCGACGAGCTTACGGTCAAGGTTGATAACTTCCTTAGCTCGATCAGGGGATAAGGTCCTCGGCGATCAGTCCCGGACCGGCCTTCAAAGCCGCCTGGCCATGCAGCCAGGCGGCAGCCGCCCCGGCCTGAAAGGGCGCCATTCCCTGCGCCATCAATCCCACCGCAATCCCCGCCAGCACATCGCCCGAACCGGCGGTAGCCAAGCTAGGCGGGGCCTGGGTTTCGATCACTGCCCGACCATCGGGTGACGCCACCACCGTATCCGGCCCTTTCAGAAGAATGGCCGCTCCGCTCAGGCGCGCGGCAGCCCTGGCCGAGGCCAGCTTGTCGGGCAGACGCTCGAACAGACGCTTGAACTCGCCCTCATGGGGCGTGAACAGAACCGGATGATGCAGGCAAGACAGTAATTCCTCGCTGTGTCCCTCGAAGCAACTGAGCGCATCGGCATCCAGAACGGCGTGAATCCCCGCCTTCAGCACCCCCAACACCAGGGACCGGCTGGCCTTGCCCCGCCCCAGGCCCGGACCGATCAGCACGGCGGAAATCTTGCGTTTGGCAATGAGGTCTTTCAGATCGGAGGGGCCGTTGCACACACGAAGCACCGTTCCAGGCTCGGCATCGGCATAGTGGGATGCCAGCTTTTCGGGAACGGCCAGCGTTACCATGCCAGCACCTGAGCGCCTAGCCGCCAGGGCTGCCAGACGCGAAGCCCCCGCCATTTCGCCGCCCACGACCAGCGCATGGCCGCGTTTGTATTTGTGTCCGTCCGTCTGCAACTCGGGCAATTGCCAGAGGCCGGGGCCATTCTCGAAGCAACTGGGCCGTAGCTCGTCCAGCACCTCATCCGGAATGCCGATATCGGCCACCACCACTTGGCCGCACAGGTCGCGCCCGGGCATCAGGCAATGGCCAGGCTTTTTTCTAAAGAAAGTGACCGTAAGTGCTGCCTTTGGCGCTACACCCTCGACCAGACCGCTATCGCCCGCAACCCCGCTTGGAATATCGACCGCCACCACGGGAACCCGAATGGCCTTGATCGTCGCCTTGGCCATTCCGCCCAAGGGACGCGAAAGTCCGGCTCCGAACAGGGCGTCGATGACCAGATCGGCCCCCGTCAGGGCGTCCGGGGTTAAAGGCTCGATATAGCCTTCCCAGCGGGCGGCGTTGAGGGCGGCATCGCCCTTCAGGCCATCCCGACTTCCCAAAAGAGCAATGCGCACCGGCCAGCCCCAGTATCGCAAATACCGGGCCGCAACGAAGCCATCGCCCCCGTTATTGCCGGGTCCGGCCAGCACCAGCACCCGGCAGGGGGCGAAATGCTTGCGGGTTTGCAGGGCCACCGCCCAGCCCGCCGCCTCCATGAGCCGCAAGCCGGGCACACCGGCCAGAACAGCCAGGGCATCGGCCCGGCTCATCTCCGCCACGCTAAGAAGGGCTTGGTTGCTAGCCTGCATCCTCCTAAGCTATACCCCCTTGTCTTTATTGCAAAGGTGTCAGAAAGAATGCGCTCTCCCGTGGCCGAGAAATTCCTCTCGCTGGGTGCCGCCCTGCACCGGGAGCGGCGCTTTGTTGAGGCCGAGGCCTATTACCGACAAGCCCTTGAGATGGACGAAACGGATGCGGATATCCGGCTTCATCTGGCCGAGTCCTTGCGCGAACAGGACCAATTCGAAGAAGCCCTGCGCCTCCTTGGCGATGCGGGCACATCGTCCGCCCTTAATGCCAGGGGATTGGCTTTGGCGGGACTGGGACGACTTGCCGAGGCGCTGCCCCTGCTCTCCCAGGCAGTGAAGCTGGCGCCCACCGATCCCGACCCCCTGGTCAATCTGGCCCATCTGGTGGCCCGCATGAGCCGGGCCGAGGAAGCCATGGGCTATTACATCGCCGCCTTGAAGCTTGCCCCCCTGCATGTCGGCGCCCTGACCGGATTGGGGCTGCTGGAGCGCGATCTTCGCCACTTCGACAATGCCGCCGAATGCCTAAGGCGCGCCCTGAAGCAAGAGCCACAGCGCGCCCCGCTTTGGAACAACCTGGCTCTGGTCCTGGATGAAATGGGCGAGCGGGGGGAAGCCGAGGCCGCTTACAGAAAATGCTTGTCCCTTGATCCCAATACGACCTCGGCTCGCTGCAATCTGGGGATGACCCTGCTGGCCCAGGGAAATCTGGAAGAAGGCTTCAAGGCCTATGAAGCGCGCTGGCAGCGCTCGGACATGCCGCCCCGTTCCTTCGCTCAGCCGCAATGGCAGGGCGAGACACTGGCGGGCAGGACCATTCTTTTGCATGCCGAGCAATGCCTGGGCGACAGCCTGCATTTTTGCCGCTATGCCCCCCTGGTCAAAGGGTTTGGTGCGGCACGCGTGCTGCTGGAGGTGCAGCCCCCTTTGGCTGAATTGATGAAAAGCCTTAAGGGTGTCGATCTTGTCCTGCGCCAGAATCAGGACCCCCTGCCCGATTTCGACTGCCATTGCCCGCTTTTGAGTCTGCCCACCCTTTTTGCCACCAGCCTGGACACTATCCCCGCTTCCATTCCCTATCTCAGCCCCGATCCAATATTGGCCCGTGACAAACGCGACTGGCTGAGGTGCCAGAGCGGACTTAAGATCGGCCTGGCCTGGCAGGGCAACGCCAAATTCAGGGGCGAGGACTGGCGCTCGCCCGGCCTTGCCCTTCTGGCCCGAGCCCTCGGGCAGGTTCCCAAGGCCCGCCTGGTCTGCCTGCAAGCGGGCGGACGGGCGGAATTCCTGAAGGCCTTGGGAGAGCAGGCGCTCGATCTGGGGCACGAGGTGGACAGCCAAACCGCCCCCTTTGCCGAAACCGCCGCCCTGATGGCCGGGCTCGACCTGGTCCTCTCCTCCGATACGTCGGTGCCGCATCTGGCGGGGGCTTTGGGCGTTCCCACCTGGATGGCCCTGCCCATGCCCGCCGAGTGGCGTTGGCTGGAAGGAAGGACTAACTCGCCCTGGTATCCCAGCCTGCGCTTGTTCCGCCAGCATAAGCGCGACGACTGGGCCTCGGTGGAACGTGACCTCGCCATCGCCCTTCAAGAATGGGGGGCGGCATGCGGGTAATCGTACTGGGGGCCGGTATCGTTGGCACAGCCACGGCCTATTGGCTGGCCAAGGACGGGCACGAGGTCACCGTCATCGACCGCCAATCCGCCCCAGGCCTGGAGACCAGCTTTGCCAATGGCGGGCAGATTTCGGCCAGCCATGCCGAACCTTGGGCCAACCCCGCCACCCCCCGGAATGCCCTGAAATGGCTGGGGCGCGAGGACCAGCCTCTGCTCTGGCGGCTTAACCGCTATGATCCCGACCTCTGGCTTTGGGGACTTCGATTTCTGGTCAATTGCAGTGCCAGCCGCACGGCGCTCAATACCGAACGAACCTTAAGGGTCGCCCTATACAGCCGCGCCCTACTGAAAGCCTTCAACACCGACCATGCCCTCGATTACGACCGCTGTCAGACGGGAATTCTGCACATCTATCACGATGCACAAGAATTCGAGCAGGCCTGCCTTGCCTCTGAGACCATGAAACGCTTTGGCCTTAACCGTATTGTGGTTGACGCCTCCGCTTGCCAGTCGCTGGAACCGGCCCTAAAAAACGCGCGTCACCGGCTGGCGGGCGGCATCCATACGCCCGAAGACGAAAGCGGCGATGCCTGCAAATTCACCCAAGGGCTGGCTGTGCTGGCCCAAAACATGGGAGCGCGTTTTCTGTTCGACACCTGGGTCGAAGGGATCGAGGCCGTGGCCAAAGGTTTCAAGGCCGTCCGCACCAGCCGGGGAAGGATCGAGGCCGAGGCGGTTGTCGTAGCGCTGGCCAGCTATTCCCCTGGCCTTCTGAAGCCACTGGGGATCAGGCTGCCCCTCGTTCCCGCCAAGGGCTATTCGGTGACGCTGACCGCAGGCCCAGGGGCACCCCAACTCAGCCTCACCGACGATGCCCATAAGATGGTCTATTCCCGCCTGGGCGACCGCTTGAGGGTGGCTGGCACGGCGGAATTCGCTGGCCTCGACGCCTCGATGAATGAAAAACGGGCGCAGATTATCCTTAGAAAGACCCTGGACCTCTTCCCCCAGGCCGGAAGTGATCCTGAATTCTGGGCCGGGCTGCGCCCGGTCACCCCCGACAGTGTGCCCATTCTGGGCGCTACCCCGATCAAGGGGCTGTATCTCAATACCGGGCACGGCACACTGGGCTGGACCATGGGGCTGGGCTCTGGGCGCCTGCTAGCCGATCTGCTGGGCGGCAAGCCCCCCGCCATCGACCCCAAAGGCCTTGGCCTTGACCGATTCTGAGGGTGGTTTATTCTCGCCCCTTCTTTCAGGACGAACCCAATGCTTCTTCTCATCGATAATTACGACAGCTTCACCTGGAACCTGGTGCAGTATCTGGGCGATCTGGGCAGCGAGGTCGAGGTCAAGCGCAACGACGCGCTCACGGTTGCCCAGGCCCTGGCCCTGCATCCCAAGGCCATCGTAATCTCGCCCGGTCCTTGCGACCCCGACAAAGCGGGCATCTGCCTGCCGTTGATCAAGGCGGCGGCGGGGAAAATCCCCCTGCTGGGGGTCTGCCTGGGCCATCAGGCCATCGGCCAGGCCTTCGGAGGCCAAGTGGTGCGCGCCCCCAAGCCCATGCATGGCAAGATGGACCTGATCCATCATACGCAAAAGGGCCTGTTTCAAGGCATCCCCACGCCCTTCAAGGCGACGCGCTACCACTCGCTGATCGTCGAGCGAACCACCCTGCCCGACTGCCTGGACACCACCGGCGAAAGTGCCGACGGCCTGATCATGGCCATGGCCCATAAAACGCTGCCGGTGTTTGGCGTGCAATTCCATCCCGAAAGCATCGCCAGCGAGCATGGGCACGATCTGCTGGCCAATTTCCTTACCCTTTCGGGCATCCCCGTTCAGAAGAAGGCCGCCTGATGACCCAAGCGCCTCCCGTCGATTCCCTGGCCGCCATGAAGAAAGTTCTGGGCGAACTGGCCCTGGGCAAGACGCTTTCAGAAGCAGAATCCGAACGCGCCTTCGATATCATCATGTCGGGCGATGCCACACCCGCCCAGATCGGCGCCTTCCTGATGGCGCTTCGCCTGCGCGGCGAAACGGTCGAGGAGATCGCGGGCGCTGTGCGCACCATGCGGGCCAAGGCGCTCTCGATCAACGCGCCCCCCAATGCCATCGACGTGGTGGGCACGGGTGGTGATTCCTCGGGCACCTTCAACATCTCCACCACCACGGCCTTTGTGGTGGCGGCCTTGGGCGTGCCCGTCGCCAAGCATGGCAACCGAGCACTTTCCTCGAAATCTGGGGCAGCCGACGTGCTGACAGCACTCGGCGTCAAGATCGACTGCGAGATGGCACTGGTCGAGGAATCGCTCTGGCAGGCCCATATCGGCTTCCTGATGGCGCCCAGGCACCATTCCGCCATGCGCCACGTAGCCGGGCCGCGCGTGGAATTGGGAACGCGCACCATCTTCAACCTGCTGGGTCCGCTCTCGAATCCGGCGGGGGCCAAACGCCAACTGACCGGCGTCTTCGCGCCCCAATGGGTGGAGCCCCTGGCCCAGGTGCTGGGCCGCCTGGGCTCGGAAAAGGCCTGGGTGATGCATGGCGATGGCATGGACGAACTGACCACCACCGGCCCCAGCCAGGTGGCCGAATTGAAAGACGGCAAGGTGACGCTGTTCGAGGTGACGCCCGAAATGGCGGGGCTTCAGCGCGCAACGAAATCCGATCTGCTGGGCGGCGATCCGGCCTACAACGCCGTCGCCCTGATGGCCCTTTTGGACGGAGTTACGGGGCCTTACCGCGATATCGTGATTCTGAACGCTGCTGCCGCCCTAATCGTGGCCGACAAGGCCAAGGACCTCAAGGAGGGGGCCGCCCTGGCGGCGCAGGCCATCGACACGGGTGCCGCCAAGGCAACCCTTCAGAAACTGGTCCAGATCACCAACAGACCCCTTTCATGAGCGATGTCCTCAATCGCATCAACGCCCAGAAGCGGGAACAGGTAAGCGCCCGTAAGGCGAAAACGCCCTGGGCCGAGATGGAGCGGCTGGCAGTGGCCCAACCGCCCGCGCGAGGTTTCGCCAAGGCGCTGCGCCAATCCGTCGAACAAGGCCGCTATGGGCTGATCGCCGAGATCAAGAAGGCCTCGCCCTCGGTGGGGCTGATCCGGCCCGATTTCGATCCCTCTGCCCTAGCCCAAGCCTATCTGAGGGGTGGCGCCTCCTGCCTGTCAGTGCTGACCGAAACGCCCAACTTCCAGGGCGAGGACGCCTATCTCGGGCAGGCCAGAAACGCCGTCCCCCTGCCCGCTTTGCGCAAGGATTTCATGGTAGATCCCTGGCAGATCCTGGAATCGCGCGCCCTGGGGGCCGACTGCATTCTTCTGATCCTGGCCTCGCTGGATGATGGGCTGGCCCGCGAAATGGAAGACTTGGCCTTCGATCTGGGCATGGACGTGCTGATCGAAACCCATGACGAGGCCGAGTTCGAGCGCGCACTTACCCGGCTTACCTCGCCCCTGGTCGGGGTCAACAACCGCAATCTCAAGAGCTTGAAGGTGGATATCGCCACGGCCGAGCGATTGCTGCCCCTTTTGCCCAAAGACCGTCTGGGCATTGCCGAAAGTGGGCTGAAAACGCCTTCCGATCTGGCCCGTATGCACCGGGCCGGGGCATCCTGTTTTCTGGTTGGCGAATCCCTGATGCGCGAGCAGGATGTCGAGGCCGCCACCCGCGCCCTATTGACCAAGGAGTAGGCTTATGTCCGGCTTTACCCATTTTGATGCCAAGGGCAACGCCCATATGGTCGATGTCGGTTTCAAGGATGAAACCCAGCGTGTCGCCACCGCCAAGGGCACCGTGCTGGTCGCCGCCGAGACCATGCGCCTGATCCAGGACAAGGGCCTGAAGAAGGGCGATGTGCTGGCCGTAGCGCAACTGGCTGGCATCATGGGGGCCAAGAAGGCTCCCGATCTGATCCCGCTTTGCCACCCCCTGGCCCTCTCCTCGGTCAGCGTGGAACTGGACTGCGATCCCGAAAAAAGCGCCATTGGCATCACCGCCACCTGCAAGGTCAACAGCCGCACCGGGGTCGAGATGGAGGCCATGACGGCGGTCGCGGTGGCTGCGCTTACCATCTATGACATGTGCAAGGCGGTCGATCGCGGCATGCGCCTGACTGACATTCGCCTGACGCATAAATCAGGTGGAAAATCCGGCTCGTACGAGGCGGATTGATGTTATCGGTTGAAGAAGCGCAAGCTCTTGTTTTAGCGCCCCTGGCTCAATTGGGAGGCGAAACGTTGCCCCTGTCCCAGGCCCTGGGGCGGGTCATTGCCGAGGCTCCGTGCGCTCGGACCAGCCATCCCAGCGCCGATGTCTCGGCCATGGACGGATGGGCCGTCATCGCGGCTTGCGGTGTTACGCATACCCAGATCGGAGAGTCTTCGGCGGGACACCCCTTCCTGGGCCGTGTCGGCCCCGGCCAGGCGGTGCGCATCTTTACCGGCGCCGTCATGCCCGAAGGGGCCGACAGTGTCGCCATCCAGGAAGAGGTCACGCTCGAGGGCACGACGATCCGCCTCTCGGCCCCCGTGCCCCCGGGCCTGCATGTGCGAAAGGAAGGGCAGGATTTCAAAACCGGCCAAAGCCCGCTGGCCGCAGGCAAGCTGCTCTCTGCCCGCGACATCGCCCTGCTGGCCGCCATGAACCGGCCCTGGGTGACGGTAAGACGCCGCCCCCGCGTGGCCGTTCTCTCCACCGGCGACGAACTGGCCCTGCCCGGCGAGCCGATTCCTTTGGGCGGGTTGCCTTCCTCGAACGGACTGGCCGTCGCCGCCATGGTGCAAAGCTGGGGCGCCGATGCGCTGGATCTGGGCCTGGCCTCCGATGATTTCGATTCCCTGGTTGCCAAGGCCAGGGCGGCCGAGGGCTGCGATCTGCTGGTGACCTCGGGCGGCGTCTCGGTCGGGGCCTATGACAAGGTCAAGGAAAGCTTGGCCCATCTGGGTTTCGAAGCCGGGTTTCACAAGATCGGCATGAAGCCCGGCAAGCCCTTGATGTTCGGCCAGCTTGGCCGCATGCCGGTTCTGGGCCTGCCGGGCAATCCGGTTTCGGCCATGGTGGCCGCCACCTTGTTCCTAAAGCCCATGTTGCGCTGTCTTTTAGGGCTGGAGCCTGCCCTGCCGCCGATCCTTTTGGCTCAATTGGCTGCCCCCTTGCCAACTGCGGGTGGGCGCCAGGAATATCTTCGGGCCGGGCTGGAACGCCAAGCGGATGGGCGTCTCGCCGCCCTTCCCTTCAAGGGCCAGGACAGCGCCATGATTTCGGAAATGGCCAAAGCCGAGGCGCTGATCATCCGCCCTCCAAAGGCCCCTGCCGCATCGGCGGGCGAAACCGTTCCCATCCTCCTCCTCGATTGATGACGCCCTCCTGATCCCTTCCCGTTCCGTAAATTTTCCTTGACCATAAGCGCGAACTAAATTAGAACGTAACGGATATCTGAGCCGGAGGCCCCATGCTGACCAAGAAGCAATATGAACTCCTCATGTTCATCGAGAAGCGCCTGAAGGAAAGCGGCGTTTCGCCTTCTTTCGACGAAATGAAGGAGGCTTTGGGGCTGAAATCCAAGTCGGGCATTCATCGCCTGATTACCGGGCTTGAGGAACGCGGCTTTCTGAACCGCCTGCCCCACCGCGCCCGTGCGCTTGAGGTGACAAGGCTGCCCGACAATATCAAGGACGACCGGGCCGATCCTCGCCCCGTCCCTTCCCGGCATTTCAAGCCGCAACTGGTGCGCAATGCCATGCCCCAGCCCAACCGTGCCCCCCTGCCTGGGCGCGTGGTTACCATCGAAAGCCCCTCGGCCCAGATTCCCCTGTGGGGCCGTATTGCCGCAGGAACGCCGATTGAGGCCATGCGCGACCATTCCACCACCGTCGATGTGCCGATGAGCCTTCTGGGCTCGGGCGAGCATTACGCCCTTACCATCGATGGCGATTCGATGATTGATGCCGGAATTATGGATGGCGACACGGTGCTTGTCCGAAGCTGCGACACCGCCGAGAACGGCACCATCGTGGTCGCCCTGGTCGATGAGAACGAAGTTACCTTAAAGCGTCTGCGCCGCAAGGGGGCCTCGATTGCGCTGGAACCGGCCAACACCAAGTACGAAACCCGCATTTTCGGCCCCGACCGGGTCAAGGTTCAGGGCCGTCTGATCGGGCTAATCCGCAGCTATTGACGTTTGCCCTCGCCGGGCGGCTGAAACGAAAAAGGGGGGCGAAGGCCCCCCATTTTACCTCAAACACTCAATCAATCAGGCGAAGCGGCGTTTGCCGAAGGGGCGCTTCTTGCGCGTCCGAAAGGCCAGCACGAACAGGGCGCCGACGGGCAGAATCACCGTCCAGGCGGGCCAGGCCAGCACATCTTGCCACAGGGCGGCGCCGCTGGCATCGAATTCGGGGACGGTACCCAGGAACAGCGCCCACAGATCGGCGGCGGCGATAAAATCATGGGTTCCGGTTCCCAGAGCGGCAATTGCCTCTGTGGAAGCCATCAAAACCGATATGCCGACGAGCACCCACCCCAAGAGCCTGAAGAGAATCATACTATCCCCGAGTTAACGATTCGAGTCGCTTATAGTCACACTATGACTATCGTTTTAAAATTATGCAAGCATCGTCGTAACTTGTGCCCGCTTTGTTATTTTTCACTCGAGAAATTAATTTCACGTAAAGCAGCCGTGAAACGGTCGGCATATCCCCCGACGTCACACAAAATCGAGCGGCGCATCTCCTCGCGCAGAGAGTTTCGCAAGGCAGATATTTTTTCGATGTCGCGGCCCAAACGGCAGGCCCGCTCGACAAAATCATCGGAAGAAGAAGTAATCAGTTCCGTATGGCCGATGGCGCTTAGATGACTGGTGGAATGGCGCCCGGCAACGCGGTCGCCCGAGAGTGTCAGAACAGGAACGCCCATCCACAAGGCTTCGCAGGTGGTGAGGCCGCCGGAATAGGGCAATGAATCGAGCACCAGATCAACCAGGGCATAGCGCGCCAATTGCTGGGCATGATCGGCTTCGCCCAGCAAGGTCAGGCGATGCGTTTCAATTCCATATTTTCTGAAAAGTCCCTGCATGCGTTCCTGCGTTGCCGAATATTTCAGATTGGGCGAGGCCATGACGAAACGCGCATCCCTGATTTCATTTAGAACGGCGCACCAAAGGGCGATGCTGGGCTCGCCGATCTTGAAGGCGGCATTGAAGCTGCCGAAGGTGACATAGCCATTTTTCAAGCAAGGCGGGGGGGCGACATCGGGCGCATAGGCAGGTGGCTCATAGACGAAAATGTCGCCGTCCATCCAGAGCGGTTTTTCGGAATAGAGGGCCGCTTCCGCCTCGGTCAGATGAATTCGGTCATGAAGCCGGTAATCGATTTGTGTAAGCCCGGTGGTCGAAACGTAATCGAGATAGGCCATCTGCACGGGGGCCGGTCTGAGGGCGAAGAGGCCCAGCCGATTGCCCGCCGTATGACCGTTGAGATCGATCAGAATGTCGATGCCATCGGCCCGCACTAGTTCAGCCGCCGCCTCGTCGCTAAGGGCTCGGATATCGCGCCAATCCTCGCACAGGCTTTTGAACTTGTCGGTGAATCCATCCTCGATTTTTGTATTCGAATAAAGCACGGCCTGCCAGCCGCAACGCTGACGCTGCCCCAACAGGGGCGGCAGAAAAATGCCGGTGGCGTGATGGCGAAAATCGGACGAGACAAAACCCAGGCGCAGAGGCTGACCCTGGGCATGTTTCCAGGCAGGCGCTTTGGGCGCAGGAAAGCGCGCCCCCCATTCCCGATGGCGGGCAATGATGTCTTGCATCGAAATGTCGGTGCGGTAATGCAGCGCCATCAGGGCCTGCGAGGCGTAAATCTCGTCTTGTTCCGCCGCCTTTTGGAATGAATCGGCGGCTGCGTTGCCGTCACCCATCAGCAGATAGGTCTGGGCCAGATGCGCCATGACCTGAGCGTCTGGTGCCCGCACTGCCGAGAAATGCCGAATGGCCGCCGACAGATCGCCCGCATCCGATGATATCTCGCCCAGCAGACGATGGGCGGCGTCAAGCGTGGGGTCCGTCTTCAAAGCTGCCCAGGCGCTTTGGCGCGCTTCATCGGTGCGGCCCAGCAGCTTCAGGGCGGCAGCCTGATTGAGCTGCCAGGCAACGAAGGTGGGATCGCCCATTTCAGCGGCCTGCCAAAGAGCCAGGGCCGCATGGTTCCAGCCATGCGCGAAAAGTTGCCCGGCCAGACTGCCCAGATCGCCCGCCTTGGAACCCACAAGCCCGATCAGATGGGCAAAGGCAGCAGCAGCCTCGGCATTGCCTTGGCGGGACAGCGCCTCGCCGATGCCGCCCCAGGCTGCCAGATTGAAAGGATCGATTCTTGCCGCCTCGCGAAACGAGGTCAGCGCGCTGACAAGATTTCCCAAGACCAGCGCCTGCTGGCCCGCTTGAATATGGCTGGCGGCATAAAAGAACCAAGCCTCCTGCAGCCGCACCCTGGGATCGGAAGAATCGCTGCTCAGGCGCTTTTCCTTTGCTGCTCAAGCAGGGCGATGATGTTCGATGCCGCTTCTGGAATATTGGTGCCTGGGCCGAAGATGGCCGCCGCACCGGCGGCCTTCAGCGCATCGTAATCCTGGGTCGGAACGACGCCCCCCACTACGACCAGAATATCCGAAGCCCCCGCCTTCTTCAGTTCCTGAAGCAAGAGCGGCACCAGGGTCTTGTGGCCCGCCGCCAGCGTGGAGACGCCGACGACATGCACGTCGTTCTCGATGGCCATGCGCGCCGCCTCCTCGGGCGTTTGGAACAAGGGCCCGACATCGACATCGAATCCCATGTCGGCAAAAGCGGTGGCGATCACCTTGGCGCCGCGATCATGGCCATCCTGGCCTAATTTCACCACCAGCAAGCGGGGCCGCCTGCCTTCGGCCTTGGCGAAGGATTCCACTTCGGAACGGATTTTGGCAAACATCGCGTCTCCTTCATAGGCAGCGCCATAAACGCCGGAAACAGCCAGATAGCGGGCCGTGTAGCGCGTGAACACGCTTTCCAGCGCATCCGAAATCTCGCCCACCGTGGCCCTGGCGCGGCAGGCCTCGATGGCAAGGGCCAGCAGATTCCCCTCGCCCGAGGCCGCCGATGCCGTCAAGGCCGCCAACGCCGCCTTTACCCGGCCATCGTCGCGCGAAGATTTCACCTGGGCCAGACGGGCCTTTTGCGAGGCCAGCACCTTGCTGTTATCAACCTCGAGCACATCGAGAGGGTCAGAACTGGCGGGCCTGTATTTGTTGACGCCGACGATGGTCTCAAGCCCACGGTCGATGCGGGCCTGACGCCTGGCTGCGGCTTCCTCGATGCGCTTCTTGGGCAAACCCTGCTCGACCGCCTTGGTCATGCCGCCCAGGGCCTTCACTTCCTCGATCAATTTTTCCGCCTCGGTGACCAGCGAAGCGGTCAGGCTTTCGATGTAATAACTGCCGCCCAGGGGATCGATCACGGCGGGAATGCCCGTTTCCTCGGCGATGACAAGCTGGGTATTGCGGGCGATCCGGGCCGAGAAAACCGTAGGCAGCGCGATCGCCTCGTCGAGCGCGTTGGTGTGCAGGCTTTGCGTGCCTCCCAGCACGGCGGCCATGGCTTCGATGGTGGTGCGGATCACGTTGTTGTAGGGGTCCTGCTCGGCCAGCGACCAGCCCGAGGTCTGGCAATGCGTGCGCAAGGCCAGACTCATCGGATTCTTCGGATTGAAGGGCTTGATCAGCTTGGCCCACAAAACGCGCGCCGCCCGCAGCTTGGCAATTTCCATGAAGAAATTCATGCCGATGGAAAAGAAGAAGGACAGGCGCGTGGCGAATTCGTCGATGGCAAGGCCCTTGTCGATGGCGGCCTGCACATAGTCCAACCCGTCGGCCAGCGTATAGGCCAGTTCCTGCACCGCCGTGGCACCCGCCTCCTGCATGTGATAGCCCGAGATCGAAATCGAATTGAACTTGGGCATGTTCTTGGCGGTATAGCCGATGATGTCGGCCACGATGCGCATGCTGGGTCCCGGCGGATAGATATAGGTGTTGCGCACCATGAATTCTTTCAGGATGTCGTTCTGAATGGTGCCCGACAGCTTGTCCTGGGAAACGCCCTGCTCCTCGGCGGCCACGATATAGCCCGCCAGCACCGGCAGCACGGCGCCGTTCATGGTCATCGAGACGCTCATTTTGTCGAGCGGGATACCGTCGAACAGAATTTTCATGTCCTCGACGGAATCGATGGCGACACCCGCCTTGCCGACATCGCCGATCACGCGCGGATGATCGGAATCATAGCCCCGGTGTGTGGCCAGATCGAAAGCCACCGAAAGCCCCATCTGTCCGGCGGCCAGATTGGCCCGGTAGAAGGCGTTTGATTCTTCAGGCGTCGAGAAACCCGCATATTGGCGGATCGTCCAGGGACGGTTGGCATACATGGTAGCCCGGGGGCCGCGCAGATAGGGCGGGAATCCGGGCATAGTGTCCAGATGCGACAACCCCTCCAGGTCCTCGGCAGTGTAAAGGGGCTTTATGGCGATTCCCTCGGCCGTCTCGCGGACCAGGCCGTCGGGGGATTCACCCTTCAAGTCCTTGGCCGCCAACTGGCGCCAGTCCTGATAAGACTTTTTCTCGAAGTCGGACATCGGCTGTTCCTTGCTATTCCCGGTGCGGGCCTTTTATTCTTCCTGCCTATATAAGCACCCCTCTTTCGGGCTGTCCACGCCCCACCCAGCGCTTGGAGTTCCCTTTGTCCTTTCTCGCCCATATCCAGGAATGCAATGTTTTTGACCAGGAACGCTTCCGGCCCTTTCTGGTCGAGGGCAGGCAGGTCGGCTGGATCAGGCCCGAGATGGCGCTGCGTCTGGCCGCCTTTCGAGGCGTCTTCGAGGTTGAGAACGATCAGATATCCTTGTCTTTGGGCTTGCAAACCCCTGAGACGCGCAGCCAAGCCGTGGGCTTGGCCATGCAGGCCCTGGCCGAGCAGGGCGTCATTCCCCCGCTTCGAAATGAATTCTATCCGGTGGTGACCGCATGGGGGGCTCCTGAATTGCTGCGCATCGACCGCGCCGCCGTGCATGCGTTGGGTATCCTGGCTGTGGGGGTGCATCTGAACGGCTATGTCGGCCACGGCCCAGATCAAAAGCTCTGGATCGCCAGGCGCGCCAAGGACAAGGCGGTGGCGCCGGGCAAGCTTGATCATCTGGTGGCGGGCGGACAGCCGGTGGATCTCGGCTTGATGGAAAATCTGATCAAGGAATGCGCCGAGGAAGCCGATATGTCGGCTGTGCTTGCCAAGACAGCAAGGGCCTGCAGCGCCGTCCGCTACCGCTTCGAGAACGAGCAGGGCCTTAGAAACGACCTGATCTTCTGCTACGACCTGGAATGCCCCGATAGCTTCCTGCCCAGAAACACCGATGGCGAGGTGGAAAGCTTCGAGCTGTGGCCCATCGCCCGAGTTCAAGAAACCATCCTGAACAGCCGCGACTTCAAGTTCAATGTGCCCCTGGTGATGATCGACTTCATGATCCGCCATGGCCATATCTGCCCCGAAAACGAACCTGACTATCTGAAACTGATCGAGGGGTTGCGGCGCATTCCCTGATCAGCGCCAGAATTTTTCCTGACGCCTGAAGTCTTCCCAGGCCGCCAGTGCCTGCTCTTCCAAAAGACCTGCGCGGCCTGTATGCCAGCCCTCGGCAAAGCCGATGCCGTGATGCAGCGTCGTATCGGCGGATGTTTCGCGCCGCTCTTCCAGCACACGTCTGGCCACCGCGATGTCGTTCAGATGCCCCAGCACATCGACCAGTCCGGTCAGGGATTCCAGATAGCGCTTCGTCTTGGCCCCGGGATAGAGCGATTGCAAGAACTCGCCCGCATAGCGCATCTTCTTGCCGCGGATGCGCAGCGCGTGGCGTTTCAGCGCATCCAGCCTTTCGAAATCGCGCCCCGACTTCATCAATTTTGAATGGCGCTTATCAAGAGCCGCGTTGGCGAAATCCACAAGATCGCCCTTGGCCGAGGTCGTGCCGCTTTCGCTCCATTCCAGAAGGTCCAGCGTGAAGCTGGCAAAACGCCCAGGCTCCAGCGCATGCCTTGCCTGTTCCAGCATGCCCTCTCGCTCGGCCGACAGCATCTCTTCCAACGCTTCCAGCCCCTCATGCTCGGGCGCCATCAGGCGAACCGGCCCCAGAATCGCCCCCAGGAAGACGTCGCGGTCGCGCATGGGGCCAAGCCTGCCTCCCAGTTCCTTAAGCTCGAAGAGAACGCGCTGGCTGTCTTCAGGAGTCAAAAGTGGCCGGAACAGACTGAGTGCCGAGCGCAGGCGGCGCACGCCCACGCGCATCTGATGGACGCCTTCGATCGTCTCCTCGCCCTGCGACATCACCAAGGGACGATTGGCGGCAATCTGCTCAAGCCCCATTCTGGCGATGCGGCGCAGGGCCAGGCTAGGCGTTTCTTTTTTCTGAAGCATCAGGCGGCGCGACTTGCGGGCACAGCCCGCCAATCCCTGAGCCAGAATCAGCGAGGCCTCGCCCTCGCTTTGCAGGAGATCGCAAGCAGCCGTCTGGCCGATCAGCCGGGCCAGGCGCACCAAGCGCGGCCAGGAACGCGCCGGTCCACTGATCACGACACGAAACAGCGGGGTCCGTCCGTTCTGCGTCGCACTCTCGCCGCACTCCAGGCAAATTCGGGCTTCCCCGGCCTGATAGGTGCGAACATTCAGGCTTTCGCTGACCACGACAGCCAGGTCGAAGGCCCCTGCATCCAGACCTGGACACAGACTTTCCAAAAGGGCGATATCGGGACTATCGCTGGCAAGGGGCGATTCCCAGCGCCCGAATCGGACGGTTTCAGCGCTCACAATCTGGCGTTTTGCCCCCTTTTCCCCCTGGCTTGACACGGCAAGACCGACACCAAGGGCCGCCAGTTGGAACTGAGAGCCATCATAGCGAAGGGTCGTTCTTTCCCCCTCCTCGCCCGGCACCGGCGGAAAGGCCTTGAGGAAAAGGCTGCCCCCGAGCTTGTGAAAGCCCTTGGAATCCAAGGAAAGAGTGATGGCGGGACGGCAATACGGCATGGCGGAATCTTCTTGTGAACAGCGGCGCCGACTGTAATCCCAAGCGGCCCGTCTGTCCTTAGCCGGATTGTGACAAGGCGCTCAAGCACCCTTGCGCCCAAGGTTGGTATTAGCTAGATTGGCAAGCCGCTAGATATAGGGGGTCTCTGGAGTGCCGGGTTTGTTTGAGCCGAAGCGGGGGGTGCGCCTGCTGCTTGCCTTGCTGGTTACGGCCAGCCTGGGCGGCTGCGGAATGATGTATGACGCCGACAGCGCCCTTCCCGGATTCACCCAAGCCGCCAGCAGCGCCGGGGGCAATCCAACCGATTCGGCCCTGGCCGCCCTGGCCAAGGGCGATTACCTCCAGGCCGAGACCCATGTCAGCCAGGCCCTCAGGCGCAATCCGCGCGATCCCTACGCCCTCTTGGCGGCAGGTCTGCTCTTTCAGAATACCGGCAGGCCCAATCAGGCCCGCCAGGCCTATCAGGAATTGCTCAGTTCCCGTTCGACCGCCGTGACCACCATGCCCGTCGGGCAGCGTCTGGTGCCGCGCAGCTTGGCCGAACTGGCCAACATCAATATGGGCTACCTGGCCGGGCAGGCGCCCGAGAATCTGGCGGGTTCCGCCCTGATGCCGGGACGCAGCGACGTGATGGGGGTCGCCCAGACCTATCAGGGCCCGCCCCCCGCCATGCCGGTGACCAGTTCTCCCTTGCCCATAGCCCAAAGCGCCAACAGCTCGGTTCTGACCGCCGCCCAGCGCTTCCAGACCCTGCGCGAGCTGGCCGAGAACGGCCTTGTCACCCAGGAAGAATATCTGGCGCGCCGCCAGGCCAATATCGGGGCCATTCTGCCCTTAACCCAGTCGCCGCCGGGTGCCGGGCTTGACCGGCCCTCGCCGCCCAGCCAGCAAGTGATCGACCGTTTGCGCGAATTGGGCCGTTCGCTGGAGCGGGGCGCCATTTCGCCCGCCGAGCAAAATGCCGAACGCCAAATCATTCTGGATGGATTGCTGCCCGCACAACCGCGCAACCGGGCCAATCCCTTGATGGCGCCCAAGGATTTCATGGCGGCGGCCTCGTCGGCCGGGGCGCTGGAGCGCCTGAAGAATTCCGGGCTGGTGACGGCGGATGAATATGCCCGCGAACGCGAGGCCCTGGACCGCATCGCCCAGCCCCCCGCACCGCCCAGGCCGGCCGTTGCCGCCACCGACAAGAAACCCGTTGCAGCATCGCCTTCGTCCGGCGGCTCAGCCAGTTCCCTGCCCGCAGGTCTCAAGGGCAAGCCAGCCGTACATCTGGCTTCCTATAAAAGCCGCGAGCAGGCTGAAAAAGACATCGCGATGTTCAAGAAGAAGTCGCCCGATCTGGCCAAGCTGGGCATGCTGGCGACCAAGGTCGATCTCGGCGCCAAGGGAACCTATTGGCGCTTGAAGGCGGGACCACTCGCCAGCGCCAAGGCGGCGCAGGAGCTTTGCCGAAAGCTGAAGGCCAACCGCCAATATTGCGAGCCCAGCATTTTCGAATAGGTCAGCCTTCCGCTTCCCCATCTGATTCGTCGCCATCGGCTGGGGGCGGTGGTTTTGCCCGCCTGGAAGATGTTCGTTGCACGGTCCAGGGCCGTTGGCGGGTTCTTTCTCCCACGCTCTCAATGCGCTCGATCTTTCCCTCGCCCAGCCAGACGGCATGAGGCCCCAGCTTCAAACGGCTGAGCCGGTCAATCACCTGGGCGCCATCACAAGAATCTTTCGGCACCAGAAAGGGCGCTATCAGCAGGGTCGCCTTGGCGCAATCCTCGATCAGGGCTTCGGGTCGCTGCGCCAGCGCGATTTCAACCCCCTTGACCACGGCCCGGCAGGACAGCGCATCGCAGGCTAAGGCCCCCTCGCCCGCCCCGTCGGCCAGGGGTTCCGCCTCATCCTCCTCAAGGGCCAGATGGCGACGCCAGGCTTCGCGGGTGACCGGTTCGCGCAAACCCGGCGTCATGACCACGCGCCCCGTTTCCAGGCGCAGCGCCACCAGCCCCGGCCCGCCATCGATCAACAGATCGGGCAGTCGCGCCTGTGACAGCGACAACAGCGCATAGCCGATGCCGATAAGGCCCAGAAGCCGCCACCTTGTCTTCATCAGCAACAGCCACAGCCCGCCCAAAACAAGCAGGGCAAAGCCCCAAGGTGGAAAGGAAGGAACGGCAATTCCAGCGCCTTGCCAGCCTGCCACCTCGACCGCCACCACATTGATCAAATCGACCCCCCAGCCCATCGGCACCAAGGCCAGATGCTCGAGGCCCAGAGGCATCAAGAGAACACCGATCAGGGCGGCGGGCATGACCAGCACACCCGATATCGGCACGGCCAGCATGTTGGAGGCCAGCCCATAGGGATTGAAGCGGTTGAAGTTCTCGATGGCAAAGGGCGCCGTAGCCAGCCCGGCGATCAGCGAGGAGAGAGCCAGGCCCGCCAGATAAAGCAGAAAACCCCGCCACCAGCCGCCCTGACGGCGCCAGGCGGTCATCGGCCGACTGGTCAGTTCGTATATCGAAACCAGGGCCAGCACGGCGGCGAAGCTCATCTGAAAGCTGGCCCCCAGCAGACTTTCCGGCTGGGTCAGCAGAATGGCAAGGGCGGCCAGGCCACCAAGCGCAGCGAGATGGCCTGGCGATCCAGAACGACGCCCAGAAGCACCAGCCCGGTCATCAGAAAGCTGCGCTGGGTGGGCACGAAGGCGCCCGAGACCAGCAGATAGAACAAGGTCGCCAGCAGAGCCCCCAGCGCCGTCCATTTCTTGATGGGATAATTGAGCGCCAAGGGGCCGATCAGGGCCAGAAGCGCGCGTAGCCCCACGAAGACCAAACCCGCCACCAACGTCATATGCAGACCCGAGATGGACAGAAGATGGGCCAGCCCGGAATCGCGATAGGCTTTCAGCAGGGGAAGCGAAACCGCCCGCTCGCCCCCGGTAATCAGGGCCGAAGCCACCGCCCCCGTGTCGCCCGGCAACAAGGATTGAATGCGCAAGGTCATGGCATAGCGCAGGGCCGAGAGGCGGCGGCGAAACCCATCGATCAGGCTGGTTCCTTCAGGCAGGGGGTCCAAAAGTTCGACCGAGCCCATGCCATAGCCGATGGCCCCCAAACGCTGGAACCAGGCCTGACGGGCAAAATCGAAGCCGCCCGGCAGGGCCGGGCCGCCGGGCGGCATCAGGCTGGCATAGAGACGAATGCGGTTGCCGGGCACCAAGGGGGGCGCCTTGGCGGGCAGGCGCAGGCGGATGCGCGATGGTGTCCTCTCAGGCTCAAGGCGCTCGATGCTTATCCTCTCCAGCACCACGCGAACACCGCCTTGGGCCAGGGGCTCCATCTCGGCCACCTCGCCGGTCACCTTGGCGAAGCGCAGTTGGCGTTCCAATGAGGGTGCCGCCACCCACTCTGCCCTTAAACTGGCGGCGGCATACCCGGCCAGAACAGCCCCCACCAGAGCCAGGGTCAGCAGAAGGCCAGGATGTTGCCGGGCGGAGATCGCTGCCAGAAGCAGCCCCCCCAGACCCAGCAACAGGGGCAAAGGGGCTGGTTCAAAAGCAGACGCGAAATAAAGGAGGATACCTACCCCCGCCAGGACGGGCAGCCAGAGGGGCCAACGGTCGCGCTCGGCCAGAAATTGGGCGGCAAAAAGTGCGCAAGTCCGCCTTGCCGCTACGTCAAGGGCTCCCCATTTACCGACTTCCGATAAAGAAACATTCCCCTCAAGGCTCATGCTGCAACCGCTCAATGAATATGGTAGAGATATCCACCGGGTGAGACGAAAGCCACCCCAAGGGAGAGGTCGCCCCCCTCCGCAACCAGTATGACCCTTTTGAAGGAACCGATCCATTTCCATGAGCAAGGTCGTTACCCGTTTTGCCCCCTCGCCCACCGGCTATCTGCATATCGGCGGGGCCCGCACGGCACTGTTCTCCTGGCTGTTCGCGCGCCATCACGGCGGCGTCTTTCGGCTGCGCATCGAGGATACCGACCGCGCCCGCTCGACCGAGGATGCCGTCAGCAAGATCTTCGAGGGCTTAAGGTGGCTGGGGCTGGATTGGGACGGCGACCCCGTCATGCAGTTCTCGAGAGCAGCGCGCCATGCCGAAGTGGCTCTCAAGCTTCTGGCCGAGGGCAAGGCCTATCGCTGTTATTGCTCGCAGGAAGAACTGGCCGAGATGCGCGAGAAGGCCAAGGCTGAGGGCCGCCCCATGGGCTATGACGGGCGCTGGCGCGACCGCGATCCCTCTGATGCCCCAGAGGGGGTTCCGCCGGTCATTCGCATCAAGGCGCCCCGCGAGGGTGAAACCCTGGTGCCCGATCTGGTGCAGGGCGAAGTGCGGGTTGCCAACGGCCAGTTGGACGACATGGTGCTGCTGCGCGCCGATGGCACGCCGACCTATATGCTGTCGGTGGTGGTGGACGATCACGACATGGAGGTCACGCACGTCATCCGGGGCGACGATCACCTCACCAACACCTTCCGCCAATATCAAATCTACAAGGCCATGGGCTGGGCACCGCCCGCCTTCGGCCATATCCCGCTGATTCACGGACCCGACGGCGCCAAATTGTCCAAGCGCCACGGCGCCCTGGGCGTCGAGGCTTACCGCGACATGGGTTTCCTGCCCGAAGCCATGCGTAATTACCTGCTGCGTCTGGGCTGGAGCCATGGCGACGACGAGATCATTTCCACCGAGCAGGCCATCGCCTGGTTCAATCTGGAAAATGTGGGCCGCTCGCCCGCCCGCTTCGACATGACCAAGCTGACCAGCCTGAACGGGCATTATCTGCGCGACGCTACAGACGAGCGTCTCGTCGACCTCGCCTCCCCTCTGATCGAAAAAAGTTTGGGCCAAGCCCTCTCGGCCCAGGATCGGGGGCGCCTTGCCTCGGGCATGGCGGGATTGAAAGAGCGCGCCAAGTCGCTTTGCGATCTGGCCGAAAGCGCTCGCTTTTACGCCTTGCGTCCCGCCTTCGACGCCAAAGCGCTGAAGGCCCTTCAACCGCTTGCGGAAGCCGAGAAGGCCCTAGCACTCGACGCCTTTTTGGAACGCGCCTACGAATTGACCGCCTTCGAGCGCCATGGAGTGGAAAATCTGGCCCGCATCTATTCGGAAGAAACGGGGCTGAAGCTAGGCGACATCGCCCAGCCCCTGCGCGCCGCCCTGACCGGATCGACCACGTCACCTCCGATCTTCGAGGTGATGGAAATCCTGGGCTCCATGGAATGCCAAAACCGTTTCGTCTCAGCCTTGAAGGAAATACGCACGTCGACCTGAACCACTACCAACTGCCACCTCTGGAAGATGGATAAAAAAAGATGAGCGCCAGCACCAAAGAGACCGTCACAGTCACCAATAACTCGACCGGAAAACAGGTCGACTTCCCCCTTCACTCGGGAACGATCGGTCCCAAGGTGATGGACATCCGTTCGCTTTACAGCCAGATGGACCTCTTCACCTACGATCCCGGCTTCACCTCGACCGGAAGCTGCAAATCGACCATCACCTATATCGATGGCGACGAGGGTGTGCTTTTGCATCGCGGCTATCCCATCGACCAGTTGGCCGAACATTCCGACTTCATGGAAGTAGCCTATCTGCTGTTGAAGGGCGAGCTTCCCAACGTCAAGGAGAAGACCGACTTCATCAAGGCCATCACCTATCATTCGATGGTGCATGAGCAGATCAACTTCTTCTATCGCGGTTTCAGGCGCGATTCACACCCCATGGCGGTTCTGTGCGCCGTGGTGGGATCGATGGCCGCCTTCTACCACGACAGCATCGACATTCATCTGCCCAAGGACCGCATGATCGCGCAGCACCGCCTGATCGCCAAGATGCCGACCATCATCGCCTGGGCCTATAAATACGCGCTGGGCCAGCCCTTCATGTATCCCAAGAACTCGATGGGCTATAGCGAGAATTTCCTGCATATGATGTTCGCCACCCCTTGCGAGGAATACAAGGTCAGCCCGATTTTGGCCAAGGCGATGGACCGCATTCTGATCTTGCATGCCGATCACGAGCAGAACGCCTCGACCTCGACCGTGCGTCTGGCCGGATCGTCGGGCGCCAATCCCTTTGCCTGCATCGCCGCCGGTATCGCCTCGCTGTGGGGGCCTGCCCATGGCGGCGCCAACGAAGCCGTTCTGGCCATGCTGCAGGAAATCGGCTCGATCGATCACATTCCCGAATACATCAAGCGCGCCAAGGACAAGGACGACAATTTCCGCCTGATGGGATTCGGGCACCGGGTCTACAAGAATTACGATCCCCGGGCCAAGATCATGCAGCGCACCTGCAAGGAAGTGCTGGACGAGTTGGACATGCATGACGATCCCTTGTTGAAGCTGGCCATGGAGCTGGAGCGCATCGCCCTTTCCGACGAATATTTCATCGAGAAGAAGCTCTATCCCAATGTCGATTTCTATTCGGGCATCATCTTCCGCGCCATGGGCATTCCCACCAGCATGTTCACCAGCCTGTTCGCCCTGGCCCGCACCGTAGGCTGGGTGGCGCAGTGGAACGAGATGATCGAGGACACGGATCAGAAGATCGGGCGTCCGCGCCAGCTTTACATGGGCGCCCCCAAGCGTGATTTCGTGCCGCTCAACAAGCGTCCGTAAGAGCTGGACGTGGGGGAAAAGTCCCGTCACGGCCAGAAGAACCGGCGGGGGACGCATCGTCCCCCGCCGTTCCGTGGCATCTTCCTAAGGCCCGCCAACGACAATCGAGCAGGCTCGGGATTGTTGCTGAAACGGATTGCAGCGATTTCTCTGCTGGCCCTTCTGGCCCTGGGCGCTTTCTGGGCGAATGGCGGGAAATTCTAACCGCGTTCAATCAGTTCGATCTTATAACCATCGGGATCTTCGATGAAGGCGATGACGGTGCTGCCGTGTTTCATCGGCCCGGGCGGGCGCGTGATCTTGACGCCCTCACCCGCCAGGGCTTCGCAGGTGGCGTAGATATCCGAAACACCCAATGCCAGATGTCCGAACCCCGTGCCGATCAGATAAGGCTCCGCCTGATCCCAATTATGGGTAAGCTCCAACACCGTGCTCTGCTCTTCCGACCCATAACCCACGAATGCCAGGGTGAAGCGCCCCTCGGGATAGTCGGACTGGCGCAACAACGTCATGCCCAGAAGGCGCGTATAGAAATCCAAGGATTTCTTCAGATCGAAAACGCGGATCATGGTGTGCAGAAAACGAAACTGGCTCATGAGCGAACAACCTCCAACACGGCTTTGGCGGCTCGAGCACTGGGCGATTCGCCGCCCAGCCCCAGGCGCAGCATCGCCTCTTCCAAATCCATCTTCATGTGGCTTCGAGCACGCCCCTCTTCCATCAGAGCAAGCACCTCGGCTGACAAACGTTCGGGCGTGCAGTCTTCCTGAATCAATTCAGGCACGGCCCGCTTTTCCAAAAGCAGATTGGACAGATTGATGTAGGGCACCTTGAACAGGCGCCGTGCGGCCATGATGGTAATGGGATTGAGCTTATAGGCAACGACATGGGGCAGGCCCGCCAAGGCCAGTTCCAGCGCCACCGTACCGGACGCCGCCAGAGCGGCCCGGCTGGCCGCGAAGGCATCGTATTTTTCCTCTGGGCCGCGCAGGACCAAGGATGGAACATCCCATCTGGCAACGGCGGCAGACACCGCATCCGCCACCGTATCCACCGTCGGCACCAGCACCACCAAATCCGGATAGACATTCCTGATGCGCCGAACAGCCTGTTCGAACACAGGCAGCAGGCGCTTGATCTCGCCGGATCGGCTTCCGGGCAGCACGGCCAGCAAAGGCACATTGTCGGCAAAGCCATGACGCTGCCTGAACGCATCGGCATTGCCCAGATCAGCCCCGCTTTCGATGACCGGATGCCCAACACAGACCGTATCGAGCCCATAGCGCTGGAAATAAGGAAGCTCGTGCGAAAACAAGGTGAGCAGGCGGTCGACGCGTTCGGCCACCGCCTTGGCGCGCCCCTCTTTCCAGGCCCAAACCATGGGGGCGACGTAATGAATGCGGGGAATGGTCGAGCCCTTCTGTTTCAGGGCTCGGGCAACCCTTCCGGTAAAGCCCCAGGAATCGATGGTGATGACGCCGTGGGGCTGGAAGCGTTCGATGGCGGCCATAGTCTGATCGAGGCGCTTTAGAATCAGGGGCAGACGGGGCAGCACCTCGACCAACCCCATCACAGCCAGGTCGGCAATCGGAAACAGGCTTTCCAAGCCCTGCGCCGCCATGTTCTCGCCGCCGACGCCGGAAAATTCGACACCGCCGCCCAACTGTTGCCTCAAGGCCGTCATCAGGCGCGCCGCCAGGAAATCGCCCGAAGGCTCGCCTGCGACCACAAACAGTCTCATGGCGCAACGCCGAAAACAAACAGGCCCAGCCGGTCCGCAGTTTCAATCAAGACGGTCTCGTCCAGAACAAGCGCAGCTTTGGTCTCGACGGCAATGCCCCGAATCCCTGCACGGGCGGCTTGGGAAACCGTGTCGGGGCCGATTGCGGGCAGGTCGATCCGTTTTTCCTGTCCTGGCTTTACCGTCTTGACCAGCACGCCTCCAAGCCCGTCGCGCTTCAACTCGCCCACGCGGGCCAGCAAAGCCTCGGTGCCCTCGATGGCCTCGACACCCAGGACCAATCCTTGCTGAACGACCACTGCCTGCCCGACATCAACGGCACCCAGCGCCTTGGCGACCTTGACGCCGTGTCTGATGTCGGCCTCCGCCTGTTCGTCGGGGCGATGGACGCCGTAGGCGCCCTGCCTTGCCAGCAGGCTTTCCAGAATGTCGTCGGCTCCCAGCACCTTGAAACCTTCGGATTCGAATTCCTTGATCACGCCAGAAAGCAAGCCATCATCGCCCAAGGCGGCGAAACCTACGCGGGCGAAGAATTTTGCAGCGCGCAGATCGGGGGCCAGTTCCTTTAAGCTGGGGCGGCGCACCGCACCCGCCATCACGACATCGACAACACCGGCAGCGCGCAAAGCCTCGAAGCCCTGCCCGGCTGCTCCCAGACGAACCCAGACATGGGGCAAATGCGACGTGGCGACGAAGGCAGGATCGGCATGGCCCTCGATAGCCAGCAGAAAAACTTCGCGTCCTTGTGCCCGTGCTGCCGACGCCACAAGAACCGGCAATCTGCCGGACCCTGCTACGATGCCGAGCTTGGGCAACATGTCAGGTGGCCGTCAGTGTGCCTGGGACATTCTCCCAATTCGGCTGGCAGACGGCGCGCGAGGAATCGGCGCGGATGAAATCGACGATCTCCATGACGCAGGCCACATCATTGAACAGTTCCGCCACGTCGGCCAAGCGCTCGGCCATGGTGCCTTCCTGGCTGAAAAGAACGCGATAGGCATTGCGCAGCGCGTGGATATCGTCCCTGGAAATTCCCCGACGCTTCATGCCGATAAGATTAAGGCCCGAGAGATAGGCCCGATTGCCCATGACGGCGCCATAGGGAATGATGTCGTTCTCGACCCCGCTCATGCCGCCGATCATGGCGTGACGACCGATGCGAACGAATTGATGCACGGCGCAAAGACCGCCCAGCACCGAGAAATCGCCGACATGGACATGTCCGGCCAGGGTCGCGTTGTTGGCAAGAATCACACTATTGCCGACAACGCAGTCGTGAGCGACATGCGAGCTCATCATGAACAGGCAATCGTCGCCGACGCGGGTGATCATGCCGCCGCCCTCGGTGCCGGGATTCATGGTCACATGTTCGCGTATCTGATTGTTGGCCCCCACGATCAGCTCGCTGGGCTCGCCCTTGTATTTCAGATCCTGCGGCTGAAGGCCGATCGAAGCGAAGGGGAAAATGCGCGTCTTGGCGCCGATCTTGGTGCGCCCGCCCACGACGACATGAGCAACCAGCTCAACATCATCGGAAAGCTCGACATCGGGGCCAACCAAACAGAAGGGGCCGATCTTGACCGTAGCCGCCAGCTTCGCCTTGGAATCGACGACGGCAGTTGCGTGAATGTCAGCCATTGCTCAATTATCCACGATCATGGCGGTGTAGGTGGCTTCCGCCATCAACTGACCATCGACTTTGGCTTCGGCGCGAAACTTCCAGACATTGCCCCTGGAACGTTCCTTGGTCACATGAATCTTCAACTGATCTCCGGGTCCAACAGGCTTTCTAAAACGCGCCTCTTCGACCGACATGAAATAGACCAGCTTGCCTTCAGAATTGGGGCCCAGCGTCTCGACCACCAGCACGGCCGCCGTCTGCGCCATGCTTTCGATGATCAGCACACCCGGCATGATCGGTCGCGAAGGAAAATGGCCGGGAAAAAAGGGCTCGTTCACCGTCACATTCTTGATTCCAGTCGCACTCTTGTCGGGAATCAAATCGATCACCCGATCCACCAGAAGAAACGGATAACGGTGCGGAATCATCTGAACGATGCGGTTGATGTCAATCACGCGTCCCTCTGTCGCCGTCTCGGTCATCCCAAAGCCTCCTTGAATTGTCAGTCTATTCGCCGTCAGAGCTTTTTTTATTGGCCGCTGAACGGCGCGATTCACGCAAAAGAAATTTGTGCAGGCGCAGATATTCGCGCATCTCGACCGCAGGATAGCCCATATAGGTGGCCCCATCGGGAACAAAGCCCTGCACGCCGCTTCTGGCCAGAATAGTAACGCCGGAACCGATGCGGCTATGATCCGCCACCCCCACCTGGCCGTACAAAAGCGACAGATCGCCGATGGTGGTGCTGCCCGAAATGCCCACCTGCGCCGTGATGCCGCAGCCAAGGCCGGTGCGCACGTTGTGGCCGATCTGAACCAGATTGTCGATCTTGGTATGGGGGCCGATCACCGTATCGCCCGAAGCGCCTCGATCGATGGTGGTGTTGGCGCCAACCTCGACATCGTCAGAAATAAGAACGCGCCCCAATTGCGGCAGCTTAACATGATGGCCGTCGCGCGAAGCCGCAAAGCCATAACCATCCTGGCCGATGGCGACACCGGGATGAAGCAGAACGCGCTTGCCGATATCGCAGCATTGCAGCGACACCAGGGGGCCGATGCGACTGTCGTCGCCGACCGTGACGCCGCGACCAAGAACAGCATTGGCGCCGACATGAACGCGCGCGCCCAAAACGGCATGGGGGCCAATAACAACGCCAGCTTCGATACATGATCCGGCACCGATACGCGCCGTTGGGTCAACCACAGCCGAAACGGCGATGCCCGGCCTGGGGGCCGCCTGCGGGTAAAAGGCCTGAGAGATCAGAGCAAAGGCCCGCTTGGGATCGGGATGGATCAGAACCGCCATGCCCGAAGGAGCAAAGCCGCTCAATTGAGGAGATAGAATGCAGGCTCCGGCCTTGGACGAAGCAAGTGCGTCCTTCAGCTTGCGCTCGATCAGAAAGACGACGTCATCGGGTCCCGCCGTCTCAAGCGTCGCCACATCGGCAAGCTTGATTTCTGGCGAGGCACCAGGAGCGATGCCAGCACCCGACAGGTGCGCCAGCTCTTCAAGTGAAAAGGGGCCGGCACGGTCGAAGAATCTTGAATCTGCCATGCCAGCCCCAACTATCGCTTACTTTTTCTTGGTATCCTTGGCAGCCTTGGCCGCATCTGAAGCCTTGGCCTGCGCTTCATCGGCCATCTTCACCGGGTCAGGGAAGGTCAGTTCCTTGACCGTGGCGTTCAGTCGCTCAAGAGCCTGTGCCGTTTTGTCCATGGCGGGCTCATAATATTCGACCTGGGTGCGCGCCAGAACGATATTGGCCCCCATTTCGGCGGACAGTTCGCGAATAACCTTTGACAGCTGGACGGCGATATCGCGCATGGTCAGATCATAAGCGCGGTCCAGGCTGATCCGGCGAAGCTGAACCTTGCGATTGAATTCGGCAGCCTTGGTATCGAAGACCCGGCGCTTCTCGGCATAGGCTTCGGGAGATAAAACCGTGCGCTGCTCGCTGATCTGCTTGTCTTCCTCGCGCAGCTTGGTTTCCTCGGTGGAAAACTCCTGCTGATATTTCTTGTAGAACATCTCGCGGGTTTCCAAGACCTTCTTCGAGGACTTGGCATCGCTCATGACCTTCTGGATGTCGACGACCATGATCGACGGAGCAGGCAGCTTGTCGGCAGCCCAAGCCTGAGCCGCCAGCGATAGAACAAAGGAAAGAACAAGGGCGATCGCCCGGAAGGAACGCAGAACAGTCATCGTTAGAACCTCGTACCAAAGGAGAAGCGGAAAATTTCGGTCTCGTCGAATTTTTCCTTGGTGATCGGGAAGCCAAAATCAAGGCTCATCGGCCCGATGGGCGATTTCCAATTGACGCCGAAACCGACGGACGAGCGAACGAGACGCGAATCATCGACCGTTGAATCCTGATTGTCGCCCGGCCCCACCGTGCCAAAGTCGGTAAACAGCTTGCCCTGAATGCCATATTCATTGGGCAGGCCCAAGGGGAAGATCACTTCAAGAGAGCCCGCCGCCATCCAATTGCCACCCAAGGCATCCTGCGAGGCCTTGTCGCGCGGGCTGATGCCAGCCTGGGCAAAGCCGCGAACGGTATCGCCTCCGATGAAGTAGCGATCGGAAATGCGGACATCCTTGCCAATACCGGCGATATAGCCGGTATGTCCGGAAGCCACCAGGGTCCATTCCTCGGCGATAGGATAGAAATAGCCGCCTTCAAGATCGGTGCGCAGATAGCGTTCGGTTCCGCCTAGACCTGCCAGATCGTTGCTGAAGCGGGCGAAATAGCCATCGGTGGGATTAATGCGGCTATCGCGCTTGTCATAGAGCAGGGTCTGAGAGATCGACGAGGTGACCGATGTTCCCTTCTGATCTTGAATATAGCGGGACGCGGTAGCGCTGACATTGTCGATCTTGGTTTGCTTAAGCCCATATCTCAGGCTCTGGCTCAGATCCTCGGTCAGATGATACCCCATGCGAAGTGCGCCGCCGGTGTCGGTCTGATCGAAGGAGCTTGAACGCTGAAGATCCTGCGTCTTGTGGAAAGCGTCAGCACCGACCGACACTTCACGATCCATGAAATAGGGTTCGGTGAAAGACACGTCGATCTTGGCCGAGCGCTGGCCGACCATCAATTTTGCCGTCAGATCCTGGCCACGGCCCAGAAGATTGCGTTCACGCACGCCGATCTCGAACAGAGCGCCCGCCATGGTCGACCAGCCGACGCCAAACGACAACTCACCCGTCGATTTTTCCTGAACATCGACCTTGATCACCGTGCGGTCCGGCGTCTCCTCGGAGGGCACGTTGTTCACGTCAACCTTCTCGAAGAAGCCCAAATTCTGCAGACGCTGGCGCGACCGGCGCAGCTTGGCGGAATTGAAGGCATCACCTTCGACCAAACGGAATTCGCGGCGGATCACCTTGTCCAGTGTACGCACATTGCCCGTGATATCGATTTTCTCGACGAAGACGCGGGGGCCTTCCTGAACGTCGAAGGTGATGTCGATCAGGCGCTTCTCGCGGTTGCGCTCGATCCTGGGGCGGACTTCGCCGAAGGCATAGCCCTTGGTGCCGACCAGATCGGTGATCTTCTGAATCGAATCCTCGATCTTGTTGGCATTGTACCAGTCGCCCTTTGAGAACTGGACGACATTCAGCACATCGGGCTTTTTCAATTGCGGCAGGGAAATATCGACATCGACCTTGCCGATCTTATAGCGCTCGCCCTCATCGACCGTGAAGGTGATGAAGAATTCCTCTTGTGTCGGCCCCAGTTCCGCCTGGGCGGAAACCACCCTGAAATCGGCATAGCCGCGCTTCATATAGAAGCGGCGCAGAAGTTCGCGGTCATAGGTAACGCGGTCGGGATCGTAATTGTCGTCGGACGAGAAGAAACGCCACCAGCGTTCCTCCTTGGTCTGCAAGGCTTCGCGCAGCGACGAGTCCGAGTAATGCTTGTTGCCGACGAAAGCGATGCGCTTGACGCCCGTGCGCTTGCCTTCATCGATCTCATAGGCCAGATCGACCCGGTTCTGATCAAGCTGAATGATCTTGGGATCGACCGTGGCGGCAAAACGGCCCTGGCGGCGATAAATGTCCAGGATGCGCTTGACGTCAGCCTGCACCTTGGTGCGCGTATAGACCGTTCTCGGTTTCATCTGCAATTCGGGCAGAAGGGTGTCGTCCTTGACCCGGCGATTTCCCTCAAGCTGAATGCGGTTGATGATGGGATTCTCGACCACCTTGACGATCAGGGTCGATCCCTCGCGCTTGATGTTGACGTCGGCAAACAGGCCGGTGGCGAACAGCGACTTCAAGGAGCGGTCGATGCGGTCGGGATTGAAGGCATCGCCTTCCTGGACCAGCAGATAAGAACGGATGGTTTCGGGCTCGATGCGCTGATTACCCTGCATCACCACCTGACGCACGATGCTGCCGCTATCAGCGCCTTCAACCATGATACGGGGCGAGGCCATGGGCGCAGGCGGCTCTTCAGCCGCAAAGGCCGCCCCGGCCCAAGCCATTCCGGCAAGCAGGCCGGAAACCGCCATCATCCTTCCTGCATTCTGCAGCACTTGAATCGGCCGGTAAGGCAAAACGTCCCCTCTTCCCAATACGATAACGTGGATCGACTCGCCAAATCTCCGGTGTGCCCCCCTACCCTTTGAGGAAGTCGAACACCTTCAAATGAATCAAGTCGTTCCACGTTGCAAAGACAAACAATGCTAGTACCAGAATCAGGCCGATTCGGAAACCATATTCTTGCGACCGTTCGGAAAGGGGGCGACGAATGATCCCTTCGATGGCATAGAACAAAAGATGTCCACCATCCAACATGGGGATGGGAAAGAGATTGATCAACGCCAGGTTGATTGATAGCACGGCAATAAACGTAATGAAATTTGCAGCTCCGCCCTGGGCCGCCTCGCCCGAAAATTTGGCTATGCGCAATGGTCCGCCCAGATCGCTTGAATCGCGCTTGCCCGAAATCATTTGGCCAACCGCCGACAGGGTCGAACTGGTCACCACCCAGGTTTGGTGAAAGGATTCTGCGATGGCGGCTGGGGGAGAAAGGACAACCACATGGCTTTCCGCCGTCGAAGCGGAAATACCCAAAAGCGGCGTCCGTTGGACATTGCCAAAGCGGTCAGTCATCTCCGTCATGACGGGGGTAATCGACACATCGAGAAGGCTGCCATCGCGGTCGATCTGCAAGGCCAGGGTCGAACCATCGCCCAGGCGGACAATCTGTTGAATTTCCTCGAAACGCTGAATGGACGAGCCATTGATCGAGGCAATGCGGTCATGGGGCTTGAGCCCCGCCGCCTCGGCTGCCGAACCGGGCTGAACAGCCCCCACCACGGCGGGCGTGGAATATTGGCCGACCGTCATAAACAGGACGGCAAAGACCAGAATGGCAAAAAGCAGGTTCGAGAGCGGCCCGGCGGCCACGATGGCGGCCCGCTGATGCAGCTTTTTATGGTGGAAAGAGAGGGCCTTTTCCGCCTCGGTGAATTCGCGCGAGGTGTCGGGCGTACTGGCCGCGTCCTCGTCGCCGAACATCTTCACATAGCCGCCGAAGGGGATCAGGCCCAGCTTCCAGCGTGTGCCGTTTTTGTCATTGAAACCAACGATCTCACGCCCGAAACCAACCGAAAAGACCTCGACCTTGACCCCATTTTTGCGCGCCACCCAGTAATGGCCCATCTCATGGACGAAAACGACGACAGTCAGCAGAATCAGGAACGGAACGATGTAATTGACCAGAAAGTCCACTAACGACACTCCTTATGTATTGAATTTCCTGGATATTTCCAGGGAACGGGCGCGGGCCTCGCCATCGACTGCCAGAACATCGTCCAAACAGGCCAGCGGGGATGCCGTCATCGCCTCCATGGTGGCCGCCACCAGCCTTGCGATATCGAGATAGCCGATCTTGTGATCCAGAAACAGGCCAACCGCCACTTCATTCGCCGCGTTCAAAATAGTAGGCATCGATCCCCCCCGGCGCAAGGCGATGCGGGCTAGATCGAGGGCCGGAAAACGCTCATTGTCCGGCAGCTCGAAAGAAAGCTTGGCGATGGCGGCCAGATCGAGGCGGGGAACCGGTGCAGGAATGCGCTTGGGCCAGCCCAGGGCATAGGCAATCGGGGTGCGCATGTCGGGCGTGCCCAACTGGGCCAGGACCGAGCCATCGACATAGGCCACCATGCTGTGGATAACCGACTGGGGATGCACCAGAATATCGATCTTCTCTTCGGGCATGTCGAACAGGTGATGGGCCTCGATCAGTTCAAGCCCCTTGTTCATCATGGTGGCTGAATCGACCGATATCTTGGCGCCCATGCTCCAATTGGGATGGGCCATCGCCTGCTTGGGCGTGACATGGGCCAACTCGTTGCCGCCCATGGTGCGGAAAGGCCCGCCCGAGGCGGTCAGAATGATCTTTTCAACCTTATCCAATTGAGAAAAATCAAGGACTTGGAAGATGGCGCTATGTTCGGAATCGACCGGCAGAATCGTAGCGCCCGAAGCCTTGACGGCGCGGGTGACGACATCGCCCGCCGAGACCAGGGTTTCCTTGTTGGCCAGCCCGATCACGGCGCCGCGCTCGATGGCCTTCAAGGTGGGCTTTAACCCAGCCGCCCCCACAATGGCCGCCATCACCCATTTGGCCGGGCGTGATCCCGCCTCGGTTACCGCCTCATCACCGGCGGCAACCTCGATGCCGGTTCCCGCCAGCCCCTCTTTCAAGGCGCCGTAAAATTCAGGATCGGCCATCACGGCCAGCTTGGGCTTCAGCGTCTTGGCCTGTTCGATCAAACGCTCGACATTGCGTCCGGCCACCAGAGCCTCGACCCGATAGGAGGCCGGATCGCGCATCAGAAGATCGAGCGTGTTCATCCCGATCGAGCCGGTCGAGCCCAACACGGTCACCGTCAAGGGCTCGCCTACCACGTCCAACCTCTCTCAATCGCTACCAAATGATACAGCCCCAGGGCAAAACCGGCGGCCAGCAATCCGTCGACACGATCCAGAAGACCGCCGTGGCCGGGGATGAGTTGGCTGGAATCCTTGACACCGAAACGGCGCTTGGCCTGGGATTCGAACAGATCGCCACCCTGAGCAACCACGGCCAGGACGGCGCCAATCCCCCCCAGCGTAACGGCCTGGGTGGTAAAGCCAAAAGCCATCCCGGCCAGAACGGCGGTCAGACCCGCCGACAGCATGCCACCCAGCAGACCCGCCCAGGTTTTCTTGGGGCTGATGGCAGGGGCCAGCAACGGCCCGCCAATGGCGCGGCCCGCCGCATAGGCCCCGATATCGGTGGCCCAGACGATCAGAAGCAACCAGATGACCAGGCTTTGACCATTGTCCGCTTCCCTCAGCATCACCAGAGCCGCCAGAGGCAGAACGATATAAGGGGCTCCCAGGGCCGCCCAGCCCCTGGCACCTGCGGGCGCCATCAGACTGGACACTAGGCCCCCCAGAATCACAAAGAACAGGGCCACGATAGGCGAAAAGGGCAGCATGGCAAGGGCAGCCAGGCAGGTCAGCGTCAAGGCGATGCCGCTGGAGGTGAAGGCGCCATTACAAACCAAACGCCCCCATTCCCAAGCCATGAGAGCCGCCGCCAGGAGAGCCATCCCCTCGAAATAAGGCGAGCCCTGCCACACGGCCAGCAGCACGGGCGGAGCCAGCACCAGGGCGGAAATCACCCGCAACGACAAGGAAGACAAGGCAATCGCCACCCGCGTCAGCCCGCCTGCCCGTAGCGGCGCTCACGCCCGTGAAATTCGGAAATCGCTTCTTCAAGCTGCGCGCGCCCGAAATCGGGCCACAGAACGTCCTGGAAGACGAATTCAGCATAGGCCGCCTGCCAGAGCAGGAAATTGCTGATGCGCTTTTCGCCCGAGGTGCGGATCAGAAGATCGGGATCGGGCACACCCGCCGTAAAAAGACGTCGTGAAAAGGCATCCTCGTCGATGGCGGCGGGATCAAGGTTGCCCGCCTTGACCTCTTGGGCCAGATTCCGGGCCGCCGTCACGATTTCCTGGCGCCCGCCATAGCTTAAGGCCATCACCACATCGAGCGCCGTATTGGCTGCCGTCTTGGCTTCCGAGGTTTCAATCAGGTCGACGATATCCTTGGACAGGCGTGAGCGATCGCCGATGATGCGCAGACGCACCCCCGCCGAATGCAGCTCCTTGACCTCGTTGCGCAGGTAAAAGCGCAAAAGCCCCATCAAATCGCCCACTTCGTCGGGTGAGCGCTTCCAGTTTTCGGAAGAAAAGCCAAACAGAGTCAGATAACGGATTCCCAACTCGCGGCAGGCCTTGATGGTGGCCCTGACCGCTTCAGCGCCCTTGCGATGACCCGCCGTACGCGGCAGGCCGCGCGCCTTGGCCCAGCGCCCGTTGCCATCCATGATGATGGCGACATGGGCTGGCGGCGGCGGCGCATCACCTTGAGAGGGAAGGACTCCCGCGCGGCTCATACCTGAAGGATTTCCTTTTCCTTATGGGCCAGGGCTTCATCGACATGCTTGATGGCCTCGTCGGTCAGCACCTGGATTTCCTTGTCTTGATGGTGGTGTTCGTCTTCCGAAATCACCTTGTCCTTTTCCATCTTCTTAAGCGCGTCCATGGCATCACGGCGCACATTGCGCACCGCCACCTTGCCCTGCTCGGCATATTTGTGGGCGACCTTGACCAGTTCCTTGCGCCGCTCCTCGTTCAGGGCGGGAATGGGCACACGCACCAACTGCCCGTCGGCCTGCGGATTAAGCCCCAGGCCTGCATCGCGGATAGCCTTTTCGACGGCCTTGACCATGCCCTTGTCCCAGACCTGGACCGAAAGCATGCGGGGCTCGGGCACATTGACCGTGCTTACCTGATTGAGCGGCATTTCCTGGCCATAGGCCTCGACGATCACGGGATCGAGCAGCGACGCCACGGCGCGCCCGGTACGCAGGCCTGCGAATTCCTTGCGCACCACCTCGACGGTGCTGTCCATGCGCCGCTTGATATCGGCTTTCAGTTCCTGAACGGTGGCGGTCACGCTGACTCCTCCTTAAATCTCACCCGTTGTCGATCAGTGTATATCGGCCATTGCCCTGGGCGGCCTCAGAAAAGGCGCCTGGATTGTGCAGGGAAAAGACCAGAATGGGAATGTTGTTTTCGCGGGCCACGGCGATGGCCGCCGCATCCATGACTTTCAAATCCTTGTTCAGCACCTCGCTGAAGGTCAGATGATCATAGCGGGTGGCCTTGGGGTCTTTCTTGGGGTCGGCCGTGTAGACACCATCGACCTGGGTCGCCTTGAAAAGCGCATCGCAGCCCATCTCGGCGGCCCTGAGAGCGGCGGCGGTATCCGTGGTGAAGAAAGGATTGCCCGTCCCCGCCCCGAAAATCACCACGCGGCCCTTTTCCATGTGCCGGATGGCGCGACGGCGGATATAGGGCTCGCTGATCTGCGCCATCGGAATCGCCGACTGAACCCGGGTCTGAACCCCAATCCGTTCCAGCGCGTTCTGAATGGCCAGCGCATTGATCACGGTGGCCAGCATGCCCATATAGTCGGCGCTGGCCCGCTCCATGCCCCGTGCCGCTCCGGCCAAGCCTCTGAAAATATTGCCGCCGCCGACCACGACGCCGACTTGGATGCCCAGGGCGGCGACCGACTTCACGTCGTCGGCCAGGCGGGCCAGGGTGGCGTCATCCAGACCATAATCCCCCTCGCCCATCAGGCCCTCGCCAGAGATCTTCAAGAGGATTCGCTTAAAACGCGGGGCGTTGGACATGGGTTATCCCAAGTTGGCTGTTCAGGCAGGGTGCGAGGCGGGGCGGATATTAGCAACCCGTTGAGCAGGGGGCTAGTAGGTTGAAACAATAATGCAGCTTGCGACGGCTTACCATATCGATCATAATGATCATCACGATTGATATGAGGCTTCAATGATCACGGAAACCAGTGCCGTCACCTTCCGCCAGAATTTGGGCGAAATGATCAGCCAAGTCCAATACCGCAAGGACAGTATTGTCATCAACAAGGATGGCAAGCCCGTGGCCGCCTTGATCGACGCAAGACTTTTCGCTCGCATTCGAAAGATGCAGGAACGCTTTGACGCTCTGGCGACAAGAATGGCTGAAGCCTACGCCCAGATTCCGATGGATGAGGGGTTGGCTGAAATCGACAGCACCGTTTCAAAAGAACGGACAGCGGCAAGGAAGGTTTAAACCTACTGAAAGTCGTTCTCGACACCAACGTCCTCGTCTCTGGACTGGCATATCCTGCAAGCGTTCCGGGACGCATCCTGACTGCATGGCGCCAAGGTGCGTTCGAGGTTGCTCTGTCGCGTTCCATCTTGGATGAATTGGCCCGCGTTCTGCCCAAACTCAATCACAGACTGAACTGGAATCCTTCGGATTTTGCCGATCTGATCGATATCCTGGCACTTTCTGCTGATTTGGTGGAAGCCCAGGCATTGGAGAATTCCACCGTGAGAGATGCCAAAGACGTCCCAGTTCTGGGAACCTATCTGGCGGCAAAAGCCGATTACCTGATCACCGGGGACGCCGATCTTCTGGTCTTGTCGGACGCCTATTCCATCGTGACCCCGGCTGCCTTCTGGCAACGTCACGGGGCCTAATGAAAAAGGCGGACCCAAATAAGGCCCGCCCAGATCAATTACCGCTCACCCGACTGTTTCGCGGTCACCCTCTCCCACTAGAGGCGAGGGATTAGAGAGATTACTTCTTGTTCAACTGCTCGGCCACTTCGGCGGCAAAGTCTTTCTCTTCGCGCTCGATGCCTTCGCCCAGGGCGAAGCGCACGAATCCGGTCAGCTTGACCGGAGCGCTTACGTCCTTGGCCGCCTTTTCCACGATCTGCTTGACCCGGCTCTCGCCGTCGATGACGTAGAGCTGTTCCAGCAGAACCACATCCTCGTAGAATTTGCGAACGCGCCCTTCCATCATCTTTTCGATGATGTTGTCGGGCTTGCCTGAAGCGCGGGCCTGTTCGCGCAGCACGTCCTTTTCGCGTTCGAGGGCCGACGAATCAACGGAATCGACGGTCAGGAACTGCGGATTGGCCGCTGCCACATGCATGGCGATCTGCTTGCCGGTTTCGGCCAGCTTGGCCTTGTCGCCCGTGCTTTCCAGAGCCACCAGAACGCCGATCTTGCCCAAGCCGGGTGCCGCCGCCGAGTGCATGTAGCTGGCCACCACGCCATCGGAAACCGACAGACAGGCCGTGCGGCGCAGATTCATGTTCTCGCCGATGGTGGCGATCAGATTGGTCACCTTCTCGGCCACCGTGCCGCCCTCGGGCCAGGCCGCCGCCTTCAGCTTTTCGATGTCGCCACCACAGCCCAGCGCGATCTCGGCCACCTTTTTGGCATAGGCCTGGAACTGGTCGTTGCGAGCCACGAAATCGGTCTCGGCATTCACCTCGGCCAAAGCGCCCTTGGTGCCCTCGGTAGCCACGGCCACCAGGCCTTCGGCAGCAACGCGCCCCGACTTCTTGGCAGCCGCCGCCAAACCCTTCTTGCGCAGCCAGTCGACAGCCGCTTCCAGATCACCATTGGTTTCGCCTAGCGCCTTCTTGCAATCCATCATTCCGGCGCCGGTCTTTTCGCGCAGGTCCTTGACCAGCGCAGCCGTAATCTCGGCCATCTTTTTATTCCTTTCCTAGAAGAAGCGATCAGTCAGCCGCGACGGCGGCGGCAGGCGCTTCAGCCTCGCCTTCCTCGGCCAGGGCGGCCTCGACGGGCGGCGCCACCTGGGCACCGACATCGATTCCGGCCTTGGTCATCTCGGCCTGAATGCCATCCAGCACCGATCCCGAGATCAGATCGCAATACATGCTGACGGCGCGAATGGCGTCGTCATTGCCGGGAATCGGAAAGGAGATGCCATCGGGATCGCTGTTGCTGTCCAGCACGGCCACCACGGGAATGCCCAGCTTGACCGCCTCTTGAATGGCGATGGATTCCTTGTTGGTGTCGATCACGAACATAATGTCGGGAATACCGCCCATGTCCTTGATGCCGCCCAGCGACAGATCGAGCTTTTCCTTCTCGCGCGACATGTTGAGCTGTTCCTTCTTGGTCAGCCCCGCCAGGGCGCCCGAAGCCAACTGCTCTTCCATGTCCTTCAGGCGCTTGATCGAGCGCGAGATGGTCTTCCAGTTGGTCATCATGCCGCCCAGCCAGCGGTGATTGACGTAATACTGACCGCATTTCTTGGCCGCCAGGGCCACCGGCTCGGCCGCCGAACGCTTGGTGCCCACGAACAGGACGCGACCGCCACCGGCCACCACGTCGCGCACGGCCTGCATGGCCCGGTGCAGCATAGGAACGCTTTGCTGAAGATCGATCACATGGATACCGCTGCGCACCCCGAAGAGATAAGGGGCCATCTTGGGATTCCAGCGGCGCGTATTATGGCCGAAATGAACGCCGGCTTCCAGAAGCTGGCGCATGGAGAATTCGGGTAGAGCCATGATATGTAATCCTTTTCCGGTTGAGCGTCGGCGGATATTGTGGCCGGTTTCCCGGCACCGGAGGGCAAGACGTTAGCCTGGCCCGATACCCGCCTGTGGATTTAGAGGCCCGGTTTGTACCCCCGCCTACCCTGAAAGACAAGTGAAATCTGGCTAAAAACCAGATCAGGCCGCCCGGATTCCAGCCAGGAAGCGATCGACTTCCTGGCGTAGATGGGCCGACTGCTTGGACAAGGCTTCTGCGGCCGTCAGCACATGATTGGCCGAAGCCCCTGTTTTCTGCGCCCCCTGGGTGACACCGCCGATATGGCTGGAAACCTCCGCCGTCGCCCCCGAGGCCTGTTGGACATTGCGGGCGATCTCCTGGGTTGCCGCACCCTGTTCCTCGACGGCACTGGCGATGGCGGTCGAAATCTCGTTCACTTCGCCGATTACCTTGGTGATGCTTTCGATGGCGCCGACGGCGTCCTTGGTGGCTCCTTGAACCGCGGAAATCTGCTGGCTGATCTCGTCGGTGGCCTTGGCGGTCTGGTTGGCGAGACTCTTCACCTCGTTGGCGACAACGGCAAAGCCTTTGCCCGCATCGCCCGCGCGGGCGGCCTCGATGGTGGCGTTCAAAGCCAGCAGATTGGTCTGTGAGGCAATATCGTTGATCAGATGCACCACCTCGCCGATCTTGCTGGCGGCCTCGGCCAGCCCCTGCACCATGGCATTGGCGCGCTCGGCCTCCTTGGCCGCCCCCTGGGCCACCCGGGTCGATTGCGACACCTGGCGGCTGATTTCCGAAATGGATGAGGACAGTTCCTCGGCCGCCGCCGCTACGGTCTGAACGTTCGACGAGGCCTCCTCGGAAGCAGCAGCAACGGCCGTGGCCTGCTGTTGCGTTTCGTCGGCAATGCTGGACATGCCCTGCGCTGTGTCCTCAAGCTCGGTTGCCGAGGCGGAAACCTCGTTGACGATCGTACGCACTGAGCGGTCAAAGCCCTCGGCCAGGGTGTGCATCGAGCGATTCTTCTCCTCCTCAGCCACCAGCTTCTGATGCTCCTGTTCCACCTTCATGCGGTCCATATCGATGGCATTGCGCTTGAAGACATCGACGGCACGGGCCATCTCGCCGATCTCGTCCTTCTGGTCCAGGGCGGGGATTTCGGCATTGCGCTCGCCGTCGGCCAGACGGCGCATCGTGGCCGTCAAGGCGTTGATGGGACGGATGATCGATCCGCCGGTGATGAAGAGACCAAGGATCATCAAAGCGACCGTGACCAGATAGGTTATCGTGTTGATCTGGGTCAAGCGGTCCAGCCAGTCGTGTTCCTCCGCCTTGGCCTCGGCCAGTTCGGCCTTCAGCGACTTTTCGAACTTCTCAAGAAGTTCGGACGTGCCGTTACCGTACTTGTCCAGAATATCGTCAATCTCGTCGAAGGCCGCATCTTCGGCCTTGGACTCGATGGCCTTGACCAGAGTGCCGGTGACACCCGCCTTCAACTGGGTAATCGACTTGTCCAACTCCTGCGCCAAAGATTTCTCCTCGGCCGTGTCGGCGTATTTAGCCAGCGTCTTGACGCCCGCCTCCATTGCGCCGAGCCCTCGAGTCATGTTCTGCATGCGCTCGGGCTGGATTTTGCCCTCATCCTTGTCGATGATGGAATCCATGGCGGCCAGCATGATGGTCAAAGTCTCTCGTCGCATTTGCTCGACGGCCGCCAACTGCTCGCCCCGCATCTCAGCAAAGGAGAAGGATTCCTTGAGGATGGAGTTGACCCACAGGCTGCTTCCCGCCAGCACCGTCTGTCCGAGAAGGGCGACAATCCCCAGCATGACCAGCTTCGCTTTGATGCTTCCTCGCATGGTCTCCACCTTTGGCTGACGTTACTTGCCACGAAAACCGAACGACACCAAGACGATCGGCTGGAAGAATTGTCTATAGAATTTTGTGAATTTTCTTAGAGTCCGTCCGAAAAGTTCATGTGTAAGCCAAGCGTCTTAGCATAAGCTTGATCATGGCGAGGCGCACGAGAGCGGTTGCCGTTCTGGCCAAGTTCTCGAAGTCACGCGCCAGCCGTCTGTTGCGGCTGATCCATGCCAAGGTGCGCTCGACGATCCATCTTTTGGCGATGACCGCGAAGCCCTTTTGGGTCTCTGATCGTTTGACGATTTGCACCTGCCAGGTTCCGGCTTTCTTTGCGGCATCGCGGACGCGCGGGCCTTGATATCCGGCATCTGCGAAGATCACCTCGATAAACGGAAACCGCCGCCGTAGTCGCTGGGTCAGAACGTACTTCGCGCCGTCCCGGTCCTGAATATCGGCGGGATGCACGACGACGTTGAGCAAGAGCCCTTGATGATCGGTCAACACGTGGCGCTTGACGCCCTTTGTCTTCTTGCCTGCGTCGAAGCCGACAGGATCGATGCAAGCCCCCCTTTTGCCGTCGATTTGGCGCTCTGACTGTCGATGATCGCCGCTGTCGGACTGGCCTCTCGTCCCTCGTGTTCGCGCAGGGCTACGTACAGAGCGTCGTGAATACGATCCAACGTGCCGTCCCAACTCCAAAGGGCGAAGTAGCCATGAACCGTGCTCTTCGGCGGGAAGTCTTTCGGCAAATGCCGCCAGGGGCAGCCCGTTTCCAGGACGTACAGCAAGCCGTTCACGACTTCCCGGACATCCGCCGACCGCTTGCGTCCGCCATGCCGCGCTAGAGGAATCAATGGCTTTAACAAAAACCATTCCCCATCGCTCAAATCGCTCGGATAACGCAATCCTCGGCGCTCGTATCGGCATCGGTTCGCTTTCGTCCACATCGGGCATCCCTCCAACGACTCGGATGACCCTTTGAATCACAACGCCTTCTAATTTCTCGTTAACTTCTCGGACAGGCTCTTAACAGCAACTAATTTTCTAATGTCGTAAAATAATAGCGCCACGACAGAAAGAATAAACAATAAAATATGTACGGCTATTGTGAAATGCCGATGCGGTTTGTATATCGGCTGATCAAGGAGAGAGCGGAGAGATCTTCCGGGCGAGGATGGCTAAGAATGGCCTGCCCGGCAGCAGGAACAGGAGGCAAATGGCTTCCCTCGCCGGTTGGAATCAAATCTCGCGCAATTCCCGAATGCCCCCCAGAGCGCGCAGGCCAGAGAGCAAACCCGGCGAAAGCGCATAATACCCCTTCAAAAGGACTTCGACATCGCCCTGCTCCGTCTGGGGCACCAGAATGACGCGGCCCTTGCCCCGGGCCTCACGGGCCAGCAAGGCTTTCAGCTCGGCCACCGGCGCCGTCTCGGTAAAATAGACCTTGATGCCACCCGAGGTTTTGGCCGCCGCCTGATCAAGCGGAACGATTTCCTGGGCCAGAAGCTTGATTTGCTCCTCCTCAAGCCTTGCATCGAGGCTGATCAGCAAAGGCTGGCCGCTTTCAAGAATATCGCGCGAGGCCGCCAATACTTCCGAAAACAAGGTCACCTCGAAGGTGCCGGTCATGTCGGAGAATTGCGCGAAGGCAAAGCGCGAGCCGCGCTGGCTGGTGCGTTCCTGCTTGCCGATCAGAACCCCCGCCAGCTTGACCCGGGTCTTGCCGCCCGCCGCCAGATGGCCCGCAAGTTCGGCGAATTTAATGACATGCAGACGTTCAAGGCTTTTGGCATAGGCGTCCAGAGGATGGGCCGAAAGATAAAAGCCGATGGCAGAGAATTCCTCTTTCAAACGATCCATGGGCGGCCAATCGGCCCGATTGGGCAGCCTGGGTGCATTGGCCTTGGGATCGATGGCGCCGAACAGGCTGACTTGCCCGCTTTCGCGTTCCTCCTGGGCGCTGCTGGCCTCGCGCATCAGAATATCCAGCCCATCCATCAGGCGGGCCCGGTTATTGTCGAGCGAATCGAAAGCGCCGGCGCGGATCAGATTTTCCACCTGCCGCCGGTTCAGCGTTCTCGTATCGAGCCTGCGAAACAGATCGGCCACATCCTTGAAGGGGCCATTCTTAAGGCGCTCCTCCACCAGGGTCTGCATGGCAGCCATTCCCACATTCTTGATGGCCGCCAGGGCGTAGCGCACCGACCCATCCTCGACCGAAAAAACGGCCTCAGACCGGTTGACGTCGGGCGGCAGCAACTTGAATTTCATACGCTCAAGTTCCTGGCGGAACACGGCCAGCTTGTCGGTCGAGCCCATGTCGTAGGTCATGGAAGCGGCGATGAACTCTACCGGATGATTGGCCTTCATCCATGCGGTCTGGTAGGCCACCACGGCATAGGCGGCGGCGTGGCTTTTGTTAAAGCCGTATTCAGCAAACTTGGCCACCATGTCGAAGATGTGCGAGGCCTGGGCTTGCGAAACCTTGCGAGCCACCGCCCCATCCACGAAATTCTTGCGCTGGGCGTCCATCTCCTCCTTGTTCTTCTTGCCCATGGCGCGGCGCAAGAGATCGGCGCCGCCCAGCGTATAGCCCGACAGCACCTGGGCGATCTGCATCACCTGTTCCTGATAGACCATGATGCCGAAGGTTTCTTTGAGAATGGGCTCCAGCGTGGGATGCAGGCAGTCGGGTTCCTCTTCGCCGTGCTTGCGCTTGATGAAGCTGGGAATGTTGCCCATCGGGCCGGGACGATAAAGTGCTACGATGGCGATGATTTCTTCTAGCGTGTCGGGCTTCAGGGCCTTGACCGTATCGCGCATGCCAGCACTTTCCAACTGGAACACGCCCACCGTATCGCCGCGCCCCAGCATCTCGAAGCTTAAGCGATCATCCAGCTGCAGCGCCGTCAAGTCGACGGCAATGCCCTTTTTGGCCACCAGATTGACCGCCTTTTGCAAGACCGTCAGCGTCTTCAGGCCCAGAAAGTCGAACTTGACCAGACCAGCCGCCTCGACCCATTTCATATTGAACTGGGTAACCGGCATGTCGGAACGGGGATCGCGGTAAAGCGGCACCAGTTCGTCGAGCGGTCGGTCGCCCATCACCACGCCCGCGGCATGGGTGGAGGCATGGCGGTAAAGCCCTTCCAGCTTCTGCCCCACATCGAGCAGCTTGCCCACCACCGGATCGGCCTCGCGCATTTGGCCCAGCAAAGGCTCGGCTTCGATGGCCTCGGCGATGGTGACGGGCTTGGCCGGATTCTGCGGAATCAGTTTGCAGATGCGGTCCACCTGCCCATAGGGCATTTCGAGAACGCGCCCGACATCGCGCAGCGCCGCCCTGGCTTGCAATTTACCAAAGGTGATGATCTGCGCGACCTTGTCGAAGCCGTATTCGCTTTGCACGTAGCGAATCACCTCGTCTCTGCGATCCTGGCAGAAGTCGATGTCAAAGTCGGGCATCGACACGCGTTCCGGATTCAAGAAGCGTTCGAACAGCAGATTGAAACGCAAAGGATCGAGATCGGTGATGGTCAGCGCCCAGGCGACAACCGAACCGGCACCCGAACCGCGCCCCGGCCCCACCGGAATATCGTGTTCCTTGCTCCATTGAATGAAGTCGGCAACGATCAGAAAATAGCCGGGAAACCCCATTTTGACGATGACGTCCAGCTCATAGTCGAGGCGTTCGCGGTAGGGTTTTGCGGCATGCGCGCGCTCGGCCTCGTCCATGTCTTCCTTCCAGACATGCACGGGCAAACGACGCTCCAGCCCATCATGGGCCATCTGGCGCAGGGCCTCTTCCTCGCTGCGGCCCTCTAGCTTGGTATAGACCGGCAGAATGGGAGAACGTTTTTTGGGCCAGAAGGCGCAACGCTTGGCCACCACCAACGTATTGTCCGCCGCCTCGGGCAGGTCGGAAAACAGGGCGCGCATCTCAACGGCTGATTTGAACCGGTGTTCGGGGGTCACGCGCCTGCGCTCGCCCTGCGAGACATAGGCCCCGCCAGCGATACACAAAAGCGCGTCATGCGCCTCGTACATGCTTTCCGGCCCGAAGAAGCATTCGTTGGTGGCCAGCAGCGGCAGATCGAGATCATAGGCCAGATCAAGAAAAGCCGCCTCGGTCTTGCGTTCCTCGTCCAGGCCGTGGCGCTGGATTTCAATATAGAAACGGCCCGGGAATGAGGATTTCAGACGCAAGGCCATCTGCAGCGCCTTGTCCTTGGCCCCGTCTTGAAGCAGGCGTCCGATCGGACCCGAGGGACCGCCCGACAACAGCAACAGACCATCCGCCCTGGTTTCAAGATCGAGCAGGGTAATCTGCGGCGTTTCGCCCGCTTCGGTTTCCAAAAACGCCTTGCTGACCAGCTTTAACAGATTAGCATAGCCGGTCTCGTTCTGACAAAGCACGACGACAGGATCGGGATCGGGCTTGCGCCCCTCGCGAAAGGCGCCGCTGCCTTCCACCTCGTCCTTGCGAATCGCCAACTGACAGCCGACGATGGGCTGAATGCCCGCATCCGTGCAGGCCGAGGCGAAATCAAGCACGCCGAACAAATTTCCAGTGTCAGTCAGGGCCACGGCTGGCATGGCGTGCTTTTCGCAAAGCTTCACCAACTCCTTGACCTTGAGCGCCCCCTCGGCCAGCGAGTAGGCGCTATGCAGGCGCAGATGAATGAAATCGGCGGGGGGCATGGTTCTACCAATTCATGTTAGCGATAAGCTTCACGACGATGCGCGATCTTGAGGACGAGAATCAATAGGATATCATCCTGAACGGAATAGAGAACACGCCAGTCGCCAACCCGAAGCCGGAAGCCGCCCCCATGCAAGGCCTTGACGTTCGCTGATGAAAAGGGATTTGTCGCCAGTTTCTGAAGCGCTTTCAGGACGCGCCTACGCATCTGGCCGTCCAGGGCTTCGAATTCCTTGAGTGCCCTGGGTTCGAAGACGATCCGATAGGCCATGAGTCAGGACCCTAAAGTTTAGCACCCAGACGGATTGCGACCTCTTCAAGCGGAATCCCGGGTTTGCCCGCCGCCTCCCATTCCAACAGGCGTTTCTGGATTTCTGCCGCGTCCAGGGCATCCTCCAGCGCTTCCAGGGTTTCGATATCCTCAAGGGGAACCACGGCTGCCAGCGGCTTTCCACGCCGGGACACGACAACACGCTCCTTGCCGAAGGCGGCGCGGTTCAGAATATCGGAGAGTTGACCCCTGGCATCGGCCGTGGAAAGCGTCGCCTGACTATGACGTGACATGTCGCCCTCCAAAGATCAATTGTACATCTTGTACAATTGATCCGAACGCCCCTCCCCGTCAAGCGGCCTTTATCCACAGTTGGCTGGCAAGTTTCCTGGCCAAGGCGAGCAGCATTCGGCGGCGGTATTTGGCGCTGGAAATGGTGGATTTCAGCACATTCGCGGTTTTCCGGACCTGTTTACCCAGCGTTTCGGCGACAGCGTCGCCCCATTCCTGCCCCACCAGCTCGTCTACCGGCACCATCAGAGGGGCGGAATTGGCCCCCGTGATCGCCACGCGCAAGCCAGCGATCCGGCCCTTCTCGCGCTTCATGGCAACGGCAACGCCCGCCAGGGGAAATTCGATGGCTTCCCGCACCCGGGCCTTTTCATAAGCGGCACTCCAACCACTCATGGGGGGCAGCGAAATGGCCAAGAGGATCTCACCCGGCGACAAGGTCAGGTGATCGTCACCTTTCTCACGGAACAGTTCCGCCAGCAGAATGCGGCGCGAGCCCTCGGGCCCCACAATCTCAGCCCTGGCCTCCAGCACCATCAGGGCCGGGGCGATGTCGCCATGATAGGTGGCGTAGCAGCGATCGCTTTTCGCCACGACATGGCATTTGTCGCCCTGATATTTCAGGCAAAACCCATTGCCCTCACGCCACCAGTCGCTCTGATTATAGAAAACGCAGCGCGTATCCTGGCACAGATTGCCGCCCAGCGTACCTTGCGCTCGGTGCGTGGGACCGGCGACGCCCAGGGCCGCCTGCTTGACGGCTTCGGGAATCAAAGGAGAGGCAACAAGCGCTTCCAAGGTAACAAGGGCGCCGATACGCACAGTGCCATCAGGCAATGCAACAATATCCGAGCAATGATCAAGAGCCGACAGATCGACCAGCAGTTTGGGCTTGCTCAAGCCGCGTCGCAGATTAGGCAACAGATCGGTGCCCCCCGCGATGGGCTGTGCCCCCTCGCCTGAAAGAGCCTTCACAGCCTCATCCAGCGAAGTTGGGCGCAGCAGATTGAAGTCGCCAAGCAGATTCATTGCGCCGCCTCCCTAGGGTCAAGACTCATTAACGCCACGGACGCGACGCGAGGGCTTTTTGTGCTCGAACAGGCGCTTGACCCGCCGTGGACTGGACGTCCACAAGGGACAAGCAACGTATTCGAGCGCAAAAATCGCCGCGTCCCTTCGGGCTCTGAAGAAAATGGCCGACTGATACGTCAAAAAGCTCGTCCGTATTGCCGATACGCTCATCGCTTTTTTCCTTTCATTCGGCCATTTTCTTCAAGAGCGCGTCTCGCGGGGTTAATGAGTCTTGACCCTTGCATCCAGATAGTCCGCCATGCGCTCGGGGCTTAAGGGCAACTGGTCGGGACGGACTCCGGTGGCCTCATGCACAGCATCCATCACGGCGGGCAGAAATCCCGCCAGCATACCCTCAGAGGCTTCCTTGGCGCCAAAGGGGCCGTTGGGATCGATGCTTTCAACGATGATCACTTCGATATCCGGGCTATCCAGCATGGTGGGAACCCGGTAATCGATCAGATTGGCATGCAGCATGCGTCCGTCCTCGAAGCGGGTTTCTTCCGAAAGGGCCTGGCCCATGCCCATCCAGACGCCGCCCTGGATCTGTCCCTCGACCGCCAGAGGATTGAGCGCTCTGCCCACATCCACCGCCACCCAGACCTTGATGGGCCTGACCTTGCCGGTGATCTCGTCGACCTCGGCTTCCACCACCTGGGCGGAATAACAAAAACCCATGGTGGCGCCGATGGCGCTGCCCCGGATTTTCTTATCGCCCATGAATTCCTTGGGGCAGGCGAAGGTTCCCTTGACCGTGATGGTGCCGGTATCGATCAGGGCCTCCTTGACCACATCGCCGAAGGCCAGGCCCTTGTCCTGGCTGCCCGCCACCATGAAATGCTCGTCGTGATTGACGATGTCTTCAGGCCTGGCTTCCAGTTTGCGTGCCGCTGCTTGCGCCAGTTTTTCCTTAAGCTGGGTGGCGGCATCAAGGGCTGCATTGCCCACCATGAAGGTGACGCGCGAGGAATAGCTGCCATTGTCCTTAGGCGTCAGCGCGCTGTCGGCGGCGATCACGCTGATGCGCTTGATATCGACACCCAGCACCTCGGCCACCACCTGGGCCGCCATGGTACTGGAGCCCTGGCCGATATCGGCAGCCCCGGTAAAAAGCGTCAGGCCGCCGTCGAAATCGACCTTGAGATTCACCGTGGCATGCGGCTCTCCGGTCCAGTGCTTGGGCGTTGAGGTGCCAGAGACGAAGTGGGCGCAACCCAGGCCGAGGCCCCTGCCCTTGGGCATTTTGCCCCGCCGCTCGGCCCAGCCCGAGGCCTGCATCACCTTGTCCAGACATTCGGGCAAGCCATAGCTCATGACCTTCTGGGCCAGCATGGTGGTATAAGGAATCTGAGGTATCAGATTTATCCTGCGCACCTGAAAGGGATCAAGCCCCAGTTCCTCGGCCATGATGGTGAGCAGGTCCTCGAAGGCGGCGCGGCTGTCCACCGTGCCGTGGCCGCGCATGGCTCCGCAGGGCGGGGTGTTGGTATAGACGCGCCAAGCATCGTGCTTGATGGCCGGAATGTCGTAAAGCCCGTGCAGAAGGGCTCCGGAATACAGAATGGTGATGATGCCATAGCCGGCATAGGCCCCGCCCGTCTGCACGACATCGGCATGGCAGGCGGTGATCTTGCCGTCTTTGGTAAGGCCCAGCTTCATAGTGATCTCGGCAGCAGGACGCCCTCTGTGCGAGATGAAGGTTTCCTCGCGGCTTTGAAGCAGGCGCACCTTGCCCTCGGCCTTCACGGCCAGCAGGGCTGCGATGATCTCGAAGCTTAGGGTTTCCGTGCGCGCCCCAAAACCGCCGCCCAGAAAGGGCTTGACCACGCGAATGCGCGATGTGTCGATTTGCAGGCACTGCGCCACTTTCAGATGGACGTAATAGGGAACCTGGGTCGTGGTGTGCAGCGTCAGATAACCGCGCTCGGAATCATAATCGGCCAGGCTGGCATTGGGTTCGATATGGACGTGATTGACCTCGGCGAAGCGATAGGTTTTCGAGCGCACCAGATCGGCCTTGGCGAATCCCGCCTCGGCATCTCCGAATTCGTTATGCACTTCGCGCAGCACATTATTGGGCTTGTCGTCATGCAGGGGCACAACGCCCGGGGCCATGGCCTTTCTGGGATCGTAATAGGCGGGCAATTCCTCGTAATCGACCTGAATCAGCCGAAGTGCTGCCTCGGCCGTCTTTTCATCAATCGCCGCCAATGCCGCCACCGGATCGCCCCGATAGCGCACCTTCTCGCGGGCCAGGGGATATTCGTTCTCGGCAATCGGCAGAACGCCGAAGGGAACCGGCGTATCTGCCCCCGTCACCACCGCCACGACGCCGGGCAGCGCCAGGGCCTTTGAGACATCAATCGACAGAATGCGGGCATGCGCCTTGGTCGAGCGCAGAATCTTGCCGACATAAGCCCCTGTATGCGCCAGATCGGCGGTGTATTTGGCCTTGCCCGTCACCTTTTCCACCCCATCGATCAAGGGTGTGCGGGCGCCGATCTTGCCATTGCGTGGGACGAGCGCATTCATTGGGCGGCCTCCTGCACGGCTTCGACGATCTTCACATAGCCCGTGCAGCGGCACAGATTGCCCGACAGCGCCGTCTTGATCTCCTGGACAGTGGGATCAGGATTTTGGCGCAGCAAGGCCTCGGCGGCCATGATCATACCGGGCGTGCAAAAGCCGCATTGTGTGCCCAGCTTTTCGTGAAAGGCCTGTTGCAGGCGGCTTAAGCGCCCGTTCTGGGCAAGACCCTCGATGGTCTCGACACGCCTGCCCGCCACCTGATGGGCCAGAGTGATACAAGCCAGGCGCGGGCGGTCATCGACCAGAACCGTGCAGGCCCCGCATTCGCCACCGTCGCAGCCCTGCTTGGTGCCGGTCAGCCCCACCTGGTCGCGCAGATAATCGAGCAGCAGCGTTGCGGAATCGACCGCATCCTCGCGCAACCGGCCATTCACCCAAAGGCTCAAGATGGATTTCATGACGACGCCTCCTCGAATGAGCCCAGAATACGGCGGCTTTTGTTTGTCGTCAAACGTTTTTAGTCGTTACATTACAGTGTATTATTATATTTTTTCGCCGATACTGCTTCCAACAGGCGCTTCAATTCCGCCCGGTCGCTGGCACTCAGTTTTCCGAACAGGCGCTTCTCATGCTCTTGCACCCGGCGCTTGGCTTTGGCCAGCAGCTTGCGCCCCTCGTCGGTCAAGACCAGTTCGTTGGTCCGCTTGTCGGTGGGCGATGGACGGCGCTTGACCAGCCCCTTGCCCTCCAGGTGATCGAGCAGGGCGACCAGCGTCGAGCGGTCCAGGCGAATGGTCTTGGCCAGTTGCATCTGGCTCAGGCCCGAATTGGCCTCGATCAAGACCAGGGCGCCAAAGCGCGTGGGCGTGATGTCGAAGGGGCGGAGTGCCCGCTCAAAATCCTCGAACAGCGATATCTGCGCCAGACGCAGGCGAAAACCGATCAGGCCTTCGAGAAAGCCGAGGGAGAGAGGATGTTTCGATCTCATGACACACACATAACACAAAAGGGGCAGGCCGTAGCCTGCCCCACATTTTGTGCCCTTGGCCCCGAAGGGCCAAAGCTTGTTAACGGAGAGACCGCTAATCCCTATCGGCTAAGAAGGTGCTTCTCTCGGCAACCATTTCATGCAGAATACCTTAGAGTTGTCAAGGGGAGGATTGCATGACCATTCCGTATCGCCTGGGAATCGACATCGGCACCAATTCGCTGGGCTGGTGCGCATTGGACTTGGGCCATGAAGGGGAGCCCAGATCGATCCGTCGCATGGGAGTCCGCATTTTCTCGGATGGACGAGCCCCTGACGATACCCCTCTGGCGGTGGAACGAAGAACCGCAAGGGGAGCCCGCAAGCGCCGCGACAGGTTTGTTGACCGACGCGCCGACCTCATGAATGCCCTGATCCGCTACGGGCTGATGCCAAGTGACGTGGCAGCCCGCAAGGCGCTTCAGGAAATCGACCCCTATGAACTTCGGGCCAAGGGGCTTGACGAGCCCCTGCCCGCCTTTCATCTGGGACGCGCCATCTTCCACATCAACCAACGTCGCGGTTTTCAAAGCAACCGCAAGACAGACAAGAAGCAGAAGAGCGACGACATCAAGGGCATGAAAGGCGGCATCGGCAAATTGAGAGCCGCCATCGTCGAATCCGGCGCCCGCACTCTCGGGGAATATCTGTTCGTTTCCTTTCGCAAGGATCGAACCGTACGTGGGAGCAAGGACGGCACTGTGAAACCGCACCTCACGCTGAGAGCCCGCCCGCATGTGGTGAAGAACAAGAACGAGTATGACTTGTATGCCGACCGCGCCATGTATGCGGAAGAATTCGATCTTCTATGGAAAAGGCAGACTGAACTGGGACTGGCGCTATCGGACGAGGCAAGGGCAAAAATCCGGGACATCATCTTCTATCAACGCCCGCTGAAACCGACCATTCCTGGAAAATGCGCCCTTGATCCCACGGATCAGCGAGCCCCCCTCGCCCTTCCCATCGTGCAGCGTTTCCGCATGCTCAGCGAATTGGTCAATCTGGAAATCGTCTTTGCCGACCAGACGCACAGGTCCCTTTCAAAGACCGAGCGCGACAAGCTGCAGGGAGAACTTGCGGGCAAGAAGGAGCTTTCCTTCAAGAAGATGCGAGGCCTTCTGGGACTGGGAACGGAAACCAGCTTCAACCTGGAAAGCGAAAAACGCGAAGGCCTTAAGGGGGATGCCACGGGCATCTCCCTTGCCCACAAGGATTGCTTCGGCCCCCGTTGGTGGACCATGGGCCTTGATCGCCAGAACGGCATTGTCGAAACCCTGCTTGAGGAGCCCAACGAGGACAAGTTGATCGAACAAGCTATGGCGGAATGGGGCTTGTCACCGGAAGCCGCCGCCAATGTGGCGGACGTGTCTTTAATCGATGGCTACGGCAGATTGGGCCGCAGGGCGCTTGGCAAGATCGTCCCCCTCATGGAAGCTGAGATGATCAATTATGCCGAAGCGGCAAAGCGGGCCGGATACGACCATGCCCGCCTGCCGGATGGCGAGGTCTTCGACCGGCTGCCCTATTACGGCGAAGTGCTAACCCATGCCGTCGTCGGCACGGGTGACATCCAGCACGATCCAGAAAAAAGATTTGGACGCATTGCCAATCCCACCGTCCATGTCGCCATGAACGAGTTGCGCAAACTGGTCAATGCCCTTGCTGAGAAATACGGCCCCCCCGCCGAGATCGTGGTGGAAATCGCCCGCGACCTGCCGCTTGGCAAGGAGGCCAAGGCGGAAAAGAACAAAGAGCAGGCCAAGAACCAGAAGAAGAACGATGATCGACGGACAAAACTTGCGGAACTGGGTTTGCCGGATAATGGCGAGAACATGCTGCGCATGCGACTTTGGGAGGAACTGAACGATGACCCATTGGCCAGAAGATGCGTCTATACCGGCGATGCCATCTCGATTCACAATCTGTTCAGCCGCGATGTGGAGGTGGAACATATCCTTCCCTTCAAGCGCACTTTGGACAATAGCCCGGCCAACAAAACCGTCAGCATGTGCAGGGCCAACCGCTACAAAGGCAACCGCTCGCCTTTCGAGGCCTTCCACACGGGAGCGGACGGATTCGATTGGGAGGAAATGCTTCTGAGGGCCTCGGCGCTGCCCAAGAACAAGCGCTGGCGCTTCGGCGAGGATGCCATGGCGAAATTCGAGGGGACTGGAGATTTCCTGGCCCGCCAATTGGTGGACACGCAGTACATTTCACGTCTGACGCGGGACTATCTGACCAAAATAGCCGGACCCTACAAGGTCTGGGTGGTCACCGGACGGTTGACGCAGATGCTGCGCGGAAAATGGGGGCTTAATTCCCTGCTTTCGGATCACAATCAGAAAAACCGCTTCGATCACCGCCACCACGCCATCGACGCCTTCGTGGTGGGCGTTACCGACCGTTCGATGCTGCAACGTGTGGCCAGCGCATCGGACCAATACCGTGAACGGCTGATCGACGACATGCCCGATCCCTGGGATGGATTCCGCGACGCCTTGAAAGAACGTGTCGATAAGATCGTGATTTCTCACAGGCCGGATCATGGGGTGGGCGGCAGGCTTCACGAGGATACGGCCTACGGCATCGTTCGAAATCCAGAAAAGGAAAACGGGGCCACCTTGGTCTACAGAAAACCACTGATAGGCCTGAACGAAAACGAGATCGCTCGCATCCGGGATAAAGCGCTCAGGAACGAGGTAATGGAGGCAACGGCGTTTGCTCGCGGCGACAAAAAAGAATTGGCGAAAGCGCTTTCAGACTATTCGGCAAGCACGGGCATTCGCCATGTGCGCCTGACGAAAGTGGAACAAGGATTCGTAGCTTTCAACGACAATGAGGGGCAAGCCTATAAGGCCGTCGTGCCCGGCGAAAATGCCTATGTGGAGATTTATGAAACTCAGGAAGGAAAATGGTGCGGTGAAGTTGTAAGCGTCTACTCTGCCAACAAAAGAGAATTTCGGACTACTTGGCAAAGCCTGGAACCTTACCCCAAGCGGATAATGCGCGTGTATCGTGGTGATTTATTGGCGCTTGATGGTGACAATATATTTCGCGTATTTCAGCTTCGAGAGAGCCTTTTCTTCCTCGCAGGACACAGGGAAAGCGGAAGCCTGGACAAACGGCATAAGGATGAAGACGATCCCTTCCGTTGGCTCATGATAAGTTACAGCAGGCTGAAAGAGCGCGGTGCCCGCAAGGTCACCGTCGATTATCTTGGACGCGTCAACGATCCTGGTCCGCCCCAATGATCGGGCGGATCATCGAAATCGCCCAGGACAACCGTCATCTGGCGGCCTTTCGCGGTTTCATGACCGTGTCGGAGGGCAAGGAGGAATTGGGACGGGTTCCCCTGGCCGATATCGGCGTGGTCGTCGTCAACGCCCATGGCGTTTCCTATTCCAACAATCTGTTGGTCGCCCTGGCCGAACAGGGCGCAATTCTGATTTTGTGCGGCCCCAATCATGCGCCGGTGGCCTGGGTCTGGCCCATGGTGGGGCATCATGCCCAGGCGGCCCGCATGCTGGCCCAGCTTGAGGCCACCAAGCCTTTGGGCAAACGGCTTTGGCAAATCCTGATCCGCGCCAAGATCGAGCAGCAAGGCGCCGTGCTGAATGCTTTGGGCAAATCCGGAAACGGATTCCGCCTGTTGGCCCGCCAAGTCGCCTCGGGCGATCCAACAAATTTGGAAGCGCAGGCGGCACGGCGTTACTGGCCCCTGTTGTTCGGAGAGGATTTCAGACGCGACCGATCGGCCCCCGGCCTGAACGGCCTTTTGAATTATGGTTACACGGTCCTGCGCTCGGCCACCGCGCGGGCCGTAGTGGCTGCGGGTCTGCACCCCTCCTTGGGCATCCATCACCGTCATCGGGCCAACGATATGTGCCTGGTCGATGATTTGATGGAACCCTTCCGTCCCCTGGTCGATCTTCTTGTCGTCCGTCTCGTTGCATCAGGTATCGAAGAGGTAAACCGCGAAGCCAAGGAAACCCTGGCCGGGCTGACCATTGCCGACATGCACACCGCAAAGGGAATGACCCCTTTGGGAACCTGCCTGGAGCGGCTTGCCGCCTCGCTGGGTCAGGCGTTTGAAAGCGGCGAGACCTCGCTCGACCTGCCCCTGTCGCCCCTGCCCCTCGATCTGGCGGCTGACAGCTAACCCATGGCACTTTGCGGATACCGGCTCATGTGGATGATCGTGCTGTTCGATTTGCCGGTGCTGACAAAGAAGGAACGCAAGGAGGCAACGCGCTTTCGCAATTTTCTTCTCGACGAAGGCTACGAAATGTCGCAGTTTTCAGTCTATATGCGCTTTTGTTCCGGCAAGGAGCAGACGGAAACCCTGACCCGGCGGGTCGAGAGGAATGTGCCGCGCACGGGCAAGGTGCATATCGTCTACCTGACCGACAAGCAGTATGAAAACATCGCCTGTTTTGATGGAAGAAAACGGGAACCTGCCAAAAAGAACCCCTCGCAACTGACCCTGTTTTAGGCCGCCATGTTGTATTTTTGCTCCCCCTCCGACAAAAGAAAACGCCCTGTTTCCAGGGCGTTAGGTGGGTATGTATTATAGCCGATAGGGATTAGCGGTCAAACCGCAACGATAAAGCCTCGCAACGCCCCCAGAAGGGGGCATTGCGAGGCTGGATCATCTCGCGATGATCCCTTGCCATCAAAAACTCACGCTGGTTTCTTGCGCAGGTCGCGCACGCGCACCGCCTTGCCCATCGAGCGGGGAATCTCGCCGGGAGAAAGCACCACAACACGGCAGGAAACGCCGACCATGGTCTTGATGTGATGCTGCACATCCTTGCCGATGGAATCATAGGCCTCCTGGCTGGTCGCCATGCCGGGTTCGGCCTCGACCTCGACGGTCAGCGTATCCAGATTGCCATCGCGCTGCACGACAAGCTGGTAGTGCGGCGACACGCCGGGCCGTCCCACCATCACCGATTCGATCTGGCTGGGATAGACATTGACCCCACGAATAATCAGCATATCGTCATTGCGGCCGGTGACGCGCAGAATTCGCGTATGCGTGCGCCCGCAAGCGCAGGTCTCGTCGGTCAGCTTCGTGATGTCTCTGGTGCGATAGCGAATGATGGGCAGCGCTTCCTTGGTCAGCGTGGTGATGACCAACTCTCCGGGCTGGCCCATGGGCATGGGCTGCATGGTATCGGGATCGACGATCTCGAACAGGAAATGATCCTCCCAGCCATGCAGGCCGACGCGATGCTCGCATTCGGCGGCAACGCCCGGCCCCATGATCTCGGACAGGCCGTAGATATCGACCGCCTTGATTCCCAGCCGCTCGTCCAGCTCGGCCCGCATCTGCTCGCTCCAGGGCTCAGCCCCGAAGATGCCAATTTTCAACGTCGATTTCCTGAGATCGATCCCTTCCTTCTCGGCAACTTCGGCGATGTTGAGCGCATAGGAGGGGGTGGCGCACAAGACGCGCGCCCCGAAATCTTGAATCAGCACGATCTGCTTTTCGGTATTGCCCCCCGACATCGGCACTACCGAAGCCCCCAGACGCTCGGCCCCGTAATGGGCCCCCAGGCCGCCGGTGAACAGGCCATAGCCATAGGCATTGTGGATGACATCGCCGGGGCGCGCCCCCGCCCCCATCATCGAGCGCGCCATCAGATCGGCCCAGTTGTTGATGTCGGCCGGCGTATAGCCGACCACGGTGGGCTTGCCGGTGGTGCCCGACGAGGCGTGAATGCGCACCACCTTTTCCCGAGGCACGGCGAACATCTTGAAGGGGTAATTGTCGCGAAGATCGTTCTTGACCGTAAAGGGGAAGCGGGCGATGTCGGCCAGTTCCTTAAGGTCATCGGGCTTGACCCCCGCTTTGTCGAACGACGCCTTGTAATGCGGCACATTGTCATAGGCGTGGCGCACGATCTTTTTCAGACGGGCCAGTTGCACCTCGGCCAGCTTGGCCCTGGGCATGGTTTCGATGTCGGGCTGGTACATCTGCTTGCTGGTCATGTCGTCTCCCCTTCTTCTTCCTGACGGCCCAATTAGCGCACAAAACGCTTCAACAGGACCAACCGATCCTCCAACAGTTTCTTGATTCTGTCCACCTGCTCCTGGGCCAGATGGCGGTATTTTCCAATCGCCTTCAAATAGCTTTCCAGGGGTTTCGGCTTATCGGTGGGCCTTGTAAAGACCAATCCGGTTTCTGGCGTGTATTCCCAGAGTGTCACGAAATTGCTTTCCACCATCAAGCGGCAGACATCGATGGTGAGGCTAGCCGGAAAGCGCCAGCCCGAAGGACAGGGCGCATAGAGATGCAGATAGGCGAAACCCTGCTTCGAGGCGGCCAGCGCCTTGTCCAGCTTTCTGTAGAAATCTTCCATGAAGACGCTGGAGGCCGTGGCGACATAGGCAGCATTGTGCATCATCATGACCATGGGCAGATTCTTTGCATCCGTGCGCTTGCCCTGAAGCTTGTCACCCACCGGCGTCGTGCTTGTCCAGGAGCCGAAGCTGGTGGCGCTGGAGGCCTGCATGCCGGTATTCATATAACCTTCATTGTCGAAACACAGGAAGAGGATATGCTCGCCGCGCTCGGCCGCCCCCGAAAGCGACTGGAATCCCACATCCGAAGCCCCGCCGTCGCCCGCCAGGGCCAGCGCCGTGACATCCCTGCCCTGACGCTCATAGGTGCGCTTCAAGCCCGCCAGCATGCTGGCGGTATTGGTCAGCAGGGGATGAAAGATGGGCACCTTGGCGCCCGCCTTTCCGTTATAGCCCACCGTGCCCATGCCGGGAATGCAGCCGGGCGGAGCCGCCACCACCACATTGCGCCCCACGCGCCTTAGCACATGGCGAATCATCAATTCCGAATTGCAGCCCTGACAGGCGGCCAGACCCGGCGCGAACAGGTCTTCCTGCTTGCCATAGTCGTTATAGATCGAAGCGGTGGTGACGTAACCAAGTGCTCCGCTCTTGCAGACCTTGACGCAAGCAGGATCGCCCCCGCATGTGTCGCATTTGGCGACATGGCCGACCGAGGACTCGAAGGTGATGCCGCCATAGGCGCAGCCCACGGTACAAAGCAGGCAGGTCACGCACAGATCGGCGTTCCAATCCACCACGCCGCTGGCCGCGTTCTTGGTCAATGCGCCTGCCGGGCAGTTCACGACGCAATTGGCATCCCCGCACTGGCGGCACAGGGCGGCCTCGAACTTGTTGTCGCCCGCAGGAACAATCTTGATGCGCGACTGATCGAAGCGATCGGCGTCTCCCGATTTTGCCTTGGCGCAGGCCATCATGCATTCGCCGCAGCCGATGCAGATATTGGAGTTGTAGGTCAGGCTGTTGAAAGCGCCCATGGCCTATCTCCACAGCCTGGACATCAAGAGACGCCCTGTCGTTTTTGGATCGGCCAGGAATCGCTCCTTCACATCGGACAGATCGGTTTGGCGCAAGATAAGTTGCCACAGAATGCCGGGATCAAGCGGATGATTGACCGAGGCCGCCCCCATCAGTCGCCCATCTTTCAGCACCAGACGCAGATAGGTTTTCGCCGTCTCGTCGAAGCGCAGGACTGTTTCAGCGCCCGGACTGTCGGCCCCCGAAATGCCCGCTCCCACGGAGATCGCCTGCTGGCCGAAGAAGCTGTAGGTGTTGAGCGAGACAGCACCAGGAAAGGGTTTTTGTCCCTCGTCGCCCGCCATGCCCTGGCCCGCGATGCGTCCCTGCAGGGCGGCCATGGGAAGAATGCCCGCAACACCGGTGCCCTCGGATTGAAAGAGCCGGACCTGGGCGCAATCGCCCGCCGCCCAGACAGCGGGCAAATTCGTGTGCTGACGCTCATCGACCAGAATGCCCCGGTCAATTCGAATGCCCGAGCCATCAAGATAGGTCAGCGCGGGCCTGACCCCGGTGGCGATCAGCAGAAGATCAAACGGAACCTCCTGTCCATCATCCAGTACCGCGACACCGGGTTTCAGGCTTGCAACCGAGCGTCCGAATTTCAGATCGATGCCGTGGCCATCGAAGGCCTTCTCGATCAGGCCTGAGGCCTTAGCGTCGAAATAGCCGGGCAGCAACTGCTTCTCAGGCTCAACGATGCTGACCTTCATGCCCGCTTCGGCCATGTTCTCGGCGGCATGGGTGCCGATCAGCCCCGCACCCAGAACCAGGGCGCGCCGGGCTCCCATCATCGCCGTCTTCAGCCCAAGCGCATCGTCCATCGTGCGCAGCACATGGAAGGCGACATCCCCAAGGCCCGGAATTGCAGGAAGGCTGGAGACGGCGCCGGTGGCCAGCAGAAGCTTTTCGAAGCGGATGGATGTGCCCTGGTCGAAATGGGCCAAGGACTTTTCGGCATCGATCGATTGAAGCTGGGCAGAGCGCAGAAAGGTGATGTTTTTTTCCTTGAAGAAGGCCTCGCTGCGCAGGGCGGTTCTTTCGGCCTTTGAACGCCCCGACACCACATAGGGCAGAATGGTGGGCGAATAAGGCAAATGTGACTCGCGGCTGGCCAGAATCATGGGCGAGGCCTGATCGATCATGCGAATGGCATCGGCAGCGGCAAGACCCGCATGACTGGCCCCAACGATGAGATAGGTGCAGCTTTGCATCGCTAATCCTTCTCGTTGACCCAGAGGGGGCCGGGTGGCATGTCGCCCGAAACCGCCTTGAACACGGCGTCATAGGCGCGCTCGAAATGCGCCTCGGTGATGTCGGCCCCAGCCAGCCCGCCAATGAAGGACAGGCAAGGCATGCGCAGGCCCGTCTTGCCCAGAACGGTCAGCGTATCTTGGTGCATGGGGCCAGAATTCCAGCCATAACTGACCGAACGATCCATCACCCCCACCGCCTTCACCTGTGAAAGGGCGCGGGCCATCGCGGCCACAGGGAAGGGTCGATAGGTCTTCACCTTGATCACGCCCACCTTGCGCCCACCTGCGCGCAGGGCATCGCAACAATCCTTGGCGGCGCCTGTCATGCTGCCCAGCGTTATCAGGGCCACCTCGGCACCCTCCAAGCGATATTCCTCGACCAGGGGCGCATGATGACGCCCGGTGCGCTTGGCCCAGTCGGCATGAACCTCGGCGATGATATCAAGGGCGTGCGCCATGGCCTCGGTCTGACCCTTACGGTAACGCACGAACATCGAAGGCCCGGCGCCGCCCGCATTGCCGGTCAGAGGGTCCACCGACATCGGGCGCTCAGGGTCGAGGGCTGCATGCCAGTTGATGTTCTTAGGCCCCAGAAAATCATCGACCAGCCCCTGCTCGGGAATCTCGCAGCGCGTGACGCCGAAGGACAGGTAATTGCCGTCGTGATTGACATTGACCGGCAGCATAATTTCAGGATGCTCGGCCACCTTATAGCCCATGATCACGCTATCCAGGATTTCCTGAACAGTTTCGCAATACATGTGAATCCAGCCGCATTCACGCACCAGCATGGCATCCTGGTGGCCGCCCCAGACGCATTGCGGCGTCAGCGTGTCCCTGGTCACCAGCGAGGCCACCATGGGCAGGCGCAGGCCGGGCTGGCGGATATAGGGCTCGAACATGAAGGCCAGCCCCGGCCCCGAAGTGGCGGTATAGGTTCTGGCTCCGGCAAGTGCGGCGCCCTGCAACGCCGACAGCACCGAATGCTCGCCTTCGACATTCATCAGTTCGGCATCCAGCTCGCCGGAAGCGATCAGGCTGGACAGATGCTCGACCAGCGACGATTGGGGCGTGATGGGATAGACCGCCACCACATCGGGACGCGCGAGCGCTACCCCCTTGGCGGCGGCCTCGTTGCCATCCAGCACGACAACCTTGCCGGGTTTGGTCATCGCCGTCATGCCTGGGGCTCCTCGACCATGGCAATGGCGCGGTGCGGACATTCGTTGGCGCAGATGCCGCAGCCCTTGCAGGTGGCATAGTTGACGTCGAACCAGGCGGGCATTTCCTTGATGCACTGGACCGGGCAGAACATCCAGCAGACCGCGCATTTGACACATTTGTCGCGATCCACCACGGGACGCATGGCCCGCCAGTCGCCGGGGAGCATGCCCGAAAGCTCGGTCGCCACTGGACACAGATTGTCGGGAATGTTGGCCCTGGGATGAGTCATGCCGTCCCCTTCAGGGCCAGAAGCTGCGTCTCATGATAGCCGCGCTCGACCGCCTCCAGATTTTGCTTTAGCCCAGCATCGCGAAACTCGCCGCCCTCGATGGCCGACTTCAGCGCCGCCAGGGACACCAGCCCGGTGGTGCGGGCGAAGGCGCCCAGCATGACGGTATTGGTGATGGGGCGCTTGAAGATGGCAAGCGCAATGCCCACGGCATCGCATAATCCGATCTTGGCGACGACAGGGGGCACGGCCAGAGCCGATGGATCGCCCTTGCCCGCCTGCACCAGAATGCCGCCCGGACCCATGCCTTCGAAGATGTTGACCACCTTCGACACCGTGGGATCGATGCACAGAATGATATCGGGCTTGTAGATGTTGGTCATGGCGCGGATCGGCTTGTCCTCCACGCGCATGAAGCAGGCAACGGGAGCGCCACGCCGCTCGAAACCGAACGACGGAATGGCCACGACATGGCGTCCCTCGTCGGCCATGGCCTGGGCCAGAAGCCCCGAGGCCAGAACAGCCCCCTGTCCGCCGCGTCCATGAATGCGTATCTCGGTCATGCCCACCCTGGCTTTACTGGTGCGCCCGGACTGCCCTGTCCACGCACGGGAATGCCCGGCAGAGCGAAGCCCTGATTATAGGCCGCCTTGGTGATCAGGAGAAACTTGATTCCCCAGCCCGCTCCGGTTGCCAGAACGCCGCCCAGAATTGCCAGGAAGGGGGCGCCCAGCAGCGACGCCAGGACCAGCAGAACCACGGGAGCGATATGCCCCGCGATCAGGAAGGACCTTTGGTAACGGGCCAGAACGCGCAGGGCGCCAACCGGCACGCCGTCTTGCGCCAGACGCCGGTTATAGCGCCGCCACAAATCGAAACGAATTGCGATCAGTAAGATCAGGATGAAAGCCCCCTGCCCCTGAGCCAGGACCACGGCAAGCCCCGCCCCCTCGGTCAGGCCGGTTGCCATCATGACGGGAAGCAAGGCTGGGTGACGCCAGGCGGGAATGCCTTTGGCCGCCATCAAAATACGAGCCTGACAATAGAGATAGACCAGCCCCACCAATGCCGCCCCGATCAGGGCCGCCTGAGAGTTGAACAGAACGGCCAGACCGCCCAGCGCGAACAGCGGCAGGGCGACCAGCCCTTCGCGCGTCATCCAAGAGGTTTGGGGATGGAAAAACAGATTGATCGAGCGCCAAGGCCTGCCGATCTCGAGCCAGACGCTGAACAATCCCAGTCCGACAAAGGTCAATCCGACGAAAGCCGCCATCCTTGGAGAAAAGAACCCCAGAAAAACCGCAGCCACAAGGAAACCAGTACCTGTGCCGCCGCCGATAAAATTGCCAGCCGCCCGTATATCCCAGTTGGTTTGCAGCCAGGGCGAGACGCCCTTGATCTCTGGCGTCTGATCCGTCATGGCGCACCGTCCCAGATATAGCGGATATTGGGGCCCGTCCCCAATTCCTCATGCATGCAAGACGACTGGTTGGCAGCCAGAAGTTGGCTGACCAGGCTTTCCTTGTCCTCGATATCGCCAAATTGAAGTGCGCTCGAGATGCAGGAATTGACGCAGGCCGGTGTGGCCTGCCAGTCCTTGCCGGGCACCAGCCCGTTCGCCACCCCTTCGTCGATGCGATCCGAGCAGAAGGTGCATTTCTGGGCGACGCCGATCATGGCGGGATCGAATCTGGCCGCCTCATGCGCCATTTCCCCGGCAGCGCCATAGGCACTCAAGCGGTCACTGACCTTGAAGCGGGCTTGATAGGGGCAAGCCACGGCGCAATAGGCGCAACCGATGCACAAGTCGTAATCGATGATGACGATCCCGTCGGCCCGCTTCTGGGTGGCGGTCGAGGGACAGACCGTCATGCAGGGCGGATCGTCGCAATGCATGCAGCCCACGGGCAGAAAGGTCCGCCGCACATCGGGAAACTCGCCGGTCTCGATATCCAGCACCTTGCGCCACTGCACACCGGGCGCCGTGGCGTTGGAATTCTTGCAAGCCGCCGTGCAGGTCTGGCAACCCACGCAACGCCTGAGATCGGCGACAAGAACATACTTGGTCATGACACTCCCTTCGCGGGAAGGAATTCAGCCCTTGGCTTTGGCAGCTTTGGCCTTGATGCGCTCGGCCGTCTTGGCGACATCGACCACGAAACGCCAATGCTTGCCCCGACAAATCTGATCGATCGCATCCTTGCCCGTGACCTCGAAGGTCACGGCGCGGCCCTGCACCTCGGCGATGGTCACGGAAAACTCGACCGACATGCCCAGAGGAGTCGCCGCCATATGATCGAATTCGACCCTCGTGCCCACGGAATCTTCGCCCGCATCCAGGTGAGAGAGCAGGAAATCTCGGCAAGTCTGCTCGATGTCGCGCACCATCGACGGCGTGGCATAGACGCGTCCTTCCTCTCCCATGAAGCTGATGGTGCGGTCCTTATCCACCTCAAAGCTGCGGCTGGTGGCAAGACCCTGGGCAAGGCTCGGCTTCATGCTCTTCCTCCTGGCTGATGCGTCTGGGGCCGTTATCCGGTCGTTTTCCTAAACTAGCATCGCGATACCGAATTATCAATAACATTCGACACACTTTAATGATTTTGTATGGTAATATTTGTATCACGTTGCGCCGCACAAAGCCTGACTTGCCTTAAACAGGCCCATAATTCAAAGTAATAGCCATGCCAGCCCCAAGATTCTTAAGAACCCGGCTCGCCGCCCATTATGCCGGTCTGTTCGCCCCCATCGGGGTCCTGCTGCCCTTCTGGCCGGTCTGGCTGGCTGGACGGGGGCTTTCGGAATGGGAGATCGGGGTTGTCCTGGCGGCGGGCTCCTTCTCCAAAGTCCTGCTCAATCCCCTGGTCGGCACCTGGGTTGATCACCTGGGGCGCAGGCGGACAGCCATGATCGCGCTGGCCTTCGCCACCTTCTTTTCCTTCTGCGCCTTCTGGGTGACCGAGGGCTTCCTGCCCCTGCTGTTACTGTCGGCCCTGTCCAGCGGTCTGTTTGCCGCCCAGATGCCGCTGGCCGAGAGCTTGTCTCTGCACATGGCGCACCGTCACCAGTTTGATTACGGGCGCGTGCGCCTTTGGGGATCGCTGACCTTCATCCTCTCGGCCATGCTGGGCGGCTGGATGTTGGCGGGTCGTTCGTCCGAGATCGTTCTGCCCATCTCGCTCGCGGGTTTTCTGCTGATGGCCCTGATCAGCCTGGGCCTGCCCGAATTCAGCGTCGAGAAGAAAAGCGAAGAGACGGGAGCTGGCATGATGGCCCTGCTTTCGGGTCGGCAATTCCTGATCTTCCTGCTTGCTGCCAGCCTGCTGCAAGCCAGCCATACGGTCTATTACGGCTTCTCCACCCTGCATTGGCGCACGGCGGGAATCGACGAGACCACCATCGGCCTGTTATGGGCGCTGGGCGTGTTGTCCGAGATCGTTCTCTTCTCGCAAGGCAACCGGGTCTTGAAACATCTGGATCCCAGGCGCCTTCTGATTCTGGCGGGATTGGGCGGGCTGATCCGCTGGCTGGTCCTGGGGGTCACAACTTGGGTTCCAGCCCTGATCGCAGCGCAAACACTGCATGCCCTGACCTTTGGTGCGGCGCATCTGGGTGCCATGCATTATCTGCTGCGCACCATCGCCCCCAACCTCTCGGCCCGCGCTCAGGGGCTTTATTCATCGGGCGTGATGGGCATTGCCCTCAGTGCAGGCATGCTGACCGCTGGTCCGCTTTATCATGCCCTGGGCGGATTTGCCTTTCTTCTGATGGCGGGGCTGTCGGTCCTGGGCGCTTTTGTTGCGAGGCACTTATTCAAGGAAGGATGATCCATTCAGATTGGGTTCAGGACGGGCTGGCGATAATCATTGCCAACAAGACACGCCAGGAGCCCCGCATGAGAAAGCATCTGATTCTTCTTCCCCTCGCCTCGGCCCTTTTGCTCGCTTCGCAAGCCAGCGCAAGGGCACAAATGGCAAGCGATCCGATTCTGGTCAAGGAATGTGCGTCTTGCCACCTGGCCTTCTCGGCGGGCTGGCTGACCCAGGAGTCCTGGAAAAAGGTCATGGGGTCGCTGGACAATCATTTCGGCGACGATGCCCGCCTGCCCGAGGAACGCAGGGCGGCGGTGGAATCTGTGCTGCTGGCGGGTGCGGGCGATGCCAAGACCGGACGCGCCAGCCCCTTCTTGAAAAGCGTCAAGGGCGATCCCGCTCCGATTCGTTTGACTGAAACCTTCGGCTTTCAAAGGAAGCACGGCAAGATCAAGCTGGGTGCTGCCGCCATGGCCCGCATCAAGTCGCTGGCCAATTGCGTGGCCTGCCACCCCAAGGCCGCCGAAGGCGTCTTCGAGGATTGATACTCTCTATCTCGGTAGAAGAGTCGATCCCATGAGGAAGGCGTCAATGGCCGCAGCCGCCCGCCTGCCTTCGCGGATCGCCCAGACGACAAGGCTTTGGCCGCGGCGCATGTCGCCTGCGGCGAAGACCTTGGGTGCGCTGGTGGCAAAGCCCTCGTAATCGGCGGCCACATTGCCGCGCTGATCAAGCCCCACGCCCAGTGATTCCAGCAGTCCCGCCTTGACGGGTGAAACAAAGCCCATGGCCAGGAAGGCCAGATCGGCCTCGATGGTGAAATCGCTGCCGGGAATGGGCTTTAAGGCCGCATCCACCTTGACGAGATTGAGGGCCGAAAGCTTGCCGTTCTTGCCCTGGAAGGACTGAGTGGCGACACTCCACATGCGCTCGCAGCCTTCTTCGTGCGAGGACGAGGTGCGCAGCTTATTGGGCCATTTCGGCCAGGTCAGGGCCTTGTCCTCTTTCTGGGGGGGCTTGGGCAGAATCTCGATCTGCGTGACCGACAGGGCCTGCTGGCGCACCGAGGTGCCGATGCAGTCGGAACCCGTGTCGCCGCCGCCGATGACCACGACGCGCTTGCCGGTGGCCAGAATGTCCTCGGCGACGAAATCCTCGGCACCGTTGCGCCGATTCTGCTGAGTCAGAAAATCCATGGCGAAATGCACACCGGCGAGATCGCGCCCCGGCACGGCCAGGTCGCGCGGATTCTCAGCACCTCCTGCCAAAAGAACGGCATCGAACTTCGCCAGAATCTCCTTGGCATCGACCGTCACGCCGACATGGGCCTTGGTGCGGAACTCGACTCCCTCGGCCCGCATCTGGGCGACCCGGCGGTCGATCAGCGACTTCGAAAGCTTGAAGTCGGGAATGCCATAGCGCAAAAGGCCGCCCGCCTTGGCGTTCTTCTCGAAGACAGTGACCTCGTGCCCGGCCCTGGCCAATTGCTGGGCGGCGGCCAGACCGGCGGGGCCGGAACCAATCACGGCAACTGTTTTTCCGCTGGTCCTGGCGGGAATCTGCGGCTTGATCCAGCCTTCTTCCCAGGCGCGGTCAATGATGGCGCATTCGATGGTTTTGATCGTCACTGGCACATCGTCGATATTCAGCGTGCAGGAGGATTCGCAAGGGGCCGGACAAATGCGCCCGGTGAATTCGGGGAAATTGTTGGTGGCCGACAAAGCCTCCAGCGCTTCCTTCCAGCGGTTCTTGTAGACCAGATCGTTCCAATCGGGAATGACGTTGGAAACCGGACAGCCCGAATGGCAGAAGGGAATGCCGCAATCCATGCAGCGCGCCCCTTGATTCGCCACCGCCTGATCATCCAGCCCGTTTACGAACTCGTTGTAATGCGTGATGCGATCCGAGGCCGGTGCGTAGGTCCGCTCCTGGCGCGAGAATTCCATGAAACCCGTCGGCTTGCCCATGTCAGTGTCCTTTCGCCGCAACGGCCGCGGATACGGGCTTTCCAGCCTGCATGGCCTGCATATCGGCTAAAGCGCGCCGGTAATCGACCGGCATCACCTTTTTGAATTTGGGCAGGTAATGCACCCAGTTCAGAAGAATGTCATGCGCCCGCTTGCTGCCGGTATAGCGATGGTGATTCTCGATGATCTGGTGCAGCCGCTGGGAATCATGGCGCGACATGTCGCTCATGATATCGACCCGGCCATGCGCTTCCAGATCGTTGCCTTGATGATCGAGGCTTTCCAGCGCATCCGATTCAGCCTTGACCGGTTCGAGGTCAACCATCGCCAGGTTGCAGCGCTGATCGAAATCGCCTTCTTCGTCCAGCACATAGGCGATGCCGCCGCTCATGCCGGCGGCGAAATTGCGCCCTGTGCGACCCAGCACCACGACCACGCCGCCCGTCATATATTCGCAGCCATGGTCGCCAGCACCCTCGACGACGGCCAAAGCGCCGGAATTGCGCACGGCGAAACGCTCGCCCGCGACACCTCGGAAATAGCACTCGCCCGAGATGGCGCCGTAAAGAACGGTATTGCCGACGATGATGTTCTCCTCGGCCACGATGCGGCTTTCCGCTGGCGGATAGACCACGACGCTCCCGCCCGAGAGGCCCTTGCCGACATAATCATTGGCCTGTCCCTCAAGCGTCAACGAAACGCCGTGGGCCAGGAAAGCGCCGAAGCTTTGTCCCGCCGTCCCTTTGGCATTGATGACGATGCTGTCCTCGGGCAGTCCGGTATGGCCGTAACGCATCGCCACTTCGCCCGACAACATGGCGCCCACGGCGCGGTTGACGTTGCAAACCTTGGTGTCGATGACGACCGGCGTTCCCTTCTCAAGGGCTGGCCTGGCCTGCTCGATCAAACCGCGATCCAGCGTCTCTTCCAGATGATGGTTCTGGGTCTCGGTCCAGCGGATGGCGACACCGGGGGCCGCCTCGGGCTTGTGCAGAATGCGGCTGTAATCGAGCCCCTGGGCTTTCCAATGGGTAATGGCTTTGCGCATATCCAAAAGATCGGCGCGCCCGGTCAGCTCGCTCATCTTGCGAATGCCCAGCCGGGCCATGATGCGCCGCACTTCTTCGGCAATATAAAAGAAGAAGTTGATGACATGCTCGGGCTGGCCCGAAAAACGCTTGCGCAATTCCGGGTCCTGCGTGGCAACGCCGACAGGACAGGTGTTCAGATGGCACTTGCGCATCATGATGCAGCCCACGGCGATCAGGGGTGCGGTGGCGAAGCCGAATTCATCGGCCCCCAGAAGGGCGCCGATCACCACATCGCGCCCGGTGCGAAGACCGCCATCCACCTGCACGGCAACGCGTCCGCGCAGCTTGTTCAAGACCAAGGTCTGATGTGTTTCGGCCAAACCGATTTCCCAGGGCGATCCGGCATGCTTGATGGCGGTGAGAGGACTGGCCCCCGTGCCGCCGTCATAGCCCGAAATGGTCACATGATCGGCCCTGGCCTTGGCCACACCGGCGGCCACCGTGCCGACGCCGATCTCGCTGACCAGCTTGACCGAAATGCGCGCCTTGGGATTGACGTTCTTGAGATCGTAGATGAGCTGCGCCAGATCCTCGATCGAATAGATGTCGTGGTGCGGCGGCGGGCTGATCAGACCGACGCCGGGCGTCGAATGACGCACACGAGCGATCACGGCATCCACCTTATGGCCGGGCAACTGCCCACCCTCGCCGGGCTTCGCACCCTGGGCCATCTTGATCTGCAGATCGGCGGCATTGACCAGATATTCTGCAGTCACGCCAAAGCGGCCCGAGGCCACCTGCTTGATGGCTGAACGCAACAGATCGCCATTGGGCAGGGGCTTGTAGCGCTCGGATTCCTCGCCACCCTCGCCCGAATTCGACTTGCCGCCGATGCGGTTCATGGCAGCCGCCAGCGTGGTATGCGCCTCTCTGGAGATGGAGCCAAAGGACATGGCGCCGGTGGCAAAACGCTTGACGATCTCCTTGGCGGGCTCGACTTCATCAAGCGGAACGGGCGATGGCGCCCACTTCATCTCGAACAACCCGCGCAGGGTGAGAAGCTTCTCATTCTGCTCGTCGATCAGCTTGCAGAATTCCTGGAATTTCTCGAACCCGGCACCACGCACGGCATGCTGAAGTGCCGCGATGCTGTCGGGCGTCCAGGCATGTCCGTCGCCGCGATGACGCCAGGCATAATCGCCGCCCGGATCAAGGGCGCCGCGATACAAGGGATCGTCGCCATAGGCGATGGCATGGCGCTTCACCGTTTCCTGGGCGATCTCCTTCAAGCCCGCACCACCGACACGGCTGGCCGTGTTGGTGAAATAGCGGTCGGCGAATTCCTGGGAAAGGCCGATGGCATCGAATATCTGGGCGCCGCAATAAGACTGGAAGGTCGAGATGCCCATCTTGGCCATCACCTTCATGAGGGCTTTGTCGAGCGCCTTGATTGAACGCTTCTGGATTTCGTCGTCGCTCAAGTCCTCGGGCAAAGGCACGCTAGCCAGCGTCTCAAACAACAGATAGGGGTTGATGGCTTCGGCGCCATAACCGGCCAGCACGCAGAAGTGATGCACTTCTCTGGGCTCTCCGGTCTCGACGACCAGACCCGCCCTGGTGCGGCTGCCGTTCTTGACCAAATGGTGGTGAACCGAGGATGTCGCCAGCAGCGAGGGCACGGCGATGCGCGAGGCCGAAATCTTGCGATCCGACAAGATCAGGATGTTGCAGCCTTCGATGAGCGCACGGTCGGCTTCGACGCAAAACCGGGCAAGCGCCGTCTCCATGCCTTCAGCGCCCTGCTTGGCATCATAGGTGATGTCGATGGTGCGCGACTTGAAAGCGCCGTTGGTGGCGTCTTCGATGGCGCGAATCTTTTCCAGATCCTGATTGGTCAGAATCGGCTGACGCACTTCAAGGCGCATGCGCGTATCGCCGTTATCGAGACCCAGCAGATTGGGACGCGGGCCGATAAAGGAAACCAGGCTCATCACCAGTTCCTCGCGGGTCGAATCAATCGGCGGATTCGTCACCTGGGCGAAGCACTGCTTGAAATAATTGAACAGAGGCTTCGGCTTGTCTGACAGCACGGCCAGAGGCGAATCATTGCCCATCGAACCCACGGCTTCCTGGCCGGTCACGGCCATCGGCGTAATCAGGAACTTGATGTCTTCCTGGGTATAGCCAAAGGCCTGCTGGCGATCCAAAAGCGTCTGAGGATCAGGGGGCATAGGGGCCACGGCAAAAGGCAGATCCTCCAGCACGATCTGCGTCTTCTTAAGCCAACTGCGATAGGGCCGGGCATGGGTCAACTCGCGCTTGATCTCCTCGTCGGGAACTAGGCGCCCCTTTTCAAGATCGATCAGCAGCATGCGACCCGGCTGCAGGCGCCACTTCTTGACGATGTCGCCTTCGGGAATGTCGAGAACGCCCACTTCCGACGACATGATGACGCGGTCGTCCTTGGTCACGATATAGCGCGCCGGGCGAAGCCCGTTGCGGTCGAGCGTGGCGCCGATCTGACGGCCATCCGAGAAGGCCACGGCAGCAGGCCCGTCCCAGGGCTCCATCAGGGCGGCGTGGTATTCGTAAAACGACTTGCGCTCCTCGTCCATTAGCGGATTGCCCGCCCAGGCTTCGGGAATCATCATCATCATGGCATGCGCCAGCGAATAGCCGCCCGACACCAGCAACTCCAGCGCATTGTCGAAGCTGGCCGAATCAGACTGGCCCTCGACCGTGATCGGCCAGATTTTCTGAAGATCGTCGCCCAGAAGCTCCGACTTCATGGTGCCCCGCCTGGCCGTCATCCAGTTCAGGTTGCCGCGCAGCGTGTTGATCTCGCCATTGTGGCAGATCAGGCGGAAGGGATGGGCCAGCTTCCAAGTGGGGAAGGTGTTGGTTGAAAAACGCTGATGCACCAGGGCCAGGGCTGACTCGAAGCGCTGATCCAACAGTTCGGGATAGAAGGCCTCCAACTGCTCGGCCAGGAACATGCCCTTGTAGACGATGGTGCGCGACGAGAGCGAGGGAATGTAATAATCGCCCAATTCGGGGCTGTGGCGACCGTCGAGATCATTGAAGGCGCGCTTGCGGATGACCATCAGCTTGCGCTCGAAATCGTCTTGCGTGGCCAGGGCCGGATTGCGACCGATGAAAATCTGGCGCACCAGGGGGGCCGTCTTGCGCACACCTTCGGAAAGAGCGGTTTCGTCCACCGGCACGTCGCGCCAGCCCAGCAGGGTCTGACCCTCTGCCTTGACCACGCTTTCCAGATGCTTCTCGCAAATCGAGCGGGCCTTTTCCGCCTTGGGCAGATTGACCATGCCGCAAGAATAATGACCGGACCCAGGCAGGGTCATGCCCAGCTTCGCCGCCTCGGCGCGCAGAAAGGCGTCGGGCAACTGGCACAGGATACCCGCACCGTCACCGGCCTTGGGATCAGCCCCCACGGCGCCGCGATGCACCAAACGCTTCAGAATCTCCAGGCCGTCGGTCACGATCTTGTGGCTTTTCTTGTTCTTGATATGAGCCACAAAGCCGATGCCGCAGGCATCGCGCTCGTTCGCCGGATCGTACAGGCCCTGGGCTTCGGGCAGGCCGTGGAAATAGGAATTCGACATAGGCTCAATCATCCTTACTGGCGGCTGGGACAAGGTCCGCCTGACACCACGCATGACTTGTTACCGGAACAAGCCGTCCTTTTTACAAAAAATTGGACAGCTTTCCAGCCCTATTTTTCGCAGGGCAGAAATGCTGGGGCTCGTTAGAGGAAAACCCGTCTGTCTTGAACGGCTGGATTCAAGGCCATACAAGGGCCTATAGTCAAGCCTTAAGCCGCCAGAGGGGGAATTGATGGCCGATCCCAAGCATATCCGGTTCGACACGCTGGCCCTGCATGCGGGCCAACAGCCTGATTCGGAACATGGTTCCCTGGCGGTGCCGATCTATCAAACCACCTCCTACGTCTTCAAAAGCACCGACCACGCCGCCTCCCTGTTCAACCTGGAACGCGCCGGTCACATCTATTCGCGCATCTCGAACCCCACCGTTTCCGTGCTGGAAGAGCGTTTGAGCGCCCTTGAGGGCGGCGTGGGGGCCGTCGCCACCGCCTCGGGCCAGGCCGCCCTGCATCTGGCCATCGTCACCCTGATGGGGTCTGGTGGGCATATCGTCGCTTCGCGCGCCCTTTACGGCGGCAGTTACAATCTGTTGGCTCTCACCCTGCCCCGCTTTGGCATCACCGCCAGTTTCGTCGATCCCAGGGACGCGAACGCCTTCAAATCCGCCATTCGCCCGGAAACACGCCTGATTTTTGCGGAAACTGTGGGAAACCCCAATCTGGAAGTGTTGGATATCCCGCAGATCGCCCAGGTGGCGCACGAAGCGGGCCTGCCCCTGATGATCGACGCCACCTTCACCACGCCCTATCTGGGCCAGCCCATCGCCCTGGGGGCCGACATTGTGATGCATTCGGCCACGAAATATCTGGGCGGGCACGGCGTTGCCATCGGCGGCATCCTGATCGACGGCGGCAGCTTCGACTGGGAAGCGCAGGCGGCCAAATTCCCTACCCTGACCGAGCCTTATGCGGGTTATCACGGGCTTGATTTCGCTGAAGAGTTTGGTCCCGCCGCTTTCATTATGCGGGCCAGGGCCGAGGGATTGCGCGATTTCGGGGCCTCGATGAGCCCCACGACCGCCTTTCACCTGTTGCAAGGCATCGAGACCCTGCCGCTGCGCATGGCCCGGCACATCCACAATGCCCGCCAGGTGGTGCGGTTTCTTGAAACGGCGCCCGGGGTGGCCTGGGTCAATTCGCCCGATCTGCCCGAACATCCCGATCACGACCGCGCACAGGAACTCTACCCCAAAGGGTCCACGGCCATCGTTACCTTCGGCATCAAGGGCGGCAGGAAAGCCGCTGCCACCTTCATCGAGAAACTGAAGGTCTTTTCGCATCTGGCCAATATCGGCGATGCGAAATCGCTGGCCATCCATCCGGCCAGCACGACCCATCAGCAAATGAACGCCCAAGCCCTGGCAGCCGCCGGTATCGGCGAAGACCTCATCCGCCTGTCGGTGGGCCTGGAAGACGAACGCGATCTGGTCGAGGACCTCGCCCAGGCCCTTCATGCCGCTGCCAAGGGGGGCTGAAATGGATTTCAGCCTTGACGGATATCGGGTTTTTGCCGCCACCGGCGGCGTTCCTTTCGATTCGGCCAAGCCAAGCCTGATCCTGCTGCACGGAGCGGGCATGAACCATACCGTATGGGCCCTTCAGGCTCGCTATCTGGCTCATCACGGGCAAAATGTGCTGGCCGTCGATCTGCCCGGCCACGGCAAAAGCGAAGGGGCGGCCTTTTCTTGCGTGGAAGAGTATGCAGGCTGGCTGCTCCGCTTCCTGGATGCGGCAAATCTGAAACAGGCGGCGCTGGCCGGGCACAGTCTGGGCGCCCTGATCGCCCTGGAAACCGCCGGAAAAGCCCCCGAACGCATCCTGCGCCTGATCTTGCTGGGGGTGGCGGCCAGAATGGCAGTGCATCCCGACATGCTGGCCTCGGCCAGGGAGGGCACGAACGAGGTCATCCGCTGCATGACCTCCTGGTGCCATGCCAGGAAGCATCATTTCGGCGGGAACCGCCTGCCCGGCATGTGGATGCTGGGCTTGGCACATCACCTGATCGCGCGCTCGAAGCCGGGAGTGATTTTTGCGGGCCTAAGCGCCTGCAACGATTACAAGGGTGCTCTCGACGCGGCTGGCAGGATCACCTGCCCCACGCTTCTTGTCTTGGGTGACAGCGACCTGATGACGCCAGCCAAGGGCGGGCGGGAATTGGCGGGGCTGATCAAGAACGCCCGGGCGGAAACCATTCCAGGTTCGGGCCATATGATGATGAGTGAAGCCCCGGACGCCACGCTGGATTTGATGCGGGGGGCTTTTTAGGCGCTCAACTTGCTGATCAGCCGTCCATCGCGCCAATAATGCAGCGTGATCACCGGGCGCAGATCCATGCCCTCGTCGCCATGCCGATGCTCGACGATGCCCTGATAGGCCACCGACAAGGCCGAGGTCGCCAATATCCCCGCCACGGGTGCAGCATAGATGCCATGCAGATGGCCGCAAGCCACATGAACGACCTGAGGGTGGCGGCGCAAGCATTCCTCGAACGCTTCCACATGCTCGATCTGATGACCGATGCTGCCGTTGCGCAGTTTCGTTTTAAAGGGCGGATGGTGCAGGAAGATCAGGGTGGGCCGATCCGGCTCTTCTTGCAGACACGCCTCCAGCCAGGCCTGGCTCTGGGCTGAAAACTGCCCCAACTGGCTGCCCAGCCTGCGGCTGTCCAGCCCGATCAGGCGCAAATGCCCCGCCTGGCCGGTCAGATTGAGAAATCCGTTCAGGGGCTTGCCGCACCAAGGCGCCAGAGACTGGCTGAAGGGTTCGGTCCAATCCCGATTGCCCGGCACCACGAAGACCGGCATGGGCAGACGGGCCAATTGTTCCGCCGCCAGCACATACATCGCAGGCTCGCCCCGATCCGCCACGTCGCCGGTAATCAGCAGACAGGCCGGGGCCGGATCGAGGCTGAGCAGCAGATCGAGCGTCTGCTCCAGTCGGTCAAGGCGTTCGGGTCGGGCTGATGACAGATGAAAATCGGAAAGCTGGGCCAGGAACAAGGAAAGCCTCTTCGCCACATATCAAGAAGTTGTGGATTTACAGCAAATCAATCACAATGGCTAGATGTTGAAGGGCACTCTTTCCCTGCTTCTTTTGCTCTTTCTTGGCGGCTGCGCCCTGGTGGCCCCCGAGACCGGCGCGCGCGCGCCCATTTCCAAACCCGATCCGGCACAATGTCTGGCCGATCTTAGGGCCAGCGGCGCCCGTTTCCGCGAACTGACCGATATCTCGACCCCCGACGGCTGCCAAGTGGCAAATGCTGTTGAACTTCAACGGCTTGCCTCGGGACTTAACCGCCCGGCCACCATGAGCTGCCCCACCGCCCTGGCCCTGGCTCGCTTCGATTCCATCGTTCTTCGCCCCTTGGCCAGGGAATATTTGGGGCAATCCGTGCGCACCATCCATCATGTCGGGGCCTATGATTGCCGCAACCAGCGCGACGGCAAACGCATCAGCCAGCACGGGCTGGGCCAGGCCATCGATCTTTGGGCGATCGAGCTTGGCGATGGGACGATTCTCAAAATTCGTGACGACTGGCGGGGCAAGACGGCCAGCACCACCTATCTGCGCAAGGCCGCCAAGGGGGCTTGCGATATCTTTCATCTGGTTCTGACCCCATCATCGGACTACGATCACAAGGATCACCTCCACCTGGATCTGGGGCCCTGGAAACGCTGCTGGTGATGCCCGTCACTGACGATCTGAGGCAAATCCGCCATAATCAGCCGCTTATTTTTGCCATGTTTCCAGGCTCTACTGCGTCTCATCGTTCCTTCTTCGGAGTGTTACAGCCATGAACCAGAAAACAGCCCTTCTTGCCGCCGTCCTGTTCGCCACGCCGACGCTGGCCCTGGCCCAAGGCCAGAACCAGCAGATGCAAAACGACCGCCAGCAATTGCGCCAGGACCGCCAGGAGATCAAGCAGGACCGCCAGGACATCCGCGACGCCCACAAGCAAGCGATCGAGGACCGTAAGGCCCGGCGTGACGCCCTGAAGGAAGGCGACAAGGAGGGTGCCGCGCAATATCGCGATGAAATGAAACAGGACCGCAAGGACATGCGGGATGCCAGGAAAGACATGCGAGACGACCGCAAGGACATGCGCGACGACAAGCGCGACCTAAAGGGCGATCTGCGCGACAAGCGCGACGGCCGAGGCGAGCCCAAGGCCAAGGAACTGCGCGAAAAGCGCGGCGAGATGCGCGAGATGCGCGGTGATAAGCGCGAAAAAAACCGGTAATCTAGCGGTCGAACGCCCAAAGACCAGCCGCCCAAAGGAGGTCCCATGCTTCGCAGCCTCGTGATCTGTGCCGCAGCCCTTGCCCTGACGCCGCAAGCCTTTGCCCAGCAGGGCCAGGGGCAACAGCAAATGGGTCAGCGCCCGCAACCTCCCATGGGGCAGATGGGCCAAATGCCCCCGCCTCCACCCCAAGGCATGGGCCAAGGTCAGGGCATGGGACAAGGCCAGGGCATGATGGGACCGCAAGGCGGACAGGGGCAGATGGGCCAGATGCCCCCGCCTCCGCCCCAAGGCATGGGCCAGGGCATGCAGGGCCAAGGCCAGGGCATGATGGGACCGCCCCCGCAAGGCATGCAAGGCCAGGGCATGATGGGACCGCAAGGCGGACAGGGGCAGAAGATGGGCCAGATGCCCCCGCCTCCGCCCCAAGGCATGGGCCAGGGCATGATGGGTCCGCAAGGCGGGCAAGGAATGATGGGTCCGCAAGGCGGACAGGGACAGATGGGTGGTATGGGCGGCCAGCAAAGAGGCCCCGGCGGCGGGATGGGTGGCGGTGGCGGAGCGCCTCGCGGGCGCTAAATCAAATTTGGCCTGCTGTGATCAGGAAATCGGTGGGCTCAGCCAGACCATCTTGGCTACGGCCACCGCTTCGGGAACGATCTGTCGGCCCGCCACCACGCCCCAGTCATTGCGGTCGATCCAGCCCCAGCGCAGCCGAAAGCGCTTGGATTGAGCCGATGCCAGATGGATGGCCAGAACATAGCCGGAGGGGCGGCTTTCATCAGCCCAGCCCTTGGCATTTTGCAAGCCGCCGCTGTCGTCCGAGACCAATATCTTCAAGGAATATTGACCATCGGGCAGAAAACGCAGAATCGCCCCCCAATCGGCCTCTTCCCGTCGCCAGAGGTCGGGATGAAGTCTCGACAATTCCCGCGCCACGGCCACGGCCAGAAAATGGTGACAACCTAGCTCCAGCCCCTTGAAAGGTTTTGGCAGGTTCGCAGGCTTCATGCCGTGGTCGAGCGCAAATTCCAGATCACCCAGTTCCTTCTGAAATTTATCAAGCTGAAACGTCTGTGCCCAAACCACATCGACCGTGCTCAGAAAGCCGTTCACGGCAAACGGATACTCGGCAGCCAAACGAGCCGCAATCTGCGGCCATTCCGCTCGATCCTGTCCTTCATAAGGCGATTTCCTTGCCATGCTGGCATTCTAGCACTAAATTTTGCGCCTATCACGCCGGACGGCTTTGGTCTTCGCAGGCCGACCGGGGCATTTCAAGGGAATGAATTTATGAGTTCGGTGTCGCAGGTTGCCACGGCTGGAACCACCATCAGCGTGACCTATCGCAATTGCCCGCTTTGCGGCCGTGACAATCGAGACCAGCCGCCCAGTCCCTATTCGCTAGCACCCTGGACGATCCGGTCTTGCAGGGATTGCGGCTTCACCTATATCGACACGGCCCCAAAATACGAACATCTGGCGGTCGATCTGGATTGGAATGCGCGCTTCCACGTCGAGACCGAGCGCAAGGCAGAACTAAGAAAGGTCTCTTACAAGTTCAGCCGCTTGACCCGCATGCGCATGCACCTGTTCGGGAAACGCAAGGTCGGCAGCTATGTGCGGGCGAAATTCAACCAGGGACGGATTCTCGACCTGGGCTGCGGCAGCGGAGAAACCATCCTCGACCTGCTTGACAGCTTCACACCCTATGGTGTCGAGATCAGCACCTCGCTGGCCATCAAGGCCGATCAGCTTTTCCGCCAGCATGGAGGCCACACGGAGAATGCTCCCTCCATCGAGGGGCTGAGACGCTTCGAAGAGAACTTCTTCGAGGCCGTCGCCATGCGCTCGTACCTTGAACACGAAGAAAATCCCCTGGGCGTCATGAAGGAAGTCTTTCGCGTTCTGAAGCCCGGCGGCATCGCTGTGGTGAAGGTGCCCAATTTCGGCAGCCTCAACCGGAGGGTCATGGGCAAGAAATGGTGCGGCTTTCGCTACCCGGACCATCTCAATTACTACACCAGGAGCTCCTTGCGCCAGCTTGCACAAAAAGCGGGGCTGGATATCCGCTTCGATTTCCTGGGCAGCCTGCCCACCAGCGACAATATGTGGGCGATTCTAACCAAGCCCGCCTGATCTGAATTACCTTCTTCAAAAGGGGCTCCTCGACGTTTCATGTGGAATAGCATTCTCTCGAGTTTCTAAGTAAATCGTCATGCCCGGCCTTGTGCCGGGCATCCACGTCTTGAGGCTTGATATGCCAGATGGAAAATCGTGGATGGCCGGATCAAGTCCGGCCATGACGGATCGGGAAGCAGGTAGAATTCCACGTCTAGCGTCGAAGAGCCTCAAAAGGTAAGGGCCTGGGATTGCTCCCAGGCCCTCGGCCTGCCTCTGACGACTGGAGTGCGGGTTCGTCAGCGGGTCAGGTCGTAGCTGATTCCAGAAACCTTCGTCTTTTCGTCGATGGTATCGAAAATCTTGTCCAGAATTGTTACCAGCACGCGCAGACCGCCCTTGTAGAACAAGGTGGGGAAGCGGTGATGGTGATGGCGGTCGAAGATGGGAAAACCGATGCGGATCAGGGGCACGCCGGTATCCTTCTCCAGATACTTGCCGTACGAGCTGCCGATCAGATAGTCGGAAGGCTCGGTGGCCAAAAGCGAGCGCATGTGCCACAGATCCTTGCCCTTCCACACCTGGCCCATGGCGCCGAAAGGCGAACTGGCCAGAAGCTCCTTCATCTTGCCTTCCCAATCGGCGTTGCCGTTGGTGCATAGAAGATGCAGGGGCTCGCCACCCAGTTCCATCACGAAACGGGTCATGCCCAGCACGAAATCGGGATCGCCAAAGATCGAGAAGGACTTTCCGTGAATCCAGGCCAGAGAATCCTCGATGGCATCGACCAGGCGTCCGCGATCCCTGGCGATCGATTCCGGAATGGCTTTGCCCGTCAACTGGGACAGCTTCATCAGGAATTCATCGGTGCCAGACAGTCCGATCGGGTAGTTGAAGGAGGCAACCTCCTGGCCCTTCGACTTGGCGTAGTCGAGGGTTTTGTCGGTGCACCATTCCTGCAACGAGAGGGTGGCCTTGGCATCCAGCGACTTGGCCGTATCGGCAAGCGAGGTTCCGCCATCATACATGCGGTAAGACCCATCGGCTGGCGTGTCGTAAATGTCCGACACGTCCGAAAGCAGCGTGCCCTCGATGCCCATGGTGGCAATGATGTCCTTGATCTCGCGGGCATTGGCAACGCCATAGCCGTCGAAACCGCCGATGATGTTGACGCCGCTGCCGGGCTTGCGTTCTTTGCCTTCCCAGAAATTGCTAAGGATCGACTTCATCATATTGTCGTAGCCCACGACATGCGAGCCCACGAAGCTGGGCGTATGGGCGAAGGCCACCGGAAAATCCGCCGGAATGCTGCCCTTTTCCCTGGACTGGATGATGAAGGAATTGAGGTCGTCGCCGATGACTTCGGCCATGCACGAGGTGTGAACGGCGATCATCTTGGGCTTGTAAAGCGCATAGGCGTTGGCCAGGCCTTCGATCATGTTGTTAAGGCCGCCGAATACCGCCGCATCCTCGGTCATGGCCGAGCAGACCATGGCCGACGGTTCCTTGAAGTGGCGCGACAGGTGCGAGCGGAAATAGGCGGCACAGCCCAATGATCCGTGCGTGAAGGCCAGCGTGCCTTCGAAGCCGGCGGCGCAATAGGCCGCACCCACCGGCTGGCAGGCCTTGGCGGGATTGATCACCAGAGCCTCGCGGGCCAGATTCTTCTCGCGATATTCCACGCTGTTGATATAGGCCGCCTGCTTGGCAACCTCGTCTTCAGACGGCATGTCCTCGAATTCCGCCCGCTTCCTCTTAAAAATCTCGAGATATTCGGGATCGTTGAAGAGGTCGATATGGTCTTTGATCTTGAGTGCGTTCTGAGGCATCGAAGTTCTCCTAAATCAGGCGGCTTTCCAGGGGGCCTTGTTCAGCGCCCATATGGGGCTGTTGATCGCCATGTCCATATCGCGGGCGAAGATGGCGAAGCCGTCATAGCCGTGATAGGGGCCTGAGTAATCCCACGAGTGCAACTGGCGGAAAGGCACGCCCATCTTCTGGGTCGAATATTTTTCCTTGATGCCCGAACCGACGAGATCGGGGCGCATCTTGTCGATGAATTTTTCCAATTCGTAGTCGGTCACGTCATCGTAAACCAGCGTGGCGTCCTTGATGTAATGGGCGGTGCGCTGATAATCGTCGCTATGGGCGAATTCATAGCCCGTGCCGATGATATCGATGCCCAGATCGCCATAGGCGTCGGCGACGTGGCGCGGACGCAGGCCGCCCACATACAGCATCGCCTTCTTGCCTTCCAGACGCGGCTTGTACCTGGCGAGAACCGCCTCGGCCATCGGCTGGTACTTGGCGATCACGCGCTCGGCACCGGCCTTGATCTTGTCGTCGAACTTCTCGGCGATGGCGCGAAGCGAGCGGGCAATCTGGGTGGGACCGAAGAAATTGTATTCCATCCAGGGAATACTGAACTGCTCTTCCATATGGCGGCAGATATAGTTCATCGAGCGATAGCAGTGAATGAGATTGAGCTTGCCCTTGTTGCCGCGCTCGATCTCGGCCAGCGTCGCATCGCCCGACCACAGGCCGATAACGCGCAGCCCCATGTCTTCCAGCAGAATGCGGCTGGCCCAGGCATCGCCACCGATATTGTAATCGCCGATCACCACCACATCGTAAGGGGTCGTCTCGAAATCCTTGGACTTGCCCTTGCCCAGCATCCAGTCGCGCACGGCATCGTTGGCGATATGATGGCCCAGCGACTGCGACACGCCGCGGAAACCCTCGCAGCGCACGGGAACCACCATCTTGCCGTGTTCCTTGGCTTTCTTCTTGGCCACCGCCTCGATATCGTCGCCGATCAGACCAATCGGACATTCCGACTGGATCGAAACACCCTTGTTCAGGGGGAACATTTCATGGATCTCGTCGATCACCTTCTCCAGCTTCTTGTCGCCGCCGAAGACGATGTCGCGTTCCTGGAAATCGCTGGTCACCTGCATGGTGACGAAGGTGTCAACGCCGGTGGTACCGGTATAGTAATTGCGCCGCTGCGACCAGGAATATTGGCCACATCCCACCGGGCCATGGCTGATATGCACCATGTCCTTCAAGGGCCCGAAGACCACGCCCTTGGAACCGGCATAGGCGCAGCCACGGATGGTCATGACGCCCGGCGCCGTCTTGATGTTCGACTTGACGCCGCAGTCGGGCTTGCCTTCATCATAGACGTTCAAATGTCGTGCGCGCTTCTTGGCCGTCTTCTCAGGGTATGCCGAGAGAACTTCCTCGATCAGGGCCTTGCGCTCGGCCTTCACGTCCGGGTTCATGCCATCCATGACCTGTCTCCTATAGATTCCAAACAACCATGCTTCGAAAGGGGGATGCCGCTTTAAGCGGCACCCTTCTTCGTCTTGGCTTCAAGCTCGGCCAGGGCCTGCTCGTCCGACTTCATGATGCCGAACTCGAGCAGCATTTCCTCAAGCTCTTCCATGGTGATCGGCGTGGGAATGACGCCCTTGCCGCAATTGGCATGGATCTTCTGGGCCAACTGGCGGTACTCGTCGGCCTGTGCGCAATCAGGGGCATACTGAATGACCGTCATGCGGCGCAGTTCGGCATGCTGAACGATATTCTCACGCGGCACGAAATGGATCATCTTGCAGCCCAGGCGCTTGGCCAAGGCTTCGGCCAGTTCCAGCTCGCGGTCGGTCTGACGCTCGTTGCAGATCAAGCCACCCAGGCGCACGCCGCCGGAATGGGCGTATTTCAGAATCCCCTTGGCGATATTGTTGGCGGCGTAAAGCGCCATCATCTCGCCGGACATGACAATGTAAATTTCCTGGGCCTTGTTCTCGCGAATGGGCATGGCGAAGCCGCCGCACACCACGTCGCCCAACACGTCGTAGGAGACGTAGTCAACGTCATCATAGGCGCCGTTTTCTTCCAGGAAGTTGATGGCGGTGATGACGCCGCGGCCTGCGCAGCCGACACCGGGCTCAGGACCGCCCGCTTCGGTGCATTTGATGCCCTTGTAGCCGATCTTCATGACATCTTCGAGTTCGAGATCCTCGACCGAACCCTTGGCCGCCGCCAGGGCCAGCACGGTGTCTTGTAACTTGGTGTTCAAGATCAGGCGGGTCGAATCGGCCTTGGGATCGCAGCCGACGATCAGGATTTTCTGCCCCATCTCGACCAATGCTGCCAGGGTGTTTTGCGACGTGGTCGACTTGCCGATGCCGCCCTTGCCGTAGAATGCGATCTGTCGAAGTGCCATGGAACTGCTCCTTCCGTGATATGAACCAAACGGGCCGTGGCGCCGCTGATCCTGTTCTTGCAGGGGGCATGCCAGATTCACCTCGGCGACAAAAATCGCAATAAACCATTTATTTTCTTGATGTTAACAGATGAACCGATCCGTCCTGGGCTTTCCCCGGCCCTGTCGCGACCCCGACAATCTCCCGACAGGCGTGTCGCCTGTGTCACAGGGCACTCTTGCCAAAATGCCCAAAATGACGTGCATTGCGAACGGCTTGCTTTTTGCATTAATGATTTCTGAGCAGCGGGTTGAACAAGGAGAGCAACGTGGCGCGTTCGCCCGAAGAGGCCTCAAGGGGACACAGCACCAATCTGGTCGGCGTGCCCACGGGGCTGATCGCCTCGGTGGCCTATAACGACTATCCGGTGCCCTTGCATCTGGCCGGCGTGCGCGAGACCAACAAGGGGCTCTTCCAGGAAATGCTGCCCAGGGCCGAAAGCCCGGAAGATGCCTGCGAGGCCTTTCAGCAATGGCTGGGCACCATGTTCGGACTTGAGCCTGAGCAAAAGGAGAAGAGTGGGCCGTTCAAGGGCCGCCAACGCTTCCGTTCCAGCTATCTGCGCCTGATCAAGGGCTGGGGATATGAAACCAACAGCCCCGAAGGCGCCGTCTTGAAAGGCTGGGTGGAAAGCCGCTTCGGGCTGTTTCCCACTTTCCACAAGGAACCGGTGGGCCGCGTGGGCAGTGGGGGATGGCTGGCCTATACCGAGGAGAAAATGTCTTCCCGTTTTCACGCCAACTCGATCTATCTGCAACTGGATCTGCTGTATGAATTCTGCCAATGGTCGCTGGCCCGCTTCTTTCTGGCGGGCCGAAAGCATCTCACCTTGTATCGCGGCGTCAACAGCTATGAGGAGCAGGTGCTGGTCGAGCGACTGGATCAGCGCACCATTGTCGTGCGGCTCAACAACCTGATTTCCTTTTCCTCGTCGCGCGATATCGCGGGCGAATTCGGCGATCACATTCTGGAAGCGACGGTGCCCGCTTCGAAAATTCTGTTCTTCAATGCTCTGCTACCTACCGCCCCCTTGAAGGGCGAACATGAATATATGGTGATCGGCGGAGACTACCGCGTGAAAGCGAGCTATTTCTGATGACGCAATTCCTTATCACCGACGACATCAAGCGGCGCGCCATGGGGGCCTATCTGGGGCTTGCCATCGGCGATGCGCTGGGGGCCACGGTCGAGTTCCTGACCAAGCGCGAAATCGAAACCCAGTACGGAACGCACAAGAAGATGATCGGCGGCGGCTGGCTGAAACTGAAGCCCGGGCAGACCACCGACGACACAGCCATGAGCATTGCCCTTGGAAAAGCGCATATCGATGCCAACGGATTCGACCTCAAGTGCGTCTGCGAATGTTTCCTTGACTGGCTGAAGACCAAGCCGGTCGATGTCGGCAACACCTGCAGGCGCGGCATAAGGCGCTACATGAGCGAAGGAACGATGCAGGCCCTGCCCAATGACGGCGACGGCGGCAATGGCGCCGTCATGCGCATTCTGCCCACCGCCATCGCCACCCTGGGCGCTCCCAAAACCTTTGAGGCATGGGCTCTGGCCCAGGCGCATGTGACACACAACCACCCACTTTCTGATGCGGCCACCCTGAACCTGGGCAGAATGGTTCAATCCCTGATCCTGGGTGGCGGCATCAAGGCGGCGCGCGATCACGCCAATCATCTGGTGGAAACCCACCGCAGCTTCCGCTTCGATCCTTACAAGGGGCAATGCTCGGCCTATGTCGTCGATACGGTGCAGACAGTGCTGCATTACTACTTCCGCACCGACAGCTTTCGCTCGTGCCTGATCGAGGTGGTCAATCAGGGCGGCGACGCCGACACCACCGGCGCCCTGGCCGGCATGCTGGCGGGAGCCACCTACGGCATCGGCGACATTCCCGATTCCTGGCGCGAGAAACTGGAGGAGCCAGCCCAGCGCGAGATCGAGCGCCAGGTGCCACATCTGCTTAAGATCGCCGAGAATGTCTCTGCCAGGGAAGCCTTGCGGCCATGAAGATTACCTTCTGGGAAAAGCCAGGCTGCAAAGGCAACGCGCGCCAGAAGTCGCTGCTGATCGCATCTGGACATCGGCTTGATGTGCGCGATCTGCTGGCGGAGAACTGGACGGCGGAAAATCTGGAGCCCTTTTTCCAGGGCCTAGATGTGGCTGACTGGTTCAACCGCGCTTCGCCTCGCATCAAATCAGGCGAGATCGCGCCGGAAAAGCTGAGCCCCGAGTTGGCAATCGCCCATATGCTGGCCGATCCTCTGCTGATCCGGCGCCCCTTGATGGAAGCCCAGGGCCAGCATTGCGCAGGATTCGATCCCGCCCGGATGAAGGGTTGGATCGACATACGCCCCGACCTGCTTGACGGCGAAACACCGCCCGAAACATGCATCGGCACGGCGAGCAACTGCAAAACGGAAGGGACGGCTTAAACTGTCTGGCTGAAGATATAGCTCATCAGCTTGTCCTTGCCCAGCATCGAGCCGAACATCTGCGAATACTGCTTTTGCGTATCGGAGATCGAGGCGATGCTGGTAACGGCGGACTGGAACTCGGTCTTCAGCTTCCTGGCAAAATCATATTCCTCTTCCATCTGAGCGATCAGGGCGTTGGTCATCTGCGTCTTGTTCTCTTCGATGGTGTTGGAAACGACGTTGTACTGGCCATCGGCAAAGGCCTGCAAGCTGGTCAGGCGAGTCACTTCCATTTCCGCGTCTTCCAGCGCCTCGTCAACATCCAACTTCGCCTGGGCGATGCCTGCAGCATCGGCGAAGCCGCCATAGATCCAGCTTTGGGGAACGCCCAATCCACCCTTGGAAATCGTCCCGGTATAGCTGACGCCACCGACATCGAAGGAAATGGCGCTGTTGGAATAATCGACATCGGTACGGGTGACGAGATAGTTGGTCGATGAACCAGAGCCGGCGGCGGCGGACTGGGTGGTGGAATAGGTCGTGTTATCCGCCAGATCGCCCGAATCAAAGTTGTCGTAGCGCTTGATGGAACGGGTGGAAAATTCAGGAACCCAGAATTTGCCAGCCGAATCGGTGATCATGTAATCCGATCCGATATTAGCCCCTTCCATGGTGTATTTCGTGCCGTACTCGTCGATTTTCATGTCGAAAGAATTGGCATCGTAATTGGTGCGGCTTTTGGCCCCCACCAAATTATAAGCGCCCGGAAGCTCTGTCGACGCGTTATGGAGTTCGCCCAATTTCTTATCGAATTCCTGGGCGTAATAGGTGGGATCGCGACTGGCACTTTCCAGCAGCACCTTCATGTCGAAGATCAGGTCCTTGATCTTCTTGGCCTGAGTTGCCGCATCCTTGGAATAGGTCGCCGCCAGATCAATCCCGCCGCGCACGGTGGACAGTTTCTCGGTCTGCGCTTCGTAATATTTCGCGCGGGCGTCAAACACCTCGCTACGGGCATCGCTTTCCTTTTGCATGCGGGCCTTGAATCTATCCTGCATCTTTTGATAGATCAGGTCCTGCATCGACCCGCTCAGTGAGAAGGTCGCGGTCAGAGGATTAAGACCGCCAGTGGGATCGACCGCCATCAGAGCCTCCGGCCCTTACGGGCAGGCACGAGGGCGGCACGACGCGCCAAAACAGAATGGGCGAAGAGGGCGAAAATCAAAGCTGAAAGAAAGATCATCATGGCCGAACATCCTGTTCATCTCGCCAGCGTGCCTTAAGCCGCGCCGGACCAAAGCCGCCTTCAGCGACCCTGTTTAATATACGCCCGGCTGGGTTAATTTTCAATGGACGCCAGCGCCTTCCTTGGACAATCTCGGACCCATGACCCTGCCCCACCCTCTTTCTTCCCGCCCCAGCCGCCTAATCTTCGCCCTCCTTGCCCTTGCAAGTTTGGCTGGGCTGGGCTTGCTTGCCTTCAACTACCTTGGTTTTCCATCATATTTCGACCATGGCGAGCCAAATATGGCGATCCGCTCCTGGCGCGTGGCCCAGGGCCTTAAGGCCTATATGCCCCCGGATGCCTCGGATTTCCTGCTTACCCTCTACGGCCCCGTCCCCTATCTATGGAACGCCCTTTGGCTTTCCCTGGGCTCTGGCTCGATCGCTGGCAGCAAGCTAGGGGGGATTTTGGCGGCCTTCATTACCCTGGCCGCCTTCGCCCTGCATGCAAAGCGCCGCTTCGGGCCAAATTGGATAGCCCCGGCCATCGCCCTTCTGGGAGCGGGCATCCTGATGGCGGGTCCCCACGGGATTTGGACCCGGGCCGACCCCATCACCCTGATGCTGGTGTCACTGGGGCTGCTGGCCACGGCTGAACTGGGAAGGGCCGGAAAGCCCTGGTGGGCAGCCCCCCTGGCCTTGGGGATCGCAGCCGGGCTGGCGATGAATGTGAAGGCCCACGGATTCCTTTTCCTGGCTCCGCTGGCTTTGGGTTTCGCCGCCAGGCGCTGGCCGCTGTCCTGGCCTCTGGCAGGCCTGACGGCTGGGCTGGCCTGGCTGGCCCCTTTCCTGCTTCCCGCCTTCCCACTCGACCTTTATCTGGGCGGATTGTCCCAGGCCGTGGGTGTGCGCGGCATCGAACCCGGCCTTCTGCTCCAGTCGGCCAAGCGCATGCTGCCGCTAGCCGCCCCCCTTCTCCTCCTGCCCTTCGCCTGGAAGCGCATCGACTGGAACGAGCGTCTCTATGCTCTGGGTTACGGGGCCTGCCTGCTGGTCGGGCTTTATCCAGCCTCGGTGGCGGGCAGTGCCTGGTATCAACTGGTGCCTTTCCTACCCCTGTGGGCCGATCTATGCCTGCGTCTTTGCCAAAAACTGCCCCCTGCCCGGCTTTTTGTGCTTCCGACCACGCTGATTCTGCTGATCCTGATTCCCGCCCTGTTAGCATGGCCTGCGCAACGGCGCCTGCATCGCTATATGGCCGAACGGGCTTGGATGGCCGAAGCCGCCCTTGAAATCGAAGGATTTGCGTCAGCCCATCCCGAACAGAGCCTGGAAATGGGCTTCGGGCGCGACGTGGCCGAAACCTACCGCACCACCTTCTTAAGGCCTATCTTAAGCTTCAAAGGCAATCCCACCAGCTTCGATGGCTGGTCGGACATGGAGGTGGCCTTCATCGGCCACCCAGCGACGCAGGCTCGCAAAGAGCGGCTGGCCGACTGCAAAACCGGGCTTTGGCTGATCCCTGCAGGCGAGCCCCCTTTCACCATGCCCAGCGTCTTTTCCGGCCAGGATTTCCTGTTTGCCTACCGTCAGGTCTTCCTGGAAAACTACGAGCTTCGGGAAAAAGGCAGATACTTCGACCTCTGGGCCTGCCGGGCGGTTGATTTCGCGTCCCCAAAAAGCTAGCTTGCGCCCACCATGACCTATCATTGCCGCATTTGCCAAACCCCCCTCCAGCCTTTCATGTCGTTCGGCCGCATGCCGATCGCCAATGCCTTTCTGCGGGGCAAGGCCGAATTCACCACCGAATATTTCTACGAGTTGAAGCCAGCCCTGTGCCCCACCTGCAAATGCTTTCAAATCGTCGAAATCCCCAGGCCGGAACAAATGTTCCACGACCATTACGCCTATTTCGCCAGCACTTCGGCGGTGATGAGCCGGCATTTCGCCGCCATGGCCCAGGACCTGATGGCAAGATATCTGACCGGCCCCGACCCCTTCGTGACTGAGATCGGCTCGAACGACGGTATTACGCTGCAGAACTTCGCCAAGGCGGGCCTGCGCCATCTCGGCATCGAGCCATCGGCCAATGTCGCCGACGCCGCCAGGGCCAGGGGTGTGGCAACACTTTCGGCCTTCTTCGGCGTCGAGACGGCAAAATCCATCGTGGCCGAGCATGGCAACGCCGACCTGTTCATCGCCACCAACACCATGCACCATATCGAGGACATCAATGCGGTGGCCGCCGGTGTGGCGATCCTTCTGAAACAATCGGGCGTCATGATCCAGGAAGATCCCTATCTGGGCGACATGGTGGAAGACTGCGCCTATGACCAGGTCTATGCCGAGCATATGTATATCTGGTCGATCACGGCGCTTAACAACGCCTTTGGCCGCCACGGGCTGGAGGTTTTTCATGTCGAGCACAATCATCATCACGGCGGCTGCATGCGCTATCACCTGGGACGCAAGGGCTTTCGCCCCCCTTCGCCCGACCTGAACGCCGCCCTGGCCAAGGAACAAAGCCTGGGGTTGGACAGGCCCGACACCTACGACCGTTTCAAGGCCCGCTGCGAAGAATCGCGAGATCGCCTGATGGCGCTAATCGACGGCTACAAACGCCAGGGAAAACGGGTTGTGGGCTATGGTGCCACGGCCAAGAGTGCGACGGTAATTAATTGGTGCGGCATTACGCCCGACCATCTCGACTGGATTTCCGACAGCACGCCCGCCAAGCAGAACACCTTATCGCCGGGGGCGCATATTCCCGTGGTGACGCCCGAGCGCTTTAAGGCCGAACCGCCCGATGCCGCCGTCCTGTTCGCCTGGAATCATTTCAACGAAATCGACGCCAAGGAACGATCCTGGCGCGATGCGGGGGGCAAGTGGATTTTGCCCGTGCGCAAGGTGGAGGCAATCTAATGCGCGTCTTTTACGGTCAGGCCATCTATGGCGAAGAGGAAATCGCCGCCGTTACCGATGTGCTGCGCAACCAGTCGCTGGCCCTGATGACGGGGCCAAAAGTCGCCAGCTTCGAGGCGAAAATAGCTGCCCTGTTCGGCAAGCGTCACGGCCTGATGGTCAATTCCGGCTCGTCGGCCAATCTGCTGGCCTTTGCCGCCCTTGATCTTCCGAAAGGTGCTGAGGTCATCACCCCGGCGCTTACCTTCGCCACCACCGTTGCCCCCCTGATCCAACTGGGGTTGGTGCCGGTTTTCTGCGATGTCGAAGCCGACAGTTATGTTGTTGATCCCAGGCGCGTCGAAGCCTTGATCGGCCCCAAGACCAGGGCTTTGATGATTCCCAATCTGATCGGCAATCTGCCCGACTGGGTGGAGCTGCGCCGCATCGCCGACCGCCATGGGCTTTATGTCATCGAAGATTCCTGCGACACGCTGGGAGCCACCGTCTGCGGGCGGCCCACCGGGGCGCTTGCCGATATTTCCGTCACCAGCTTCTATGCCTCGCATGTGGTAACGGCGGCCGGTTTCGGCGGCATGGTTTCCATGAACGACGAGAGATTGGCCAGGCGCGCCACGCTTTTGCGCGGCTGGGGCCGCTCGTCCAGCCTGATGGGCGAAAGCGAAAGCATCGACGACCGCTTCATGGCCGAAGTCGACGGCATTCCCTATGATTCGAAATTCATCTTCGAGGGCATCGGCTACAACTTCCTGCCTTCGGAAATATCGGCGGCCTTCGGCCTGGCCCAGCTTGAGAAGCTGGAAGGATTCATTCAGACCCGAGAAGCCAATTTCAAGGCGTTGCTCGGCTTCTTCTCTAACTATCAGGACTGGTTCATCCTGCCTCGCCAGCGCGCCGATGTGCGCACCGGCTGGCTGGCCTTCCCGCTGATCGTCAAGGACGATGCCCCCTTTACCAGGCGCGATCTGCAAATTCATTTCGAAAAGGCGGACATTCAGACGCGCACCGTTTTTACCGGAAATATTTTGCGCCAACCCGGCTTCAAGAATGTCGCGCACCGGGCAGACGCGGCAGGCTTTGCCAATGCCGACCGCGTCATGCGAGGCGGCATGCTGATCGGCTGCCATCAAGGCCTCGACGCCAAGTCCCTGGCCTATGTCGAAGAGAATTTCCGCGCGTTTGCCAAAAGCTTCTAGGCCGAAGCGATGCGCCGCGCCCTGCTCACCGGTGCCACCAGTTTTCCAGGACGGGCTCTGACGGATCGGCTGTTGACTTTGGGCCTGGAAGTTCACGCCCTGGTGCGACCGCAATCGGACACGGCGCAGTTAGCCCGGCTGGGCGTCATCTTGCACATGACCGGCGACGATGCCGCTTCAATCGACGAGGCCGTGCGCCAAGCCAGGCCCGACATCACTTACCACCTGGCCAATCTCTATCTGCGCGAGGCCGCCACGGCGGATATTCCCCGCCTGTGCGAAGCCAATATCACCCTGGGCACCTGCCTGCTTGAATCGCTTCATCGGCGCAAGTTCCAGAATTTCGTCAATGTCGGCACCTTCGCCCAATTCTATGACCAGACGGAACCTCGCCCCTTCAATCTCTACGCCGCCACCAAGGAAGCCTTTCAGACCATCCTGGCCTATTATGCCGATCTGGGCCTGTCTTCCACCACGCTGATCCTGTTCGACACTTTTGGACCCGGCGACCGGCGGGCAAAATTGATCCCGTCCCTGTTAAGGGCGCTGGAAGATGGCGGCAATATTCCGCTGCCCGCCGAAGATCTGGTCATGGACATCACCTATATCAGCGATGTCGCCGAAGCGCTTTCGCAAGCGGGGGGGGGCTTGATCGGAAGGCCCCAAGACTGGCAGGACAAGCGCTTCGCCGTTTCGGGTTTTCGCCACACCATCAGCGAGGTTGTTGCCACGTTGGAGCGCGTTGCCGGACACAAGATCAACAAGCTCTGGGGCGAGTGGAAACTGCCTGAACGTCATATCGCCGTTCCCTGGCTGGGTCCGAAGCTTCCCGGCTGGTCGCCCACCGTTTCTCTTGAAGTCGGGTTGCGCCAGACCCTGATCGCGGGGCCGCATGCGCCTTGAACCCTCCGCCATTCCCGACGTGAAAATCGTGCATCTTGATGCCCATGCCGACGCGCGAGGTTTATTCGTCGAATTGTGGGACGAGGCGAAATTCGCTGAGCTCGGCATCAAGGAGACTTGGCGCCTCGATGGTTTGTCGCGTCAGATGAAAAGGGGCACGGTGCGCGCCCTTCATTTCCAAACACCACCGATGGCCCAAGCCAAGCTGGTGCGCGTGGCCCGTGGGCGGGCCCTCGACGTGGCGGTCGATCTGCGCCAGGGATCGCCCAGTTTTGGTCAACATGTGGCGGTGGAATTGACCTCCGACGATTGGCGGCTTTTCTATATTCCCGTGGGTTTTGCCCATGGCTTTTGCGCGCTAGAGGACGGAACAGAACTGGTCTATAAACTCTCGGCCCCCTACAGCCCCCCATGCAATCAACATGGGCTTTTATGGAACGATCCCGATCTTGGCATCAACTGGCCTGTTGGCGAGGCCGAGGCCATTTTGGCCGAACGCGACCAAACCTTCCCCAGACTGAAGGATCTCCCCCCGCTTTTCGGACAAGATGGCGGTGCGCCATGAAAATTCTGGTGACAGGCGGGGCTGGATTCATCGGAAGCGCTGTGGCTCGCCACCTGATCGCCGATACCGAGCATCAGGTGGTCAATCTCGATCTTCTGACCTATGCCGCCAATCCGGCCTCGCTGGTCATGATCGAAGGCCATGAGCGTTACGCCTTCGAACAAGCCGATATCCGCGACAGCGCAAAGGTTCGAAACATTCTTCAACAACACAGGCCGGACGCCATCATGCATCTGGCAGCCGAAAGCCATGTCGACCGCTCGATCGACGGCCCTGCCGATTTCATCGAGACCAATATCGTCGGCACCTATCGCCTGCTGGAAGAAACGCTGGATTACTGGCGGGGACTTGAGGGGACCGCCCGAGAGCGCTTTCGCTTCCACCATGTCTCGACCGACGAGGTGTTTGGCAGCCTGGAGCCCAACGACACGGCATTTACCGAAACCACGCCTTACCACCCGCGCTCGCCCTACTCGGCCTCGAAGGCTGCCTCGGATCATCTGGCTCTGGCCTGGCATCATACCTATGGCCTGCCGGTGGTGCTGTCCAACTGCTCGAACAATTACGGGCCTTATCAGTTCCCGGAAAAACTGATCCCTTTGATGATCGTGCGCACACTCTCGGGCCAGCCCCTGCCGGTTTACGGCCAGGGACAGAATGTGCGCGACTGGCTTTATGTCGAGGATCATGCCAGAGCGCTGACAACCATTCTGCAAAAGGGCAGGTTGGGCGAAAGCTATCTGGTGGGCGGCCTGTCCGAGAAAACAAACATCGACGTCGTCAACACCCTATGCGCCCTCTTGGATGAAATGCTGCCAGAATCGCCCCACCGTCCGCACGCTAAACTGATTTCCTACGTCACCGACCGGCCGGGGCACGACCATCGTTACGCCATCGATCCATCCAAATTGCAAAGGGAGTTGGGCTGGAGGGCGTCCGTATCTTTCGAACAAGGACTAAGGAAGACCGTGGCATGGTATCTTGAGAATCAAGGCTGGTGGGAGCCACTGATCGACAAGCATCAGGCGACAAGGCGCGCCGGACTGGAGGGCAAGCGATGAAGGGAATCGTTCTGGCGGGCGGATCGGGCACGCGCCTGCATCCGATGACCAAGGCGGTCAACAAGCAGTTGCTGCCGGTCTATGACAAACCGATGGTCTATTACCCGCTGTCGGTTCTCATGCTGGCCGGCATTCGTGAAATTCTGCTGATCACCACCCCCGATTCCATCGAGCGCTTCCGCCAACTGCTGGGCGATGGCGCCAGCCTGGGCCTTCGCATCTCCTATGCCGAACAGGCCAAACCCAACGGCCTGGCCGAGGCCTTTCTGATCGGGCGCGACTTCATCGCCGATCAATCCGTCGCCATGGTGCTGGGCGACAACATCTTCTACGGCCACGGTTTGCGGGGCGTGGTGCAGGAAGCCGCCCACAAGAACACGGGGGCTACCGTCTTCGCCTATGAAGTGGCCGACCCCGAGCGCTACGGCGTGGTCAGCTTCGACAAGGCGGGCAACGTGACAAGGCTCGAGGAAAAGCCGAAGAATCCCGAGTCCAACTGGGCGGTGACCGGGCTTTATTTCTATGACAACCGGGTTTCGGACATGGCCGCCCGCTTGAAGCCCTCTCACCGAGGCGAGTTGGAGATCACCGACCTCAACCGCCTTTATCTGGAAGAGGGCGCTTTGACCGTGCAGCATCTATCGCGCGGCTATGCCTGGCTGGATACCGGAACCCACGATTCCCTGCTGCAGGCTGCCCAGTTCGTGCAGACCGTGGAATCGCGCCAGGGCTTGAAGATAGCCTGCCTGGAAGAAATAGCACTACGCATGGGCTATATCGACCTGCCCCAATTCGAGCGACTGATTCCGCCCTACGGCTCCAGCAGCTACGCCACCTATCTCAAGCGCATCGCACAGGAAACCAGACGACTGCAATCCCCTTGAAGATGTCTCAGGGCGGCCACTTCCTGGCCCCGTGCAGAAAACGCAGGATTTCCACCTGTTGCTCTCTCACCCGGTAGGGAAGGATATAGGGCGTTCCAGGAACGACCTGTTCCCTTGTCCCGGCAACCCTGCCCACGCGACCCATGGCAGGAAATTGAGCCAAGCCCTCCGCTGCCTCGAAAACCCTCGTCAGCATGGCGGCGGCGGCTTTCGGATCGTCCCCAGCGATGACAACAGCCTCGCGTTCAAGCTGCGCCAGGGCAACCCGCAGCCAGCGAACCTTCATCTTGCAAATTTTCTCTTGAGTGCCGATATCTTCGCCGTCGAAGCGAAATCGCCAGCATCGGCTTCGATCAGACCCTGCCTGATCTCGGCGACCTGCCAGGACTCGCGGTCAAGATATTCTTCCAGCGCGCGCTCGACGATCCAGTTCTTAGTACGGTCAACGGCAGATGCCAGACGTTCGATCCTCTGCCCCAACTCTGGCTTCAGGCGAAGACTCATTGCGACCGACTTGCTCATCACACCCCTCGTTGCACTACAATGCAACGCAGTGTATCACATCCTTCACTCCTGCGCCACAGCGCTGGCCAGGATGCCGTCCAGGGTCGGGCGCGGGCGGGCCACCACAAAGATGCGAAAGCCGAACAGACCCGGCGACAATTTCAGCAGTAGGCGATCGAAGGCCACCAAAAGCTTGGTGAACGCTCCCTCGCCCAGGGCCAATTCGAAGGGGGCCGGAACGGCCCTGACCGTCTCCACCTGAAATCCCGCCTCTTCCAAAAGGCGCGGCAGGCTTTGGAAGGTGAACAAACGTGTGTGGCTGGCATCCAAAATGCCCCGTTTGCCGTAATTGAAATAGCCGAACAGCAGTTGCAGCCGGTTCAGGATGAAGCCGATATTTCCCGCCGTCGCGATGACCAGGGTTTCCGGCCTGGCGCCCAGGCCTTCGTGCAGGCGCTCCATGAAGCGCTCGGGTTCCTTCAGATGGCCCAGCACGTCAAGCAGCAGGACGGCATCGAAATGGCTGGGATCGACCGGCAGCGGATCGCGGTCAAGATCGGTGGGCGTGAAGCGGTCATAGCCGCGTTCCTGGGGCGGGCCGTGCTTATCGATTCCGGCGACCTGGCAGCCCTTCTCCTTCAGTGCCGCCCCCACCAGTCCATCAGACGAGCCGATATCCAGCACCCTGGCACCCATGGGCACCGTATCGACTGCCATGCGATGCGCCTCGGTGAAGGTCATCTTGCCGACATGGTAAAGAACTTCGCGGCCCTTGGGGGCGACGTCGAACTTGCGCTGATAGACGAGACTTAGTCGCTGCAACTGACCCAGCATGGCCTGCTTGACCACATCCCAGGCATATTTGAATCCGTTGACGTGGCTGACCTCTTCGCCATAGCGGGTGGGAATGGGAAATTCCTGAATGCGCATATGGGCAAAGTGAAGCTGCACGATGATTTCCGTGTCGAAATGGAAATCGTTGGAATTGAGATGGAACGGCAGGCGCTCTAGCGCCTTCACGGAATAGAGCCTGAGACCGGAATGGAATTCCGAAAGCCGTGTCCCCAGAATCCAATTCTCGAAACGGGTCAGCACCTTGTTGCCGATATACTTGTACATCGGCATGCCGCCCTTCAGCGCATCCTTGGAAATCATCATGCGTGAGCCGAACACGGCATCGGCCTTGCCTTCCAGGATAGGGCGCACGAATTCGGGCAGTTTCTCGGGCGGATATTGCCCGTCGCCGTGAATCAGGCAGACGGCGTCGAAGCCTTCGCGGATGGCGTAGCGCATGCCCAGCTTGACGTTGCCGCCGTAATTCTGGTTGACCGGATTGCGCAGAATGGTGGTGGGAAAAGCAAGCGGCGTGGCTTTCTGAAACGCCAGCGCCATCTCGGCGGTGCGGTCCTTCGAAGCATCGTCAACGATCAGCACATGGGTGTCGAATTCCTGAAGCTCTGCAGGAATGCGCTTCATCGTTTCCTGGATGAACCGCTCGGCATTATAGGCGAGCAGGAAGACCAGAACCCGATTAGCCAAGACACTCACTCCATCTCTTTGAGCAGATACCTTTGAATCTTGCCGGTGGCGGTCTTGGGCAACTCATCCAGGAAGCGCACCAGGCGGGGATATTTATAAGGGGCCACGGAGTGTTTGACAAACTCCTGAATATCGTGGGCCAAGTCGTCGGAGGCGACAGCACCTTCCTTAAGCACCACGAAAGCCTTGACGATCTGGCCCCGCTCGTCGTCGGGAGCGCCCACCACGGCGCATTCCTTGATCTTCGGATGCTCGATCAATATCTGTTCGACCTCCTGGGCCGAAATATTGTAGCCCGAGGAGACGATCATGTCGTCGCCGCGGTCGATATACCAGAACCAGCCGTCCCCATCCCGCTCGAAGATGTCGCCGGTGACGTTCCAGCCCTGGCGGACATATATCTTCTGACGTTCCGGATCGTCGAAATAGCGGCAACCCACCGGCCCCTTCACGGCCAGCCAGCCTTTCTCGCCGCTGGGCAAGGAATTTCCATCCTTGTCGACGATTCTGGCGCTATAGCCGGGCAGCAAGCGCCCAGTAGAACCAGGCTTGTCCACGCTTACGGGCTGGGCGATGAAATGGTTGAGCATCTCGGTCGAGCCGATGCCGTTGACCAGCTTCATCCCCGTCGCATCCCGCCAGTTGCGGAAGGTGTGATCGCGCAGATGCTCGCCCGCCGAGGCGCAGAAGCGCAAGGAAGAAAGATCGTACCCGCCCGCTATCTCCATCATGGCGTTGTAAGAGGTCGGCACGGCAAACAGCGAGGTGACGCGATGCTTTGAAATCGCGTTCAGAATGGCATCAGGTGCGGCCTTGGGCAACATGACCGAGCAGCAGCCATGGCGCAGCGGAAAGGCGATGAAGGCGCCGAACCCGTAGGAAAAGGCCATCGAGGGCGAACCGGCATGCACATCGCCCGCCCTGATTCCGAATTCCCGGGGCCAGCTTTCGGCAACCGCGATCACGTCGCGGTGATAATGCACGGCCGCCTTGGGATTGCCCGTGGTGCCCGAGGTAAAGACGATCAGGGCCGGATCGTCGGCCGAGGTGTCGGCCACCCCGCCGCCCGCTGGCTTGGCCTCCAGCTTGCGATCAAAATCAGTCCCTTTCTGCCCAACCGGGCTGAACAGGCCGAGCCTGACATTCCCGCCTGCTTTGTCGGCGGCCAGGGTCATTTCCTCGGCCAGAGAATCCTCGCACAACGCATATTGGATCTGCACACGCTCCAGAATGAAGCCCAGTTCCTTGGCGCGCAGCAGGGGCATGGTGGTGACAGCGATGCCGCCCGCCCGCACCACGCCCAGCCAGCAGGCCAGCAGCATGGGGGAATTGGCGCCGCGCAACAGCACGCGATCGCCCGGAACCATCCCCCAATCCTCGACCAGCATGCGGGCAATGCGCTGAGAGCGATCTTGAAGATGGGAAAAGCTCCAGACCACGCCTTCCCAGACGGTGGCCGGGCTTTCGCCCAAACCCAAGGCACAAGCGCGGTCCACCAGTTCGGCGGCGGCATTCATGCGATCCGGCCAGCCTTGAAGATGCGGAGCCGAATAATCGAAGTCGGGCATCAGGGACGGCGGGGGCAGCCGCTCGATCACAAAACGGTCGATATGGCCGCTAGTCGTCAAAACTCAAACCTTGCGGACAAGATTGGACAGATCACGCACGGCGCCCTGGGCGGCACTGGTCGCCATCAGAGCATAGGCCTCCAGGGCCTGCGAAACGGGGCGATTTCGTGATTCCGGTTTCCAGGCCTTTTCACCCTTGGCCTGCATGGCGGCCCGGCGCTTGGCCAGAACCGCGTCGGAGACCATCAACTGAATGCGCCGGTTCGGAATATCGATCTCGATTGGGTCGCCCGTTTCGACCAAGCCGACCACGCCGCCCTCGGCGGCCTCGGGCGAAACATGGCCGATCGACAGGCCGGACGTGCCGCCCGAGAAACGTCCGTCGGTGATCAGCGCACATTCCTTGCCCAGGCCCATCGATTTCAGATAGGTGGTGGGGTACAGCATTTCCTGCATGCCGGGCCCACCCCTGGGGCCTTCGTAACGCACGATCACGACATCGCCCGCCTTCACCTTGCCCCCCAGAATGGCGGCCGAGGCCTCTTCCTGACTGTCGCAGATCACGGCAGGTCCGGCAAAGGTCAGATTCGCGGCATCGACGCCTGCTGTCTTCACGATACAGCCCTGCAGGGCCAGATTGCCGAACAGAACGGCCAGACCGCCATCCTGGCTGTAGGCATGCTTGCCATCGCGAATACAGCCTTTGGCGCGATCAAGATCGAGCGAGCGATAGCGCTTGGATTGCGAGAAAGCCTTGGTGGTCGGTTTGCCGCCGGGGGCGGCGCGGTAGAAGCTTGTCACCTCAGCATCCTTGGCGCGAACGATATCCCAATCATCCAGCGCCTGGGCCAAGGTGGGGCTATGCACGGTGGGAACCTCGCGATGGATCAGCCCCAAGCGGTCCAACTCGCCCAGAATGGCCATGATGCCACCCGCCCGATGCACGTCTTCCATGTGGAAGTCCGGGGTCGAGGGGGCCACCTTGGACAGATGCGGCACCTTGCGCGACAGACGGTCGATATCGTTCATGCCAAAATCGACACCGGCCTCCCTGGCGATGGCCAGAAGATGCAGCACAGTGTTGGTGGAGCCGCCCATGGCAATATCCAGCGCCATGGCATTCTCGAAGGTCTTGAAGCTGGCAAGGCCGCGCGGCAGCACGCTGGCGTCTTCGTTCTCATACCAGCGCCTGGTGATCTCCACGGCCAGATGGGCGCCGCGCACGAACAATTCCCTGCGGTCGGCATGGGTGGCCAGAAGGGTGCCGTTGCCGGGAAGGGCCAGCCCCAGCGCTTCGGCCAGACAATTCATGGAGTTGGCAGTGAACATGCCCGAGCAGGAACCGCAGGTGGGGCAACTCGAACGCTCGTAGGCTTCGGCGGTGGCATCGTCAGTGGCGGGATTGGCACCTTGCATCATGGCATCGATCAGATCGACCGCCCGCGTCTTGCCGTTTACCGTCATCTTGCCCGCTTCCATCGGGCCTCCCGAAACCATCACGGTGGGAATGTTGAGGCGCATCGAGGCCATCATCATGCCGGGCGTGATCTTGTCGCAGTTCGAGATGCAGACCATGGCATCGGCGCAATGGGCGTTGACCATGTATTCGACCGAATCAGCGATCAAATCGCGCGAAGGCAGGCTGTAGAGCATGCCGCCATGCCCCATGGCGATTCCGTCGTCGATGGCGATGGTGTTAAATTCCTTGGCCACGGCGCCAGCACGTTCGATCTCGCGGGCCACCATCTGCCCGATCTCGCGCAGATGCACATGGCCGGGCACGAATTGGGTAAAGGAATTGACCACCGCGATGATGGGCTTTCCGAAATCCTCGTCCTTCATACCGGTGGCGCGCCAAAGCCCCCTTGCTCCGGCCATGTTGCGTCCATGCGTCGAGGTGCGTGAGCGGTATTCGGGCATTTATTGGGCTCCCCCCTTTTCTTGGAAGAAAGAGGATAACCGCCCAGGCCCCGGCTTGCCTACCCCCCTGACATGCAAAGGGGGTATGCGTTTAGCGCCGACAGCTTGCTAAATTGCACAATTGCTTCTATGTGGTACGCCATGCGCTCCCTGATTCTTTTTGCCGCACTGATCGGCTTTTCCCTGCCCGCCCAGGCCAACGACGCCGCCAGCTTCAAGGCCGACCTGCAGCAAGGCCTTGCCCCCTGGAGCGCCAGCCTACCCGGCGAGGGCCGCCTGTCCTATGCCGAGCCGATTGAGGTTCGCGCCAACACCTCGGGGGGATTTGTCGTCAAGCTTTCTGAATTGGCCTGGCTGACGCCTCTTCCCGGCGGCAATTGGGCCACCATCGATTTCGGCCCGACCGAGCTTTTGATGGTTCCCGGGCGCGAAGGCTGGGCGGTTTCCGGCCATGTCTCGACTTTGGTGCGCTTTGTGGCCGACGGCCAGGTAAAGGCAGCGGCCAAGATCACGCGCAACCGTATCGACGGCATTTGGAACCCGCAAAGAGGGGCTTTTACAAAGCTGAAGGTCGATCTGACCGAGGTGGGGATCGAATTCGCCTCGGGCGACATTCTCACCCTGGCCAGCCTGAAGCTCAATGCCACCAGCCCGAGCGAGTCGTTTCAAGGATTTGTCGAAATGGCGGATGTTCATGGCTACCGGGCCAAGGACCGCACCCAGCTCGTGATCGAGCAGGGACGCCTGGACCTGGGCCAAAAGCCCCTGGCCGGGAACGGGCGCTTGACCTTCTCCTGGCGCCATCAATCCCCGCCGCCCCGCGATCCTGGTGCGCCCCAGGAAATCAACCCGGTCCGGGTCAATCTCAAGGGCACTCTTGCTCCCTTCGACTGGCGCTCGGTCCTCAAGGAAATCGGCCCCGCCGCCTCTGACGGGTCCAATCCCCTGGGCAAGGCCCTATGGAGCCGCGTGCAGCCCCACCTGCACCGGCAAAACGCCAAGCTCTCGATCAGCGAAGCCCAGGCGCAATCGGTTCACCTGACGGCCAAAATCAAGGGCGACGGCGTCTTTCCTCCCAGCGCCCCCCCCACGGGAAGCTTCATGGGCAAGCTGAATGGCGTTACTGAGCGGCTGAAATCGCTGAGTTCGGGGGGATCGGCGGGCCTGCTTTCCTCGATGGCCGTGCTGGGCGTTCTAGGCGCCACCGGACAGCCCGATGGCAAGGGCGGCCTTGATTACAAGGTGGATATCGCGCCGGATGGCCAGATATTGCTGAACGGAAAGAAGGCTGGCGGTTTGCTGCCGCGCCTGTAATCCATTTTTCAGTTAACGGTTGGCGTTGGCGCCGTTGAGAAAGATGACCCGCTCGCCCTTCCGGCCCATGCCCAGTTCAACGCGGGCGCGTTCCTCGATCAGATCGGGATCAAGCGAGCCGGGCTTGAGGCCCGCCACGCGGGCGTCCCAGGAAACCTTGTCGGCATGGACGGTGGTGAAACTTTCCTCGGCCTGCTTCAGTTCCTGCCTCAGATTCATCAGGCGGATGACACCACGATCACCTTGGATGGCGTGGTATCCGAAATAGGCGCACAGACAAAGCCCCAGCAGGGATGGCAGGATGGCTTTCAGCCGCCGACGCAGTTCTTGCATCGTGTTCATGACAGAGAGGGAATCACGCCCGAGTCGCGCCGTCAAGAGGCTCGAATCAAAAAAATGCAGCGGATTCAATGTGTTCGCAAATGTTCCTGTTTCGGATTCATTTTCCGCGACTCGGATTGTTCCCGATTCGATATGTTCTGTGCTGTCAAGATATGGTGAGAATGGGTGGGTCACACCCAAGGGGTTCCGGTTGACCTGGAGGCAGACCGGATATTCTCCGGCTGCTTCCCAGGATCACACCGCCCCCGGCATCTAGGCCTGGGGCCAGCCCGTTCGACTTCAGTTCTTGCGAAAAGCGTAGAGCGGGTCGTTGATCTGCTTGCCGCTGCGACCATCGACATAAACCTTGGTCCAGCCCTTCTGCGAGGTCAGAATCTTCACTTCATAGGTGCCGTTATGAAGACGCTTCACCGGGGAAACATGCAAAGCCCCCTGGGAAAGCAACATTCCGCGGACAGTTTCGGGTGTAACGGTCGACTTTTGCGAAGGGGCGGCGGTCATCTGGCTGGGCGCAGCCAGGGCCAGCGTGGGAGCCAGGGCAATTGCAATCGCAAGGGTGGTCTTCTTAAGCATATCAGTCTCTCCTTCGGTGTTCGGTTTCGATGGGGGGAGAATGCCAAGGCCGCGTTTATTGTGCAGTGCGCACCGTCACACTCGGCCTGTGACCTTCATCACAGGGGAGAGCTTCGCATATGCAGCATGAATATTAGCTGAATGGAATTAAAGTTTATCACTGCAAAGCCCTGCCCCCACGCTCGTCGATTCCTACGCCTCGCCCCATCAAGCAGAGCCCGTCAAACATCCTGTCATGCCCGGCCTTGTGCCGGGCATCCACGCCTGCCGCCTGATACTCTGGCTGGAAATCATGGATGGCCGGGTCAAGCCCGGCCATGACGGATAGAAGTCGCGGAAAAATTCCACATCCAACATCGAAGCCCCCCCATTTCCTGGGGTTTACCCTTGCCTTTCTTTACGTTCCTTTCAGAATGAGGGCATAAGCTAAAAAGCAGGTTCTTGCGGGATCAGAGGAACGGGTGCGTGGCGCCGAACAATGACCAGGATGACGAAGGCAGAGCCCCCAGCTCTCCCATTCGCGACAGGCGGCGTAGGCTGGAGGGAGCCCAACTCCCTCCCCCCAAGACCCAACTTGCAAGCTGGATCGAGTTTTTCCCGAAATTCCTGCGACTGGCCGGCCCCTATTGCCGTTCGGAAGAGGCTTGGCAGGTCTGGTGGCGCACCGCCATCCTGATCGTTCTGACCATCTGCCAGGTTGGCATCGCCATCGTTCTCAATCTTTGGAACGAAGCCCTGTTCAATGCGCTGGAAGCTCGAGAACTCAGCCGTTTCTTCCTGCTGCTTGGCGTCCTTGGCGTTATCATCGTCGCCAATGTGGCCATCGTGACGACACATCTGAGAGTCAAGCGCCGCCTTCAGATCGGCTGGCGCGAATGGCTGACCAAGCGGCTGATGAATGAATGGATGTCGGGCGGACGGCATTATCTGGTCACGCACATGCCGGGCGACCACGACAATCCCGACGGGCGTATTGCCGAAGACATCCGCATCAGCACGGAATCGGCCATCGATCTTGCCCACTCGCTTTTGTATGCGGGCCTGCTTCTCTTCAGCTTCACCAGCATTCTGTGGAACCTGTCCGGCTCGCCGCATGTCAGCCTGGGCGGTTACAGCATGTATCTCCCCGGCCATCTGGTCTGGATTGCCCTGGTTTACGCCATGATCGGCACCAGCATCGCCATGGTTCTGGGTTATCCTTTGGTGCGCGCCGCCAACCAGCGCCAGACCGCCGAAGCCGATTTCCGCTATAGCCTGGTCCATGCCCGCGAACATTCGTTACCCATAGCGCTGTTGCGCGGCGAGCGCCATGAACGCAGCATCTTCCTCTGGCTGTTTCGGCTGGCCGGTGCCGCCTGGGATCGCCAGACCACGGCGCTCACCCATCTGTTCATGTTCTCATCGGCCTGGTCCGTTCTGGCTGGCATTTTTCCCATCATCGTGGCCGCCCCCCGCTATATCCTGGGGCTGATCAGCCTGGGCGTTCTGATGCAGACGGCACAAGCCTTCCAGCAAATGGTTTCGGCCCTTTCCTGGCCGATCGACAATTTCGCCGGCATGGCCACCTGGCGAGCCTCGGTCGAGCGCGTGCAGAATCTGCATCATGCCCTCGACCACCTGTCGGACCGCATCGATGCGCCGGGATGGGAAAGGATCGAGGTCGTGCCCTCCGACCGTCCCGTTCTTGCCTTCAAGGATTTTCAACTCGCCGATGCCGAAGGAAATGTCGTCGTGGGCGCCTTCTCGACCGAGATCGAGAAAGGCGAGCGCATTCTGGTCGACGGCGACCCCGGCGCCTCGGTCAATCTGTTCAAGGCGGCGGCGGGATTGTGGCCTTGGGGATCGGGACGGATCGAACGCCCCAAGGACGGGCGCATTTTCATTCTGCTGCAACACCCCTATCTGCCCGAGGGAAAACTGAAATCCGTCATCAGCTACCCCACCGAGGAATTCACCTGCGATGACGAACTCGCCCGCAAGGCGCTTGTGCGGGTTGGATTGCCGCATCTGGTGGAAAGGCTTTACGACCATCAAAAATGGGATCAAACCCTCTCCTCGGCCGAGCAACAGCGCTTGAGCTTCGCCCGCCTGCTGATTCATCGCCCCGACTGGATTTTCATTCAAGAAGCCATCGATGCGCTTGACCCAAAGGGCGAGGAAGACATCCTGGAACTTCTGAAGACAGAATTCGCCGACGCCACCGTGATCACCATCGGCCATCATGCCGGCGCTGCTGGCTATTACCAGCGTGTGCTGACGCTTTATCGCAAGAACGGCTATGCCATCGTCGAAGATTCGAAGGATGAACCGCCAGGGCAGATCGACGAGAGAAGATGACCACCAGGGCAACAAAGCCCCCTAAAAAATTAGTTTTATTTTGCCCCTCCCATTGACGACTGACTGCTTAGAGCCCAAATTCATTGTATCAGTTGATTAAATGGCGCTTTTGACGATATGCCCTTTCTAGACATTCGGCTAAAAAATGCCCTTCCTCTCCAGTGGGGGCTGCTGCTCGCCGTCTTGCTGTTGCTGGGCGGCAACGTGGGTTTCAACCTCCATCGTGAACGCCAAGCCGCACTTGACGACGAACGGAAAAGCCTGGAAACCCAGGCCCATGTCATCAACGAAAATCTCAGCCAGGAATTGCGCGCCACCAACGCAGCCCTTCAGGAACTGATCGACAACTACCATTTCTGGAAAATGTCCGGAAGCTGGCGAGAAGGCACGGTCATTCACCTAAAATCTCTGGCCGATGTCATGCCGGGAATCCGCACATTCGTCATCACCGACGAGAAGGGAATTGTTCAGGCGTCAAACCGAGCGGAATTGCTCGGCTTCGACGTGACCAATCGCGATTTCTTTTCAACCATCAAACAAGCCCCCGACAAAGCGCGGCTTTACATCTCGAAGCCCTATAAAAGCGTGTTGAACGCCTATATCATGGGAGTCAGCCGCATGATCCCCGGCCCCAAGGGCGAGTTCATGGGCGTGGTCAATGCAAGCCTCGATCCCGATTATTTCAGAACGCTGCTGGGATCGGTGAATTACGCCCCCGACATGTGGACGGCCCTGGCCCATGGCAGCGGCATTCAATTTGTCATGATGCCGGATCGCGATGGGCAGGCCGGAAAAAACCTGCTCCAGCCCGGATCGCTTTTCACACAGCATATCGATAGCAAGAGTGACGCGAATTTTCTCATTGGCACCACGCTGAACACCGGCGAGAGGCGCATGCTGGCCGTCTTGAACATAAAGCCTGCCGACCTGTCGATGGACACCCCCCTGGTCGTCGCAGTCGGACGCGAATACAAGGCCGTGTTCGTTGATTGGCGGCGGAATGCCTGGATGCAGGGGATGGTCTTTCTGGCCGTCTTTCTGTCTTCGATGGCCGCTCTTGCCTTCTATCAACGACGCAGCAGACTATTCGAGAACGAGCGGCACGAGTCTGAGCTGGCCTTGCAAGAAAGCCTTGGCGCGTTCAACAATCTGGTGACGCAGATTCCCGTCGGCGTTTACAAATTCCGCATGCAGGCGGATGGTAAGAATCGATTCGACTATGTCAGCCCGCGCTGGTGTCAATTGCTGGATGTTGACGCCCAGGAGATTTATCAAGATGCGAGCATCGCCGACAAGCGCTTTCATTTAGAAGATTATGACGGCTTCGTTCAAGAAAACGAGGCGGCAAAAAGGGGCATGAGACCTTTCGAATGGGAGGGGCGCATCATCCGAGGCGATGGCGAAACCCGCTGGATTCACCTCGAATCAAGCCCGTCCTTGCTGGAGAATGGCGATATTCTTTGGAACGGCATCCAGTACGACATCACCGAGCGCAAGCATCTTGACGACGAGTTGAGGCGCTCGAACGCCGAGTTGGAGCAGTTCGCCTATGTCGCCTCGCACGATCTGCGCGAGCCCTTGCGCATGGTCAATAGTTTCGTAACGCTATTGGACAAGCGCTATTCCGGCAAGCTTGACCCGCAGGCCCGGGAATTCATCGCCTTTGCCAAGGACGGCGCTCTGCGTATGGACCGGCTGATCTGCGATCTTCTGGAATATTCACGCATCGGACGCAAGGGCAAGCTGCAAAACTCGGTTGATCTTGACGATGTCGTCAGCGAAGCGCTCCTGAACCTGAAGGTGATGACCGAAACCGTCAACGGACGGATCGAGATCGCCACCAGCCTGCCCATTGTCACCGGCGACCGCGACGAACTGGTCCGGCTGTTTCAGAATCTGATCGGCAATGCCCTGAAATATCACAAGCCGGACAGCCCTCCCCTGGTCAGGCTGAAGGCATCGAAGCAGCATTCGAACGTGATCATTTCAATCGAGGACAACGGCATCGGCATAGCGCCCGAACATCTGGACCGCATTTTCGGTATCTTCCAGCGACTGCATGGGCATGGCGAATACGAAGGAACCGGCATCGGGCTGGCTATCTGCAAGAAGATCGCCGAACGGCACAATGGCCATATCCGGGTGGAATCCACCCCCGGCCAGGGCAGCCGCTTTTACGTCAGCCTGCCCGAATCGAACCCGCAATTGCCGTCTAGCCCCATGGCTCTGTCTAGCCCTTCCTGATCAGATCGGCATACCATCGGGCCGATGATTTCGGTGTGCGTTTCTGCGTCTCGAAATCGACATGGACCAGGCCAAAGCGGTTGCCATAGCCCGACCCCCATTCGAAATTGTCCAGGCACGACCAGACGAAATAGCCCCGCACATCGGCCCCCTTCTCCATCGCCTCCTTCATGGCGCCGATGAAGAGCTTGAGATAGGTGATGCGCCTTGGATCATCGACCGTGCCGTCCTCCGCCACCTTGTCCTCGCCGCCACAACCGTTTTCAGTGACATAGATGGGCAAGCGATAGCGTTTGGTCAGGCGGACCAGCAAATCGCCGAAGGCTTCGGGATAGATCGCCCAACCGATTTCCGGGTTATTGTCCTTCTCGGGTGCGTCTCCCCAACCAAAGCCCCAGATATTGGCGGGTTCCGCCTTGGCGAAGATGGGGCCGTAGTGATTGAGCCCCAGCCAGTCGACGGGGCGCGAAATGCGGGCCATGTCGCCCGCCTGAACATAGGGCTCGATGGCGCGTCCGATCTGGGGCGGGTAATGACCCAGCAATTGCGGATCGGGAAAGGCCAGATTCCAGTGTTCGTGCAACAGTTCTGCCGCCGCCTTGTCTTCGGGCTTGTCGCTTTCCGGCCAGACGTCTTGAATATTGTAGATCATGCCCAGTTTGGCATCGGGCACCAGCGAGCGCAGAACGTCGATCCCCATGCCATGGGCCAGATTGACGTGATGAATGGCTCTTAGATGCTGATCCCGATCGACGATGCCGGGTGCCGCCCAGGGAATGGAATAGCCGAACAGCGTAAAGACGCAAAATTCATTGAAGGTGGCGAAATGCTTGACCCGGTCGCCATAGCGTCTGGCGATCAGGGCGGCATAATCGGCAAACCAGCCCGCACAGTCCCGGTTCGACCAGCCCCCCATCTCCTGAAGGGCTTGCGGCAAATCCCAGTGATAGAGGCACAGCCAGGGCGTGATGCCGTTGGCCAGGGTCTTGTCGATCACGCGGTCGTAGAAATCGAGCCCCTTCTCATTGACCTGACAAATGCGCCCCTTGGGCAGCACCCGAGGCCAGGAGACGGAAAAGCGATAGGCCCCGGAATTGAGGGCCTTCAACAGGTCGATATCCTCGCCATAGCGGTGGTAATGATCGCAGGCGACATCGCCGGTATCGCCATTGACCACCTTGGTCGGCATCTTGCAATAGACGTCCCAGATGCTGGGGCCGCGCCCGTCTTCGGCCGCCGCCCCTTCGACCTGATAGGCCGATGTGGAAAAACCCCAGACGAAATCCTTGGGCCATTGGGCCTTAGTCGGATCGATCAGCATGGCGCCCCCTGGATGAAGAAACACCGGGAAACCGTACCATCTTTCAAATCGCCCCGCCACGGCACGAAAGAATAAACCGCTTATTAAGATCGTGATAGGATCATGAGACAGGTTTCCCCTTGCGAAGGATGTGCCATGACTGAATCAAACCTCTCCCGGCGCACGATTCTGGCCGGTGTTTGCGCCACCACCGCCCTTACCGTCCTGCCCATTCAGGCCTTTGCCCAGGCTGGCAAGGAGGATGGCGCCACCTTCTCGAAGAACGAGATCATGCAAAAGGCCGAGGGGTTCTTCGGCAAGACCACCAAGGGACTGGCCGAGGTGATCGAAAAGGCCTTCGCCGATCACGGCAGGCCCAACGCCATCATCACCGGCAGCGAAGCGGGCGGCGCCTTTGTGGTCGGCGCGCGCTTCGGCGAAGGCCATGTCGAACGCAAGAATGGTGGCGGGCGCAAGCTGTTCTGGCAAGGCCCCTCGGCGGGATTCGATTTCGGCGGCAACGCCTCCAAGGTCTTCACCCTGATCTATCACCTGGGCAATATCGACGATCTCTACCAGCGCTTTCCCGGAGTCGATGGCAGCCTGTATATCGTGGCGGGCCTGGGGCTCAATTACCAGCAAAGCGGCAAGATCGTCCTGGCCCCCATACGCACCGGCGTCGGCCTTCGGGCGGGCGCCAATGTGGGCTATGTCCATTACACGCGCGAACATTCCTGGGTACCGTTGTGAGCGGTTCAGCGCCACTCGTCGTCGCCATCACGGGGGCGAGTGGCGCCGTTTACGGCATCGAGACCTTGCGCGCGCTGAAGTCGCTGGGCGTACCTGCACATCTGGTCTTGAGCAAGGCGGCCCAGAAGACCATCAAGCTGGAAACCAAGGTAACCCCCAAATCCGTGTGCGCCCTGGCGACCACGGTTTATGAGGACGACGACATCGCGGCCCCCATCTCTTCGGGCTCGTTCAAGACCAGGGGCATGATCGTGGCACCTTGCTCGATCAAGACGCTGTCGGGCATCGCCAACTCCTATGCCGATAATCTGATCGTGCGCGCCGCCGACGTGACCTTGAAGGAACGCCGCCCCCTGCTGCTGATGGTGCGCGAAACCCCCCTGCACAAGGGCCATCTGGAGCTGATGACCCGGGCGGCCGATCTGGGTGCCGTGATCCTGCCGCCCCTGCCCGCCTTCTATCACCAGCCCAAGAGCATCGAGGACATCGTGCTGCAATCGGTGGGCAAGGCGCTCGACCTCTTGGGAATCGAGCATGACCTCTTCAAGCGCTGGAGCCGTTGAAGGTAAATCCGGCATCCTCGACGGCCTGGGCGATGGCTGGCTCATCGGTGCAATTGGCCACCGTTACGGTTTTCGCCGCCAGATCGACCGTCACCTGGGCCGAGGGGGCCACGGCCTTGATGGCCTTCTCGACCGAGGCGGCGCATTTGCCGCAACTCATGCCTTCGACGCGATAGGTTTGGGGCATAATTCACCTCCTATTGTTTCTGGGTACTCTTGGCCTGGCGTTTGACGATGGCACTGACCGGCACCAGGGCGATGCCCTTGGCCTCCAGGGTCGAAAGCCAGGCTCCCAGAGCCTCGATGGTGCCATCATGCGGATGGCCGATGGCGATGGCATGGCCATATTGGCGGGCATAGTCTTCCAGCTTCGCCAACTGCGCCTCGACCGCTGGGCGCGATGGATCATTGTCCAGAAACACATTGCGCTCGGCAAAGGGAATGCCCAGGTCGCGCGCCACTTCGGCCCCCACCGATTGCGCCGAGGTGCGGGAATCGAGAAACAACAGCCCGCGCGCCTTTACTTCCTCCAACACCACGCGCATGCCCGCCCTGTCGGCGGTAAACCGGCTGCCCATGTGATTGTTGAAGCCGACATAGCCCGTGAACTGCCCCAGATCACGCTCCAGCCTGCGGCGAATTTCCTCAGGTGCCAATCCCACCTTCAATAAATCGCTTTCCGGTCCCGGATCGTAGCTGGCCGCCACCGGCTCCATCGGCACATGGACCAGCAATTCGTGGCCCTTGGCCAAACCAGCCGACGTCTGCTGGGCCAGTTCCTGGGCGTAGGAGAGAAAGGAGAGCGTGATCGGCCCCGGCAGATCGAGAATGCGCCCAGGCCGCCTGCGATCCAGCCCCAGATCGTCGATGACCACCGCCACCACCGGCCTTCCCGGTATATCCTTGAAGGGCACGGCATGTGCCAGCCAGGGCGGCGAGCCATCCTTGGATGGCGCAGGAGCCCAGATACGCGCATCGGGAATGGGGGTCGCGGTATAGGGGCCATGCTCGGGCGGAACCTTGAGAGAGGCCTGCGCAGCGGGGGGCGGTATCGGCACCGGCTTGACCAAGGGAGCTGCCTGCGGCAATGGCGCAACGGGCGTGGGGGGCTTCTCGGCAGGTTTATCCGGCACAGGTTGCGAAGAGGGCGGCACCGGCGTCGGGGAAAGGGCAGCACCTGGAACGGATGAACTGACGGGCACGGGAATGGCGCTTGTATCGACTTTGGCGAACCAGCTTGCCACCTGAAGGCCAAGAAAGATGCCGATGACCAGCAGCATCGAAAGAGCCAGAATCTTGCGCCCACGCAAAAGCCAGCCCGAAGCTACTTTGGAAAAACCCCGGCTCTTCTGGGAGGGGTGTCGACGCCGTTGGCTCAAGAAGCCTCGTCGCCCGTCTCGACATCCGCAGCAGCCGCCTTACCCTTGGTGATCGAGCGCAGATCGAAGTGATAGAGAATCGGCATGGCGACATAAATCGAGGAATAGGTGCCGACGATGACGCCCCACAACATGGCGACCGAAAAGCCGCGAATCACCTCGCCACCGAAAAGCAGCAGAGCCAACACCGAGACGAACACCGTGCCGCCGGTCAGGAAGGTGCGGGCCAGGGTTTCGTTGACGCTTAGATTGATGATGTCATAGGTATTCATGGATTTGTACTTGCGCAAATTCTCGCGCACCCGGTCATATTCGACCACGGTGTCGTTGATCGAATAACCGACGATGGTCAGAAGCGCCGCAACACTGGTCAGGTTGAATTCAAGCCCGGTCAGCGAAAAGACGCCGAAGGTGGTGATGACGTCATGGAAGGTGGCGACCAGGGCGCCGATGCCGAACTGCCACTCGAACCGAAACCAGATATAGACGGCGATGGCCAGCACCGACAGCACAACGGCCAGAATGCCGCCCCTGATCAGTTCCTCGCCCACCTTGGGGCCGACGAATTCGGTGCGCCGGTAATCATAGCCCTCGCCCAGGGCGGTCTTGACCTTGACCACGGCGACCTGCTGGGCCTGCTCGCCGCCCTCCTGGCGTTGAAGACGGATCAGGATCAAATCGGGGGCGCCGAACTCCTGCAGCGCCACCTCGCCCAATTCCAGATGGGAAACCGTCGAGCGCATCAAAGCAAGATCGGCGGGACCGCTTTTGGTCTTTACCTCCATCAGGATTCCGCCAGCGAAATCGATGCCGAAGTTAAAGCCCTTGGTTGCCATGGAAACGCAGGACCCCACGACCAAAACACAGGTTAGGGCATAGGCGAACAGGCGCTTCGACACGAAGTCGAACTTGGTATCCTGGGGAAGAAAACGTCGGACCAGCATCATGGCGGCGGCACTTTCAAATCGGCAGAGCTTTGGGCCGGGCATATTTCAGCCAGGCCGTGATCATCAACTGCACCACCAGAATGGCCGTGAACATCGATGTGAAAAGTCCGATCGCCAGAGTAACGGCAAAGCCGCGCACGGGCCCGGTGCCGAACTGATAGAGCAGAATGGCCGCGATCAGCGTGGTCAATTGCGAATCGACGATAGTGACCAGGGCGCGCTTGAATCCTGCCGTGCAGGCCGATACGATTCCTCGGCCCAGACGAAACTCTTCTCGCATGCGCTCAAAGATCAGGACGTTGGCGTCCACCGCCATGCCCATGGTGAGAACGATGCCCGCAATGCCAGGCAGGGTCAACGTGGCCCCGATCATGGACAACAGCCCCAGCAACAGAACCAGATTCACCAACAGCGCCACATCGGCGAACAGGCCGAACGAGCCATAGACCAGCACCATGAAGCAGGCCACGAAAACTAGGCCGATGATACTGGCCGTCTTGCCCGCCTGAATGGAATCAGCCCCCAGATCGGGGCCGACCGTGCGTTCTTCCAGAATGGTCAACGGTGCAGGCAAAGCACCCGCGCGCAAAAGCAGCGCCAGATCGTTGGCCGTCTGCACGGTGAAGTTACCTGAAATCATGCCCGACCCGCCCAGAATGGGTTCGCGGATCACCGGGGCACTGATCACCTTGCCGTCCAGCACGATGGCGAACTGCTTTCCGGCATTCTCGACGGTGATGGCGCCGAACCTCTTGGAGCCCTGGCCGTTGAAGCGGAAATTCACCACCGGCATGCCTTCGCTGAAGCTGGCTTGAGAATCAACCAGTGATTCGCCGCCCAGTTCGACCCTTTTGCGCACCACCACCGAACGCGTGATCTCCTGCTCGCGGGCATCGGCCAGGGGAAGCGCCTCGGACCCCGGAGGAATGCGTCCGGCCAGCGCATCCTGAGGGCTGACGGCGTGATCGACCAGATGGAAGGTCAGCTTGGCCGTCTTGCCCAAAAGGCGCTTGACCTGTTCGGGGTCCTGAAGGCCTGGAAGCTGAACCAGAATGCGGTCGTCGCCCTGGCGGATGATGGTGGATTCGCGCGTTCCCAATTCGTCGATGCGCCGACGCACGATCTCGATCGACTGGCCAACCACGGCACGCCTACGTTCCGCTATGGAAAATTCGGTAAAGCGCAGCGCCACGGCGCCGTTGTCGCCCACCACCATCTCGGTGCCCGGATCGATCTTGCGTAACAGCTCGCTTGCCTTTTCGCGCTGCTCAGGCTCGGGAATGGTGACGTGGATGCCGTCAACGCTGGCCCCTAGCCCCAGATAGCGAATCGATTCCTTGCGCAATTGGCTTCGTGCCGTCTCGACCAGACTGGTTGCCTGTTCCTTGAAAACTGCCTTGATATCGACCTCAAGCAGCAGATGCGAGCCGCCCTGAAGATCGAGCCCCAGATTAACCGGATGCAGCCAGGATGGCAGGCTGGCCCGCACCGAAGCCGGAAGCGCGTTGGGCAGGGCAAACAAGACGCCGATCGAAAAGACCAGCGCCACCAGAACCAGTTTCCAGGTCTCGATACGCATCAAAAGCTACCAGACACGTTGATCAGTCTTTCTTGCCGGACAAAAGCTTGCCCAGCATCGAGCCGCTCTTGCTTTCGCCCTCGGGCTTGGGAGCATCGCCGTCGTTGGCGCCCTTGCCGGGAACCGGCTCGCCCCGCGAAACAACGGCGGAGATGGTGTCTTGCACCACCTTGATCTTGACGTTCTCGGCGATCTCGACCGTGACTTCGTTGTCCTGGACCTTGACCACCTGGCCGATGATTCCGCCACCGGTCACCACCTTGTCGCCGCGGCGCAACTGCGACAGGATCGCTTTATGCTCCTTGACGCGCTTTTGTTGCGGACGGATCAGCAGAAAGTAGAAAATGACGAAGATCAGAACCAGCGGCAGCATCGAAGACAGGCCGGAAAGGCCATCGGCGGCAGGGGCGGCGGTTTGGGCAAAAGCCTCGGAAATCAACATGGTGGGCTCCTTGGAAAATCCGGGGCGACTATACAGGCTGGCCCTGGCTTTGCAAACCTAGACTGTTGAGCTTTTTTGCAGGGACGGTTAGGGTCGAATTCATGAATGAAACGGACCTCCTGCGCCGCATCGCCGAGGCCCTGGAGCGCCTAGCTCCGGGTCTTAAACCCTTAAACGAGCTTCATAAGGCCGATGCCTTCGTCTGGCATGCCGCCACTGGCGCCCTGGAGCCGGTGGCTAAGGTCAACCGGGTACCGCTTAATCTTTTGAAGGGAATCGAGGCCCAGTGCGGGAAGCTTCTGGACAATACAAGGCGATTCGCCAAAGGCCTGCCCGCCAACAACGCCCTATTATGGGGAGCCAGGGGAACGGGCAAAAGCTCGCTGGTCAAGGCCGTCCACGCCCAGATCAACCAAGAAACCCCTCAGGCCCTGGCATTGGTGGAAATCCACCGCGAGGACATCCCTTCCCTGCCCCGGCTTTTAAGCGTTCTGAAAGACAGCAAGCGCCGGGCGGTGCTGTTTTGCGACGATCTGTCCTTCGACGCCCAGGACGATGCCTATAAATCGCTGAAAGCCGTGCTGGAAGGCGGTATCGAGGGACGGCCCTCGAATGTGGTCTTCTATGCCACCTCAAACCGGCGCCATCTGATGGCCCGCGACATGATCGAGAACGAGCGATCAAGCGCCATCAATCCCGGCGAGGCGGTCGAGGAGAAGGTGTCGCTGTCCGACCGCTTCGGCCTCTGGCTGGGCTTTCACAACGCAGATCAGGTAACCTATCTGGAGATGGTTTCGGGCTATGCCGAACGCTATGGGCTGGCCATTGCACCCGATGAATTAAAGCGTCAGGCCTTGGAATGGTCCGTCACAAGGGGCGCTCGCTCGGGCCGTGTCGCCTGGCAGTTCATACAAGATCTGGCCGGACGGCTGGAAACCAAAATCTTGGAATAAAAATCCCCCCTCTTCCGGGAAGGCGGAAGGGGGGGAAGGTATGTGAAACGTCCTGGGGAAGGGCGTTCACATGAAACGCGAATTCAACTCAAACCGACTTACTGGCACTTGGCACCCTGCTCGATCCAGCGCATCAGGATGCGGGTACCCGGCGTGTCGCGATCAACCGAGGGATCGATGCCGGGGGGCATGCGATTCTCGACCAAACGCTGGTAAAGGGGGCTTTCCTCGGCCTTGCCGGGAATCACCACCTTGGTGGGCGGCTTGCCGATTTTGGCATTCAGAACCGAATCGCCGCCCAGCATGATGCCCTTGTAGCTGGTCAGATCAAGTTCGTGGAAGCTCGGAGGCTCCTCGTTCGACATGTGGCAATCAACACAGGCCTGATCGGTGCCAAAAGCGCCGCCCTTGGCAAAGGAAGCCAGAACCTTCTTGAAGGCGGCATCTTCCTTGGCGCCCGAATTGATCCAGTCCTTCACGGCCTCGATGGCTGGCGTGTGGGTGGGACTGACGAAGGAGACGCCCAAAGGCATCCGGTTATTGCGCAGCATGCGTCGCAGCAGGCTTTTATTGGCATTGCCCGGCTCGAGGATGGGACGCACCGGCTCTTCGGTCGAGCCTTTCAAAATGCCCTTGCAGGAGGTGAGATCGAGACCGCGGTAGCTTTCCGCCGGATCGTTCGAATTATGGCAAACCACACAGCCCGCACCACCCTCGCCAAAGGCGTTGGGCGTGCGCATCAGAATGGCGATATATTCGTAGGAGATGGGAACATTGCGGTTGAGAATCAGGTGGGTGACCGCTGAGGCGTCACCGCTGGTCTCGATCTTGCCGGAATGAATATCCACGACGAGATTCTTGTTCAGGCTGCCCGCCTTGATGACGCCCTTCTGCTCGGCCTGCGCCGCCTGGGGCGACAGAGCAAGGGCGGCCAGCGCCACCCCCAGCGACAAACGCTTGAAAAAACCTGCCACGCTTCCCTCCTTTGAATAATTTGATTATCCAAAGATTATTGGAGCGAAGCTGAACGCAGTCTGAACAAGACCTTATTTTAATTGTGGTAAATATAGGGTATCACCCCTCAACCAACTGGCTTAAGGGATCGACCGGTTTTGATTCGCGCCTCAGTTCGAAATGAAGCTGCGGGTGTTTCACATTGCCCGTTGCCCCCACTCGGGCGATGGATTGGCCGCGCTCAACGCGATCACCCCGGCCCACCAGCAGAATCTCGTTATGGGCATAGGCCGAAACCCAGCCGTCCTGATGCTTGATCAGAAGAAGATTGCCAAAGCCCTTAAGCTCGCTTCCGGCATAAACCACGACGCCGTTTTCAGAGGCGCGCACATAGGCGCCGCGCTTGGCGGAAATATTGATACCGTCATTGTTGAGCCCCTTGCCGTTGCTGCCAAAACCAGCCAGCAGCGATCCTTTCAAGGGCCAGAGAAATCCCTTGCCCGCCTTCGGCATGGGTTCGGGAACGATCAGGGATTCCGGCACAGGCCCAGGCCTTGCCGCAAGCGTTGGTTCGGGGGCGGCAATGACTGGTTCACGAACGCGTGGAGGAGGCGCTGTTGGAATCCTCAAACGCTGGCCGATCAGAAGCTTGAAAGGTGGTTCAAGTCGGTTGGCATCGATCAGATCACGCACAGCGACATTGTGGCGGCGCGCCAAGGCATGGACCGAATCCCCCTTGACCACCTCGATCATGCCAAAGGGCAGCGCATTCGGCTGAACAGGCTTTGCCGTGGGCGCTTGCGACGGCCTTTGCGAAACCGGATGGTTCCACCAGGAATCGGAAAGGCCCGGCGAACATCCCGCCAGGGCCAGCAGCAGCGTCATCGACATCAATCGAGAACAGTTGATTCCCATAATAATTTTCTGGGGGAAAATGATTTAGGAAACGTTAATCAACACCCCCTGCACCAAATAGTTGACCCTCATTCGATCAAGTCGACATTCATCAATTATGAGACAACAAGCACCACGATAAGATGTCAGATTCAAGTCAGAAAATCAGGCGATAAGATTACAAGCAGATAACAACAGCGTCTTACTCGATATCGTCTTTAGGGTTATTATGAGATTTAATGGAAGCTAATCACTGCTCTATCGGGAAAAGCTGATACATGGAAGAACAGGCTGGCAGCCAGTCACAGCCCAGAAATGACAGAGCGCGGTTTGAAAGCGCGCTGATCATCCGTTCGCCGGAAAGGCTTTTGGCCGCCACCATCGCCGTTATCGCAGCAGCGGAATTCTTCGTCATGGGTTTGATGGAATTTCTGCCCAGTCTTCCCGCCTGGGCGGATCACACCATCGACGCCATCATGCTGGTGATTCTGATCTTCCCTTTCATCTACTTCTTCGTCTTTCGCCCCTTCATCGTGCGCATGGACGAAAGCGAGCAGGTCGAGGCATCGCTTCGGGCCAACGAAGCCAGATTGCGTCGAATGCTGGACACAACGGTCGATGCCGTGGTCAGATTTGATCCCTTTGGCAAAATCATCGGCTGGAACGAACAGGCGGAAATCCTGTTCGGCAGGCCATCTCGTGAGACGCTGGGCAAATCCATTTTCGATGTCATCGTTCCCCCACGCTTCAGGCGCATCGGGCAGACACGGCTTTCCCGCTTCTTGAAAACGGGACGAAGCTCACGCTTCAACCGCCCGGTCGAGGTCACGGTACTCCACCAATCAGGCCGCGAATTTCCAGCCGAGATTGCTGTAGCTCCCTTATCGCACGGCGGCGATTATCTATTCAGCGCCTTCATCCGCGACATCAGCAAAAGAAAGCTGGCCGAACAGGCTTTGCTTGAAAAATCCGAGAATCTTTCCCGTTCGAACGCCGAGCTTGAGCAGTTCGCCTATATTGCTTCGCATGATCTGCGCGAACCGCTGCGCACGGTCAGTTGCTATGTCACCCTGCTCGAGCGCCGCTATGGCGACAAGCTCGATTCGGATGCCAACGACTATATCGCCTTCGCCAAGGAAGGCGCTTTGCGCATGAACAGCCTGATTCTCGATCTTCTGGAATTCTCGCGCGTCGGGCGCGGTTCTGAAAGAATGGAGGCCGTATCCCTTGACGCCACCTTAAGCGAAGCCATAGAAAATCTGCGCGAAGCCGCAGCCGTCGCCAAGGCCGAGATCAGGTTCGATGGCGGGCTTCCCGTCGTGCTGGGCGATGCTCTGGAACTAAGCCGTCTGTTTCAGAATCTGATCAGCAACGCCATCAAATACCGCCACGCCTCGCGCTCGCCCGCGATCGCCGTTTCTTGCAAGCGCAGGTCCGGCCAGTGGATTCTGGCGATCAAGGATAATGGCATCGGCATCGCTCCCGATTATTTCGAGCGCATCTTCGCTCTGTTCGAGCGCCTGCATGGGCCGGGAAGCTTTGAGGGAACCGGCATCGGACTTTCCATCTGCAAGAAGATCGTCGAGCGGCATCACGGAAAAATATGGGTGGAATCGATCCCCGATCAGGGAAGCACCTTCTTTTTCAGCCTGCCCGCCATGGAATCGCCCCTGTCCTTGTCCTCTCCGGACAAGTGATCCTATTTCGCGTCGGGAACGCCCGGCAACAAAGGCACAAAACGCACCCCGAACAGGCTTTCGATTTCGAAATCCTGTTCCGTGCGGGTGTATTTAACCAAATGCTGCTCGCCATTCTCGTCACCCAATGGCGCCACCAGAATGCCCCCCACATCCAACTGGTCCAGCAAGGTTTTTGGAACATCGAAAGGAGCGGCGGTGAGAATGATGCGGTCGAAGGGCGCTTGCTCTGGCCAGCCCTTGAAGCCATCGGCACACAGGCTGGTGATGTTGTGCAAACGCAATTCCAAAAAACGCGCCTCGGCCTGCTTGAGAAGCGGGCGGTGGCGCTCGATAGTATAGACGCGCCTTGCCAGCTTGGCCAGAATCGCCGTCTGATAGCCTGATCCGGTGCCGATCTCCAGCACCTTCATGCGATCGCCCAGTTGAAGGGCTTGCGTCATCAACCCCACCACCAGGGGCTGGCTGATGGTCTGGCCGCAGCCGATGGGCAGCGCGTTGTTGTCATAGGCCTGATCAAGAAAATTCTGTTCGACGAACTGCTCGCGCGGCGTCAGCTCAATGGCCGACAGCACACGGGTATCGATCACGCCGCCAGCGCGCAATTCCATCAGCAGACGGATCTTGCGCGAAGCCACCGTCATGCGAACAGACCTTCAAGCTTGGCCAACGAGGCGGCATGCGTCAGATCGACGCACAGGGGCGTTACCGTGACAAAGCCCTTGAAGATGGCATTGAGATCGGTGCCGGGGGTCGAACGATCCTCGGTGCGCTGGCCGCCGATCCAGATATAAGGCAGCCCCCTGGGATCGATGCGCTCGGAGATCTGGTCGCCGATCTTGCGCTTGCCCTGGCGCGCCAGCACGACGCCTGTCACCTTGCCTGCGGTCACATCCGGGAAATTCAGATTCATCAGAACATTGGAAACACAAGGCTGTCCACACAGCTTCTTGATGAGCTTGGGCGCCCAGGCCTCGGCGGTGGCCCATTTCACCGGATGATCTGTAGAGACCACCTGCGACAGCGCAAACGAGCGCAGGCCAAGCAGGGTTCCCTCCATGGCGGCTGCCACCGTGCCAGAATAGGTGATGTCCTCGCCCAGATTGCCGCCACGATTAACCCCAGAGAGTACGATGTCCGGGCGCTTGTCCTTCATGATCTTGTTGATGGCCAGCAGCACGCAATCCGTCGGCGTGCCATCCACCGCATAACGCCGCTTGTCGAGTTTTCTGATGCGAAGCGGACGGCGAAGGGTGAGCGAATGACCGGCGGCACTTTGCTCGGACTCAGGGGCTACCACCCACACATCGTCGGAAAGCGCATTGGCGATGCGCTCAAGGGCCTTTAAGCCCGAGGCCTCGATTCCATCATCATTGGAAATCAGGATGCGCGATTTCTTGAGCGATTTGATGGGGGCAAAGCTCACGGCTGAATAACCTCGATCCCGCCCATGTAATGCTTAAGCGCCTCGGGCACACGGATGCTGCCATCGGCCTGCTGATAATTCTCCAGCACCGCCACCAACGTGCGCCCCACGGCTAGGCCCGACCCGTTCAACGTATGCACCGGGCGCGTCGCCTTGTCGCCCGCCTTCCTGCAACGCGCCTTCATGCGCAAGGCTTGGAAATCGCCGCAATTTGAGCAAGACGAAATTTCGCGGTAGGCATTCTGGGCAGGTAGCCAAACTTCGATGTCGTAGGTTTTGCGGGCCGAGAAGCCCATGTCGCCGGAACAGAGCGCCACCACACGATAAGCCAGTCCCAGGCGCTTCAGAACCTCCTCAGCGCAGGTGAGCATCCGCTGATGTTCTTCCTCGCTTTGCTCCGGGCTGGTGATGGAAACCAGCTCCACCTTCTGGAACTGGTGCTGGCGGATCATGCCCCTGGTGTCCTTGCCCGCCGCCCCGGCTTCGGATCTAAAGCAGTTGGTCAGCGCCGTCATGCGGATCGGCAGTTTGTCTTCATCCAGGATTTCGCCCGCCACAAGGTTGGTGAGCGGCACCTCGGCAGTGGGAATCATCCAATGGCCCTGCTCGGTGCGAAACAGGTCTTCGCCGAACTTAGGCAACTGGCCGGTGCCATAAAGTGCTGTGTCCTTCACCAGAACCGGCGGGCTGACTTCCAGATAACAGAATTCCCTTGTATGCAGATTGAGCATGAAGGCGCCGAGCGCCCTTTCCAGCCGTGCCAAGGCGCCTTTCAGAACCACAAAACGCGCGCCAGACAATTTAGCCGCCGCGTCGAAATCCATCAGGCCCAGGGCCACGCCCAATTCGTCATGCGCCTTGGGCTTGAAATCGAGCGAGGGCGGCGTGCCGACTTTGCGGATTTCCACATTGGCCGATTCATCGGCGCCGTCCGGCACATCAGAAGCTGGAAGGTTGGGAATGGTCATCAGCGCGGATTCCAGTTCCGCTTCCTTCTCCTTGGCGCTGGCATCGGCTTGCGCCTCGGCATCCTTGTCGGCCGCCACCTGGGCCATGATGGCCGAGGCGTCGCCGCCCTTCGATTTGATGGCGCCGATTTCCTTGGCGGCCTTGTTGCGCCTTGCCTGAATCTCCTGAGATTCGCTCATCAGGCGCCGGCGCTCGGCATCGATCGCCAGCAACCTGGGGGAAAGTGCTTCCAAGCCACGGCGCTTCAATCCGGCGTCGAAGGCTTCGGGATTTTCGCGGATGAATTTGATGTCATGCATAAGCTAGATCCTGTCGTCAAAGATAGCGAGGCCGCGCTGAAGAAAACCGCAATCAACTCTTGCCCTCATCCTTCGAGACAGCCGCTTCGCGGCTTCCTCAGGATGAGGAAACTCAATGAAACATAAAAAACCCTCACCCTGAGGAGGGCCGAAGGCCCGTCTCGAAGGGTGAGAGAGGCAATAAATACATTATTCAACTGTCCGCTAACTCTCGTTGAAATCGGTTTCCGCCAGCGCCCCATCGTCGTCGTCGCCCTCGCTCTCGGCCTTTTTCTTCTCGACGATCTTGCAGGAATAGATCGACAATTCGTAGAGAATCATCATGGGCACGGCCAGACCGATCTGGCTGATCACGTCAGGTGGGGTCAGGATGGCAGCCGCCACGAAGATCAGCACGACGGCGTAACGGCGCTTTTCGGCCAGCCCCTTCGATGTCACCAGCCCCACACGGGCCATCAGGGTAAGCAGCACGGGAAGCTGAAAGGCGATGCCGAAGGCGAAGATCAGCTTCATCACCAGCGACAGATATTCCCCCACCTTGGCTTCCAACTGAATGGGCAGGCCGCCATCCAGGGGCTGGGCCTCGAAGGAGAGCAGGAACTGCCAGGCCATGGGGATGATGAAGAAATAAACCAGCGCCGCACCCATCAGGAACAAAACCGGCGTTGCGAACAGAAAGGGCAGGAAGGCGCTGCGCTCGTGCTTGTAAAGGCCAGGCGCGATAAAGGCCCAAAGCTGGCTGGCAAAAACAGGGAAGGAAATGAACAGGGCCGTGAACATGGCGACGCGGACATAGGTGAAGAAGGCTTCGGTCAGCGCCGTGTAGATCATGCGCCGGTTGCCGCCCATGCTCTCGAAAATGTCGGTCAGCGGCTGAACCAGGAAACCATAGACGTGATTGGCGAAGTAGTAGCTGATGAAGAAAGCCACCACGAAGAAGGCCATCGACCACATAAGGCGGTTGCGCAGCTCGATCAGATGCTCGAGCAGCGGCATTTTCTTCTCTTCAGGCTCCTCGGGTTTCACCGGGACTCTCTTTCTTCTCTGCGCTCTCGATGGCCTCGGCGGGCGGCGCCAGTTGGGCCGCAGCGACCGACTGATGGGCCTCGATGGAAAGGGCTTGGCTCATCTCGCCCTTGGGATCGACCGCCTTCTCGATCTCGCGCCCGACATTCAGGTTGTTGAAGGACTGGGCCTGCTTTTTCAAGTCGTCCAGTTCGGACTCGCGCATCATGTCATCGACGCTTTTCTGGAACTCGCCCGCCAGCAGGCGCGCCTTCCTGGTCCATTGGCCCATGACGCGCAGCACCTTGGGCAAATCCTTGGGGCCGATGACCACCAAGGCGACCACGGCAATCACCGCCAGTTCAGAGATATCGACATCCAACACGGTTCAGACCGCTCCTTGGGCCTGAGGGTCAATGTTTGGCTGCTTCGTCCTTCTTGGCCTCGGCCATCGTCGTCTGGGCCGACTGGTCGATCGGCTTGGGATCGGCCTTGGCTGCCGCATCGGCTTCGCCGCTTTCCCCGCCCTCTTCCTTTAAGCCCGCCTTGAAAGCCTTGACGCCCTTGGCCATGTCGCCCATCAGGCGCGGAAGCTTGCCCGCTCCGAACAGGAGCAGAACAATGATCAGAACGATTACCCAATGCCAAATGCTTCCAAAGCCACCCATGATACGCCCTCTTGCTAACCCATTTTGGGAGGCCGGATCATCGCAGATGCGCAAGCCCACCGCAACGGTTTGAGCGAGGCGATTTTCCATGTCGCAGCCGGATTTCGAGAATTTACAGCAATGTTTTGTTGTTACTTGGTGCAATCAAAACCAACTCGGATGAATGGGTTCTCTCTTGATATCCGCCCTTCCTGGCGCGTCTCATCTCGCCGTAGCAGCCAGGAAATGATGTCAACGGCATGGCGCAAATGGATTAACATGCCGAGCATGAATGGCGACATCCCCCCTCTCCTTCTTCTCAAAGACACGGAATCTCCTTCCGTTTTCCAGCCCGCCAACCTGCTGCGCGAAGCCCGGCGCCAGCGCGAGCTTGGGCATGACGACGTGCCCGAGCTGTGCCTGCTCGATCCCGACGGCGACATGGTGCGCTATCTCAAGCGAAGCGGGCAGGCACAAGCTGTTTCCCACTGGGCCTGTTACCATTCCGAAATGTGGCGCTTTGCCTGGGATGGTCTCGACTTCGGCGTCGTCGGCTGCGCCGTGGGCGCTCCTTATGCCGTGCTGGTGGCCGAGCAGATGTTCGCCAGCGGCTGCCGCTTCCTGATCAGCATCACCTCGTCGGGGCAGATTTCCCCCCTTCGTCAGCCCCCCTATTTCATCCTGATCGAGCAGGCGCTGCGCGACGAGGGTACCAGCTATCACTATCTACCCCCCGGGCGCTTTGCGAAACCCTCTCCCCTGGTGCTGAAACGCTTAAGCGGCCTTAAGAATCTGGAACGCGGAACCGTCTGGACCACCGACGCCCCCTATCGGGAAACCGAAGAGGCCATCGCAGCACACCGCAAAGAGGGCATCCTAGCCGTCGAAATGGAGGCCGCCGCCCTTTATGCCCTCTCGACGGCAAAAAACCTGCCCCTGATCTGCTTTGCCCATGTCACCAACCAGATGGCACAATCGGGCGACGATTTCGAAAAAGGCGAGAACAGCGGCGCCCTTGAGGCGCTGGACCTCGCCGCCAGAACGGCCCGGGCCTGGCTGGATGGGAATACTTGAACGAGGAGACATCCGTCATGAAGAAGTTCCTGCTCATTTCCGCATTCGCCCTTGCCCTTGGTCTTTCCGCAACGCCCGCATGGGCCGAGGGAAAAGCCGTGCAGATATCCGGCAAAGGCGGATTGACCCTGAACGCCCAATTGTCTCTGGCCCCCGGCAAGCACATCAAGGACGGGGTGGTGCTGATCACACACGGCACACTGGCCCATAACGGCATGCAGATCATCACATCCATGCAGACCCATCTGGCCGGGCACGGCGTCAACACGCTGGCTCTGACACTCAATCTGGGGCTGGGCGACCGCAAGGGCATGTATGACTGCATGGTCCCGCACCGGCATCTCTATACCGATGCGTTGGATGATATCGGCGCCTGGCTGGCCTGGCTGAAGAGCCAGGGAGCTTCGAAGGTGGCCCTGATGGGCCATTCACGGGGCGGCGCCCAGACCGCCTGGTTCGCCGCCGAACGCCAAGACCCGGTGGTGAACAAGGTGATTCTGCTGGCCCCCATGACCTGGAATGAGACCAGTGCGAGCGCACAGTATCAGGCGCGCTTTGGAAAATCCCTGGATGAGCCTCTCGCCAGGGCCTTAGCCCTGGTCAAGGCGGGGAAAGGAAATGAGATGATGGGGCAAACGGATTTTCTGGCCTGTCCGGCCACCAGCGTCAGCGCCGCAGCCTTCGAAAGCTATTACCGGGCCGAGCCGCGCTTCCATACCCCCGCCCTGCTGCCCCGCATCCGGGTGCCGGTGCTGGTAGTGGCGGCCAGCGACGATCAATTGATCAAGGGCCTGCCCGAAGCGGTGAAACCCCTGGCCGACGGCAAGAAGGTCAGGCTGGTCACCATTCCCGACGCCGACCACTTCTTCAACAATTTCGCCGTGGAAGACGCGGCAGAGGCGGTGGCGAACTTCTTGAAGGATTAAGCGTCCTCTTCCTCGTCGCTTTTATCCGGCGCCGGATGGGTGAAAGGCAAGGGCTCGTCGTCGTCATCGTCATCATCGTCGTCGTCATCATCGTCGTCGTCCGAGTCCTCATCATCATCATCGTCGTCGGCATCATCCTCGTCGTCCGAGTCAGACCCCGCATCGTCCTGGAGCAATTCCTCATCGTCGGAATCGACCTTGGCTTGCAAAGGTTCCTCGATCATCGGCTCGATGGGTTCTTCCTCGACGCTGCCCTCGGCGGCCACCGTGGGCCCCGCCTCGGGAAGGGCGGCATCCTCATGGGCCGAGGCGCCGTACATCGTGGGGCGCGAATCCAACAGGCCCGAGGCCTTCAATTCCTCGACACCCGGCAGATCGTCCGTGCTTTCCAGCCCGAAGTGATCGAGGAAAGACGGCGTGGTCACCCACATCACCGGGCGGCCCGGCACCTTCTTTCGCCCACGGGGCTTGATCCAGCCCGCTTCGAACAAGGTGTCCAGCGTGCCCTTGGACAAGGCAACACCGCGTATTTCCTCGATCTCGGCCCGGGTCGAGGGCTGATGATAGGCGATGATGGCCAGCGTTTCGACGGCGGCCCGAGAGAGGCGCCGGGTTTCCGTTCCCTCGATCTTCAAGGCCGAGCCCAGATCGGGCGCGGTGCGGATCACCCAGGTCTCGCCCACGCGAAACAGATTGATTCCGCGATTGGCATATTGGCTGCGCAGGGTTTCCAGCAATTCCGGCACGTCTGCTTCGGGCGGCAGGCGACTGGCGATGGCCTGGACGCTCATCGGCTCGGCCGAGGCAAACAAAAGCGCTTCCACGATGCGCAGACTGCGAAAGGAATCGTAAGGGCCGGGCTGATTGGCCTCGAAGACCTTCTCGACTTCTGAAAGGGTCTCCCGCTCCTCCTCGCCGGACAGTTCGTCGTCCAGCGCTTCGAGATCGTCAAGGCCCGCTTCGCCTTCCTCAAGCGCTTCGGGATGGAGGGGCAGATCATCTTCGGATATATCGGTCATGAGGGTGCTTCGGATGAAGTTGGGGCGGAAACGCCGCCCGGACGGATATAGATGGGCTCGAACGGTCCTTCCTGGCGCAGCTCCAGCTTGCCAAGACGAGTCAATTCAAGGGTGGCCACGAAGGACGAGGCCAGAATCGAGCGGGACAGAAGGCCATTGCCGACCAGATCGGTGGGCAGGAAGCTGAACAGGGTATGCCAACCCGGCACGCGCCCGACCAGATGCTCCAGGCGTTTCAAGGCCTCGTCGATGGCATAAAGCTCCATAGCCTCGATGGTCATGGTCGAGGACTGCTCGCGCCGTTTGAAATCGGAATAGGATTTCAAAAGCTCGTACAGCGTCAGGTCATAGACCACCAGCCGCTCGGGCCGCAAATCCTCGGGCATGCCGCGCTTGAAGACATCGATGCCCAGGCGCGGCAGGGCCATCAGGCGCTTGCCCGCCGCCTGCATGGCTTCCAGGCGCTGCAATTGGTAGGTCAGCGCCGCCGCCATGTCGGCCGCCGAGGGCTCCTCGCCCGCCGGAGGCTCAGGCAACAGCAGGCGCGACTTTAGATAGGCCAGCCAGGCCGCCATCACCAGATAATCGGCGGCCAGTTCCAAATGGGTGTGGCGAATGCGCAGAATGAAGGCCAGATACTGATCGGCCAGTTGCAGAATGGAAATGCGGGTCAGGTCCACCTTCTGCTCGCGGGCCAGGGCCAGCAGCACATCGATCGGGCCTTCATAGCCCGCAATGTCGATGACAAGCGTGGTCGCAGCGTCCTCGTCCTTGCGCCGCTGGTCGTCTTCCTCGAACAAGGCCTCGTTGTCGCTCATTGCAGTCCCGTCAGTGCCACGAATTGTCCGGCCAGCCATTCGGCGGGCAGGCCGACCAGAGGCCCCAGGATATTCAGATGGAAGCCCAGGACCAAGCCAAGAAGCGGCAGGATGAACAAAACGCCCAGCAGGATCAATAAGCCAACGCGTTCCGTGCGTGCGAATCTTATCCCCAGGGGCCTGGGCAGCAGGCCGGCCAGAATGCGCCCCCCATCCAGGGGAAGCAAGGGCAGAAGGTTGAACACAGCCAATACACAGTTGATTTGAATGGCATTATAAAGATTTGCCCCCAGCCAGCGCCAAGCCAGATCGACCTCGTCCCCCATCAAGACAGGGACCAGAGGGTTCAAGAGCAGGGCCGAAACGAAGGCAAGGGCCAGATTGATTCCAGGCCCCGCAGCGGCCACCAGGACCATGCCGAAGCGGGGATTTCTAAGATTGGCCCCATTTACCGGCACGGGTTTGGCAAAGCCGAAGAGAATCGGCGCCCCGGTCAGAATCAGCAGGCCGGGCAAGATGACGGTCCCGAACGGATCGATATGGCGCAGCGGATTGAAGGTCACGCGGCCCAGCATCCAGGCCGTCTGGTCGCCCAGCTTCCAGGCGACAAAACCGTGCGCCGCCTCGTGCAGCGTGATGGCCAGCAAGACAGGCACCACCCAGGCGGAAATCAGCAGCAGATCGGGCAGGAATTCAGGCATCGGCCAAAAGCTGTTCGAGATCGGCCAGGCTTGCCGTTTCGTCGCTTTCGGAAAGCATGGCATAGGCCCGTTCCAGCCGCTCGTTGCTGGCCCTGGACAAGGCAGGCGCTGCGGCCAGCACCTCTTGCATTTGGTCCATCTTGCCGTTGCAGTGAAGCACGGCATCGCACCCGGCCTTCAGGGCCGAAACGGTTTTTTCCGAGTAACTGCCCGAAAGCGCCTTCATCGACAGATCGTCAGAAATCAAGAAGCCCTTGAAGCCCATCGCCTTGCGAATGAGTTGGGTGATGACGACCGAAGACGAGGTGGCTGGGTGCTTGGCGTCCAGGGCCGTATAGACGATATGGGCGGTCATCGCCATGGGCGCATCGGCCAGGGCTTGAAACGGAATAAAATCGCTGCGCTCCAAAGTCTGGGCATCGGCATCGACCACGGGCAGGGCCTCGTGGCTGTCGACGCGGGCGCGGCCGTGCCCCGGAATATGTTTGATCATGGGAATGACCCCGGCATCCAGAAAGCCTTCGATGGCCGCACGGCCAAGCTCGGCCACCAGGGCCGGCGAATGGGAATAGGCTCGGTCGCCGATCACGTCATGAGCCCCCGCCGAGGGAACATCGACCACCGGGGCGCAATCGACATCGATACCCAGTTCAGCCAGCTCGCGCCCGATCAAAAGAGCATTGAGTCGCACTGCCCGGCAAGCCCTAGCCAAGTCTCTTCCGGCCAAGTCTCCGAAGATGCGAGCCGGTGGGGCTTGGCGCCAGATCGGGGGTTTCAAACGCTGGACCCGCCCTCCCTCCTGATCAATCAGCACCGGCGCATTATGATTAACCGAATTGCGAAGATCGGCTACCAACTCTTTGACTTGGCTTTTATTTACAATATTTCTGGCAAACAGAATGAAGCCCAGTGGCTGGGTCTGGGAAAAAAGATTCCGCTCGGCCACGGTCAGCGTCGTGCCTGCGATGCCGACGATAGCAGCCTTGGGCAAAGCCCTATCTGCGGACAACGATGCACCCCTGTTTGCGGGCGGACAACTGGTTGCAAAGCTGTTGAGCGGCTTCCTTGCTTTCCAGGCTTCCCGCCCTTAGGCGGTAGAAGATTCCCTTGGCCCCCAGATCGGCCTTCTGCACATCCAAGCTGAGTGCGCCCAAGAGATCACTGTTGGCCTTTTGAATCCGTCCCCATTCCCGGCTCGTGGCGGCTTCATCGGTGATGGCGACCAACTGCACCAGCCAAGCTCCGCCCGCCGAAGCCTTGGGAACGTCGGTGATCTTGACCGTCACGTCGCTGCTCTTGGCGGCGGGCTTTGCCGGTGCGGGTGGCTTGGCCAATGGGGGCGGCTCCAGCGGCGCCGGTTCCGGAGGTGCTGCGGCCCCCATGATGGGCGGTTGGGCCTTGGGCGTTTCCTTCTGTGACACCTGAGGCAGATCGGGAATGATCGGCGGAGGGGCCGAGGGAACGGGCGCCACGGGCACGACCGGAGCCACGGGAGCGGCGGCCAGGGGAGATGGCACCGGAGGAGCTTGCGGAATCTCGGGCGGTGGCAACAGGCGCTCGACCGGCGGCCTGTTCGCCTCCTCGGAAGCGCTCAGGCGATTATAGACCATCTTGTCCTGATCGGGCACATCCATGCCGCCGGGGGTTGTCGGCTTACTTTTATAGGAACGCTGGTCCGCCTTAACGAGAGGCACCTCGGCCTCACTCCCGGTCGATTTTGAGCCGCTAACCATCCACCACCAAGTGGCGACGGCAGCGCCTGAGGCCAGAAAGAACAGCAGGAACCATAAAAGAAAGCCCCGGCGCTTCTTGCGCGGAAGCGGGCGCGGCGGCAGCGCAGCCCCACCCACGCCGCCGATACCGCGATCAGGCAGAATATCCAGCAGATCCTGGCCGAGTTCCGGCTCCATCCGCTCACGGTTGGGCTTGTCGCTCATCAGCGCATCTCCAAGACAGGGTCGACCCCGAACACTTTCAGACCCGAGGCTATCACAACTGCCAGCCCGCGCACCAATGCCAAGCGGGCCAGGGACAATTCCGGCTTTTCCGCGATCAAAAACCGCAGTTCCGCTTCATCTCGGCCCCGGTTCCACAAACTATGAAAGGCCCCCGCCAGGTCTCCCAGATAGTAGGCTAGGCGGTGCGGTTCGTGCGACTCGGCAGCCGCCTCGATCAGGCGGGGCCAACCGGCCATGAGGCGGATCAGCGCCATTTCATCCGAATCAATCAGGGCCGACAGGTCCAGCCTGGACAGTGCGGCGTCCGACAGATCGTCGCCTTCGAACATCTCGGCGCCATGTCTGGCCACGGAACAGGCCCTTGCATGGGCATATTGCACATAGAAGACCGGATTGTCGCGAGACTGCTCGCGTACCTTGTCGAGATCGAAGTCGAGTTGGGCGTCGTTCTTCCTGGTCAACATGATAAAGCGCACGACATCCTTGCCCACTTCGTCGATGAGATCGCGCAACGTCACAAAGGTGCCCGCCCGCTTGCTCATCTTGAAGGGCTCGCCATTCTTGAGCAGGCTCACCATCTGGCACAGCTTGACGTCAAGTGCGCCCTTGCCTTCGGTGATGGCCTTGACGGCGGCCTGCAAGCGCTTGACATAGCCGCCGTGGTCAGCCCCCCAGACATCGATCATGACGGGGAAGCCGCGGTCGAACTTTTGCTTGTGATAGGCGATGTCCGAGGCGAAATAGGTCCAGGTGCCATCGGATTTCTTAAGTGGCCGATCCACGTCATCGCCGAACTCGGTGGCCTTGAACAGGGTCTGCGGCCGGGGCTCCCAATCATCGGGAGTCTTGCCCTTGGGCGGCTCCAGCACGCCTGTATAGATCAAGCCGCGCTCTTCCAGGCTTTTAAGCGCCGCATCGACGGCGCCGGCCTCGACCATGGCGCGCTCGGAGGTAAAGACGGCATGGACGACGCCCAGCGCCGACAGGTCTTCCCGTATCATGTCCATCATGGCATTGACGGCGAAATGCCGAAATTCGCCCAGCCACCGTTCCTCGGGTAGATGTTTCCATGCGTCGCCGTGATGATAGGCCAGGGCTTCGCCCGCAGGCTTCAGATAGTCGCCGGGATAAAGTCCTTCGGGAATATCCCCAATCTCGTCCCCCAGCGCCTCGAGGTAGCGCAGATGGACCGAACGGGCCAACACATCGACCTGAGCCCCCGCGTCGTTGATATAATATTCGCGGGTGACAGCGAAGCCTGCCTTTTCCAGAAGTGCTGCCAGGGCATCGCCGACAACAGCGCCTCGGGCATGGCCGATATGCATGGGCCCCGTGGGATTGGCCGACACATATTCCAGATTGACCTTTCGACCGCCGCCCATTTGCGAATCACCCCAGCCCGTCCCCGTTTTCAAAATCTGGGAAAGCTGGGCGCGCCAGAAGGAATCAGACAGTCGCCAATTGATGAAGCCCGGTCCCGCCACCGAGACGGAAACGACATCGGGATGACCCCGCAACCGCTCGGCCAAGGGTTCGGCGATGGATTTGGGCGCCATGCCCGCCTGCTTGGACAGCACCATGGCCGCATTGGTCGCCATGTCGCCATGGCTGGCATCCCTGGGCGGTTCAACCGCCACGCGGGACAGGTCGATGCCCTCGGGCACCAATCCCATCAGGGCATGTTTGACCACGGTTTCAAACTGACGGAAGCAATTGTTCATGGCGTGACCTGAAGATCGAATAAACGGCGATGTTCTTCCAAAGCAAAACGGTCGGTCATGCCCGCCACGTAATCGCAGACCAGCCGCGCCGTCTCGGCCGTGCCCTTGGTGCTGGCGCGTTCGCGCCATTCCTCGGGCAGGCATTCCGGCTCGGCCAGGAACAGGGTGAACAGATCCTTAACCACGCGCCTTGCCTTGCTGGTCATGCGGTTGACCTTGTAATGACGATACATGTGGGCGAACAGGAATTTTTTGAGCGCCCGATCTGCCTCGACCATCTCTTCTGAGAATCCGGCCAAGGGACGCCCCAGATGGCGCACATCGGATGCCGTTTTCGGTTTGGCCTCGGCCACCCGCCTTCGCGTTTCCGCCACCAGGTCCAAGACCATGGCGCCGATCAGTTCGCGCACCAGGGTATGAATAAGCCTAGCCTGATCCAGGTCGGGATGGCGCCTGGAAATTTCCTCGATCAACGGACCCACAATGGGAATCTGCCTTAGATCCTCGACCTTAAAGAGACCGGCGCGCAACCCGTCCTCGACATCGTGATTGTTATAGGCGATATCGTCGGAAAGAGCCGCCACCTGGGCCTCGGCCGAGGGGAAGGTCTTAAGCTCCAGATCGTGCCTGGCTTGATAATCCGAGATATAGGCAGGCATGGCGCCAGCAAGTGGCCCGTTGTGCTTGACTAAGCCTTCCAACGTCTCCCAGGTCAGGTTCAATCCGTCGAAACCGGGATAACGCGCTTCCAGCAGCGTCACCACGCGCAGGCTCTGGGCATTGTGATCGAAACCGCCAAAGGGCTTCATCATCTCTTTCAGCGCATCCTCGCCGGCATGGCCGAAAGGCGGATGACCAAGATCATGGGCCAGCGCCAGGGCCTCGGCCAGATCCTCATCAAGGCCCAACTGGCGGCTGACCGAGCGGGCGATCTGGGCAACTTCCAGCGAATGGGTCAGGCGTGTGCGGAAATTGTCGCCCTCGTGATAGACGAAGACCTGCGTCTTGTATTGCAGGCGGCGGAAGGCCGCCGAATGGATGATGCGGTCGCGGTCGCGCTGAAAAGGCGAGCGTGTGCGGCTTTCCGCCTCGGGATGGAGGCGGCCCCGGCTTTCGGCGGCCCGGCTGGCGAAGGAGGCTATATCTTGGGTGTCGACCATGAGGGGGAAGGTACTCGCCCCAAGGGAAGGTGGCAACCCGCAAGAGCATATCCCGTTGCTTAGACACAAAAAGCCAAGCAGAATAAGTTGTTAAAGCTTGATCATCGGGGGATGTCATGAACAAACCGGCCTCAGCCGACCCGGCCCAGGCGATTGCCGTCAGGCAAGGCCGCTATGGTCATGTCATGTACACGCGCAGCGACATGTATATCGGCAAAAGCCTCGAACTCTACGGCGAGTATTCCGAAAGTGAGATTCAGCTTTTCAAGCTTCTGGTGAAGCCGGGAAACATCGTCGTCGAGGCTGGGGCCAATATGGGCGGACTGACCCTGCCCCTGGCCCGTCTGGTCGGCCCCAGGGGGCGGGTCTTTGCCTTCGAGCCCCAGCGCGCCATGTTCAACCTGCTCTCCGGCACCCTGGCCCTGAACGCGCTCATGAATGTCGATGTCTTTCGCGCCTGCGCCGGAAAGGCTGCCGGTGTGGCCGGCATCCCCGTCCATGGCTATGCGCTATCCGGCAACCTGGGCAATGTCAGCATGAAAGAGGCAAATGCACCGGGAACCGAGCCGGTACCCGTCATCGCCATCGATTCCTTAAAGCTCAACACGCTGCATTTCATCAAGATCGACGTCGAAGGCGCCGAGGCCGAGGTGCTTGAAGGAGCCAGAGAAACCATCGCCCGCTGTCGCCCCCTGCTCTATCTCGAAAACAACGAGCGGGCAAAATCGCCGAACCTGATCGGCCTGATCGACAGCTTGGGCTATCGGGCCTGGTGGCATCTGGCGCCGCTTTTCAATCCCGATAATTTCAACAAGAACCCGCAAAACGTTTTCGGGAACACCATCACCATCAATCTTCTGTGCATTCCCAAGGAAATGAAGACCGAGATCAAGGGGCTGCGCCCGGTCAGTGGCACAGGCGATTGGTGGAAGCCGGAGGAAGACGTTTCTACCCCTCCCCCAGCAGCGCCAGGGCCAGGGTAGCGGCACAAGACAGCACGGCGATCCGCCCGTCGCGCATGGCGGCCAGGGCTTCTTGCCGACTGACGAGTAGAATCTCCGTCTCCTCCAGATCGCCCGAGCAGGGCTCGGCCACCTTCCTGGCCCCCGTTGCGTGAAAGAGATGCACCGTGCAAAAGCGACCGTTGGCCCCCAGCACGTAGGAGCCCAACGCCCGCCACTGCGCGGCCTCGTGCCCGGTTTCCTCTAGCAACTCCCGTCTGGCAGCAGCAAGGGGCGCCTCGCCCGGTTCGATCCCGCCCGCAGGTAAGGTCAGCGTAACATCCCCGACACCGTGGCGATAATGGCGCTCCAGAATCACCTGCCCGTCCTCGGTCTCGACCGCGATCATGGCGTAATCGGGGACATCGACCCGCCAGAAATCATCGATCCGCCGTCCATCGGGCAGCAGGATCTCTTCCTTCCACACCCTGATTCTGGGCGAAGCGTCCAATTCAAGGCTGCGCCCGAGGACGCGCCAGGGGGCCAGCCTCTTGCCGGTCATGACATTCTCCCTATATAACCACGCAGACATTCACGCCTGGAGTTCTTGCATGATCCGCTACAGCCTGACCTGCAGCAAGGGCCACGTTTTCGAAGAGTGGTTCGATAACATGGCCGATTACGACACCAAGGCGGAAAAGAAGAAACTGCTCTGCCCCGAATGCGGCGACAAGAAGGTGGCCAAGGCCCTGATGGCGCCCAGCATCGGCGCCGCCTCGCAGACTCCAGCCCCGGCGCCGTCTTGCGGCGTGGGCGGTGGCGGTTGCGGCGGCTGCCCGATGGCGGGCATGCACGGGCAGTAAAGATGTGCCTATAATTTAGGCTGCGTCTATTTTTTAATCATATTCGCGGTTTCGTATTTGGGCGCCTTCCCCATGGAAAGGGCCTACCCCCCCTGTTTTCCTGGCTTTCCCCCCCTCGTTCAAAACTGGCACGGGTTTTGAAACTGCTAAGCCACGCCAGCTCGGCCAGCGGTTCATCCGCCTAAGAGTTGGATTGGACAGCAACCGAGCGAGCTTACCCCCGGGACATCCCCGACCAGGACAGGCCGCCGCAACGTGGGGACCAAACGATGAAATTCGTCATGGCCATCATCAAGCCCTTCAAGCTCGACGAGGTTCGCGAAGCCTTGATGCCTCTGGGCATCCAGGGGCTGACCGTCAGCGAGGTGAAGGGTTTTGGACGTCAGAAGGGGCAAACGGAAATCTACCGTGGCGCCGAATACATGGTGAACTTCCTGCCCAAGGTGAAGATCGAGGTCGCCGTCAACGACGACATGGCCGACCGCGTGGTGGAGGCCATTCAAGGAGCGGCCAACACCGGAAAAATCGGCGACGGCAAGGTATTCGTCTTCGATCTCAAGTCCGCCGTGCGCATTCGCACCGGCGAGACCGATACCAGCGCTCTTTAGGAGAATCGCAATGACCTTCAAGATGCCCCGAATCCTTGACCGCGCAGCGGTTGCCGTTCCGGCGCTGCTGGCCTCTGGCCTCGCCTGGGCCGAAGAAGCGGCCGCCCCCGCCGCCGAGGCCGCCGCCGAAGCGGCCCCTGCGGCGGCGCCGGTTCTCAATTCCGGCGATACCGCCTGGATGCTGGTCTCCAGCCTCCTCGTGCTCATGATGACCATTCCCGGCCTTGCCCTCTTCTATGGCGGCATGGTGCGCAAGAAGAACGTGCTGGCCATGCTAATGCAGAATTTCATGATCACCGCCCTGGTCTCGGTGATCTGGTTCGTCATCGGCTATTCCCTGGCCTTCACCGAGGGCAGCCCCTATATCGGCGGCCTGGGCCGTTTGATGCTGGGCGGCGTCGATCCTTCGACCCTGTCGGGCACCATTCCCGAGACGGTGTTCGCCATGTTCCAGGGCACCTTCGCCATCATCACGCCGGCCCTGATCACCGGCGCCTTTGCCGACCGTATGAAGTTCGGCCCCATGTTGGCCTTCATCGTTCTGTGGTTGCTGGGCGTCTATGTCCCGGTGGCGCACATGGTATGGGGTCCCGGTGGCCTGATGCTGGGCATGGGCACCATGGACTTCGCAGGCGGCACCGTTGTCCACATCAATGCCGGCGTGGCCGGTCTGGTGGCGGCCCTGGTGATCGGTAAGCGCAAGGGCTACGGCACCGAGCATCTGGCTCCGCACAACCTGGTGCTGTCGATGATCGGCGCCTCGATGCTGTGGGTGGGTTGGTTCGGCTTCAACGCCGGTTCCGCCCTGGCGGCAAACGGTCTGGCCGGTTACGCCATGGCCAACACCCACCTGGCCACGGCCGCCGCGGCGGTCTCCTGGACCTTTGCCGAGTGGATGCTGAAGGGCAAGCCCAGCCTGCTGGGCGCAGTGTCGGGTGCTGTGGCCGGTCTGGTCGCCATCACCCCGGCCTGCGGTTTCGTCGATCTCAAGGGGGCCTTGATCATCGGCCTGCTGGCGGGTGTGGTCTGCCTGTGGGGCGTGACGGGACTTAAGAAGCTGACCGGCGCCGACGACGCGCTGGACTGCTTCGGCGTCCATGGCGTCGGCGGCATCCTGGGCGCCATCCTGACCGGCGTGTTCGCGGTGTCGACCATTGGCGGCGAAGGCAAGAGCGGCCTGATCGACGGCAATGCCGGACAGGTGGTGACGCAGCTGATCAGCGTCGGCATCACCATCGCCTGGACGGCCATCGGCAGCTTCATCATCCTCAAGGTTCTCGACCTGACCGTGGGCCTGAGGGTTACCGAAGAAGCCGAGCGCGAAGGCCTCGATCTGGCCTGCCACGGCGAGACCATCCACAGCTAAGCCATTACTCCCTCCAACTCAGAACGGGGAGGCCCAAAAGGCCTCCCCACTTTTTTTAGCATTTGATTATCTTCGGGCGGTTGAATTGCCCCTCTGGTCTTAGATAGATTCCAAAGGTAGCATTGGGGCAAATGCGGGCGAGACATCGACCCGCAAACATAACGACCTGGACGGGACATGTTTGATACGGATAGCGGCTCGCTCAGGGCCGGGGGGGATTCCTCTGCCTCCAAGGGACGCCTGCGCCGATCCTTGAGGCTGTCGATCTCCAAAACCATGCTGCTGATCTTTCTGGCGATCATCTGCCTGTCGGGCGCCGCCGTCGTGATCGTCGGGAATTGGGTTCAGGACCGTTCGGTCCATGAGATCGCCGCTGCCGAATCCAAGCGCACGGCGGGACTGATCTTTCAGCATCTCTATTCCGTCATGCGCAAGGGATGGACGAGCGAGGAAGTCAGGGACGTCATCGCGCGCATCAACGCAACCTTGCCGGATGTCCATGTCTTGGTG
>JADFZV010000049.1 GCA_015232335.1 Alphaproteobacteria bacterium | reverse complement strand
TGTGAACGGTGGTCGTGTATTCGCTGTAGGTATTCTCCTCCATCTCGTGGCAGGTGATGCAGAAGCTTTCGGTGTTGGTCAGTTCAAGCGCCCAGTTGAAGGCGCCCCAACCCATCACGCCGAAAACGGCGCCCGCCACCAGAACGGTGCCCAGCGCATAGCGTGTCGAGGGCAGCTTCAGGGTCATCCAGATGCGGCGCCACGGGCTTTCCTGGTTTTCGGTGCTCATCGTCGTCTCCCCAATGGCTTCAGTTCGCAGGCGCTGTAGGGGCAAACAAATTGTTCACCAGAGGCTTGGCGTCGGTAACCGGCACATGGCACTGGGTGCAGAACCAGCGGGTGCTGGAGACTTTGTCCAGGCGCTTGCCCTCAAGGTTTATATAATGCGTCTCGCTGACCTTGGGGGCGCGCTCCTGGGCATTATAGGGCCAGTCGTGGCACCTTAAGCACTGATTGACCTTCAGGTCGATCTGGTATTTTTCGACGCGGTGCGGAATCAGCGGCGGCTGCTGGCGAAAGGCCCTGGTCAGCCGCTGATTCTCGACAGTGTTATGTACATCGGGGGCTGCGTTGGTCTGGTCGATCTTGACGCCAGATTCCAGCGATTTCACCTGAGCCAAGGCGTTGCCAGGCATGAATGAGGCGCCAGCCAAGCAAAGCCCGCCCGCCATCAGGAGAGTCTTGATCCAAGTTTTCACGGCGAAATCTCCCATTGCCAAAGTCCTTTCCCGTGCCCGAGTGCCTTGCGGCCTTCAGGCGGCTGCTTGCGTCGTCCCATCTCTTGTCGTCTGGGAGCTAACATCCTTGCTTTTCCGATCCATCCATCTCGGTGAAAATTCGAAAACCCTTTCCGGACAGACATCGATGCAGCGCCCGCAATTCGTGCAGTCGCCCGACAGAATGAGCGGACCCAGACCGCGCGTCGCCCCTTTCAGGGCGGGTGAAATCACCTGGGGTTCCGGGCAGGCCTTGTAGCAGTCAAGACAATCGTCGCAGGTCTGGCGACCGATGGCGCTGACGCGCAGCAGACTTTTGCGACCGATCAGACCGTAGAAGGCGCCCACCGGGCACAGATGGCCGCACCATCCGCGCGAGCTGACCGCCAGATCGAACAGGAAAAGGGCGGCCACCAGCACCCAGGCCAGCCCGGCCCCATACAGGGCGCCGAAGACCAGACCGCGATGCAGAATGGTGACGGGATTGACGAACTCCCAGGCCACGGTGCCGGTAAGGGCCGAGACCGCCAGTACGGCGCCCAGAATCCACATCCTTGATGAGCGGCTGAAGGTGACACCCTCGGGCAGATTGAGCCGGGCACGCATCCAGGCGGCGCCATCCGTCACCAGATTGACCGGGCAGACCCAACTGCAGAACATGCGTCCGCCGATCAGGGCATAAACGGCCAGCACAAGCCCGGCCCCCAGCAGAACCTTGCCTTCCAGACTGTGATGCGCCAACAAGGATTGCAGGGCGAACAGGGGATCGGTGAGAGGCAGGATAGAAAGCGTCAGGCTGGAAGCCAGCGTGCCCTTGGTGATCCAGACGCCGATCAGCGGGCCAGTCAAGAAGAGGCCCAGAAAGACGACTTGCGCGGCACGGCGCAGGGCCAGCCATTGACTGGCTTTCCACCAACCATGCCGGGCCTGGGCAGCTTGTCCGGGGATGCGCGGCTTCATGGGCGGAACTCCTTGAAGCCGCCCTGGGAATTGCGTTCGGGCGCAGGCGGCACGGGCTCGCCCGGGCTATAGCCGCGATCAGGCAGATCGATCGTTCCTTCGATCAGGGCGCTGCCCTTCTTTTTCTTTTCCTCCCATCCCAGGCGGTAATGCGATCCCAACACACCCAGCGCCAGCTTGGGGGGCAGCACCTTGATCGCCGCCTCTTCGAGTGGGCAGGACTTTTCGCATTTGCCGCAACCGGTGCAGGCCTCGGTATGGACGGTGGGAATGAACATGGCATGCTTGCCGGTGCGTAGATTGTGCGAACGCTCCAGCGTGATGGCCGTTCCCATGAGCGGGCAGTCGCGGTGGCAGATGTCGCAGCGCAGGCCCAAGAAATTCAGGCAGGTCTCGTGCCCTACCAGAACGGCAACCCCCATCTTGGATTTGGAAATGTCCTTCAAGGATTTGTCCAGAGCGCCGGTGGGGCAGGCCGCAACACAGGGAATATCGGAACACATCTCGCAGGGGATTTTCCGGGCCTCGAAATAGGGGGTGCCCAAGGTGGGTCCCGATCCCGGCTCGGCCAGTTTCAGCGTCTTGTAGGGACAATCCTGAACACATAATCCGCAGCGGGCACAGGTGCCCAGAAAGTCATCCTCAGCCAGGGCGCCGGGGGGACGCAGGGCGGTGGCGGGCAGGGCACGGGCTTGTCCGATCCAAAGCCCCAGCGCCGTCCCAAAGAAACCGGCGGCGCAGGCTGTGCGCGCCGTTGCGGCCAGGAAATCCCGGCGGCTGGTTTCCAAAGGGGACGAGGGCTCGACCATTTTGTTTCCTTGATCCAGTCCCCCCGACGCTGACCGGCGCCGGGGGAGCGGAGGTTAGGCCTTCACGATCTTGACGGCGCATTTCTTGAAGTCCGTCTCCTTCGAGATCGGACAGGTGGCATCCAGGGTCAGCTTGTTGACCAACTGGCTTTCGTCGAACCAGGGAATGAAGACGACGCCCAGGGGCGGCTTGTTGCGCCCTTGCGTTTCGACGCGGCTGACCACTTCGCCGCGCCTTGTCACCAGCTTGACGCTTTGGCCACGGCGAAGATCGCGCTTCTTGGCATCGTCAGGATGCATGAAGACCACGGCGTTGGGGACGGCGCGGTGCAGTTCCGGCACGCGCCTGGTCATCGAGCCCGAATGCCAGTGCTCCAGCACACGGCCAGTGACCAGCCACAGATCGTAATCCTTGTCGGGCATTTCGGCCGCGGGCTGATAGGGCAGGGCGAAAGCCCAGGCCTTGCCATCGGGCTTGCCGTAGAATTTGACGCCCTCGCCCGCCTTGACATAGGGATCGTACCCCTCTCGGAAGCGCCACAGCGTTTCCTTGTTGTCCACCACCGGCCAACGCAGGCCCCGGGTCTTGTGATAGAGATCGAAGGGTGCGAGATCGTGGGCGTGGCCGCGCCCGAAGGCGGCATATTCCTCGAACAAACCCTTCTGGACGTAAAAGCCGAAATGCTTGGATTCGTCGTTCTCGAAACCCTTTTGCAGATCGGCCAGCGGGAACTTGTTGACCTCGCCATTGGCAAATAAAATATCGAACAGCGTCTTGCCCTTGTATTGCGGGGCCTTGGCCATCAGTTCTGCCGGCCAGACCTCCTCGACCTTGAAGCGCTTCGAAAATTCCATCATCTGCCAGAGGTCCGAGCGCGCTTCGCCGGGCGCTCTTACCTGCTGGCGCCAGAACTGGGTGCGCCGCTCGGCATTGCCGTAAGCGCCTTCTTTTTCCATCCACATGGCGGTGGGCAGAATAAGATCGGCGGCCAGCGCCGTGACCGTGGGATAGGGATCGGAAACGACGATGAAATTCTCTGGGTTGCGATAGCCGGGATAGCTTTCCTCGTTCAGATTTGGCGCGGCCTGCATGTTGTTGGTGCACATCACCCAATAGGCATTCAATTTTCCGTCCTTCAGCATGCGGTGCTGAAGCACGGCGTGATAGCCGATCTTGGGATTGATCGCTCCCGGTGGCAGTTTCCAGGCGGTCTCGCAGATTTCGCGATGCTTGTCGTTCATCACCACCATGTCGTCGGGCAGGCGATGGGCGAAGGTGCCCACCTCACGGGCCGTGCCGCATGCCGAGGGCTGGCCGGTCAGCGAGAAGGGGCCGTTGCCCGGCTCGCTGATCTTGCCCACCAGCAGATGCACGTTGTAGATCATGTTGTTGACCCAGGTGCCGCGCGTATGCTGGTTGAAGCCCATGGTCCAGTAGGAAACCACCTTGACCTTGGGATCGGCATAAAGCTTGGCCAGGGCGATCAGCTTGTCCTTGGGCACGCCCGAAATCGCCGAGGCCTTGTCGACGGTGTATTCGGCCACGAAGGCCTTGAATTCATCGAACGAGATGGGGTCAGACTTGTCGGGTGTTGCCGCGTTGGCCTGATCCTTTTCCAGCGGGTGATTGGGTCTGAGGCCATAGCCGATGTCGGTCACACCCTTTCTGAAGGTCACGCACTTGTCCAGGAAGGCCTTGTTCACGGCATTGTTCTGGATGATGTAGTTGCAGATGAAATTCAGAATGGCCAGATCGGATTGTGGGTTGAAGGTGATGGCCAGATCGGCCAGTTCATAGCTGCGGTTTTCGAAGGTGGACATCACGGCCACCTTGACATGCTCGTTGGTCAGGCGCCGGTCGGTCAGGCGCGACCACAAGATGGGATGCATCTCGGCCATGTTCGAGCCCCAGAGCACGAAGGCGTCGGCATGCTCGATATCGTCATAGCAGCCCATGGGCTCGTCGATGCCGAAGGTGCGCATGAATCCCGCCACCGCCGAGGCCATGCAATGGCGCGCATTGGGATCGAGATTGTTGGTAAGGAAGCCCGCCTTGTGCAGCTTGACGGCGGCATAGCCTTCCCAGATGGTCCATTGGCCAGAACCGAACATGCCGACCGAGGTCGGCCCCTTCTTCTTCAGGGCCTCTTTCCATTTCTCGGCCATGATGTCGAAAGCCTGATTCCACGAGACGGGGGCGAAGTCGCCGTTCTTGTCGAACTTGCCGTCCTTCATGCGCAAAAGCGGCTTGGTCAGGCGGTCCTCGCCATACATGATCTTGGAGAGGAAATAGCCCTTGATGCAGTTGAGCCCCTTGTTGACCGGCGCATCGGGATCGCCCTGGGTGGCGACGACGCGCCCGTCCTTGACGCCCACCAGCACGCCGCAGCCGGTGCCGCAGAATCGGCAGACGCCCTTGTCCCATCGGATGTCGCCCTCGGCGGCCAGGGAGAGGTTGGGAGCCAATCCCGCCGCCGCCGCTGTGGCGGCCACCGCATTGGCCTTGATGAAATCGCGCCTGGACAGTTTCATGAGCATGTCTCCCCTGACAGATGGGATTCGTCGAAATGGTGATAGATCAGCGAGGCCGACAGCACTCCCTGAACGTCTTGAATCTGTTTGATCGTCTCGCCAGCCCAGCTTTCGGCTGTGTCCTCGACCGTTAGCACCAAACGGCCTTCGGGGGATTCTTGGTGAATCTCCACGCCGGGCAGGGCTTGCAGGCTGGTGCGGACCGAGGGCAGGTGGTTGGGCCGGGCATGAACTAGGACGCCGCAAATATTGACGGCGGCAACCGAGCTTGACTTAGGTTCAGGCCGATTGAAGCGATTGATACGCATTCCGTGCCTCTCAGCAAATGCCGGTCAAGCTGCAAGGAACGCTGAAGGGGCTTGTCCGCCTAAGCTTGCAAGAACCGCCTCGCCCTGCCATCGCGATGACCGCGCAGAGGGGAATCTAGACCCGTTCCGAGGAGGTGAAATTGACGTTGGTCAATTTTCACATTTCGTTTATGGATATTTACGTTTCGTAGAATTTTGCCCCCTCTGCTCCGTCCTCTCCTCCTCGGAATTTTGCATTCTGAATCAAGCATCATGAAAATGCTGACCCTTCTCTCTGGCCTCCAGCCTGGGCAGCTGGCTGGGATCGATGTCGCGCTCAGACGCGCAAGGCTGGGATTGAGGTCTTGGATAAAGAATCTCGGCATATATGAATGGTTGCCGTCTTGACAAATCTCCCGCAATGGACTATGCATTGGCCATTACCGCCCTTATTGCGCCCGAAGAGGATCCTCGCCATGACGCGAAGCCGCCGCAGCCTCATGTTTCTGCGGACGGGCCTGCTTTGCCTGCTGCTGGTGGGGATGTGCCTCAACGGTGGGGCGGTCCGCGCGGAAAGTGACGAGCCGCCCAAAATGAGCAAGGCCGAAAAGGCCTACATCAAACGCATGATCGAGTATGGAAAAGAGGAAAAGCAGTATCCGGACAAGAATTGGATGTACCAGGGCTGCCGTCTGAATATGCACGGGACGTGGTACCCCTTCAGCCGCGGCACAAAAGACTGGCTTGGCAGGATGGTGATTACCGGTGACAGCATCATCTTCGAGGAGGTGGGCGAATTTCCTTATGAAATTCTATCCAGCACCTACGGCCCCGAGGTTCCCGAGGACGGTGCAAAGCCAAGGCGCGAACGGCACCTCTACAAACTGGATCGCTCTGTCTATCTCGGTGCCTACTGGAGAAAAGAAAGCAACCTCTATGTGGTATTCGGACACCCGACCTGGAGCAAGGATTATGGAAGCTGGATTTGGCGGTGTGTGCCTGATTTCTTCATCTGCGACACATTGGAAAAGGCAGAGGTGGCATTCAACGATCTAGACGGAACAGCCAATACCATGTGCCATAGACACACCTTCATTCCTTATACCGATGAGTAGCCTTCCGTTGTCCTGATGGTCAGGACAGCGTTCACCCGAGGCGGCGCATGAAGCGCCGCCTTTTTTATTGACCAAAGGAGAACGACGATGACCGAGCAACTGAGAGATAAACTGTATGACGCGCTGCGCACAAATGAGAGGCATGAACCTGGCTTTTATAGGGACGATAAGCGGCACAACAACGCCACCATCGGCGTCGGCTATACCCCGGTGGTGAAGGGCCAGGGCGGAACATGGCTGGTGCGTCCCGAGGCCGAGGCCGATTTCAAGGCGGCGGGTGTCACGCTTTCTGACAAGCACAAGCGCGCTTTCGAAGAGCTGGCCTATGCCAAGAACAATCCGGCGGCCAAGGATGCCAAGGTGCGTCAGGACGGCGCCATGAAGAATCTAGCCGATATCCAGGTTGACGATAAGCAGGGCAAAGCCTTGTCAGGCCGCTTGATCGACGAGAGCATTCGTCATGCCGAAAAGATGATCGGCAAGGACCGCTTCGACAAGCTGGAGGACAAACGCAAGACAGCGCTGGCGGGGGCTGCCTATCAGTCTCCGGCCAACATGTCCAAAATCGGCGCCGAACTTGGCAAGGCCATCGACGCCAAGGATTGGGACAAGGCGGCCAAGGTTCTGGAGGATTCGGGAACCAGGCTGGGCGATCCGAAGCGCTATGAAAGCTACGGCACAGAAATGCGCGACCCCGCCACGCCAGGCAAGGTTCAAGTCCAGGACGGCGACAGCCTTTGGTCGCTGGCCAAGCAGCACGGCGTTTCGGTCGATGAGCTTCGCGCTGCCAATCCCGATTTGGGCAAGAACGGCACCATCCGGGCCGGTGCCTACCTCAACCTGCCCAAGGCGGCGGAGCCTCTGCCACAAAACCCGCAAGAGCCGGTTTCGAGCGAAGCTCCGTCCACCGAACCTCCGTCCAGCGAAGAACCTCAGCCGCAGCCCAAGCCCGAAGAAAAGCAAAGCGAGCTTGGCGATGATGGGCGGGCCTTCATAGACCGGCTTGCGCAGCCTCTGGCCCGCCCGGCGCTCGAGGTGGCGGTCAAGGCGCCCACGCAATGGACGGAGGAGGAAGCCAAAAGCGTCATCGAGGATTATGGCCGCTACCCCCAGCCCGAGGCGATGAACAACTGGCTGCGCGAGCGGACCATGGATTTCTACCAGCACCGATACGGCAAAAGCACCTGGCAGCGCGGGCTCGACGGACGGATGGTGGAAGCCAAGCCGGGGATCACGCCCATCGTCGAACCGCAGCCCGCGAAAGCCCCCGACGGGCGGCCCCTGCTGAAGATGCTGGAACAGATCGGCGGCAAGCTGGCGCCTGCTTTCGACGCCGACGGCATGAGCAACGCTACCCGCTCGATGCAACGGGGCCTCAACTTCGTCAATGGCGACCGCATGCCGAAGCTGAAGGAGGACGGCGATTGGGGACCGATCACGGATTTCGGGTTCAAGAAAAGTGTGGCCGCCCACGGCCCGGCCCGCATCGACGAGGGCTTTGCGCTTGGCCGCTTGCAGGGCATGGCCGAAAAGCCCCAGCAGCCCGAGGAACTGGCGCAAAGAACGCAAGACATCCTGGGCCCGCTTTATGGCAGTCAGCCAGAAGGCCAGGAGAAGGAGCCCCTGCATGCCTATGCCCTGCAGATGGGGCTGAATGAGATCGGCCCCAAGCATGCCGAGGATTGGCAGTCCTTGAAGCTCGATGGCGATATCGGCCCCAAGACGACCGAGGCCTTCAACCGATTGGCCGAGACCGCCGGGCCGATGTCGCTCGCGGGAAGCTTCGGGAAATGGCTGGGATGGGTCTAACCCGATCTGCGCCAAGCAATGCCAAATGAAAACGGCCCCCGAAAGGGGGCCGTTTCCGTTTGACCAAAAGAAGCAGGACTATTTATTCCGCTGCACTCGGCTTGGGCATGCCGACGCCGGCAATGCGCTTCAAGATGTCGTAGCGGCGCTTCTGCTCGATCTCGGCCTTTCGCGTCATCTCGGCGAAGCGGGCCGGATTCTGGCGCTTGGTTACCTGGAAGCGGGTTTCCAGCTTCATGTAATCCTCAAGCGACGCCGTGGGCTCGCCCGAGTCAAGCGTCAGCGGTCCTTCCTCGGTTCCAAACTTTCTGGGATCGAAGCGGTAGAGCGGCCAATAGCCCGACTTCACGGCCAAGATCTGCTGATCCAGGCCGCTGGCCAGATCGTAGCCATGCGCAATGCAATGGCTGTAGGCGATGATCAGCGACACGCCGTCATAGGAGGCCGCATCCAGAATGGCGCGCACCGACTGCTGGTCCTTCGAGCCGAAGGCGACCGAGGCCACATAGACATTGCCGTAGGTGATGGCCTGCAAGCCCAGATCCTTCTTGCCCAGGGTCTTGCCCGCCGTGGCGAATTTGGCGGTGGCACCCATCGGGGTCGATTTCGAGGCTTGGCCGCCGGTGTTGGAATAAACCTCGGTGTCCATGACCAGGATGTTGAGATTGCGGCCCGAGGCCAGCACATGATCAAGGCCGCCATAGCCGATGTCATAGGCCCAGCCGTCGCCGCCCATGATCCACACCTGCTTTTCGACCAGATAATCGGCTACCAGAAGCAGGCGGGCCGCCTGTTCGGAACCCATGGACAGAAGCTTCTGCTTCAATGTGGCCACCAGGGCGCGCTGCTTGGCGATGGCTGTCTCGTCGCTCTGCACGCTGTGCAGAAGCTCGGTGACCAGTTGTTCGCCAATCTCGCCCGCCAGTTCCTTCAAGAGAACACGGGCCTGACTGGCGTGATAATCGACGGCCAGACGGAAGCCCAGGCCGAATTCGGCATTGTCCTCGAACAAAGAGTTGGCCCAGGCGGGGCCGCGTCCGTCATCGTTGGCGCAATAGGGCGTGGTTGGCAGGTTGCCGCCGAAGATCGACGAGCAGCCGGTGGCGTTGGCGATCAGGGCGCGGTCGCCGAACAACTGGGTGACCAGCTTGATATAAGGCGTTTCGCCGCAGCCTGAGCAAGCGCCAGAATATTCGAACAAAGGCTGCAGAAGCTGGGTAGCCTTGACATTGGTCAGCTTCAAAGCCGTGCGATCAACTTCGGGCAGATCCAGGAAGTAGGCGTAATTCTCGCGCTCTGCAGCAACCAGCGGCATCTGCGGAACCATGGCCAGAGCCAAGCGGTTGGGGTTCTGCTTGTCCTTGCCGGGGCAGACCTTGACGCAGAGCGAACAGCCGGTGCAATCCTCAGGTGCTACCTGCAACAGGTAGGAGGCGTTCTTGAACTCGGTTCCCTTATAGACCATCGATTTGAAGGTCGAGGGCGCGTTGGACAGAATCGCCGTATCGGCCACCTTGGCGCGGATGGCTGCGTGCGGGCAGACCATCACGCACTTGTTGCACTGAATGCACAGCGACATTTCCCATTCGGGAATCTCGTCGGCCAGATTGCGCTTCTCGAAGCGGGCCGTGCCTACCGGCCAGGTGCCGTCGGGCGGGAAGGCGCTGACCGGCAGCAGGTCGCCCTTGCCCGCCAGCATCATGGCGGTGACCGCCTTGACGAAATCGGGGGCGTGGTCGGGCACGGTGGGCGGCAGGTCGTGATCCGCCGTGGCCAGGCCATGCACCGGCATCTGTTCCAGATGGGCCAGCGTTGCGTCGACCGCTTCGAAATTCTGCTTCACCACCTTGTCGCCCTTGCGGCCATAGGTCTTCTCGATGGCCTTCTTGATCTGCGAGATGGCTTCTTCCCTGGGCAGAACGCCCGAGAGAGCGAAGAAACAGGTCTGCATGATGGCGTTGATGCGCGAGCCCATGCCGGTCTTTTCGGCCACGGCACCGGCATTAATGACATAGACCTTGAGATCCTTGTCGATGATTTCCTGCTGCACCGAGCGCGGCAGCTTGCCCCATACCTCGTCCTTGCCATAGGGTGAATTCAACAGGAACGTGCCCTTGGGGGCTGCGTATTGAAGCACATTGTACTTCTCAAGGAAGACGAAGTGGTGACAGGCCAGGAACTCCGCCTGATGGATCAGATAGGGCGACTGGATGGGCCGGGGGCTGAAGCGCAGATGCGAAATGGTGACGGCACCCGACTTCTTGGAGTCGTAGACGAAATAGCCCTGGGCGTAGAGATCGGTATTGTCGGCGATGATCTTGATCGAATTCTTGTTGGCACCCACCGTGCCGTCGGAACCCAGGCCGAAGAAAACGGCGCGCGTCACATCGGTGGGATCAAATTCAAAATGTTCATCGACATGCAAGGACAGGTTGGTCATGTCATCGATGATGCCGACCGTGAAATGGGGCCTGGGCTTGGCGGCTGCCATCTCTTCGAAGACGGCGCGCACCATGGCGGGCGTGAATTCCTTGCTGGACAGGCCATAGCGCCCGCCGATGATCTGCGGATTGAGCTTGGTGCGTCCCGACGCCCGAGCCTCGGCCAGGGCCGTGACGACATCGCAATACATGGGCTCGCCGACGGCACCCGGCTCCTTGCAGCGGTCGAGCACGGCGATCGACTTCACGGTCTTGGGCAGGGCCTCGATGAAGCTGTCGATGGCGAACGGGCGGTAGAGGCGGACCTTCAGAACGCCCAGCTTCTCGCCATGCTGGTTGAGCCAGCCGATGGTCTTGTGAACCGTCTCTGCGCCCGAACCCATGACGATGATGACGCGCTCGGCCTCGGGATGTCCTTCATAATCGAACAGCTTGTACTGGCGGCCCGTAAGGCCTGCGAAGCGGTCCATCTCGGCCTGCACCAGGGCGGGCGCCTTCAGATAGAAGCCGTTGCGGGCTTCCTGGGCCTGGAAGAAGGTGTCGGGATTGGCCGCCGTGCCGCGCACCTTGGGGGCGTCGGGGCTAAGGGCGCGCTTTCTGTGATCGGCCACCAGATCCGCATCGATCATGGCGTGCAGAACGGAATCATCCAGATACTCGATCTTGGCCACCTCGTGCGAGGTGCGGAATCCGTCGAAGAAGTGCAGGAAGGGCAGGCGGGTGGACAAGGTGGCGGCGTGCGCGATCAGCGCCATGTCCTGGGCCTCTTGCACCGAACCCGAGGCCAGCATGGCGAAACCGGTCTGGCGGGTCGACATGACGTCGGAATGATCGCCGAAGATCGAAAGGGCGTGCGTGGCCAGGGTGCGCGCCGAGACATGCATGCAAAAGCTGGTCAGCTCGCCAGCGATCTTATACATGTTGGGAATCATCAAAAGCAGGCCCTGCGAAGCGGTGAAGGTAGTCGACAGGGCGCCGGCCTGAAGGGCGCCGTGCACGGCGCCGGCGGCGCCGCCTTCCGACTGCATCTCGACGACGTCGGGAACCACGCCCCAGATATTCGTGCGGCCCTGGCTCGACCATTCGTCGGCCAGCTCGCCCATGGTCGATGAAGGCGTGATCGGATAGATGGCGATCACCTCGCTTAAGCGATGCGCGATCGAGGCGCAGGCCTCGTTGCCCTCGACAGGCACCATCACGGGCCCGTTTTTCTGGGTGGTGGCCGACTTTGCAGGGGTCGTCTTCGTCTTGGGCATGGGGGGCGCATCTCCATTATGAAGTCGTCATGATGCGGTGCCGCATAGACGCCGCAAAGGCACGAAGATTAGGCGATCAATATAGGCCATGCAACCGTTTTTTGAAACAATACTGCGTATTTTTGGGAAATAAGGGTAATAAAGTTGCGCTGCACCGCCGAAGGGTGGGGCGCCACGCCCTCCATGTGGGAATTTTATGGCGGCTATGACTCGCCTGCATAACACAACTTATAAAAAAATGTTATATTACAGCCTTGTAAAGGTATCCCACCGCAAGGATTGGAGGGCTGCCATGTCAACCAAGACATTAGAGAAGACCGGCAAGGTGCCGGTCGATAAAGCTGCGGGGGCCAAGGCCCCGGTGTCTTACGAGTTCCCCCATGGATGGCTGTTCGAGGGACTGGCCGATTTTGATCGGATGTTCGATACGTTCCTGGGCGGCCTGCCGCGCATGAGGGAGATGGAGCGTTCGTTTGCGGCAATGCCTCGGATGGACGTGGCTGAAACCGATAGTGGTTTCGAAGTGACGGTGGATCTGCCCGGAATGGATGCCAAGGACGTCAAGGTTACCTTGACGGACGGACTGTTGACCATCGAGGGCGCGATGAAGTCCGAGACCAGGGAGGAGGGTAAGGACAAGGAATTCCATCGGGTTGAGCGGCATCACGAAACCGTCATGCGCAGCTTAAGGCTGCCCGAGACGGTCGATGCGGACAAGATCACCGCCGATATGGAAAAAGGGGTGATGACCATCCGCATGCAAAAGTGCCCCGAAGCCGCCCGGGCGCCCCGCAAGATCGAGGTGAAAGGCGCATAATGACAGTTGAAAACACGGATGCCAGCGGCCCGGCCCTGCCCGCCGGGCCGTTTGGTTGAGGGGGGCAAGCCGTTCTAAGCCACTGCCTGAAGGCCCTTTTGGGCAACCAGAGTGAGAAGTTTAAGGGATGCCCCGCGGGGATGTTTTTCGCCTCGTTCCCACTGGCTGATCAGGCCGGTCGTGACGTTGAGATAGCGGGCGAAAACGGCTTGGCTTGCCCTTTCACGCAAACGAATAGAACGGATTTCATCAGGCGATAGTTTCTCGACCGGGGTCAGGCACATTTCGTCGAAGGCCTTCATGGTGTGTTTTTTCATGAGCCCCGCATCGTGCAGTCCCTGGGCGGTTTCGTGAATGGCGGCCAGTGCGTCGCTGCGATATTGCTTTGTCATGACTTCTTGATCTCCTGTAGCGTCCCGTTCTTCATGGCAGCAGTAATTCCCGATGTATCAAGCGAAAGCAGTTCGGCGGCAAGCCTGCGAAAGGCTTTCAACTCGTCAGGCCCGATATCACTGCGGGCGCTTTTGGCGTATCCATAGACGAAGACGGCTCTTGTCTGCTGCCGGAATATAACGATGGTTCGAAGTCCGCCGGATTTGCCTTGACCCTTCCGGGCGATCCGCTGCTTGATGATTCCGCCGCCAAGGTCGGCGGCAATCAATCCTGCTTCGGCCCGCTCAATCGCTTCGCAAAGTTCGCCAGCGGAGATGTCCTCATGACGGGCAAAACGCGCAAATGCTTTGGTCGCAAAAATCCGCATGGCAGCCTTTCAACGCATCAAAAGCTATCACACCAAGGACTATAGCACGGAGAGCTATGGCAATTCCAGTATCTCTCCCATCTTACGAATAAACTAACAACACAGGTCGTTAGGCTGAGGTCGCCCGTGAAGAGGTGGGCAAAACCCCTCTTGACTCGCCGGGCCAGACTGAATGAATATCCATTCAGTCGGCGGGGCTCCCTGCCGCCCTGCCAGCAACCCTTAAAGCGAGCCCAGCATGGCCGAGGCGTTTCTGACCCTGGAAAAGCAAGGCAAGATCGCCCGGCTGGTCCTTGCCCATCCGCCGGTCAATGCGCTGGGTACGGGCATGATCAGGGCTCTCAACCAGGCTCTGGACGAGATCGGGCAGGATGCCACCTTGTCGGTCCTGCACATCAAATCCTCGCTCAAGGTTTTTTGCGCAGGCGCCGATCTGGCCGAGATGCGGGCCAACTTCGCCGATGCCTCGCGCATCGATCAGCAGATCGAGGATATCCGCGCTATCCAGAAGGTCTTGAAGCGCATCGAGGCCCTGCCCTTGGTCAGTCTGGCCGAAATCGGCGGAGCTGCCATGGGCGGCGGCTTTGAGCTGGCCCTGGCATGCGATCTGCGCGTGGCGGCGTCCGAGGCCAAGCTTGCCTTGCCCGAAACCAATCTGGGCCTTATTCCCGGCGCAGGCGGCACACAGCGCCTAACGAATTTGGTGGGGGCCGCTATGGCCAAGCGTCTTATTTTGGGCGCTGAAATCCTGGATGGGGCCACGGCCCAGGCGCTGGGGCTCGTGCAATGGGCCGTGCCCAGGGCCGACCTGTCAGCCTATGCCGATGCCTTGTTGCAGCGTCTGGCCGGTTTGCCCGGCGCTGCTTTGGCGGCCGCTAAATCCTGCATCGAGGCCGCCCATGATCCCCATCGCGATGGCTATGAAGAAGAGCTGACGGCAACGCGCCGCCTGCTCTCAACCCAACCCGAGACCCGCCAAAGGGTCGAGGCCTTCTTGAACAAGGAGAGTCCAGCATGAAATTCGAGGGAAAAATCGTTCTGGTGGCGGGCGGTGCGTCGGGCATCGGCCTGGCCGCCGTCGAGGGCTTCGCGGCTCTGGGGGCCGAGGTCTATCTGGGCGATCTCAATGAGGAGGCGGGCAAGCAAGCCGCCGCTTCCATCAAGGGCAAGGTCCATGCCGTCAAGCTGGACGTGACCGACAAGACCTCGATCACGCATTGCCGCGACCGCATCTTGAACGAGAAGGGGCGCTTGGATGTGCTGGCCCATGTGGCGGGCTGGGGCCATATCCAGCCCTTCGTGGAAAACTCGGACGAGTTCATCGAGAAGGTGGTCAAGCTGAACCTGATGGGTCCCATCGAGATGGCCCGCGCCTTCTTTCCCTCCATGATCGAGCAGAAGTCGGGCAAAATCGTCATTGTGGCTTCGGATGCGGGGCGCGTGGGCAGCTTGGGCGAAAGCGTCTATTCGGGTGCCAAGGGTGGGGCCATCTCATTCACCAAATCGTTGGCCCGCGAAGGGGCTAGGCACAACATCCAGGTCAACTGCGTCTGCCCGGGTCCGACCGACACGCCGCTTCTGCGCTCGGAGCCCGAGAAGTTCCTGGAAGCCTTCCTGAAGGCCATTCCCATGAAGCGTTTCGGCAAGCCCTCGGAAGTGGCCGACGCCGTCATTTTCATGGCAAGCAATCGCGCCGACTACATCACCGGACAGGTGTTGAGCGTCAATGGCGGCTTGGTTATCCCCGGCTGATCTTTTTCAAAAAAGGAAATCCAACATGTCGATGATGAAGAAAATCCCCGCCAGCCATTTTGCGCCCAAGCATTTCGGCTGGTCGGTCGAGGGCAAGGTGGCCACCATCACGCTGAATCGGCCCGAGAAGAAGAATCCGCTGACCTTCGAATCCTATGGCGAGCTGCGCGATACGCTGCGTGACCTGGCCTACTGTTCCGAGATCAAGGCCCTGGTCTTCACCGGCTCGGGCGGCAATTTCTGCTCGGGCGGCGACGTGCATGAAATCATCGGCCCGCTGGTCAAGATGGAGATGCCCGAGCTTTTGGAATTCACCCGCATGACCGGCGACGTGGTCAAGGCGATGAAGGCAGCCCCGCAAACCATCGTGGCGGCCATCGACGGCATCTGCGCCGGTGCGGGCACCATGCTGGCCTGCGGCGCCGACATCCGCTATGGCACGGCGAAAAGCAAGGTCGCCTTCCTGTTCGTGCGCGTGGGCCTAGCGGGCGCCGATATGGGCGCCTGTACCCTGCTGCCCCGCATCGTGGGTTTGGGCCGCGCCACCGAGCTTCTGATGACCGGACGCGCCATGCCGGGCGAGGAAGCCGAGCGCATGGGCTTCTACAACGCCGTCTTTTCCTCCGAGGAAGTTCTGGCCAAGGCCCAGGAGATGGCGAAAAGCCTGGCCGAGGGTCCCACCTTCGGGCATGCCATGACCAAGAAGATGATCGTCCAGGAATGGAACGCGGGTCTCGACGAGTGCATCGAGGCCGAGGCTCAGGCCCAGTCGATCTGCATGCAGACGAAAGACTTCGAGCGTGCCTATAATGCCTTTGCAGCCAAGCAGACCCCCAAGTTCGAAGGCGATTGATGTCCGACACCAGCTTTCTGTCCTGGCCCTTCTTCGACGATGGTCACCGCGAGTTCGCGGCAGCCATCGAAGGCTGGGCGCAGGCTGACCTGGAAAAGGTGGCCCCTTCGCATGACTGCGAGGGGCCGAAGATGGACGAGATGTCCAAGCGCCTCGTCCGCGCCCTGGGCGAGCAGGGCTTCTTGAAGGCCTGCGTCCCTGCGGCCTATGGGGGCAGGAGTGCCAGCTTCGATGTCAGGGCGCTGTGTCTTGCTCGTGAAACCCTGGCCCGCCACGAGGGACTGGCTGATTTCGCCTTCGCCATGCAGGGTCTGGGCAGTGCGGCCATCACCTTGTTCGGCAGCGATGAGCAGAAGGCCAAATATCTGCCCAAGGTAGGCCGGGGCGAACTGATTCCGGCCTTCGCCATTTCCGAAGCCGATGCCGGATCGGATGTGGGGGCGATGACGACCAGGGCCGTCAAAGACGGCAACCACTATGTTCTGAATGGCGACAAGACCTGGATTTCCAACGCAGGCCTGGCCGATTTCTATACGGTGTTCGCAAGGTTGGGCGATGCGCCGGGCGCCAAGGGGCTGGCCGCCTTCATCGTCGAGGCGGACGCACCTGGATTCAAGGTGGCAAGCCGCATCGATGTGATCGCACCCCATCCTTTAGGCAAGCTCAGATTCGAGAACTGCCGCATTCCCTCATCGTCGCTGATCAGCCTGCCCGGCGAGGGTTTCAAGATCGCCATGTCGGTTTTGGATGTCTTTCGCTCGACCGTGGCCGCCGCCGCCCTGGGATTTGCAAGATGCGCCCTGGATGAGGGTTTGAAGCGCGCCAAGTCGCGCCACGTCTTTGGGCAAGCCCTGGCCGAGTTTCAATTGACCCAGGCCAAGCTGGCCGAGATGGCGCTGTCCGTCGATGCCGCCGCCCTTCTGGTCTATCGCGCCGCCTGGACCAAGGACGTCAAGGGCGGGCGGGTGACGCGGGAAGCCTCGATGGCCAAGCTGTTCGCCACCGAAGAGGCGCAAAAGGTGATCGATCAGGCCGTGCAGATCTGGGGCGGGCTGGGCGTGGTCAGCGGTGTGACGGTGGAAAAGCTTTACCGCGAAATCCGAGCGCTGCGCATCTATGAAGGCACCAGCGAAGTGCAAAAGCTGGTCATCGCCAATGCGCTGCTGTCGCAGTAGCTTGGCGGCGCGGATACAAACTTCGGTCATGGAACTGCTTCAGGACGTCACATATTAGGCTTGACCCAAAGGCAAACATATCGTCATGCCCGGCCTTGTGCCGGGCATCCACGCCTTGCCGGTAGATCTCATTGCAGGAAATCGTGGATGGCCGGGTCAAGCCCGGCCATGACGGGTTGAGGCGCCTAAGCCAATTGCCTTCTTGCCAAAGCGCTTGAATCCAGCCATCTTCGCCCAACACAGGCAGGGGTTGCGGCACAGCAATGCAAGGACCGGGGATTAATCGACCGACACGACCAAAAGGCCGGAAGGCCTTGTTGTGCCCCCGTGCCTTGCTTTTGGCCACGTCTTCGCTGGTTTTGCCCGCTTCTTTCGCACCGGCACTGGCCGCTGACGAATCCCCCTCAAACTACAGCGGGGGGGGGGGTAAATACCCCTCTTCAAAAACTTTCGGCCGATCCGCTTGACCTCGGCCCCGTCGGCGCCATGCCCGGCTGGTATCTGGGGCTGATGGGCGGCGGCGCGTTCATGCAAGATTCCAGCCTTTCCGGCGGCGGGTCATACAAGGGATCCTTTCGTCCCGGTTGGGTGGGCAGTGGCTTTGGCGGCTATGATTTCGGCGCATGGCGGCTTGAGGCGGAACTGGCCCACCGGGCCAACGGCCTGCGCGCCCTGTCGGGCAAAGCCGACGGTACAGTGTCGTCCAGCGCCGTGATGGGCAACGTCATCTACGGCCTACCGCTTGATTCGCCCCTTCGGCCCTATCTGGGGGCGGGGGCGGGGGCGGCCTATGTCGATTGGAGCAAGGCCAAGCGCGAAGGCGCTGACTATATCAACGATTCCGCCGCAGCTTTCGCCTATCAGGGCATCCTGGGGGTTGGCTATGAACTTACCCCCTCGCTTGGCCTCAATCTCGATTACCGCTATTTCGCCACCACGGATGCTGGGCTTTCCACCCAGGCCGGGCAATCGGTGGAAGCACCCTATCGCAACCACGCGGTGATGGCGGGCTTCACCTGGAAGTTCGGCGCACCCCCTGCGAATCGCTATGTCGAACTGGCCCCCCCGCCCGCCACCGCGTCAAGCGCACATCAGCCCATTCCGCCGCTCACTCGGCTCGAGCGCAAGCTGATGAAGCAGGCCTTGTCAGGCCCGCTGCCCCGCGCTGCCATGGGCGAGAAGGACGGCTTCGCCCTGATTCAGCGCTCCGATCTTTGGATGCTGGTTTCCCCCGATGGCGACGTAGTCCGGCTGACCGAAGACGGGGCCGACGCTTTTCTTGGCGGCAAACCCCTGGCCCGCGCCCAAATCCAGGGCATCCAGGCGGGCAGCTTCGATCCTTGGGAAGGTCTGATCGCCCTTGGCGAAAAAATCCCGCTCTCGCCCCTTCACGCCTCGCCCACGGCGATTGGATTTTCCGCAGCCTCGGCTCTGGCGACCGAGGGTTTGCAAGGGGCCATGGATGCTGCTGGGGTGAAAATCCCCCTGGAACTGAATCCGGTCTACTGGATGGAGCGCCTGTTTGCCCACAATTCCGGCCCCATTGATCCAGACAGGCTGGCCGCCACTTTGACGGATGCCAAAACCACCGCCCAGCGCCGGGCCGCCCTGGCGGCTTTTCCCGCCACCTTTGCCGAGGCGCTGAATAAATCGGAAAGCGAGGCCGAAACCAAATCCATCCTGGCCCTGTACGCCGCCCTGGCCAACCGCCAGCCGGTGACGGCAGGCATGGCGCTTCGCCAGTTGGAGAGAGGCGACGAACAGGCGGCGGGAACAAGATTGGCCGGACAGCTTCGGGCCGAACAGATGCGTCAGGGTGTCACCGGAGCCAAGGCCAGCATCCAAAACAACGATGCCCCCAGGGCGAATGGCCCGCTGTACAAGAAAAACGGGCGCATGCATTACGCGCTTGAGGCGGGCGGGTTGGAGCAGGCGGGCGGCAGTGATTACACCACCCAGCTTGGCTTCACCTCGACCGGGGTCGAGGATTCCCACCGTGCCCAGACCAGCCGCTCGCAGGCCCTGGGCGGTTCGATGTATTTTGATTCAAGCAGCGGGGCCGAAAGCGGCTATGCGGGCAGCTTCCTGCAATTGGGCGGTTTTCAAACGCGCGGCGGAAAAACCCATGTCAGCCAAGGCTACACGATCGAACACCCAACCTCCTACTACGCCGAGGGCACTGTCGGTGCCAAATTTCGTCTGCCAACCGAGACGACCATCTCCCCTTTCGGTGGCATGGGGCATGAATTTCTCCAGAAAAAAGCTGACAATCATGATCCTGTGTACGGAGCCGGCATCTCGCAAGAGCTTCGCTTCCTGGATAATCCACTCGTCGGCAATCTCGGTGTCGATGCCTACGCTCGGAAATCACTTGACGCCCGCAGTGTCGCCTCGCTCCGTGGTGAGATCCGCGCCTTTAGCCACATGACCTTCGGCGATTGGACTCCCGGCAAAATGAATTTCTCCGTCAATCTCCTCCAACCCGGCTACTTCAGCATCTATCCTGTCCAGCTCCTACATCTGCGCTACACTGCCGAGGAAACCGAGAGCGTCGTCGCCCAGCTCCAGGCCGTGTACAACCAGGTCAGCGAGCTCAAGTATCTGACTCACCTCGATCCCAAGAAACCCATGCTCGACTCCGATCGACTGAGACTCGAGAGCATCCTGGACACTCTGCGTGACTACCTCCGCGAGTACACACTCCTGCCGAGAGAAGTGAAAGACGGTCTCCAGGCTTGTGTCGCCACTGCCGATCGTGCCACCTGCTACGCTGCCGAGCGCACAACCCTGATCCTCCAAATCAATGAAACTCGTCGTCTGGCGAAATACTCGAAAGAAGCACTCCAGCGCTCGGCCACAGTGCGCCCGGACAGCGTGAACTTCAGTGATCGCACACCAGAACTGGCAAATGCAGTTTTCAAAAATAGCCGAGTAGAGACGCTGAATGCACCTAGGGCGTTGGTAGCACAAACAGCGATTTACACTGCCAATGGCGGCGTGGCATTTAATCTCGACCTTAATCAATTTTTTGATTGCGCTGAATGTACCTACTCTGGTACTGTTGGTCCGGGTGGCCAAAATACTTTGGTGGTTAATGCAAATGGCACAATAACGGGTACGCCTAACTTCATCGCTGAAACTGGTAATAACTATGTCTTTACGGTTACAGCTACGAATAAAGCTGGTAGTGCGAGTGTGACAGTACGTATTAGTGTACCGTAAAAAAATCATCATCCAAAAAATCAAGCCCCTGGCTATTGGCTATTGCAGCTATGGGGTCAGGTCTTGAATATTGCAGCATAATTTGAAGATCGTAATTCGTTCGTAAATTTATCCCTGAATATCCTGCCCACCCGCTTCCAGCCCCCCCCTCCGCCGCGCGGCCCCCAAACCGGCACACCCCGCAACGGCAAGATGACAAGCCCCTGGGGATGCGTTACATTCACCCCATGACCGCCATCACCTTCGATACGCTGAAATTCGTCGAAAAGCTCAAAGCCGCCGGGGTCCCCGAAGCGCATGCCAAGGCCGAAGCCGAGGCTTTGGTCGAAGCCTTGGGGGCCGCCGAGGTTGCGACAAAACGGGACATCGAGAAGCTGGATGCGGGGATTTCAAACCGTTTTGAGCGGCTGGAAGGTGAACTCAAGCTGAACCGCTGGATGCTGGGCATCCTGATGGCAGGTGTCATGTCGCTCATCCTCAAGGCGTTCTTCTAGGGGCAGCCGCTTGCCATGTCCCGGCCCCTGCGCATCGAATATCCCGGGGCCTGCTACCATGTCACGGCCAGGGGCAAAAGGAATGTTGTCAGGTCCTGAAATATGAATTTGGGGCTGACCCAGATAACTCGATTTTGGAGTTATCATGGG
>JADFZV010000048.1 GCA_015232335.1 Alphaproteobacteria bacterium | reverse complement strand
CACCGGCCTCCTGCTCCTTCAGAATCCCGATTATCTGCTCTTCCGTAAACCGACTGCGCTTCATCGTCCGTCTCCTCTGGATGACGGACTCTACCAAAAAATGGAGGAAAACGAGGGGCTCAGGTCAAGCACCTTCTACAATCAAAGCCAATGCAAGAATCTGATCCCACACCCTATTTGAACAATCTGAATTTGTAAACTACTCTTGGATGGTGTGTACAATTTGGCTTAGGGCCGATCTGTTTACCCAGGGCTTGACTGAGTGTTACTTATTGCTACTATGCGATATCAGGCAACATCAAGTGGGATGAACATGAGCCGCAGCACCGCCACGCTCTCCATTTCCCTGCCGCCGGAAATGGCAAAGGAGCTGACGCGCATCCAGAAGACCGAACACCGCACCCGCTCGGAACTGGTGCGCGAGGCGTTGCGCGTTTATATCCGGCAGGCGGACCAGCGCAGCCTCGCCGAGCGGATAGCCGCCTTGCCCATCGACGAGCCAACCGACGATGAGCGAGATGCGATAAGAAAAGGCCGCGCCGAACTTGCCAAGGGACAATCGACGCCCCTTTCCTCGCTGCGCCATGAGCTTCGCCGTACATCTCGCAAATAGAGCCGGGAAGGGGCTGCGCGGTCTTCCCGCTGCTGATCGCGAGCGGATTTTCAAGGCCCTCGAAGAAATGGAAGCCGATCCTCTGGCTGGAGATGTCGTGAAACTCAAGGGAACCGATACCTTCCGCCGCAGGGTGGGAAACTATCGGATCGTCTTTGGCATCGACGAGATCGAAGGAGCCGTTCTGGTCATGGATATTCTGCGCCGCTCGACCACGACCTATCGCTAGAAACTCATCCCCCCCCCCCTGTGATCGTCGTCACTGTCTTGCCGCAATTGGCGCCCTAATCTCGCCATCATCGGGCCGCTAGAATGGCAGCCAGCAAAGATGTCCAACAAGGGGGGCGACATGACGAACTTCGAACGCTTTCTGGTAACCTTCTGGCGCCTGATCAGCGGAGCACCTGCTCCGCGCTATCCAGCTTGAAGGCTGCCGCGATCAGCATCCTGGCCTCAGGCGATGGGTTCAAAGTTCGTAAAGCGCCCGCCTCAATAAGCCTTTATTGCCTCAATACAGAAGGACGTCTCGATCCTAAGCGCCACGGCTTGGTCGATTGAAGTGTCGTAAGGCGCCTCCTGGATATTCTGAAAGCCACAGGCGGCCAGCGCCGCCTCTAGATTCTCGGCATCCCAGAAATATTTGTGTGTGCAACCTTCCAGGATATGGCGGCTCATCAGATCGCCGTACAGCCGGTTTTCCTTGGGCATATAGCCCAGAAAGCGGAAGGTTTCATTCATGCGTTCGAGATAGGCCATGTCGCGGGCCGCGTAGCACTTGGCCGTCTTGTCCACATCGGGCAGGCACATCCTGAGCCGCCCGCCCGGCCACAACACCCGGTGAATGTCGGCAAGATGCCGCTTGGCCTCCTCGAAGGTCAGATGCTCCAGCATGTGCGAACTATAGACGAAACCTGCGCTGGCATCGTCGAGCGGAAGGCCAAGTCGCACGTCGAGATTGGCGAAGGTGGTTGTCTCGTCGTAATCGATGCCGGAATTGGGCCAGGTGTCGATGTTGAGAAAACCCGGTTTCACATGCTCTGCCGAGCCGATTTGAATATTGCGCTTCTCCGTGGCGGGAAGCGACCGGATGATTGCCGACGTCCTTGCATGTTGATGGCGCATCGGCAGTTCGGCGCCCAACTGCTGGAACAGCGCTGGAATTTCATCTTTCATCCGGTTGAGGTCCGCGATGATTTCATCCAGACGGTCTTGGCCCAAGGCAACCGTCTGATCGATCCGCATGCCTTTGCTGGTGATGTGCAGGAATCCGATCAGGACGTTATCATGGATAATCCCCGGCCGTTCCATGTCGACATTCAGCAGCAGCATGGTTTTCATGCCCATCCCGCCCTCCTGCCGCCATTGTTCCTTTGTGTCATTCCACTTGGCATGCGCTCATCCTTGCCGCTAGCGGATCGTTTGCAATCGAAGCCGTCAAACGACTTTTGTTAAAACGAGAGTCCGCGCTACAGGTTTGCTATAACGCTTATGATGCTTGGCGCGGACCGGCCTGTAAAGCGGCGCTATTTTGATCTGCTGACAAGGCTCGGGCGCCTGATCAGCGGGGCCCCGGCTCCACGCTATCCAGCTTGAAGGCCGCCGCGATCAGCGCCTTGGTATAGGGCTGCTTTGGATCAGCGAAGATCGCGTCCGCCGTGCCCTCTTCGACCCGCTTACCATCCTTCAGCACCAGAATGCGGTGCGCCAAGGCCTTCACCACCCGAAGGTCGTGGCTGATGAACAGATAGCCCAGCCGGTAGCGCTCCTGCAATTTCAGCAACAGATCGATGATCTGGGCCTGCACAGTCAGGTCTAGGGCACTGGTGGGTTCATCGAGAACCAGAAACTCCGGCTTCAGGATAAGTGCTCTGGCAATGGCGATGCGCTGGCGCTGGCCGCCCGAGAATTCATGCGGATAGCGATCCATGATCGAGGGATCGAGCCCCACTTCGGAAAGCGCCTCGGCGATCAGGCCGCGCCGCTCTGGGATACCGCTTCCGATGCCGTGCAACTCCAGCCCCTCGCCCACGATCGCGGCAACAGTCAGGCGCGGGCTTAGGGAACCATAGGGATCTTGAAAGATAATCTGCATTTGCCTGCGGTGGGGGCGCAGATCGCGCCCAGAAAGCCTCTCGATATCCTGGCCCTTCAAGCGGATCATTCCTTGCGATTTTTCCAGGCGCAGAAGGGCTAGGCCCAGCGTGGTCTTGCCCGAGCCTGATTCCCCCACCACACCCAGCGTCTCGCCCGCCCTAACCTCGATGTCCACGCCGTCGACCGCCTTGATATGGCCCACGGTGCGCCGGATAACGCCCTTCTTGATGGGAAACCACACCTTGATCCCCACCCCTTCCATCACCAGAGGCGCATCCGCCTTCAGCGGCAGGGGTGCCCCCTTGGGCTCGGATGCGATCAGCTTTTGCGTATAGGGATGCTTTGGCCTTGCGAACACCTCGGCCATTGGCCCGCTTTCCACGATCTCACCCATTGTCATCACCGCCACCCGGTCGGCCATGCGCCGAACCAGGGTCAGATCATGCGTGATCATCAGAAGCGCCATGCCAAAGCGGGTCTGAAGTTCTTTCAGCAGTTTCAGAATCTGCGCCTGGATGGTGACGTCCAAGGCCGTGGTGGGTTCGTCGGCGATCAAAAGATCGGGCTCGCCCGCCAGCGCCATGGCGATCATCACGCGCTGGCGCTGACCACCCGACAATTCGTGCGGAAGCGCACCCAAACGCTTGGCGGCTTCGCTCAAGCCCACCAGATGCAAAAGCTCGATCACGCGGGTCTGGGCCGCCTCGCCCTTCAATCCCTTATGCACCTCCAGCACCTCGGCCACCTGTCGGCCAATGCTGTGCAGCGGGTTAAGCGAGGTCATGGGCTCTTGAAAGATCATCGCTGCCTTGGCGCCCCGGTAATGGCGCAGCGTCTCGTCATCGGCGTTCAGGATGTCCGTGCCCTCGAAGCGGATGGCGCCGGTGGGATGCCAAGCCTTGGGATAGGGCAGCAGGCCGGGAATCGACAGCGCCGTCACCGACTTGCCCGAACCCGATTCGCCCACCAGGGCCAGGGTTTCGCCCTTGTCGATGGCCAACGAAAGCCCCCGCACGGCCTTCACCTCGCCCACACCGCGCCCGAAGGAAACCGACAGATTCTCGATCTCGATCAGGCTCACGGGCGCGCCTTTCTGGGATCGAAGGCGTCACGCGCCGCCTCGCCCACAAAGACCAGCAGGGTCAGCAATCCCGCCAACACCACAAAGCCGGTAATGCCCAGCCAGGGGGCTTGCAGATTCTCTTTGCCCTGGCGCAGAAGATCGCCCAGCGAGGCCGAGCCGGGCGGCAGGCCCAAGCCCAAGAAATCGAGCGCCGTCAGGGCCACAATCGAACTTGAAAGAATGAAGGGGGTGAAGGTGAAGGTGGCGACCATGGCATTGGGCAGCACATGGCGGGCCATGATGGTCAGATCGCCCAGGCCCAGCGCCCTCGCCGCCCGCACATAATCGAAATTGCGCCCGCGCAGGAATTCGGCCCTGACCACGCCGACCAGCGTGGTCCAGGAGAAAAGCAACAGCACCGCCAGCAGCGTCCAGAATCCCGGCACCAAGACCGAGGTGACGATGATCAGGATGAACAATTGCGGAAGACTGCCCCAGATTTCCAGAAAGCGCTGAAAGATCAGATCGACCGTGCCCGCGAAATAGCCCTGCACGGCGCCAGCCGCCACCCCCACCGCCGAGGAGATCACGGTCAGCAGCAGGCCAAACAGGATCGAGACGCGCAAGCCATAGATCAGGCGGGCCATCACATCGCGCCCCTGATCGTCGGTGCCCAGCCAGTTTTCCGCAGAAGGTGGTGCTGGCGCCGGAACCGGCAAGTCGTGATTGATGGTATCAAAGCTGAAGCGGACGGGCGGCCAGACGGCCCAGCCCTTGGCCTCGATGCTGTCTTTGATGAAGGGATCGCGGAAATCGGCATCGGTGGGGAAATCGCCGCCGAAGGTGGTTTCGGGATAATCCACCAGCACCGGCAGGTAAAAGGCCCCGTCATAGCGCACCAGCAAAGGCCGGTCGTTGGCGATCAGTTCAGCGAACAAGGTAAGTGCAAACAGAATCAGGAACAGGCCCAGCGACCACGAGCCGCGCCGATTGGCGATGAACTGGGCGAAACGACGGCGGGTGACGGGCGAGGGCTTGAAGGTCAAAGGCATGGCAGGAGTTTACCCAAGCCACATCCCGCGTGAAGCCTTATTCCTGCCAGCCATCGCCCTTTCCTTTCGCACCCCTCACCTGATTTTGTCTGCTCCGTGGCGAGAAAGAGGGAAAACCGCCCCCCATTCCCTCAACTCTCTGGTAAGTCTCTCTATTATCACCTTTTTCCCCTCGCGGACGCGTTTCCTCCCCCCCCTCGCAATAAACCACCTTAGGTAGCATTATTCTCATTTCTGATGCCATTAGGATTATTCTGCTTGACTCTCGCCTTTCACGGGTTTATGCGTCGAGACAACGTAATCTTTACCTGTTGTGACGCCATGAGCCTGATTTATACCGACAACGATCCTTTAGCCCCGGCTGGACAGCAGAGGGGCCGCGCTTTCAGTCCGGGAGATATCCTTCGTTCCCAGCTTGAGCCGGTTGCGCCCAGGCCGGGAAAAGATACTCCCAATGAGGGCTGGTTTTCCTTGGGCTCTCCGGTGGGGCCGCATCCGGCCCCCAACCGGCGCCCTGATGTGTTGCGGGTGGAGACCCTGCTGGGCCGGGCGGGCGATTACGATATCGGGCGCACCGATGGCCCCACCGGCTGGTGGGGCAGCCGGGCCGAGGGGGCGGTGCGGACCTATCAGAAGCGCAAGGGCTTGAAGGTTGACGGTCTGCTCAATCCGGGTGGCCCCACCATCGCCAGTTTGGAAGGCGAGCTGGCCGATGCCTTCAAGGGCTTCTCTGTACCGTCTCTCTCCGAGATCGATGCCCATCACGATGCGTTGAAGCTGGGCGAGCCCGGCCTGCTTACCCATAAGCCGCCACCCTTGGACATCACTCCACCCGAGGGCGTGGCGGAGGGCACGCAGGCGGCCAACCGGCGCACGGCGCAGTTTCTGCTGGGGCGAAGCTCGGATGACGGGCTCGATCAGTTCGTGGCCCGCGATATCCAAGACAATGGCGAGGCGGGCATTTTGCGCAATCGCGATCTGATCTTGCAGATCAAGGCACTCGATCCCAAGCGCGCCCACAGCTTCGCCTGGGGCATCATCAGCCATCTGCCCCGTGAGACGGCCCGGGATTTTCTGGGCGGCGAGGTGCCGAATGTTCCGCCCGTGGGTATTCGCAAGGAGGATTGGCGGCGAACATTGGAAGTCAGGAAGGACGATCCGGACCCCGCCCCCAGGGCCGAGCCCTATTATCCCGAGAAGGACACGGGCAATCATCGCATGCTCCTGAACGACGCGGGCGAGGGAACGGGCGAAGGCAGCGGCGACACCGGAAATGACGCGAACGAAGCAGCCTCATCCCAGCCGCCTGAAAACAGCGACGGAGCGAGCAATCAGCCCAGGGCGAACGATCAAGGCGCAACGCCTGCGACCCAGAATGCAGGCGGAAATGAAAAGAGCAAGGAACCTGCTCCCATTTCTCCGGAATTTCTGGATGCCATCTGGAGCGCCGAACAGGGCAATCGCAAGCCCGAGCAGCGCACGACGAATGAAGTCAACTCCGGCTCGACCGAAAAGGGGAAGTATCAGATTAACGATCAAGGCCTGGTCGGAATTGGCTGGAAGGACGATAAGGGAAATTGGACCGATCTTGCCAAACGGAATGGCGTGAAGAGCGATGCCGATTTCAAGAACGACTCCTCCGCCCAAGACAAAGCGGCGCATCAGTTTTTCAAAAGGAAAGAGGATGCCGTTCGAAAAGAAGCTGATGCACATCGCGGCCAGGAAATCGACGGGGTTGTTGGAAAATTCAAGATCACCGACGCCGGGCTGGTGGCAGCGGCGCACCGGGACGGAGAGGGTGTGGTGAAGGATTATCTGAGCCACCAGAAAAAGAACGGTTGGAAAAGCGATTTCAGCAATATCGATTCGGATGTAGCAAAGAGAAGAGACATCAAGGACAGCATGGGAAATGTGACCAGAAGCACCGAGGATCGTTTTCGTGCCGTCGAAACACGGATCAGGAAATTCGAGAATATTCCTTACCGTAAGTGAGGACGCGAAACAGCCCGGTGATCGGCGTCACTGGGTCGTACGAACTTACAGGGGAATGAGGTATGTGTTCACTTCCCTTTCTTGCATTTTCGGAAACGCTGGTAGTGCTTTGGCAACTGATTGGGGTCTCCGTCATCAAGTTCAAAGTCCATCACTCCTCGTTTTTGTTCTGGATTGAAGACCAGTATGAAAGGAAAGTAACGGCCTCTTCCCCACCAGGGATAAATGCATGTCGTGATCACGGGAATTGAGAATCTGGATATACCCGATGCGCATGTCCTGTCCTCATCCAGGTCGCCATATCGCTGAACCTGTCCGTGGATATGGATGACGATTTCCTGCCGACTGACGACAATTCTGGGCTCAGCGGAACAGGGCTGTCCCAAAGGCGCCCAGGTTCCGAAATGGTCGGGATCAAGCACGCCTGCCTGAGCAACACCTCCGCTCAGCCCCAGAAACACTGCCGTCGCCGCCACCCGCCACATGCCCTGCCGTCCCTTTCCTCTCGCCCCTAAGGCGAGTTTGTGCCTAGGCACCCAAAAAGGCAAGGGTGGTCGGCAATGCATCGCGCTGGTCAAGCATGCCGTCCCTGGCATCGGAAGCGCCAAGGACTGGAAGGAGGGCGAGAAAATCAAGGGGCCGGACGATCCTCCTCTTGCGCCGGGCACGGCAATCGCTACCTTCAAGGACGGCAAGTATCAGAACAACGATACAGGAAACCATGCCGCAGTCGTCATCGAACCCGGCGAACAGAACGGCAAGAAAGGATACTGGGTGCTGGATCAGAACAAGAAGGAGCCCGCCCGTCGGAATTTTCTTGCCTTTAATAGCGATTCACCCAGACATACAAGTCACATGGAAAATTACTCGGTGATTCGCAAGAGCAAATAGAAATTTTTGGGTAGGAGTTAACCTTGCGACGAGCTTCCAGACTCCTGGTGGCGCTGTATGTCACAGCAGCAAGTTGCCCTGTATTGGCAACAGAGGTCAGGTTGGAATGCCCGAAGGCAAGTCCGACCGACTCCTTCATCCCATTCTATTTCGGTAAGCCTTACCCCTACGGATACCCTGAACCGCTAGAAGAAAGCAGAAAAACAAGTAAGGGCGGGGTGACATATCTAGAATTCGATTTCACTGACTTCAACTCCAACAAAGCCGTGCTGATGTGCGAGTTCAAGGATCGCTCGAGCATCGAGCTTCCGATCCCCGGTCTTCTGCTTCGCTGCGGTATGACCCTGCGCAATTACGATTCAAGAAAGAAGCCTACGGAATGGCTCGACGTCTGGTGCATCTCTGACGACGCGCAAGAGCCCGCACCGGAGATAAAATGACGCCACCGCACGACGACGTTTCTGCTGGGGCGAAGCTCGAAACCATCAGCCGCCTCATACCGTCTATCGCCGCATCCCTTAGCCTCTTGCTGCTCGCTTGCCCTCTGACACCCGGCGTTCAAGCGGGCGAACATCTATCTTCCTCCGTCGCCTCAGCGAACTTCCATCCTGCAACAACGCCTGCTGAGAACACCTTGCATTCAATCATTCTCATGGCAGAGCAGGAGGACGGTTTATTTGAGTTTGCCATCAAAGCGCCATGGCGCGACAGAAAGTTGGATCGGCGCTTCTCTCGCTTCTTCAGTTCCTCCTTGCAGGATTCCTGGGCCGAGACGGAGAAGAAGGAAGTCCAGAAGAATTGCGAAGGTGTTTATCGAAACGGCGAGATTTGCGGACTCGACATAAACCCTGTTACCTGTAGCCAGGACATCAACAATGGGCAGTATGAATACAAGACGGAAAAGGCGATGAGCGATTTCGCTCTGATCTCGTATAAATGGCCTCAATTCCCCGAAATCCTTGCGACATACAAGATGATCCGAGAGGGGAATCGATGGCGCCTCGACGGGGTTTCATGCAATCCCCAACCAACTTTCAATATGAAGTAACGCCCCCCAAATGCATCGGGGGCGAGGGCCACCCCGGCCCCCGCCCCCGACAGTCATTCTTCAAGGATCACTCGCCGCGCAGCTTGCGGGTATAGTCCTTCAACTGGCGTTCCGCGATGGAAAAGGCGTCGCGCAGGGCCACGCCGATATCCTCGTGTACATGCGGATCCTTAGGGGCGCGCTTGACGACGATCTTGTCGCCCGGCACCGTGATGTCGATGTTGATGTGGTAAGGCTCACCCTTGTGATGCAGGCTGGAGGTGTTGCGGTGATGCATCTCGACGACGACCCGGCAATTCGTGATACGGTCACAGAACTGTTCGAGCTTGGCGACTTTCTCACGGATACGGGTTTCAACCGCGTCGGAATGATCAATGCCGTGAAATGCGATTTGCACGGAATTCTGCATCAACGTCTCCTTGGAACTGGATTCTGCCTTCCCTCGGGGTCTTAAAGGGCGGAACTCTTTACCCCATGACCGGTAGGAAGGCAACGCCTCTTGAACAGAGGCTAAGGGTTATTATGTTCCCGATCCCTTCCCAAGTCATGATCTAAAAGGGCTTGACGGGGCTTCCTGGAGCCAACGGCCTGTTTTAGCTTATGATTTTAAGCGGGCAATGGTGGCCGAGGTGCTGTGGCCCTGGGCCAGATCGGCCAGCAGAACGCGCCCGCCCCAGCCCTGCACCAAATCGGCCCCCACCACCTTGTCAACGCTGTAGTCGGCCCCCTTGACCAAGAGATCAGGCCTTAAGGTCTCGATGGTCTTAAGCGGCGTATCCTCGCCGAAGATGACAACCAGATCGACCGAGGCCAGCGAGGCCAGCACGGCGGCCCGGGCCGCCTCCGACTGAACGGGGCGCGTGGGGCCCTTGAGGCGAGCGACCGAGGCATCGCTGTTCAATCCCACCACCAGCTTGTCGCAGGCGGCCCGCGCCTGGGCCAGCAGCGAAACATGGCCCGGATGCAACAGATCGAAGCAGCCGTTGGTGAAGCCCACCTTGAAACCCTTGCGCTTCCAGGCGGCCACGCGCTCTCGGGCTTGATCCAGGCTGGCCAGATTGGATTCGGCCTGCCACAAATCCTGATGATGGAAGGCGGCGACCAATTCCTCGGGATGAACGACGGCGGTGCCCACCTTGCCGACAACGATGCCTGCCGCCGCATTGGCCAAACGTGCCGCCGCCACCAAGGGCACCCCTGCCGCCAGGGCCGCCGACAAGGTGGCGATCACGGTATCGCCCGCCCCCGACACGTCGAACACTTCCCTGGCCTCGGCGCTCAAATGATGCACGGCCCCCGCCCCTTCGACCAGGCTCATGCCATCCTGACTGCGTGTTACCAGCACGTTCTGAACCCCCGATGTCTTGATCAGATGGTTGGCCGCCGCCAGCACCGCCGCATCGTCCTTAACCGGCATCTGCGTGGCTTCGGCCAATTCGCGCCGATTGGGAGTAAGCAGAGTAGCCCCCCGGTAGCGGGCATAATCGATGCCCTTGGGATCGGCCACCACGGGCCTTCCCGCCCGGCTGGCCAGGTCGATCAGAGCGGGCAATGTCTGGGCGGACAGAACGCCCTTGCCGTAATCAGACAGAATCAGAATGCGCGCCTGTTTCAGCCCCCGGGCCACGGCCTCCAGGATATCGTCGCAACCGCCCTTCGACAAAGGCCCCACGGTCTCGTGATCGGCTCTCAGCAATTGCTGCGAGCCAGCGCAGAAGCGGGTCTTGATCGAGGTGCGCCGCTCGCTTTCCACGGCCAGAAGAGGGGTCACCCCTTCTTCGCTTTCCAAAAGATGGCGCACTTCCCGTCCGGCCTGGTCGTCGCCGATGGCGCTGACGAATTCTACCTTGGCGCCCAGAGCAACCAGATTGCGCACGACATTGCCGGCCCCGCCCAGCATCGCCGTCTCGTGATCGATGGCCAGCACGGGAATAGGCGCTTCGGGAGAGATGCGGCTGGCATCGCCATAGACATAACGATCCAGCATGACATCGCCCACGACCAGCACGGGGATGTCCTTGAGCAGGCCGACATAGTCGGCCAATTGCGATTGATCGGTCACGATTGGGCGCTCTCCAGGGCTTCGCACAGCATATGGCCCAGGAGAATATGCATCTCCTGAATGCGCGCCGTTTCATCCACCGGAACGATCAGCAAAGGATCGGCCAACCCCACCAGAACGCCGCCGTCGCGGCCCGAAAGGCCAACGGCGACACAGCCCATCGCCTTGGCGGTTTTAAGGGCCAGGGTCACATTGGGGCTGTTGCCCGAGGTGGTGATGCCGATGGCCACGTCGCCGGGACGGGCCAAGGCTTCGATCTGGCGGGAAAACACCTGCTCGAAGCCGAAATCATTGGCGCAGGCGGTCAGGGCGGAAGTGTCTGTGGACAAGGACAAGGCGGCGATGGCCTTGCGGTTGCGCTTGTAGCGGATGGTCAGTTCGGTGGCCAGATGCTGGGCATCGGCGGCACTGCCGCCATTGCCAAAAAAGAACAGCTTGCCGCCGTTCGAGAGTGATTTTTGGCAAACTGCCACAAGGGCCTGGAAGGGAGCGGCCAGATGGTCGCGCACGGCCTTCAGGGCCAGGGCATGCCGCTCGATTTCATCTTGAAAAAGCTGGCCGGTTTGCGTCATGCCGACTCAGTGACGGCAGCGCAGAACGGCATGCAGATTGTCGGGCGAAATACGACAGCCATTCAAATTGGTCCGCCAGAAATCGGCACCTTGCAATTGCGCCCCCATCAGATCGGCCATGCGCAGATCGGCGTTCGAGAGATCCGCTCCCTCCAGCACGGCGCCTCGCATGGAGACGTTGCGCAACAGCGTTCCTGTCAGATTGCATCCGGACAGGGTGGCGCGATCCAGTTTGCAGTTGGACATATCGGCCTCACGGAAATCGGCATGGCGCAGATCGCACCCCACCAGATCGGCGCCACGCAGGTCCTGGCCGGTGAAATCGGCCCGCCTTCCGTCCTGTCCGGCCAATCCCCCCTTCAGCCACAACGTATGCTGCTCGAGGACGACCTTCAATTCAGCAGCATCCATGACTTTTCCCCTGGCTCCCTAGATATTCGTTCCTTCGGTGACGGCCTTGGCGGCATTCACCAGCATGTCGGTCACATGGTCGATATCGCCCAGCCTATCCACATTCACCACCAGATCGAAGGAAGAGGAATCATTCAGGCGCGAATGGAACATCTCCCAGACATACTTGCCGCGCTGGGCGTTGTGTTCCTGGATGCGGTGTTTGGCCTCATCGAGGCTGATCTTGTCTTCCTCGGCAACGCGGGCGGCGCATTTGTCCAGCGTTCCGATCAGACGCACGCGCAACGCCTTGGTATGACCCAGAACGACATGGCTGCCGCGCCCCACGATAACGCCGCCAACGCGGCTTAAGGACAGCATGATGTTGACCATATGGCGCTTATAGGTGTCGGCGCTGGCGTCCTGTCCGGTGAAAAGCGAATAGAGCCAAAGATCGCGGGCCTTGTGCACCTTCTCTTCCAAGGTCTTCACGACCTCAGGATCCATATGGGTGCGCTCGATGATCTTCTCGAGAACTTCCTTCGAGAAATAACGCACACCCAGGCGCTCGGCCAACTTCTTGCCGATCAGCTCGCCCCGGCAACCATAGTCGCGGGAAATACAAACCACATAACGCTGGCCTTCCTTGGCCTCCTGTCCCTCTCCGGGAATGGCAACCGAGGAGACGATGGCCTGAAGAGCGCTTTGGAAATTAGGCATGGTGCGGAAATTCCTTGTTTTAGTGACCGGTTAAGCTTCGGGAAGGCTCTATCTTAACATGGCCCTTCGAAGGCGGCTAGGCCGCCTTCGCACCTGCAAGAGCCGCCGCCCTACCCGCCTCGAAGGCCTGGGCATTCAAGGCCCCAAGCTCAGGTTTCTTGGCAGAAAAACGCTTTATCAGCGCGGCTTTGATCGCCAAGGCCTCCAGGGGCAGCGAATCGGCCACCGCCCCCAGCATGACTGAATTGACCAAGCGCAGATTGCCCATTTCCTTGGCGATTCCGCCGGCATCGATGGGAATCATGCGCGTACCCGAGTCCCGGATATCGGCTAGAGGGTCCTCGGGATAGCGAAACAAGCCGGTTGAAACCACCGGGGGGATGATGCGCATCGTATTGACCAAAGCGATGCCAGAGGGTTTCAAATGGGTTATCCAACGCAGACCCTCGGCCAGTTCGAAGGCCAGAAGCACGTCTGCCTGGCCAGGCGGAATGGCAGGCGAATAGACCTTGGGGCCGAAGCGTAGGTGCGAGGTGACAACGCCGCCACGCTGGGCCATGCCCGCCACCTCGGTTTTTTTCACATCATGCCCGGCGGCAATGGCCGCTTCGGCCAGAATTTCCGAAGCCGTCAGAACGCCCTGGCCTCCGATGCCGCACAAAAGCACATTCATGATCGCCGTCTCAGCCATGGGCCTGGGCCTCCTTGGCCGATTTGGGACTCATGCGCTTGATGGCGTCGGGTCCGCAGGTTTCCGTACACAGCCCGCAGCCGGTGCAGCCCGAGATGTCGATATCGACGAAGGCCAGTTCCTGGCTTTTGCCCGCCTTGACCACCTGCTCGCGCTTACGCACCAGAATGGCCGGACAGCCCGTCTTCAGGCAGTTGCCGCACCCCGTGCAGAGATCCTCGATGACCTGGAAGGGAGCGAAGCGCTCGTGGTCCTCGATCAAGACGCAGGGCTGGTCGGTGATGATGACCGAAACTTCAGGAATGGCGATCTCTTCCTTCAAGGTCTTGAAGAGAACCGGCATCATGTAGGGATTGACCTTGCGGATACGTTCGGGCGGAACACCCAACGCCTCGACCAGCTTCACGAAATCGACCCGGGGGGCCGGCATGCCATAAGCATCCTTGCCGGTGCCGGGATGATCCTGACCGCCTGTCATGCCGACCGTGCCATTGTCGAGAATCAGCACCGTGGCGTTGCCCTTGTTGTAGACCAGATTCAAAAGCCCCTGAATGCCCATATGCAGGAAGGTGGAATCGCCGATGACGGCAACCACGGATTTCTCGGCATCCTTGGGCAAGCGGCCTTTGTCGAGACCCAGCGCCATGGTCAGCGATGCGCCCATGCAGGTCGTGGTATCCAAAGCCTTCCAGGGATGAAGGGCACCCAGCGTATAGCAACCGATATCGCCCGAGATGGTGACCTGACGGCGCAAGCGGGCCAGCGTGTAATAGACGCCCAAATGCGGGCAGCCCACGCACATGGTGGGCGGGCGCGGAAAGACCGACTGCGCATCATGGACAAGCTTGCGCACTGGCACGGGCTCGCCCAGCATTTTCGCGATGGCGGGGGCTAGAATCTCGGGCGCCAGTTCGCCATTCGAAGGCAGTATGTCCTTGCCCGTACAGCCGATGCCCTCGGCCTTCAACTCGGTTTCCAGAATCTTTTCGGTTTCCTCGACCACCACCAGGCGCTCAACTGTGGCGGCAAAGGCGCGAATGGCCTCGAAAGGAGCCGGATGCGAAAGCCCCAGCTTGAAGACGGGAGCGTCAGGGAAGGCCTCTTTCACATGCAGATAACCAGGGCCCGAGGTGACGAAGCCGAGGCGCTTGTCCGAACCCGGCTCCAGCCGGTTCAAGGCGCTCTTCTCGCTTTCCGCCGAAAGCGCCTTTTCGCGTTCGGCCTGAATGGGCAGGCGGCGCTTGGCGGTCGATGGCACCAGAACCCAGCGGTTGGGATCATACGTAAAGCCACCTTCGGAATTGGGCGGCCGGCGCTCGCCCACCGTCACCATCGATTTGACGTGGCAAACCCTTGTGGTCATGCGCAAGATGACGATGGTCTCGAACTTTTCCGAAAGATCGAAAGCCTGTTTCATCATCTCATAGGCTTCCTGGGCATCGGCCGGTTCCATCACCGGAATATGCGCAAAGCGCCCCCAGAAACGCGAATCCTGTTCGTTCTGCGACGAGGACAGCCCCACATCGTCGGCCACCACCAGCACCAACCCGCCGACGACGCCCGCCAGGGATTGGCTCATCAGGGGATCGGCCGCGACATTGACGCCCACCTGCTTCATGGCGGCCATCGAGCGCGATCCGGCGACGGCAGCGCCAATGGCAACCTCAAGCGCCACCTTTTCATTGACCGCCCATTGCGCGATCAGATCGGGATAGCCCGTCAGTTCTTCCAGAATTTCCGTGGACGGCGTTCCGGGATAGGCTGAAGCCAAGGCCAGCCCCGCCTCCCAGGCGGCGCGCGCCACGGCCTCATTGCCGGACATCATGAGACGGGTTCCGGCAGCGGGCAGCGTTTTTCTCTTCAACGAAAAAACTCCTTAAGGTCACTGGTGCTGTGGCGCCCTTCTGCGAAGCGCCTTGGGTTATCCAAACATCTTGTCGATATCGTCCTGGCTGATGCCCTTGCCCACCAGGGCGGGGCCTGACACCAGATGATCATCCGTGTGCAATTGATCCGGCGAGGCGGCGGGATCAAGCTGGGCGAAACTGTCGTCGCCCCAAATCTCGACCATGGCGGCAACGCGCGTCTCGATGAATTTCAGCGTGTTGACCACCTTGGTGATGCGCTGACCGGTAATATCCTGGAAATTGCAGGCTTCGAAGATGCCGACCACATGATCGGAAATCTGGTCGGCCAGATTGCGGGCATGGTTGTCCTGCAGATGCGACAACATGTTATGCACCACATTTTCGATCTGCTCGGCTTTCTCAAGAATGCCATTCGTGGCATGTTCGGTCGCTTCGACCACGGCATCCAATTCATTGGTCACGACGATGATGTGGTCATCATCGCTGTTGACCGGACGCAGGGCGGCGATTTCCGCCTTGGTCTGCTGAATGCAACGGCTAAGAGCGCGCACCTCGGTGCGCAGGATATCCATCTCGGCCTTTTCGTTTTCCAAAGCCACTTTTTCATGGGTCAGACGCTGGCGCGTGTCGTCGTCGAGGCCGGTACTGCCCGCCAGGACTTTCTGAAGGTCCTTGACGTCGCCGCGCAAGGCCGCGATCGCTTCCAGAATTTCCACGGAATCGACGCTGCCACCAGCCGATTGCCCATCGCGCTTCATGCGCTGGATTTCTGCGGTAAACAGCTTGCGGCCTGCGGTCTGCGTCACGTTGATCGCCATATGCCTCATACCCCCCGGAAAGCCTTGTTCCTTCCCCAACCGCCGACCCCCGGCCCATGGACAGGATATAGTCCCGCCCACGAACCCTAATCGATACATCACCCATTGCGAATCCGGCAAGAGACTTCTGTGTATAGCGCCTTGAATCAGCGCCCCAGCAATCCCCATAATGTATCATGGCTATCCAAGCATAGATGCAGATGGACAAGCGCTTCTTTCCAACTTGGCCCCGTCAGGCCTCTCCAGTCAGACATGGAGAGCAAGCCACGGATGTTATGTTTATGTTCCCTCGCTGTCTTCAGAATGTTCTATCGGACGCTCTTCTGACTTTCGATCCCAACGGCGTCATCCTCAACGCCAACACCGCGGCCCTGGCCCTGCTGGGTTGGAGTGGGGATGCGCTTCAAGGCCAGCCGATCACCCGCCTGATGGCCGAATCCGAGGCAGAGTTGTTTGAAAAGACGGTCAAATTGGATGTGTCCAAGGGCACAGGCAGCGTTATCGTTCCCCAAAGCGGTATATCGGCCAGGCGCAAGGACGAAACGACGTTTGCCGCAGAATGGACGGTGCTGGAAGTCTCCCTGGCGCAAAAGCATGGTTTCATCGCCATCCTTCGCAGGCTACCCGAGACATCGGATTGCGAACTTAAACTGCGCGAAGCCCTGGCCCTGACCGCAGCAGCCAACTGGGCAAAATCCGACTTCCTGGCGGCTATAAGCCACGAATTGTGCCCCCCTCTGAACGCCATCATCGGCTTTTCGGAAATGATTCACGCACAACTTCTAGGTCCGGCAGGCGTTCCCAAATATGTCGAATATGCTGGCGACATCCTGGCCTCGGCCAGCCATCTTCTGGATATTATCACCGATATTCTGGAAATGGCCCGCATGGAAGCCGGGCAAATCGAGTTCAAACCAGCACCTCTGGATATTGGCTCCGTCATCGAAGGCTCGATGCGCTTGTTGCATCAGCGCATCTCGCATTCCGGGCTGGTTCTTTCAACCAAGATCGCGCCAAAGTTGCCCAAGATTCTGGGCGACGAGCGGCGCTTGAAACAGGTGATGATCAATCTGCTGGGCAATGCCATCAAATTCACCCCCAGGGGCGGGCAGATCGTCGTCGAGGCCAAGACCGTTCTCGATGGTCGCTTGATGCTGCGCGTCATCGATTCCGGGATCGGCATTGCGGAAAAAGATATCCCAAGGGCGCTGGCCCCCTTCACGCAGGTCGACAGCGTGGCCTCCAGGCGCTATCAAGGATCAGGCCTGGGGCTGCCCCTGGCCAAGTCCCTGGTCGAACTGCATGGCGGCAACCTGGAACTGTCCAGCATTCTTGGCAAGGGCACGACGGTCACTTTGCATTTTTCCACCCTTAATCCCACTGAGATATGACCCTTTCCTTCCGCCTGGCAAGCTTCAACCTGGAAAACCTGGATACGCGGCCCGACCATTCCGGTGGCGCGCGGCTTGACGACCGCCTCAAGATTTTGCGCCCCCAGATCGAGCGGCTTGATGCCGATATTCTGTGCCTGCAGGAAGTGAATGCCGAGGAGATCGAAAAGCATGGCGAGCGGCGCGCCATCGCCCTTGAGCGCTTGATCGAGGGGACTGGCTATCATGCGTTTCATCTGGCCGTCAGCCGCAACCGGGCGGGCCTGCGCATGGCTGATCGCCATAATCTGGCTATTCTCTCGCGCTTTCCCATTCTGGAAGAGCGTCAAATCTGGCACCAACTCGTTCCTGCCCCCCTGCACTTTGCGTCTCAGGGCACAGCCGATCCCCAGCCGGTCGAATGGGATCGTCCGTTCCTCTATGCCCGCATTGATCTGAATGACTGCAGAATATTGCATGTTTTGAATCTGCATCTAAAGGCGCCGCGCGCCGCTTTCGTCGAAGGCGCCAAGGAAACGCCCGACCGTTGGAAAACAATTGCGGGTTGGGCCGAGGGGTATTATATCGCCTCGATCAAACGAACAGGACAAGCGCTGGAAGCCCGCCTTCAGGTGGAAGCCCTGTTCGACGCCGATTCCGACGCTCTGATCGCCGTGGCGGGCGACCTGAACGCTGACGATAACGAAACACCCTTGAAGATTTTGCGGGCCGAAGCCGACGATACGGGCAACGCTCATCTGGCGGCGCGCTCGCTGATTTCGTTGGAGCGCGGCCTGCCCGAGGCGCAGCGCTTTTCGGTGATCCATCACGGCAGACCCGCCCTGCTCGACCACCTGCTGGTTTCACGCCCGCTTCTGGGCTGGAATCGCGACATCGCCATCCACAACGAAGCTTTAGGCGACGAAGCCATTTCGCCAACCCTCACTCCGGCAACCGGCGAAAGCTACCACGCGCCGCTGGTAGCCAGTTTCAAAAGCCCAACAACGCTCAAACCCTAACCACAATTGTGAACCAGCAAGAATGGCGCACTCTTTTTTCCCCAGGCTGAGGGGGCGCTGGGACGGCCCTTTTCCCTCACGAAATAGGTCTTGTTACCGGTCAACTTGAAATTGAAGACCTGCTCGGAGGGATTGACCTCGCTTGCATCAAGCGAGGTGATCGTGACATCGCCGTCCTTGGTCACAAGAACATCGCCCACCCGCAAGGCCGAGACCTCCATGCTTGGATTCTCTTTCTTCGTTGCCGCTGGATCGATGGACTTCCAGCCCTCCCTGGTCCGGAAGGGATGTTCGGAGGTCACGAAGAAGACACCGCCATTCAACGCATAAAGCCTCCTACCTGCCAGAAGGGGCCGCTCATAATCCAAAACTTCGTTGACCGCGCCATTCTCTCCGGCCAGTTTCTCGCCGATCAACACGGCTTCGATGGGTTTCACGCTGCCGTCGGCCATCAAGACTTCCGTTCCAGCGGCAAAGCAGGACGATCCGCCGCCGCCCCCGCCATCGCCACCGCCGCCATCGCTGCCGGGTCCGGCGCCTGTTCCCGGATCTGCCAAGCCAGGGTCGCCGGGGGCGCTTGAAGCGGCCACGGCATGGACACCTGCGACACCGGGAGAAAGGCCAACCGGCGCATCCTTGCCGACGACGGCCGAAGGGCTGCCGTCCTTGGGCGAGACGGTGATTTCGCCAGAGGTAACGCTGATCACCGTTTTGCCGCTTTCCTCGATTCCCACGGTAATATCGGTGCCGCGAATACCCAGAATGGCCAGCGGCGTATCGATCTTCACGACGTTCTTTGATAATTTTCCGCTGACATAGCGGAAGTTTCCGACCGTCATTTTCAGAATGGCCGACTCATTGGCCGCCTTGGGATCATAGACATAGGCGTCAATCACCAAGTTGCTTTTCGAACCCAGAAACACCTGCGTCTCGTCGATGAAGACGACCTTCAAGGAGCCCTTATCCACGGTCTCCAGCCGTTCGCCGAAGAAAACATCATCACGCAGATAGAGCGGCTGGCGGGATTTCGCAGGCACCGTTCCATAGGCGTAAACGCCGACGCGCTCGACCGAGCCCACCGCATCGGCGGCAAGGGCCGACATCGAGGTCAGCGTCAGAAGAAGGCCTGCCAGAAGGGCGGACAGCTTGGGGAGAGTTCTCATGGCGGAATCTCCAGGCACTACTCGGAGAAGGTCGATTGTAACCCAATCGCCCCATCGGGTCCAATTCAGATGCGGCCTTTTGTCCGCCTTCGAATTCTTGCCCGGCCTCTGATATTATCGCCCCATGTGGACGGATATTGTTGATCTGCGCGACTTTTACGCCTCCAGCCTGGGCCAGATGACGGCCAGATTGCTGCGCCGTCGCATCCGGGAAGTCTGGCCTAATCTGACCGGCGAGGCGGTCTTGGGCCTGGGCTTCGCCCCCCCCCTTCTCAGGGCTGGCCTTGACGAGGCGCGCCATGTTGCCGCCGTCATGCCGCCCGCCATGGGTGTCTTGCGCTGGCCCAGCGAAAGCCCCTGCCGCTCGGTGCTGGCCGACGAGATTTCCCTGCCCTTCCCCGATCTGATGTTCGACCGTGTGCTGATCGTCCATGCCCTTGAATCGACGCATCATCCCCATGCTTTCCTGCGCGAAGCCTGGCGGGTCTTGAAGGATTCCGGGCGCATTCTGGTCATCGTGCCCAACCGCATGGGCATCTGGTCACATCTGGAGCGCACACCCTTTGCCGTTGGGCGTCCCTATTCGCGGCTGCAATTGCAATCCTTGCTGCGCGACGCCCTGTTTACCCCCACCCAGTCGACCGGGGCACTTTACCTGCCGCCCTCGCATTCGCGCATGCTGCTGGCCTCGGCCTCGGCGGTCGAAGAGGTGGGACGGCGCTGGTTTCAAGGATTCTCTGGCGTCTTGATGGCCGAAGCCGCTAAACAGGTTTACGCGGCGGGCCTGACCCGTGAGGCCACGGTCAAGAAACGCAGCGTGGTGGCCCTGCCTCAAGGCATGGGGCGCATGTCTCATCCACCTAGCGCACGATCGTTTTAATCCGAGTCACTTTGTGGCACGGATTAAAACGTGAATCGTTCGCTAGAACAAATAGGAAGAGCGGATTCACGCCTGAAATCTGAGCCGGTAACCGGCTCAGATTTTAGGCGATCCGCTCTTGGGGCGAAAGGCGACACAGACCGAAGGATCGGTTTCCAGCCTGGCTCCGCCGATTAGATCGACACAATAAGGAATGGCTGGAAAAACCGCCTTCAGGCAGTCGGCGATCGCCGAGGGCTTTCCCGGAAGATTAAGGATCAGGCTTTTGCCCCGAATGCCCGCTGTCTGACGCGACAGAATGGCCGTGGGCACCACCTTCAGGCTCTCAAGCCGCATCAATTCGCCGAAACCCGGCATCATTTTTTCGCACACCGCCTCGGTGGCCTCGGGTGTTACGTCACGAAGGGCGGGACCGGTTCCCCCGGTGGTGACGATCAAGGAGCAGCCCTCGCTGTCGGCCAGTTCGATCAAAGTGGCTTCGATGACGGCCTGCTCGTCGGGAATGAGGCGGGACACCGCCCGCCAGGGGCAGGCAAGGTAACGGCCCAGTTCTGACAGAATGGCCGGGCCGCCCTTGTCTTCATAAACGCCCTGACTGGCGCGGTCGGATACGGTGACGACGCCGATGGATACGAAGATTGCTTCGGACAAGACACCACTCCCTGGCTTGCATCTTCACGGCAAGCTAAGGCTAGGCAGCCCTTGGGTCAAACGCTCAATGCAGGGGCTTATAGGGCCCCATCACGGACTCATCAGTGCAGGGCCGCCCATGGCGAGACGCCTCGACGAAATCGACCCAAGCCGAAAGGGCTAATTTCACCTCCTCGATTCCCGCATGGGGAGGCAGAAAACCTTCACGATCCAGCACCTCCTTGACGCGGCTCAGAAGGGCCCGGTGGCAGCTCAGTTCCAGATGTGTCTCAAGCGGCTTCATCGTCACCTCCCAAGCTTTCGTCCGGGGCGCCCCACCCCATCCGCCCGGGGCTGTTCGTAAAGGGAAGGTTAACACGATGGTTGCTTGGCAGGCATGCTGGTTTAACATGCCTCGCCCCTCGCTGGGGCAGGGGTAAGTGGAAAGATTACCTGACCATTGTGCAATATGTCGCATATTCCCAATGGACCGCGCCATTCCAGAGCGACAAGATGGCGGTGGGAACAAAGCACAAAGGCCTGACGATGAATGAGGATGTCTCAGAAAAGGAAGCGCCCGCGCAAGAGCTTGCCTCTGACTTGATACGGCTAGAACGCAACGGGGAATGGGAGGAAATCGCTAGGCTTCTTGAAGGACGCGTCCTGACCGCCCAGGAAATGGCGGAAACCGCATGGACCCTCTATCTCAACGGCGCCTTCGAATCGGCAAGGCACCTCCTGCTTCCCTTAGAAGAAAAGCTGACATCCCCGCCCTTGGCCTTTGCCCTGGCCCATCTTCGCCTCCTTGAAGGCGACATGTCGCTGGCGCAACGCTTTGCCGACAAAGACTGGCACTGGGATAAAACAGGAACCCATGCCTTCGCGTTTCAAGTCGCTCTTGAACACGCTTTCTCCGAAAGTTTCCTTCAGCTTGTCGAACGACACGAGTTGAAAACGGCAGAAAAACTCGAAACACTTTACAGTGCGGTCGAACCCTGGCTGGACGGCGAGAAGAAGCCGGAACATATCCGGCAACTGTCAGAGACCTTGCTTGCAGCCCGGCTTGATAACGAGCCCTGCCTGTTGGCGACGACAGACAAGAACGCCAGCTCAGAATGCCAGACAATTCTCGAGAGACAAGCCTATCGGCTTGAGGAAATTGAGCCTTTCCTCAAGGCTGATCACAAAACCATTCTGGATATTGGCGCCAATGTCGGCGCCTTCACTTTTCTCGCGGCACAAAAATGGCCAGACAGCCGGATTTTAGCTTTCGAGCCGGGTAAGGCCGCTTTTGCCTGTCTTTGCTTCAATACGCGAAAACAAGAAAATGTC
>JADFZV010000047.1 GCA_015232335.1 Alphaproteobacteria bacterium | reverse complement strand
GGCTTCTTGGCAGCCGGCTTCTTCTTGGCAGCAGGCTTCTTGGCAGCCGGCTTCTTCTTGGCAGCAGGCTTCTTGGCAGCCGGCTTCTTCTTGGCAGCCGGCTTCTTCTTAGCAGCGGGCTTCTTGGCAGCCGGCTTCTTCTTAGCAGCAGGCTTCTTCTTGGCAGCGGGCTTCTTCTTCGCTGCCGGTTTGGCGGCGGTCGCCGCCTTGGTTTTGCACATTGCCATTGGTTCTCTCTCCACATTTCACGGTGACGTCCACCGCACAGACACAATAAAACAATTTGTGCTCTTTGCAAAAAAAAATGATTGACGCGATTTTTCCATACGACGCATTTCTGGCTCTCTGTTGCGCATCGGCAACGCATCGACCCTCGAAAAGGCGCGGTTTTCAAGGCGTTTTATGAAGTCGTCGGCGTGTCGAAGGGGCCGAAAGAAAAATTCAGGCCAGGAGTCGTGCAAGGCATTCCGCCGCTCTTGGCGGGGTGAAAAATTGCGAATCGGATTCGAAATCGCTGTCCGAGTCGCAAGGAGGAGGGGGTGCTTTACCCTTTGTTAAGTCCCTCGGAGTCATACTGCCAGGGTGGAATCAGGCTTACTTCAAGGCAGGGTTTGCGACGATGGACCTCCAGCAGTACACCCTCTTCGGCATGATCAAGGAGCGCATGGCCTGGGCCACGAAGCGCGAGCATGTGCTGTCGCGCAACATAGCCAATGCCGATACGCCGGGATTCCTGCCCAGCGACATTCGGGAGCTGACCTTTAAAAAGGCCCTGAGCGAGGCAGCGCCGCCCCAGGTCTCGGTGACGGACCCCGGGCATATGGCGGGGACGCCGGTGCCGACATCGCGCTTTCGGATCGAGAAACAGCGGGCGCCTGAGGAGATATCGCCCAACGGCAACGGCGTTACGCTGGAAGAGCAGATGATGAAAGTCGGCGATACCAAGGGCAAGTTCGACATGGCCGCCAACCTCTATCAGAAGAATTTGGCCTTTCTGAAGATGGCCACGGGCGGCGGCAGGTAAGATTTGGGTAAGGAGTGAAAGATGGACGATCTCTTCAGTGGCGTCAAAATCTCGACCGCCGGGCTGCATGCCCAGGGGGTGCGCATGCGCACCATCTCCGAGAATCTGGCCAATGCCGATTCATTGGCCCGCTCCCCCGGAACCCTGCCCTACAGGCGCAAGGTCGTGACCTTCAAGAACGTGCTGGATCGCGAGATGGGGGCCAACACGGTGCGCGTCAACCGCGTCACCACCGATCAGGCCGACTTCGGCAAGCGCTTCGACCCAACGCATCCGGCGGCCGACCGCGATGGCTATGTGCTGACCCCCAATGTCAATCCGCTGGTCGAACTGATGGACATGCGGGAGGCCCAGCGCAGCTACGAGGCCAACCTGACCGCCATCAATAATACGAAGGCCATCATTCAGCGGACTGTCGAGTTGCTGCGCTGAGCATATATATATAAAGTGTAGGGTGTTCTCGAAGGGCGCCCTTAAGGAGACGACATGGCCCTCAACATATCAAACGCCATTAATGCCTATGCCTCGGCGGCCCGACCCACGACGACAGGATTGGACGCCGTCGCCAATGCGACCACCAATGCTGCCGCCGGACCGGCCCAGGATTTCGCGGGTCTGGTCAAGAATGCCGCCCAGTCCTCCATCGACACCATGAAGACCGGCGAGCGCATGAGCATGATGGCCATTGCCGGTCAGGCCGACCTGACCGAGGTGGTGACGGCGGTTTCCGCCGCCGAAGTGACGCTGCAGACCGTTATGGCGGTGCGCGACAAGGTCATTACGGCCTATAATGAAATCATGCGCATGCCCATCTAGGGGTTGCGCTTTCTTCCCCATCCGGAGGCACTATGAACGAAGCCGAGGTGATGGACGTCATCCGCGAAGGCATGATCGTCCTGATCAGGGTGTCGGCCCCCCCGCTTCTGGCGGGCATGGCGATCGGTCTGGTCATTTCGATCTTCCAGACCTTGACCCAGATTCAGGAAATGACCCTGACCTTCGTGCCCAAAGTCCTGGTGGTGTTCATTTCGCTTCTGGTCTTCATGCCTTTCATGCTGCATGAGGTGACGGACTTCACCCATATCATCATGGACAAGGTCATTGCGGGGGGATAGGTCGTGCTTTCCGCCTTTTTCGACATCAATATCTTCCATTTCTTTTTGGTCTTTTCGCGGCTGGGGGCGGCCTTGATGCTCATGCCCGGCATGTCGGGCAAGTTCGTTCCCGCCAATAACCGGCTTTTCATATCACTAGCCATCTCGGCGGCCGTTACCCCCGTCATGTCGCCGTTGCTTCCGCCCATGCCCGCCGAATTGTTTCAGCAAATCATCATGATTGCGGCTGAGGTGACGATCGGGATTCTTCTGGGCTCGCTGGCCGAAATTGTTCTGGCGTCGCTGCATGTGGCGGGCACGTTGGTCAGTTTCCAGGGCGGTTTCGCCAATGCGCTGATCATCGACCCCATCACCCAACAGCAGGGATCGGTGGTCACGGGCCTGTTCGATCTGGCCGCCATCACCCTGATTTTCACGACCGACCTGCACCATCTGTTCATCGAGGCCATCGGCGACAGCTATTATGTTTTCGCCCCCGGACAGTTTCCGGATGTCGGCGATATGAACAAGGTCATCGTCGAGCAGGTGGGGGCCAGTTTCCTTCTGGGGGCCAAGCTGGCCTCGCCTTTCGTGGTTTTTACCGTTGTTCTCTATTCGGCTATGGGTGTTTTGTCCAAGCTGGCTCCCCAGATTCAGGTCTTCTTCGTCATGATGCCGCTTCAGCTTCTGGCAAGCCTAGCCTTGCTGGCGCTGGCGCTCCCAGGCATGATGTACTGGTTCATGCGTCACTTCGAGGGTGTCTTCATCCCTCTGTTAAGGTAAGCCATGGCCGAAGAAGACGCAGACGAATCACAAAAAACAGAAGAGCCTTCTGGGCGAAAACTTAGCAAAGCGCGCGGGGAGGGTAACGTCCCTCTCTCGCAAGAGGTCCGTCTTTGGCTGTCCTTGCTGGGTACGCTGATGATGGTCGGCATGTTCGCAACGCCGCTTTCCAGGGATCTCTTTCCCGTCCTTCGCCATTTCATCGAGCATGCGCATTCCATCGATACCGGCGAAGAAGCCCTGCGTTCTATGGCGGCAGGGCTATTGCTGCAAATCGGCCTTATGCTGGCTATTCCCTTCCTGACCCTGATCGCTCTCGGTTTTCTGGGAACCATGGGTCAGATCGGCTGGCTGATGGTTTCCAAGCGGATCAAGCCCAGTTTAAGCAAACTAAGCCCTTTGGCCGGGGCCAAGCGGCTTTTCTCCTTCATGATGCTGCTCGACTTTGGAAAAAGCCTGATCAAGCTGCTCTTGGTGGGCTGGCTCTTTTGGACTCTGCTGGTTCCCAAGCGCGCCATCCTGCATCAGTTGCCCGACCTGTCGCCGCTGGAAGTCATGCTGCTTATTCAAGACATGGTGCTGGAACTGGTTTTCTGGGTTCTGCTGCTGTACGCTTTCGTCGCGGCAGCCGACTTCTTCTATCAGCGCTATAACCATAATAAGCAATTGCGCATGACCAAGCAGGAGGTCAAGGAAGAGGGCAAGGATACCGAAGGCGATCAGACCGTCAAGTCCAAGCAGAAAAGCATTCGCATGCAGCGCGCGCGCCAGCGCATGCTGATGGCTGTGCCCAAGGCGACCGTGATCATCACCAACCCCACCCATTACGCCGTGGCCCTGCATTACGAGATGGAAACCATGCAGGCCCCGGTTTTGGTGGCCAAGGGTATCGATTTCCTGGCCAAGAAGATCAGGGAAATCGGCGAGGAAAATGCCGTGCCCATCGTCGAGAATCCGCCGCTGGCCCGCGCCTTGTACGCCACCGTCGAGCTGGACCAATCGGTGCCTCCAGAGCATTATAAGGCCGTGGCGGAAGTGATCGGTTATGTCTTCAAGCTCAAAAAGAAAATCTGATTCTGTCTTGACCGTGCTGTTGGGCGCGGGAGCTGCCTTGCTGGCGCTTCTGCCCGTGGGGGCTCCGTGGCTGATGGGGTTTGACGGCAGTGCGGCGACCCTGCTGGGGCTGGCCCTGTCCCTGCCTCTGATGGGGGCTTTGGTCTTTCTGGTTTGGCGTCTTGGGCGCGACAGAAGACAGGCCCGCCTTCTGGCGGCAAGTCTGGAAGGAGAAGGCGGCGCCCGGATTCTTCTGGATGTAGAAGGGGCCGTTCTGTTTGCCAATCAGGGTGCTTGTTCCCTGTTGGGCAATGGGGTGCATCCACTTGGCCGTCTGGTTCCCCTGGCCGGAGACGAGGCTTCCCGCGACGAAGCCCAACGGCTTTTGCGCATGGCCGAGGCGCGTCAGGCCGGCGAGGGCGTCTTGCAACTGATGACGCCCTCAGGTTCCAGCGAATTGTTTGCGGTGCGGCTCGACCCTTTGGCAATTCGGGGCCAGAATTTCCTCTCCGTGCGCTTCGAGGACATGACGGCCAGGACTGCCATCGATATCGCCATGCGCGCCGAAATCGACCAGTTGGCCGACTTGATCGACCAAGCCCCCTTCGGCCTTGTTGCCTTGGACGATGTGGGGCGCATGACCTTCGTCAATCACCGCATGGCGGAATGGGTGGGCATCTCCACGCCCAATCTGATCGGCCGGTCCTATGAAGAACTGATCGAAACCGTTCCCCAGGCGGGCGGCTTCGGGCGATTGACCCGGATAAAGGCAGAGGGCGGGGCGGGACCAAGAATAGAGTCATGGCGCGTGGCCGCCAGGGACGGAGGCGCCGTCATCGCCATCCGCCGTGATGGCGTCGAGCCATCGGCAATGCCGGTAACGGCGCAGACTTTGGGCGAAGGAAGTGCGGGCAGATTGTTCGACGAGTCTCCCGTCGGCATGGCCGTTCTGGCGCTTGATGGATGTGTCACGGCGGCCAATCGTGCCCTTGCCACCATGCTGGGGCTTGAGACGGGGCAGATTTGCGGCCAGCCGCTGGCCGAGCGTTTGGCGCCGGAGGATCGCCAGGATGTGGCGGCCCAATTGTCCAAGCTGGTCATGGGCACGGTTCGAGGAACGCAGATCGATATCCGCCTGACCGGGGCCAGGCAGGTTGCGGCAACTCTGTTCGCAACGCCGCTTTCGGCATCGCAGCAAGGCGATGGCGAGGGGCCTTCCGGCCTGCTGCTGCATTTCATCGACACCACCGAGCAGAAGAATCTGGAGGTGCAATTCGCTCAGGCCCAGAAAATGCACGCCATGGGACAGTTGGCGGGGGGCATCGCGCACGACTTCAACAATCTGCTCACCGCGATGATCGGCTTTTGCGATCTTCTGCTGGGCCGCCACGGGCAAGGCGATCCCTCCTTCGCAGATATCATGCAGATCAAGCAGAATGCCAATCGCGCGGCCAGCCTGGTCCGCCAGCTTCTTGCCTTTTCGCGCCGTCAGACCCTGCGCCCGCGCCTGGTTGATGTCACGGATTCCCTGTCCGAACTGTCGCATCTGTTGCGCCGACTTTTGGGCGAGACGATCGAGCTTCGGCTCGACCATGGCCGAGAGTTAGGGCTGGTGCGTGTCGATCCCGGCCAGTTCGAGCAGGTGGTGATCAATCTGGCCGTCAATGCCAGGGACGCCATGCAGGGCGGCGGCGCGCTTTCGATCCGCACTGGCACGGCCCGCTTCGAGCGCCCCACCCAGCGCGGCGCCGAGTTGATTCCCAAGGGCGAGTATGTGCTGATCGAGGTTTCCGATACCGGGTCGGGCATTCCCAAGGAACATATCGGACGCATCTTCGAGCCCTTTTTCACCACGAAGCCCGTGGGATCAGGAACCGGGCTTGGCCTGTCCACGGTTTACGGAATTCTGAAACAGACCGACGGGTTCATTCTGGTTGATAGTGCGCCGGGGCAGGGCACCACCTTCACCATTCTGCTGCCGCGCTATCCGGCGGGCGATACGCCGGTGCCGCCTCTGGCCGACGCGTCCCTGAAAGAAGACGCCACGGGCGATCTGTCGGGAGCCGGAACCGTGCTGCTGGTCGAGGATGAGGACGCCGTGCGGCTCTTCGCGCTTCGCGCCCTTCGCAACAAGGGCTACCGTGTTTTAGAAGCAAAAAGCGGCGAGCAGGCGCTTGATCTTCTGAACAGCGAGCCGGTCGATCTGTTGATCACCGATGTCGTGATGCCCGGCATGGATGGCATCACCCTGGCCAGATTGGTTCGCGTCGAACATCCCGGCATCCATCTCATTCTCATGTCGGGCTATACGGAAGAGGCGGCCAGGGGAAAGCTTGACGACATGAAGGATGTGCATTTCCTGGCCAAGCCTTTCAGCCTGAAACAACTGGCGGGCACGGTGAAGCAGGTGCTGGCGCGAAAAGGCGAAAAAATCGGAACATGAACCGGTACGGCATAGGAACAATAGAGGTATTCCCACACATGTTTCGTTTAATATCAATTAGTTAAAAGTTTCCCTTGTGTTCTAGAACATTTCGCGTACATTGGCCTCAGTTGCACCTGCAAGCCAACCGTGAAATAAGGGAAACGCCGCTATGAGTCAGACAGCTTTGCGCTTGGTGGAAAAAGATAACATGGACCGTCAAAAAGCCCTCGATGCCGCCGTCAGCCAGATCGAACGTGCCTTCGGCAAGGGGTCGATCATGAAAATGGGCCAGAAGAACGCCGTGGAGATCGACGTCATCCCCACCGGCTCGCTGGGCCTGGATCTTGGGCTTGGCATCGGCGGATTGCCGCGTGGGCGTATCGTTGAGATCTACGGCCCGGAAAGCTCGGGCAAGACCACGCTCGCCTTGCATGTCGTGGCCGAGGCGCAAAAGCGATCGGGCGCTTGCGCCTTTATCGATGCCGAGCATGCGCTCGATCCGATCTATGCCCGCAAATTGGGGGTCAATCTCGACGAATTGCTGATTTCGCAGCCCGACAATGGCGAGCAGGCGCTTGAAATCGCCGACACGCTGGTTCGCTCGGGCGCGGTCGATGTGTTGGTTATCGATTCCGTGGCGGCTTTGGTGCCTCGGGCCGAAATCGAGGGCGAGATGGGTGACTCCCATGTCGGCCTGCAGGCCCGTTTGATGAGCCAGGCGCTTCGCAAGCTCACCGGCTCGGTGTCCAAGTCGAATTGCATGATCATCTTCATCAACCAGATTCGCATGAAGATCGGCGTCATGTTCGGCAATCCGGAAACCACCACCGGCGGCAACGCGCTTAAATTCTATGCTTCCGTCCGCCTGGAAATCCGCCGGACCGGCGCCATCAAGGATCGCGACGAGGTGGTGGGCAACCAGACCCGCGTCAAGGTGGTGAAGAACAAGCTGGCGCCGCCCTTCCGCGTCGTCGATTTCGACATCATGTATGGCGAGGGCGTTTCCAAGACCGGCGAGTTGGTCGATCTGGGCGTCAAGGCCAATCTGGTCGAAAAATCAGGCTCGTGGTTCTCTTATAACGGCACGCGCATTGGCCAGGGCCGCGAGAACGCCAAGCAGTATCTGAAGGATAATCCCAAGGTGGCCGAGGAGATTGAGGCCGCCATCCGGGCCAATGCCGGGCAGGTTGCCGATGCCCTGGCAGGCGGGCCGGGCGATCTGGATGGCACCGCCGTCGACGACTAGCCCATATAATCCTCCACGTTATCATGGGGTTATGTCACAGCAGGGGCCGGGAAACCGGCCCCTTTGCCGTTTGGAATATCAACTCCTGGACCCGGGGGCTCTGATTCGCTACAAAACGAGGCCTTTCAAGTTCCGGATCAACCGGCTAGGACCAGCCCATGCCCCGTACCAGCAATGATATCCGTTCCGCCTTTCTGGGCTTTTTCAAGAAGCAGGGCCACGAGATCGTGGACTCGAGCCCCTTGGTGCCTAGAAACGATCCCACCTTGATGTTCACCAATGCCGGCATGGTGCAGTTCAAGAACGTCTTCACCGGCCAGGAGAAACGGTCCTATCAGCGCGCCACCACATCGCAGAAATGCGTGCGCGCCGGTGGCAAGCACAACGATCTGGATAATGTCGGCTATACGGCGCGTCATCACACCTTCTTCGAGATGCTGGGCAATTTCTCCTTCGGCGATTATTTCAAGCCTGATGCCATCGAATTTGCCTGGAACCTGATGACCAGGGACTTCGGGCTTGACAAGGATCGCCTGTGCGTCACGGTCTATCACACCGACGACGAAGCCTGGTCGCTTTGGAAGAAAGTCTCAGGTTTTTCCGACGAGCGCATCATCCGCATTCCCACCAGCGACAATTTCTGGGCCATGGGCGACACCGGCCCCTGCGGGCCTTGCACGGAAATTTTCTATGATCACGGCGATCACATTCCAGGCGGTCCCCCCGGATCGGCCGATGCGGATGGCGACCGCTTCATCGAGATATGGAATCTCGTCTTCATGCAGTTCGAGCAGTTGGCCGATGGCAGGCGCATCGATCTGCCCAAACCCTCGGTCGATACCGGAATGGGGTTGGAGCGTCTGGCCGCCGTCATGCAGGGCGTTCACGACAACTACGACACGGATGCGCTGCGCCATCTGATCATGGCCTCGGCCGAGGCCTCTGGCGCCGATCCGGATGGTCCGCACAAAGTCTCGCACCGTGTCATTGCCGATCATCTGCGCGCCATGTGTTTCTTGATCGCCGATGGCGTGCTGCCTTCGAACGAGGGGCGCGGTTATGTTCTAAGGCGCATCATGCGCCGGGCCATGCGTCATGCCCATCTGATGGGATGCGTCGAGCCCTTGATGTGGCGCCTGGTGCCTGCCCTTCTCAAGGATATGGGGTCGGCCTATCCCGAGCTGATCCGCGCCCAGGCGTTGGTGACGGAAACCTTGAAGCTGGAAGAGACGCGTTTCAAGGTGACGCTGGATCGCGGCCTTAAGCTTCTGGACGAGGAAACTGGCAAGCTGGCCAAGGGTGCAGCCCTGGAGGGCGAGGTCGCTTTCAAGCTTTACGACACTTACGGATTTCCGCTCGATCTGACGCAAGATGCGCTGAAGGCCAAAGGGATTGGCGTCGATACCGAGGGCTTCAATGCCGCCATGGCGCGCCAGAAGGCCGAGGCCCGCAAGGCCTGGGCGGGCTCGGGCGAAGCCGCAACCGAGACGGTTTGGTTCGAAACCCGTGAGAAAGTAGGAGCCAGCGAATTCCTGGGCTATGACACGGAAAGTGCCGAAGGGGTGGTAACCGCTCTGATCAAGGGCGGATCGCCCGTCGATGCCCTAAAGGCCGGGGACGAAGGCTTTCTGATCGCCAACCAAACGCCCTTCTATGGCGAGTCTGGCGGTCAGATGGGCGATGTCGGCGTGATCGTGATTCCCGGAAAGGCGCAGCTTTTGGTAACCGATGCCCAGAAGAAGCTGGGTGATCTCATCATTCATCGGATCAAGCTGGTCGAGGGCGAGGTGAAGGTCGGCGACGCGCTTGAAATGCGTGTCGATGCCAAGCGTCGCGCCGCCCTGCGCGCCCATCATTCGGCAACCCATCTGTTGCATGCGGCTCTTCAGAAATATCTGGGCCAGCATGTGACGCAAAAAGGCTCGCAAGTGGGGCCCGACCGGCTTCGCTTCGATATCAGCCATCCCAAGGCACTGAGTCTTGAGGAGCTCCGTCTGGTCGAAGCGGAAGTGAACGAGGAAATTCGCCACAACGCCAAGGTCACGACCACCTTGATGACGCCCGAGGATGCCATCAAGGCGGGCGCCATGGCGTTGTTCGGCGAGAAATATGGCGACGAGGTGCGCGTGGTCGCCATGGGATCGCTCGTCAACGACGCCATCAAACCCTTCTCGGTCGAACTGTGCGGCGGCACACATGCCAAGCGCACCGGCGATATCGGATTCTTCAAGATCGTCTCGGAAAGTGCTGTGGCTGCGGGCGTTCGGCGCATCGAAGCCGTGGTGGGTGCTGCTGCGCTCGACCATGTTTTGATGCAAGAAGAGCAGTTGTCGCGCGCTGCCGCCGTGTTGAAGATTTCAACCGCCGATTTGGCGGATCGGGTATCGGCCTTGTTGGACGAGCGCAAGAAGCTGGAACGCGATCTGGCCGAGTCTCGCAAGAAGGCGGCCATGGGCGGAGGGGCGGGGGCGCCCCAGGCAGAAACGGTTTCGGGCATCGCCTTTGACGGGCGGGTGGTCGAGGATGTTCCGGCCAAGGACCTGAAGGGCATGGTCGATGAGGTCAAATCCGGCCTGGGGTCGGGTGTCGTGGCCCTAATCAGCCGGGCCGAGGGCAAGGCTTCTCTGGTCATCGCTGTGTCCGAGGATTTGGTGGCGCGGGTCTCCGCCGTCGATCTGGTGCGGGCGGGGGCCGAAGCCCTGGGCGGCAAGGGGGGTGGGGGGCGTCCCGACATGGCCCAGGCAGGTGGTCCAGACGGCGCCAGGGCAGGTGAGGCCCTGGAGGCCATCAAGGCGGCGCTGGCGGCCAAGCTAGGTTGAGAGAGACTCCACAAGTGTCTAGAATACTGCTAGATTAAGTTTCATTGGGTTAAAGAACGACCAACAATCGGGAGACAAGGGCATGGCGACGATCAATATTGAGAATCTTGGAAAGGTTGAGGAAGACGCGCTTGCCTTGGCGGCTGCTGCGATCCAGATCGACCAGGCCCGCGCCGAAGGTGGAAGCCAGTTAACGGCGGCGCTTGATCATAATCTTCAGCTCTGGGTGGCCATCAAGACCTTGATGCAGCGCCCGGATTGCGAGATGCCCAAGCCGGTGCGCGACAATCTGGTTCAACTGAGCCAGTTCGTCACGCAAAAGACCTTCGAAGTGTCGAACGGCGTCACCGACGACATCCTGAACAGTCTGATCAACGTCAATCTTCAGATTTCCGAAGGCCTTCTGGAAAACAAAAAGGCCTGATTCGGCCTTTGTTTTTGCCGAAAGTGTCGAGCGGCGGCCCTTCTGGGCTTTGCCGCTCTTCGTTTCGTGCGACCCGCTCTAAGACTGCCGCCAGGGCAGTCCGGTTGATTTCCATCCGCCGATTCCCCTTTGCTTTTTCTCATCGAGATTTCCCTCGAATCCGCCTTCTATATTGAAGCTGGCGGCAAAGCCCTGCTCGCGCAGCAGCAGGGCGGCAGCTTTTGATCGGATGCCGCTTCGGCAGATCAGCAGCAGGGTCTGATCCTCTTGAACCCCCGCCTCTCGCAGTTGTTCGACAAAGCGAGGATTGCGCTCCATGGCGGGATAGATTTGCCAGCAGATGCGCAGCAGCGTTTTGCCCAGGCCTTCCGGATCAGGCACCCCCACGAACAGCCATTCGGGCTCGGTGCGCACATCGATCAGGACGGCCTCTGGCGTTGATTGCAGAATCTTCCAGGCACGTTGCGGCGAAATGTCGATCTGATCCATGAAGGCCCCTTTTACAAAACAGCTCAGTTGTTCCGTATAAATACACATATCATTTGTGTTGACGGAATGCAATACGTCATCCACTGTGTTAATAAGAACACAACAACACATCGAAGGTGTATTATGACGGTGACGCTTCCCAACGAGCCGATTGCCCGCCTTGAAGATGCACAGGAGTTTCGCCAGGGGCTGGCCCAGTATCAGGCTGGGGCCTGGGACGAGACGCGCTGGACCGGCTTTCGCGTGCGCCACGGTATTTATGGCCAGCGCCAGAAGGGCAAGCACATGGTTCGGGTCAAGGTGCCGGGCGGCTTGTTGCCGATTTCATGGCTGCCTGTCATCGCCGAAGCCATGAAGAGCTTTGTCGGAGAGGCGGCGCATCTGACCACGCGCCAAGACATTCAGCTTTACGATGCCAAGCTAGAGGACGTGCCCGTCCTGCTGGAGCATCTGGGTACCCATGGCGTCACCACGCGCGAGACGGGGGGCAATACGGTGCGCAATGTCACAACCTGCCCTCAAGCTGGCCTATGCCCAGCCGAGCGGGTGGATGCAAGCGCTGTTGCCAATGCCTTGTCAACGCATTGGCTGCGCCGATCCATCTCTCAACGGATGCCCCGCAAAGTCAAAATCGCCGTTTCGGGCTGCGCTTCTGATTGCGCGGGCGGCTGGTATCACGATCTGGCCGTCATCGCCGTGTTGCAAAACGGGCGTCCGGGATTTCGCGTGCTCGGGGGCGGCGGCCTGGGAGCCAAGCCCATGCCCGGCGTCGAACTGCTCGACTTTGTTTTGGAAGAGGACTTGGCGGCCGTGATCGAGGCGGTGCTGCGAGTTCACCAGAACCGCTCGGACCGTGCCAACCGCGCTGCGGCGCGTCTGAAATTCACATTAAGGCGGCTTAATCTTGATGAGATCCGCGAAGAGGTGAAGCGCGAACTCGACATCGCGCGTCAGCTTCCGCAACGTCCGCAGCCAAAATTTTCCTGGAAAACCCCTAGGGGCGAAAAACCGGCAAGGCTGGCTGGACCCCGGGCGCAGGAAAACGGTCGCTTCACCCTTGTCATCAAGCCCAGAAACGGCTCGCTGTCGATCAAGCACATCAATGGCCTTTACGATCTGGCCAGGGCCAATGGGCTTGAAAGCTTGCGCATCACCACGACGCAGGAAATTCTGCTGACGGATTTAGCAGATGAAAAAATTGATCCCGTTCGCCTGTGGCTGAAATCGCTCGACTTGCCGGAAGTGACCGAAGGGGGGCAGGCGGCGGATCTGTTCGGCTGCTTGGGCACCTCGACCTGCCCGATCGGCGTGGTCAATGCCGCCGGACTGGTGTCGGAATTGACAGATATCAAGCATACGGGCGATCTGAAGATTCGCGCTTCGGGCTGCCACAATGCCTGCGCCCAGCATCATGTGGCCGACATCGGCTTGCATGGCGTGACGCGTCTGGCCCATGGAAAGCCCATGCCGCATTACCAGATTCATCTGGGAGGCGATATGACGCGCGCCGACGGGCTGGCCCTGGAAGGACCGGTGGTTCCGGCGCGTCTGGTGCCTAAGGTGCTGGATGGTCTGGTTGCGGCATGGAACGGCAGGGAAAACCAGGATGACAGCGTTCGCGCCTGGGCCGAACGGCTGGGGAAAACGGGCCTGACCGATCTGGTCAAGCCGCTGCTGGGGCATGGTGAAGACAAAACCCACTTCATCGACTGGGGCGAGAGCGATCCCTTCAGTGGCCCCGCCACCGGCAAGGGCGATTGCGCCGCCCCCTTGGTCTCCAATGATCATCTGGTCGATTTGGCCAAGGACGCGCTGGAACGCATGGACCGCGCTCTGCTGGCGGGCCTGTGGCCCCTGGCCCTGCGCGAAGGCGAGCGCGCCATCGGCATCGCAGCAAGACGACGCCTTGATCTTGACCATCGCGTCAAGCCCAGGGATGTTGCCGTGCCTTTCATCGACCGGCTGAGGACGGCCTTCAGTTATCGTCCTTCGTTGATCGAAGCCTTGGAAAATCTGGAAGGAGCCAGCCAAATCGCCCTGGTCACCGGCGAGCCAGCAGGATATCGCGAAGCCATCGCAGGCTGGCTGGAGGAGATTGAGCGGGCGAAACCGCTACCGCCTCCTGACCATCAGATTGATGCTAGCGAGCTGGAAAAAAGGGTGGCGGCGCTATGAGTCCAGCCTTGGACAAGACTGTTTATATAGAGGCGCTTCACGGCAAGGAGCTAATCGCGGCCTTGCTGGAAGCCTATCCAGGGCAGGTGGCCGTCAGTTCCTCCTTCGGGGCCGAGGCCGCCGTGCTGCTGTCCCTGGTGGCCGAGGTCGATCCAAGGATTCCGGTGCTGACGGTGGACACAGGATGCCTGTTCGACGAGACAAGGTCCTACCGCGACCTGCTGATCGGGCATTTGGGTCTGACCGATGTGCGCATTCTAACGCCTGATGCATCGCAAATCGCCTTCAGGGATCCCGGCAACGAGCTGTGCAAGAGCGATCCAGATGCTTGCTGCCATTTGCGCAAGCTGGAGCCCATGAACTGGGCTGCCAAAGCGTTCAAGGTCTTGATCGACGGGCGCAAGCGCTTTCACGGCGACAGCCGGGCAACAATGAAAACCGTCGAGCAATGGGGCAGCATCCTGAAAGCCGCCCCGCTTGCCGGATTTGACGAAGCGGAAATCGAGCGTGCCTTTATCCAGCGTAACCTTCCCCGCCATCCCTTGTCCACCCGAGGCTATCGCTCAATCGGCTGCGAGCCCTGTACAAGCCCGGTCGGCCTGGGCGAGCCCGTGCGTTCGGGTCGCTGGGCGGGCAAGGCAAAAACAGAATGCGGACTTCACAAATCACCGTGGTTTTGACAATGAACGATCTCGATACATTGGAACAGCAAAGCCTGTTCATTCTGCGTGAAGCCTTTTCGCGCATCGAAAAGCTGGCCCTTCTCTGGTCGATCGGCAAGGACAGTTGCGCCGTGCTGTGGCTGGTGAAAAAAGCCTTCTTCGGCCATGTGCCCTTTCCCATCGTGCATGTCGATACCGGCTGCAAGATGGACGGCATGATTGAATTTCGCGACCGCTTGGCCAAGGAATGGAATCTGCCACTGATCGTTGGGCAGAATAAAGCCGCCCTGAAGCAGGGTGTGGGGCCGCATCAGGGCCGCATCACCTGCTGCGAGGCCTTGAAGACGGACGGGCTGAAAGCCATCGTGGCCGAGCATGGCTTCAAGGGCATCATCGCGGGCATTCGCCGTGATGAGGAGGGAACGCGGGCCAAGGAGCGCGTGTTCAGCCCCAGGGGCGTCGATGCTGGATGGAACGTGCATGACCAGCCGCCGGAATTCTGGGACCAGTTCACCACCAGCGTTCCCCCTGGCGCCTCGATCCGCATTCATCCCATCTTGCATTGGACCGAGCTGGATATCTGGCGCTACATCGAGCGCGAGGGCATTCCCCTGGTTGATCTCTATTTCGACAAGGGCGAGGGCAAGCGTTTTCGCTCGCTGGGCTGCGCGCCCTGCACGGCGCCGATTGCCAGCCGGGCTTCCAACATCGCCGAGATCATCGCCGAGTTGGAAACCACCACCGTCTCCGAACGATCCGGGCGCGCCCAGGACGTTGAATCGGAAGACGCCTTCGAGAAACTGCGTGCCAACGGATATATGTGACATGACTGAGCTCTCTCCCTTGAAGATCGTCGTCGTCGGCCATGTCGATCACGGCAAATCCACCCTGGTCGGGCGTCTTCTGAACGACACCGGCTCCTTGCCCGCAGGCAAACTGGAGGCGGTGAAGGCCGCCTCCGAGAAGCGCGGTGTCGCCTTCGAGTGGGCCTTTCTTCTGGATGCCCTGCAAGCCGAGCGCGATCAGGGAATCACCATCGACACCACGCAAATCCGCCTGAAGACCAAGCCGCGCGAGACCATCATCATCGATGCGCCGGGACATCGCGAGTTCTTGAAAAACATGATCACCGGAGCGGCCAGCGCCGACGCCGCCATTCTGGTGGTCGATGCCGTCGAGGGGCTTCAGGAGCAGACGCGCCGCCACGGCTATCTGCTGCATCTCTTGGGCCTGCGCCAGGTGGTAGTGGCCGTCAACAAGATGGATGCGGTGAATTACGACATCGGGCGCTTCGCCGAAGTGGTGGCCGAGATGAACGCCTATCTGTCGGGAATCGGCATCGAGCCGCAGCACATCATTCCCATTTCGGCCTATAACGGGGCCAATGTGGTAACTAGGATCGATGCGCTGGACTGGTTTACCGGCCCCACGCTGATCGACGGTCTGACCGGGTTCAAGGCGCAGGCCCAGCCGGTCGAACTGCCTTTGCGCTTCCCCGTTCAGGATGTGTTGAAGCTGGACGAGCGGCGCATCGTGGTGGGACGCATCGAAAGCGGGCGGTTGCGCGTGGGCGACGAAATCGTCTTCAATCCCTCGGGCAAGGCAGCACGCATTGCCAGCATCGAAAGCTGGGGAACCAAGGTTCCGGTGATCGCCGCCGTGGCCGGACAATCCGTGGGGATCACGCTTGACGATCATATCTTCATCGAGCGTGGACAGATCGGCAGCCACCAACTGGCAGCACCCCGCGAAGCCAGGGCCTTTCGGGCCAATCTCTTCTGGCTGGGCACACAGGCGCTGGAAGTCGGGCAGCGCTACAAGTTGCGTCTAGCCACCAGTGAGCAGACGGTCGAGGTCGAACGCATCGTGAAAGTGGTCGATCTGGACGATCTGAAGAGCGATAGCGTGACCAGGGTTGATCGCCATGCCGTGGCCGAAGTCGTCCTGCGCTCCAAGGTCGCTTTGGCGCTTGACGAATTTTCCGAGAACTCCCGCCTGGGCCGTTTCGTTCTGGTCGATGGCTTTGATATCGTGGGGGGCGGAATCGTCGTCGGCGCCGATGCAGAACTGTCGCGTCTGGCCCAGTCGGTCAAATCGCGCAATCTGTTTCCCGTGGGGCACCGCGCCTCGCTGGAGGCGCGCTGGCTGTTGAACGGGCACAAGGGCGGCGTGATCTGGTTGACCGGGCTCTCCGGGGCGGGCAAAAGCACCGTCGCCATGGAGGTCGAGCATCAATTGCTGCGCAAGGGCCGTCAGGTCTATGTGCTGGACGGCGACAATCTGCGCCAGGGGCTGAATTCCGATCTCGGCTTCAGCCCCGAGGACCGCACGGAAAATATTCGCCGTGTCGGCGAGGTGGCGCATCTGTTCGCCAGTGCGGGCACCATCGTCATCACCGCCTTCATTTCGCCCTATCAGGCCGACCGCGACCGCGTGCGCACCATCCAGCCCGAGACGTTCCACGAGGTCTATGTCAAGGCGGGTGTGGGCGAATGCACCAAGCGCGACCCCAAGGGCCTCTATGCCAAGGCGATCAAGGGCGAGATTCCGGAATTCACCGGCATCTCGGCGCCCTATGAGGCACCCGAAGCGCCCGAGCTGGTGGTGGAAACGGAAGGGCATTCCGTGGAAAGCAGTGTCGCTCAGCTTCTCGATTATATTGACAGAACCTTCGCCCTGGAAGCGGGCGAGGAAGCCGACGCGCTTAGGGGTTAGGCCATGTCAGTTTTTGCCCTTTTCACGAAACGATGTAGGTGGGCGCCTTTCTAGCCAGACCACGCATTACCTCATTTCGTGAAGGAAAATCCCATGTCTCTTCGTCTATCGTCCGCCAGCATGACGCTGGCGCTGCTGCTGGCTTTTGCCCCCTCGGTCAAGGCCGACGCTACCCTTCTGAACGTCTCTTACGATCCCACCCGCGAACTCTACCAGGACTTCAACGCTGCCTTCGCCAAGCACTGGAAGGACAAGACCGGCGAGGTCGTCACCGTCAACCAGTCGCATGGCGGGGCGGGCAAGCAGGCTAGGGCCGTCATCGACGGCCTGGAAGCCGATGTGGTCACGTTGGCCCTGGCCTACGATATCGACGCCATTTCCGAAAAGGCCGGGCTGCTGCCTAGGGACTGGCAGAAACGCCTGGCGCATAACAGTTCGCCCTATACCTCGACCATCGTTTTTCTGGTGCGCAAGGGCAATCCCAAGGGCCTCAAGGATTGGAGCGATCTGGTCAAGCCGGGAGTTCAGGTGATCACGCCCAATCCGAAAACATCGGGGGGGGCGCGCTGGAACTATCTGGCCGCCTGGGGCTATGCGCAAAAGCAGAACGGCGGCGATCAGGCCAAGGCACAGGATTTCGTCAAGGCGCTTTATGCCAATGTCCCGGTTCTGGACACCGGGGCTCGGGGGTCCACCAACACCTTCGTGCAGCGCGGCATCGGCGACGTGCTGCTGGCCTGGGAGAACGAGGCTTTCCTGGCCCTGGAGGAAATCGGCCGCGACAAAGTTGAGATCGTCCTGCCTTCGCTCAGCATTCTGGCCGAGCCGCCGGTGACGGTGGTCGATAAGGTGGTGGATAAGCACGGCACCAGAAAGCAGGCCGAGGCCTATCTGAACTATCTTTACAGTAAGGAAGGGCAGGAAATCGCCGCCAAGCATTTCTACCGCCCGCGCGATCCTGAGGTTCTGAAAAGGTTGGGGGCCAGATTCCCATCCCTGACCCTTATTACCATCGACGAGGCCTTTGGCGGCTGGCAAAAGGCCCAGAAAACGCATTTCGAAGATGGCGGCATCTTCAATGCGATTACCAGGAAATAGGCGGTGACTGTTTTGGCTCATCGCTTTCGTGAACCCAGCGTGATTCCGGGTTTCGGGATCACGTTGGGGGTCACTTTGGCAGCCCTCGGTCTGGTCGTGCTGATCCCGCTCTCCGCCCTGTTCCTGAAGGCGGCGGGGCTGGGATTTTCCGGCTTCATCGCCACGGCTTTCGATTCCCGCGCCATGGCGGCCTATGGCCTTAGTTTCGGCGCCGCCCTGGTGGCGGCCCTGGTCAATCTGTTCTTCGGCACATTGGTGGCTTGGGTTCTGGTGCGCTACCGCTTTGCGGGCAAGCGCCTTCTGGACGCGCTGATCGACCTGCCCTTTGCCCTGCCCACCGCCGTGGCGGGAATAGCCCTGACCACCCTGTTCGCCCCCAACGGGGCCTTCGGCGCGTTTCTTGAGCCTCTGGGCATCAAGGTTGCCTTTACCCGCTTGGGCGTGATCCTGGCCATGATTTTCATCGGCCTGCCTTTTGTGGTGCGCAGCGTTCAGCCGGTGTTGGAAGATCTGGAAAGCGAGGTGGAAGAGGCCGCCGCCAGTCTGGGGGCATCGCGTCTGCAAACGCTTTGGCTGGTCGTTCTGCCTTCCTTGTTGCCCGCCCTGATTTCCGGCTTCGCCCTGGCCTTCGTCCGGGCGGTCGGCGAATACGGATCGATCATTTTCATTGCCGGTAACATGCCGGGCCAGACTGAAATCGCCCCCTTGCTCATCATCATCAAGCTTGAGCAATACAATTATGCCGGGGCTACGGCGATCGCCTCGGTCATGCTGATCATTTCCTTCGTTCTGCTCTTCGTCATCAACCGCTTGCAGCATTGGCGCCAGTCGCGCATGGAGGGACGATGACAAGAAATTCCTCCAGGAATGAACCATTGCTGGTGCGCGGACTGCTGATCTGTGTGGCGCTGTCTTATCTGGGATTGTTCCTGGGCGCTCCCTTGGTCACGGTCTTCGCCGAGGCCTGGGCCAAGGGGCCTGAGACCTATTTCAAGGCCCTCGGCCAGGCAGATTCCTTGGCGGCCATCCGCCTGACTTTGATCACGGCGGCGATTGCCGTTCCGATCAATCTGGTCTTTGGCCTCTGTGCTTCCTGGGCGATTGCCAAATTCGAGTTCAAGGGTAAAAGCTTGCTGATGACCTTGATCGATCTGCCCTTCTCGGTATCGCCGGTCATTTCGGGCCTGGTCTTCGTTCTGCTGTTTGGCCTTCAGGGCTGGTTCGGCCCCTTTCTGGCCGAGCATGGAATCAAACTGCTCTTTGCCGTTCCCGGCATCGTGCTGGCCACCGTCTTCGTCACTTTTCCCTTTGTGGCGCGCGAGTTGATTCCTCTGATGCAAGAACAGGGCAGGGAGGAGGAGGAGGCCGCGCTGATGCTGGGGGCCTCGGGTTGGCAGTGTTTCTGGCACATCACGCTGCCCAATGCCAAATGGGGGCTGATGTATGGCGTTCTGCTGTGCAATGCCCGCGCCATGGGCGAGTTCGGCGCCGTCTCGGTGGTCTCGGGCCATATCAGAGGGCTCACCAATACCATGCCGCTGCATGTCGAGATTCTCTACAACGAGTACAATTTCGTCGCCGCCTTCGCCGTGGCCACGCTGCTGGCCGCTCTGGCCCTGCTGACCCTGGTCGCCAAATCCCTGATGGAATGGCGCTTTGCGGCAGAACTCAATTCCACCAGGAGGCTCTAAAGATGCAACTCGATATCCAGAGCGTCTCGAAGCGCTTCGGTGATTTTCAGGCCCTACGCAATGTCTCGCTGTCCATCGACTCAGGCGAGTTGGTGGCTTTGCTGGGGCCATCGGGCTCGGGCAAGACGACGTTGCTGCGTATCATCGCGGGTTTGGAAACGCCGGATTCCGGTCAGGTCCTGTTCGAGGGCGAGAATGTGTCCGATCTCTCGGCCCGCCATCGCCAGGTGGGTTTTGTCTTTCAGCATTACGCGCTGTTTCGTCACATGACAGTGTTCGAGAATGTCGCCTTCGGTCTTCGTGTGCGCAAGCAGCGTCCCAGCAAGGGTACGATTGAGGCAAAAGTGCGCGAGTTGTTGCATCTGGTGCAGTTGGAGAGCATGGGAGATCGCTATCCTTCGCAGCTTTCCGGCGGTCAGCGTCAGCGCGTGGCCCTGGCCCGGGCTCTTGCCATCGAGCCTCGGGTTCTGCTGCTCGACGAGCCTTTCGGAGCCCTCGACGCCCAGGTGCGCAAGGAATTGCGCCGCTGGCTCAGACGCCTGCATGACGAGATGGGCATCACCGGCGTTTTCGTCACCCACGACCAGGAAGAGGCGCTGGAGGTGGCCGACCGCGTGGTGGTGACGCATCGGGGCGGCATCGAGCAGGTGGGGTCGCCCGCCGAGATCTACGATCATCCGGCGACACCCTTCATCTTTCAATTCCTTGGTAATGTGAATCGATTGCCGGTGCGTCTTCATCAAGGGGCCGCGCGCATCGGCGGATTGGCCTTTCCGGCAGGTGGTTTCGAGAACGCCCAGGATCAGCCGGGCATCGCCTTCGTGCGCCCGCACGATCTGGGCATCTCAGCCGAGGGATCAGGGGGCATTCCCGTCAGCCTGCGCCATGCCGTGGTGATCGGCCCCACGGTCAGACTGGAACTTGAGGGGCCGGACCGACTGACCCTGGAAGCGGAATTGAGCCGCAGCGCCTTCGATGCCCTGAAGGCGCATCCCGGCCAAGCCTTGTGGGCCCGCCCAGTCAGCGTTCGCGCCTTTCTGGAGGATGGAGGTCAATAGAACTATAAATTTAAGTACAATGTATCAAAATAACATGAATATGTTGCATTCCGGCCAGTGCGTGTTATGGTCTGTCTAGCGCATGATCGTTTAACTCCGAGTCACTCGGGTGACCCAGAGCTAAACGTGAATCCGCTCTAATGATCGTCGGAGAAAATGAATGCCCTTAGCTGCGCTGGATATCGACCAGATGCGGGCCAATGCGCGCCGCGCCGTCAGCCTGTTGAAGGCAGTCAGCAACGAATCGCGTCTGTTCGTTCTGTGCCAGTTGGCAGATGGCGAAAAATCCGTGGGCGAATTGCAGAGTCTGGTCGGCACGACCCAGTCCGGTATGTCGCAGCATTTGCGTCTTTTGCGCCAGCTCGATCTGGTCAAGACCAATCGCAAGGCTCAGACCGTCTATTACTCGCTGAACGGTCACGAGGCGCGGGCCCTCATCACCTCGCTCTACAGCCTCTATTGTGGCGCGTCGGCCTCGCCCGCTCATGGGTTGGGATACAGGGTATAGAGCGGCCGCGGTCGCTTACTTGGCCAGTGTCTCGCGCAGCGTTTCCAACTCCAGCCAGCGTTCTTCTGCCGCCGATAGTTCGGTGCGGGCGGCGTCGAGGCGGGCGGCGGCGGTTTCGAAACTGGCGCGGTCGCGGGCGAACAATCCAGGATCGGCAAGGCGCTTTTCCAGATGGGCGATTTCGCCAGCCAGGGCGTCGAGGCGCGCTGGCAATTCGTCCAGCTCGCGGGCATCCTTGTAGCTGAGGCGGGTTAAGGTCTTGGTACGCGCCGCAAGCACGGGGCGGGATGCTTCGCGCCTGACAGGTGCGGGTGCGCTCTCTGGTCTTTGCCGCAGATAGTCGGAATAGCCGCCCGCATATTCGCACACCTCGCCGCCACCTTCGACCGCAATGACGCTGGTCACCAGCCGGTCGAGAAAATCGCGGTCGTGACTGACCACCAGAAGTGTTCCTTCATAGTCAGCCAGCACGTCTTCCAGCAGATCAAGCGTGTCCATGTCGAGATCGTTGGTCGGCTCGTCCAGGATCAACAGATTGGAGGGCTTGGCCAGCAGCTTGGCCAGCAGCAGGCGATTGCGTTCGCCGCCCGACAGCGCCTTGACCGGCGTGCGCGCCTGCGCTTCAGAGAACAGGAAGTCCTTCATATAGCCGATCACATGTCGCGGCTGGCCCTGCACCCATATATTGTCGCCGCGCCCGTCGGTCAACGTGTCCCAGACGCTACGCTCGGGATCAAGCTGGGCGCGTCGCTGATCGAAATAGGCGGGCTCCAGGTTGGCGCCCAGGCGCACATGGCCGGAATCGGGCGCAATCTCGCCGGTAAGCAGGCGCAAAAGCGTGGTCTTGCCGGCACCGTTGGGTCCGATCAGGCCGATGCGGTCGCCGCGCATCACCCGGGTGGAAAATCCGTCCACCACCACAGCGCTGTCAAAGCGCTTGCACAGGGCCTCGGCCTCGATCACCAAACGGCCGGACAGGTCGCCCGCATCCGTGGCCAGCTTGGCCAGACGGGTAGACTCATTCTTGGCCTGCAACATCTCGCTGCGGCCTTTGCGCAAGGTTTGAAGCGCGCGCAGGCGGCCCATGTTGCGCTTGCGCCTTGCGGTGACGCCGCGGGCCAGCCAGTGCAGTTCCTGGCGAAACTTGGTGTTCATGCGCGCCAGTTCCGCTTCTAGGGCGGCATAGGTTTCCTCTTGCCAGGCGGGGAAGGCGGCAAATCCCTGTTCTGAGCGGCGCACCTGACCTTGCTCCAGCCACAGGGTTTGGCGCGACACCGCCTCTAGAAAACGGCGATCATGGCTGATCACGACAAGTGCGCCCGCAAAGGCGCTTAGCGCCTGTTCCAGCCAAAGAATGGTGGGCAGGTCCATGTGATTGGTCGGCTCGTCGAGTAGCAGGGCATCGGGCTCGCCCACCAGAGCGCGGGCCAGGGCCACGCGGCGTCCCTCGCCGCCCGACAGCAGCGCTGGCTCGCGCGATCCGTCCAGCTTAAGTGCTTCCAGCACGGCTTCGATGCGGTAGGTCTGATCGCGCTCTGCCTCGGGCAGACCTGCTCCGACATAGGCGGTGACACTGGGCCCGGTCAGGGCCGGGTCTTGCGGCAGTGTGGCGATGCGGGTGCCGGGCTGGATAAAGCGCTCGCCAGTGTCCGGCAGGATCTCGCCCGCCAGCACCTTGAGCAGCGTGGATTTGCCCGAGCCGTTGCGTCCGACCAGACAGGTCTTGTCGCCGCGCCCCACCCAGGTGGTGACGCCCTCGAACAAGGGGGTGCCGCCGAAAGTGAGGCGGACGTCGCGCAGTGCCATCAGCGGAGGAGAAGCCATGGGTCCTTCACCTACACCGGCTACCGGTCTTGTTCAAGAGAACTCGTGGCCGTCTGGCAATAGCCGAATAACGGAAGAGTCGCCAAAGCAAGGCGGTGGCTAACTGGCTGAAGTAATGACCGACCTGAGAGATAGGTGACGTTTTGTACCGGACACATGGGTAACACTTTTCGCCATTTGGCGGGAGGTGTCGATGCCGTGGAAAGCGAGTTCGGTTATGGAAGAACGTCTACGTTTTGTCGC